>NZ_JCAJZV010000012.1:0-175080 GCF_059510435.1 Streptomyces sp. NTD107 | reverse complement strand
GCCCCAATAGCTCAGTCGGCAGAGCGTCTCCATGGTAAGGAGAAGGTCAACGGTTCGATTCCGTTTTGGGGCTCTGAAGTTCACATTCAGAGTTGTTGAAAGACTTTGAAAGAGAAGGCCCCCGCCACGAGGCGGGGGCCTTCTGTGTTTTCGGCTTTCTGCTCCAGGCCGATCCGGTCGGGGGAACGGCTCACGCCATTCCCCCGAACCCGCTTACTCCGGGATACGCAGCGTCAGGATCGCCATGTCGTCCGACGGGGCGTCAGAGGCGAAGCGTTCCACGGCGCGCAGCACGCGGGCCGCGACGGCGCCGGCGGTCAGGCCCGTACAGTTGCTCAGCACCTCGGCCAGACCGTCGTCGCCCAGCATGCGGGTGCCTTCCCGGCGTTCGGTGACGCCGTCGGTCACGCACAGCAGGACATCGCCCGGGTTGAGCGTGGTGTGCTGCTCGTACAGCTCCAGGTCCTCCATCACACCCAGCAGCGGCTGCGGATCGGCCGCGGCCTCCACCCGGCCGTCGCGGGTCAGCCGCAGCGGCAGCGGGTGGCCGGCGCAGACCATCTTCAGCAGCGCGCCGCCGCCCGGCTGCGGCCACAGCTCGCCGTACAGCAGCGTCAGGAAGCGCGAGCGGGAACCCTCGTCCAGGATGGCCGCGTTCAGGCGCTCCAGCACCGCGGGGCCGCCCAGGCCCTCACGGGCCAGCAGCCGCAGCGCGTGCCGGGCGAGCCCGGTGACCGCCGCGGCGAGTGGCCCCGTACCGCACACGTCTCCTATCGCGAAGCCGTAGGCGCCCTCGCGGATCGGAAAGACGTCGTAGAAGTCGCCGCCGACCTCGTTGCCCTCGCCCGCCGCCCGGTAGATGACCTCCACGTCGACGCCGTCGATGTGCGGCAGCTCCGGCGGCAGCAGGCTGCGCTGGAGAGACTGGCTGGTGGCTGTGCGCTCGCTGTAGAGCCGGGCGTTGTCCAGCGCCAGGGCGGCCCGCCGGGACAGGTCCTCGGCCAGCTCCAGGATGTCCTGGCGGAAGCGCTCGTCGGCGGGCTGGCCAAGCGCCAGCAGGCCGATGACCCGGTTGCGGGCGATCAGCGGCAGCAGCACCGTCTCGCCGCCCACCGCCGCGGCCGTCGCGAGACTGGGGCCCGGGGTACGGGGCGCGGGCAGCCGGCCCATCGCCAGGCTGCGCAGAGAGCTGCGCAGTGCGGAGTTGTGGGCGGCGTCGGCGGGCGCGGTCCAGGGCCGGACCCCGAGTCCGATGTCCGGGTCCGGCGGATCGACGCGGGCCAGCAGGTCCTTGATGCCGTCGATGCGGTCCTCGTCCTCGTGCAGGACATAGGACAGTACGGGCTCGGCGCCGGCCTCGGGGATGGTGTAGACGCCGCACCAGGTGGCCAGGGTGGGCACCACCATCTGGGCCATCAGGGCCAGCGTCTGGTCGCGGTCCAGGGTGCCGGCCAGCAGTTCGGAGGCTTCCACCAGGAAGGACAGCGAGTTGCGGCGCAGCCGCTCCAGCTCGGTGAGCCGGGCGGATTCGACGGCGAGTGCGATGCGGTCGGCGGCGAACTGGAGGCGCAGCGCCTCTTCGTTGCTGAAGCGGCCGGGGGTCTCGGAGGCGACACCGAGGGAGCCGGTGAGCCGGCCCTCGACCTTGAGCGGCACGGTGACCACGGCGTGCATGCCGGTGCCGGAGAGCAGCGGTACGGCGCCGGGGGAGGAGGCCAGGTCCTCGTGGACGGAGGGCATCCGGGCGGAGCCGTACCGTCCGCTGCCGGCCTCCACGGGGACGCGGGCGAACCGCTGGCGGGTGGAGGGGAGCCCGGTGGAGGCGCGTACCTCCAGCTCGGTCTCGTCGTCGGTGGCCAGCAGCAGGAACGCCGCGTCGCCGTCCAGGAGGTCGCGGGCGCGCTCCACGGTGCGCTGGAGCAGGCCGTTGAGGTCGTCGGGCGGCGGGGAGCCGATGAGGGCGTCCAGCGGGTCGCTCTGCGGCCGTTCGCCGCCCTCGGCGCCGCCGCCGGGGCGTACCGGGCCGCGGGTGGGGGTCTGGAGGATGGCGCGTTCGCGGTCGTGGACGATCAGGCAGACGGTGGAGGGTTCGCCGCGGGCGTCGCGGACCCGCAGATGGCAGGCGTAGACCGGGACCGTACGGCCCTCGGAGTCGCGCAGGCCGTAGCTGCCCTCCCAGCGGGACAGGGACAGCGCCTCGGCGATGCCGGTGCCGGTGCCGGGGGTCTGCGGCCAGGCGGCGAGGTCGGCCAGTGGTTTGCCGATGACCTGCTCGGGCGGGTAGCCGAACAGGGCCTGGGCGTCGGCGTTCCAGGCGGTGACGGTGTCGGTGCGGTCGACCTGGATGACGGCGACCCTGACCCGGGTCTCGGCGAGGGGCAGCGCCGTGGTGGGCAGCGGGGGCCCGGCGGAGCGGGTGCCGGCCGGGAAGGTCTGTTGTTCGAGGCGGAACCACACGCATTTGTCGGCGGCGGTGTAGTCGACGCCCCAGCGGGAGGCGAGCGCGGCGCAGAGCATGAGCCCGCGCCCGCCCTCGCTGTTCAGGTCGCGGCCACGGCTCATGTCGCCGAGCGGCAGTTCGCGTTCGGGGTGGCGGTCGAGGATCTCGAAGCGGACGCCGTTCTCGTCGCGCAGGCAGCGGACCTCGGCGGCGGTGCCGGCGTGGATGACGGCGTTGGTGACCAGCTCGCTGGTGAGGACGACGGCGTCCTCGATCAGCTCGGCCAGTCCCCAGCCCTGAAGGGTGTCCCGGACGAAGCCGCGCGCCGTGGCGACGGAGCGCCCAACCGGCTCGAAGGTGGCAGCGGCTCGCGCGGTGATCACGTCACTCCCCCAAAAAGGTCTCTTGTCGCTTGCGGGCGCCTCATCGACGGCCGGAAGCCAGATTACTGACGTTGGCCGCCCGCGCGGGCGGCGGATCCGGTGATTTCCCCCTGACCGGGATACCCGGGTGTGCGATGCTGCCGAACTGTTATCGCCCGGTTCTTCGGGAGTGAAACACTGGGAAGGCTCGTTGAGGTAAGCCCGGGCGAAATGGTCGATCCTGCAGGAGGGACACAGTGGTGTCTGAGGGAGCGGTGGCGCGCGCCGGTACGCGTGGGCGTGGCGGGAAGTCTCGGGGGAGCGGGACGGTGGAAGTGGACGCCGTGGCGCTGGGCCGGCTGCTCTCCGCTCTGGAGTCGATGCGGGACGGCAACTTCCGGCGGCGGCTGACGGTGGCCGGGGAAGGGCCGATGGCCGAGCTGGCCGCCGTCTACAACGAGGTCGCGGACCGTAATCTCCATCTCACCGGGCAGTTGTCGCGGGTGCGCCGGGTGGTGGGCCGGGAGGGGAAGCTCACCGAGCGGATGGAGAGCGGGGTCAGCGACGGCGCCTGGGCGAAGGCGATCGATGACGCCAATGAGCTGGTCGACGATCTGGCGCGCCCGATGGCCGAGGTGGGGCGGGTGCTGTCGGCGGTCGCGGTCGGTGATCTGGCGCCGCGGATGGAACTCAAGGCGCCGGGCGGCAATGGCTCGGGGCGTCCGCTGCGCGGTGAGTTCCTGAAGGTGGGGCGTACGGTCAACGGTCTGGTGGATCAGCTGTCGGAGTTCACCGATGAGGTGACCCGGGTGGCCAGCCAGGTGGGGACCGAGGGCAAGCTGGGCGGTTCGGCGCATGTGCCGGGGGTGTCGGGTACCTGGAAGGACCTGACGGACTCGGTGAACCAGATGGTGCTGCGGCTCACCGCGCAGGTGCGTGACATCTCCACGGTCACCAAGGCGGTGGCGGACGGTGACCTGTCGCAGAAGGTCACCGTCCATGTGGCGGGGGAGATGCAGGAGCTGAAGAACACCGTGAACTCCATGGTGGATCAGCTGTCCTCCTTCCAGTCCGAGGTGACGCGGGTGGCCCGCGAGGTGGGCACCGAGGGGCAGCTGGGCGGTCAGGCGCAGGTGGAGGGCGTGGCGGGGGTCTGGAAGGACCTGACCGACAACGTCAACACGATGGCGAAGAATCTGACGCTTCAGGTGCGGGACATCGCCCGGGTGACGACGGCGGTGGCCAATGGTGATCTGTCGCAGACGATCCGGGTGAGCGCGCGGGGCGAGGTGGCGCAGCTGGCGCGCACCGTCACGGAGATGAACGGCACGCTGCGGAGTTTCGCGGACGAGGTGACGCGGGCGGCCTCCGAGATCGGTACGGAGGGCCGGCTGGACGCGCAGTCACGGGTGCACGGGGTGGCCGGTACCTGGAAGGAGCTGAACGACACCGTCAATGACGCGTTCCGCAATCTGACGGCGCAGGTGCGGGACATCGCCGAGGTGACGACCTCGGTGGCGAACGGTGATCTGTCGAAGAAGGTGACCGTGGATGTCTCCGGCGAGATGCTGGAGCTGAAGACGACGGTCAACACGATGGTCGACCAGTTGTCGTCGTTCCAGTCCGAGGTGACCCGGGTGGCGCGGGAGATCGGGCACGAGGGGGCGCTGGGCGGTCAGGCGTCGGTGCTGGGGGTGGCCGGGGCGTGGAAGGACCTGACGGATTCGGTCAATACGGCGTTCCGGAATCTGACGGGGCAGGTCCGTGACATCTCGCAGGTGACGAAGGCGGTCGCCAATGGTGATCTGTCGCAGAAGGTCACGGTGGATGTCTCGGGTGAGATGGCCGAGCTGAAGAACACCGTCAACACGATGGTGGATCAGCTGTCGTCGTTCGCGGAGCAGGTGACGCGGGTGGCGACCGAGGTGGGGATCGAGGGCCGGCTGGGTGGTCAGGCGCGGGTGGACGGGGTGTCCGGCACCTGGCGGCAGCTGACGGACTCCGTCAATGAGATGGCCACCAATCTGACGGATCAGGTGCGGGGCATCGCGCAGGTGACGATGGCGGTGGCCGGGGGCGACCTGTCGCGGAAGATCACCGTGGGTGCCCGCGGTGAGATCCTCGAACTGAAGAACAGCATGAACACGATGGTGGATCAGCTGTCGATGTTCGCGGCCCAGGTGACGCGGGTGGCCCGGGACGTGGGTACGGAGGGCCGGCTGGGCGGCCAGGCGGTGGTGGCCGGGGTCGGCGGGGTGTGGCGTGATCTGACGGACTCCGTCAATGACATGGCGACCAACCTGACCATCCAGGTGCGGGGCATCTCGGAGGTGGCCAGGGCGGTGGCCCGCGGTGATCTGTCGCGGAAGATCACGGTGGACGCGCAGGGCGAGATCCTTGAGCTCAAGGACACCCTGAACCAGATGGTGGACCAGCTGTCGTCGTTCGCCGATCAGGTGACGCGGGTGGCCCAGGAGGTGGGCACCGAGGGCCGGCTGGGGGGCCAGGCCCAGGTGGACGGGGTGTCCGGCACCTGGAAGGACCTCACCCAGTCCGTCAACAGCATGGCGAACAATCTGACGGATCAGGTGCGGGGTATCGCCGGGGTGATGAAGGCGGTCGCGGACGGTGATCTGACCAAGAAGATCCTGGTGGATGCCCGGGGCGAGATCCTGGAGCTGGTCACCACGGTCAACACGATGGTCGACCAGTTGTCCTCGTTCGCCGACCAGGTGAGCGGGGTCGCGCGTGAGGTGGGTACGGAGGGCCAGCTCGGTGGCCAGGCGCGGGTGCGCGGGGTGTCGGGCACCTGGAAGGACCTGACCGACAACGTCAATGTGATGGCCAGCAATCTGACCATGCAGGTGCGCGGGATCTCGGACGTGGCCACGGCGGTGGCGAACGGCGATCTGTCGAAGAAGGTGACGATCGAGGCCAGCGGTGAGGTGGCGCAGCTCGCCGACACCGTCAACAAGATGGTGACCACGCTGTCGTCGTTCGCGGACGAGGTCACCCGGGTGGCGCGCGAGGTGGGCACCGAGGGGCAGCTGGGTGGTCAGGCCAATGTGCCGGGGGTGTCGGGGACCTGGCGCGATCTGACCGAGTCGGTGAACCAGATGGCCACCAATCTGACGCTTCAGGTGCGCAACATCGCCGAGGTGACGACGGCGATCGCGCGCGGTGATCTGACGAAGAAGATCGACATCAATGCCCAGGGCGAGATCCTGGAGCTGAAGAGCACGATCAACACGATGGTGGATCAGCTGTCGATGTTCGCCGATCAGGTGATCCGGGTGGCCCGCGAGGTGGGGACGGACGGGCAGTTGGGCGGCCAGGCCGTGGTCCGTGATGTGGACGGGTCCTGGAAGGACCTGACCGACAACGTCAATGTGATGGCCGGCAATCTGACCATGCAGGTGCGGGAGATCGCCCGGGTGGCCACGGCGGTGACCCGCGGGGATCACACGGTGAAGATCGACACCGACGCGGAGGGCGAGATCCTGGCGCTCCAGGAGAGCGTCAACACCATGATCACCAATCTGCGGGACACCACCAAGGCCAATGACGAGCAGAACTGGCTCAAGAGCAATCTGGCCCGGATCTCGGCGCTCATGCAGGGCCGTCGCGATCTGAAGGACGTGGCGGGGCTGATCATGAGCGAGCTGGCGCCGGCGGTGTCCGCGCAGCACGGCGCGTTCTTCCTGTCGATGCCGGCCGACGCGGAGTCGCCGGTGGTGGCGGGGCCCGATGACGGGGACGGGTTCGAGCTGCGGCTGATCGGCAGTTACGGGTACGCGGCGGGGGCGCATCCCACCTCGTTCCGGCCGGGTGACTCGCTGATCGGTACGGCGGCGGCGGAGCGCCGGACGATCATGTTCGGGCCGACGCCGGAGGGTTATCTGGCGATCTCCTCAGGGCTGGGGCAGGCGCCGCCGGCGCAGGTGATCGTGCTGCCGGTGGTGTTCGAGGACCGGGTGCTGGGGGTGCTGGAGCTGGCGACCTTCGGTGAGTTCACGGTCATCGAGCGGGACTTCCTGAACCAGATGGCGGAGATGATCGCCGGCAGTGTGAACACGATCAGCGTCAACACCCGTACCAAGATGCTGCTCGATCAGACGCAGGAGACCGCGGACAAGCTGCGGGCGACCCGTAACGAGCTGGAGGGGCAGCAGAAGGCGCTGAAGAACTCGAACGAGGAACTGGTGCGCAAGGCGGATCAGCTGGCGCGCACCAACCGGGACATCGAGGTGAAGAACTCGGAGATCGAGGACGCCCGGCAGGTGCTGGAGGAGCGGGCCGAGCAGCTGGCGCTGTCGATGAAGTACAAGTCGGAGTTCCTGGCGAACATGTCGCACGAGCTGCGCACCCCGCTGAACTCGCTGCTGATTCTGGCGAAGCTGCTGGCGGACAACGCGGAGGGCAATCTGTCGCGCAAGCAGGTGGAGTTCGCGGAGACGATCCACGGCGCGGGTTCGGATCTGCTCCAGCTGATCAATGACATCCTCGATCTGTCGAAGGTCGAGGCGGGCAAGATGGATGTCTCGCCGGCCCGGATCGCGCTGGTGCAGCTGGTGGACTATGTGGAAGCGTCCTTCCGGCCGTTGACGGCGGAGAAGAATCTGGAGCTGTCGGTGCGGGTCTCGCCCGAGCTGCCGGCCACGCTGCACACCGATGAGCAGCGGCTGTTGCAGGTGCTGCGGAATCTGCTGTCGAACGCGGTGAAGTTCACCGACACCGGTTCGGTGGAGCTGGTGATCCGGGCGGCCGGCGCGGAGGTGCCGTACGAGATCCGCGAGCAGATGCTGGCCAACGGCTCGATCGAGAACGCGGACGCGCAGCTGGTGGCGTTCTCCGTCTCGGACACCGGGATCGGGATCGCGGCGAGCAAGATGCGGGTGATCTTCGAGGCGTTCAAGCAGGCGGACGGCACCACCAGCCGCAAGTACGGGGGGACCGGGCTCGGGCTGTCGATCAGCCGGGAGATCGCCCGGCTGCTGGGCGGGGAGATCCACGCGGCGAGCGAGCCGGGGCGCGGGTCGACGTTCACGCTGTTCCTGCCGCTGCACCCCACCGAGCTGCCGCCGCCCGGCTACCGGCAGTTGACGGAGGGCGCGCCGGTGCTGGACAGCGCGCAGACCCGGGAGGCGATCGCCCGCAAGGCGGCGGAGCGGCGCGCCCTGGAGGCGGCGCGGTCCCCGGAGCCGGACGGTGCGGTGGCGGCGGGTGCGGTACGGCCCGGGGCCGAGCCCGTACCGGCGCCCGCGGCCGGCGTCCCGGCGGCGGCGGTGCCGGCGCTGCCGAGGGCGCGGGCGAGCGCGGACCGTCCGCGGGGCGGCCCGGAGACGCGCAAGGCGGTGTCGGCGGCGGAGCGGGCGGCGGCGACCATGACGCGACGGTTCCGGGAGCCGGCGGTGCCGGACGGCGCGGCGGCGGGTGCCCGTAGCGGTGAGTCGGCGCGGGAGGGGGAGCCGGGCAAGGACGCGGTGCGCAGGCGCCGGGAGTTCCACGACTTCCGGGGCCGCAAGGTGCTGATCGTCGACGACGATGTCCGCAATGTGTTCGCGCTGACCAGCGTGCTGGAGCAGCACGGTCTTTCGGTGCTCTACGCGGAGAACGGGCGTGAGGGCATCGAGGTGCTGGAGTCCAACGAGGATGTGGTGCTCGTGCTGATGGACATCATGATGCCGGAGATGGACGGGTACGCGACCACCGCCGCGATCCGCCGGATGCCGCAGTTCGCCGGGCTGCCGATCATCGCGCTGACCGCGAAGGCGATGCAGGGCGACCGGGAGAAGAGCATCGAGTCGGGCGCCTCGGACTATGTGACCAAGCCGGTGGACACCGACCACCTGGTGGCCGTGATGGAGGAGTGGATCGAGAGGAAGTGACCTTTCCCACGGCCGGGTTGGCGGAACCATCGGGGGCTTGCGGGCGTTGACCCAGTGCGGTTCACTCTGTTCGCCGCTCCAGTGCGCCCATGGTATGGTGACGCAGCGCAATGTGCTGATCACCGGGCGCCTTGTGTGGTCGGTTGCTGACACGGCGGGCAGGGCGATCGCCCGTGGAGCGGGGAGGTGGCCGGAGCGTTTTCGGCTTCCCGTGATGAAGCGGGCCCACCGAAGGCCGCCGCCCCCGGGCCGGTGACCGGGATCGCTGGCGGTCCCGCGCGCGTGGGTGCCAACATGTCCGGCACAGGAGTGGGCGGCGTGCACAACAGCCGTCCTGGACAGCGGCGCGCCACGGCGGCGCCGCGAGGGGCGAGGAGGACGGGCCATGGTGCAGAAGGCCAAGATCCTCCTGGTCGATGACCGACCCGAGAATCTGCTGGCGCTGGAGGCAATCCTCTCCGCGCTCGATCAGACGCTGGTCCGGGCATCGTCAGGGGAGGAAGCGCTCAAAGCGCTGCTCACAGACGATTTCGCAGTGATTTTGCTGGACGTCCAGATGCCGGGGATGGACGGCTTCGAGACCGCCGCGCACATCAAGCGGCGGGAACGCACCCGGGACATCCCCATCATCTTCCTCACCGCGATCAATCACGGCCCGCACCACACCTTCCGGGGCTATGCGGCGGGCGCGGTGGACTACATCTCCAAGCCCTTCGACCCGTGGGTGCTGCGGGCGAAGGTCTCGGTGTTCGTCGAGTTGCACATGAAGAACGTGCAACTGCGGGAGCAGGCCGCGCTGCTGCGCCGTGAGCTGGAGGGCGGCGCCGCACCGGCCGAGGGCGAGCGGAGCCCGGGCGGGCTGCTGCCGGAGCTGTCGGCGCGGCTGGCGGCCGTGGAGGAGCAGGCCGAGGCGCTGTCCAAGGAGCTCGCCGAGTCGGGCGGCTCGGCGGCGGTGTCCACGGCGGCGCACCTGGAGCGGAAGCTGTCCGGGCTGCGCAGGGCGCTGGACGCGCTGGAGCCCGGCTCCGGCGACCCCGGCCCGGTGGAGGACTCCCCCTGACGGGACCGGGCGGGCTTGACCGGACCCGGTGACGGGATGGGTGCCGGGTCCGGGGGCCGGCACCCCGGCGGGGCGCAGCATTGGGGTAACGCTCGGGAGCGGTATCCGTGCTCCGGCGTGAAGTCCCCGGTAATCTGCCCCTCATGGCTTCAGGTACGTCCGGCAGGGGTTCCAGCGGCGCAGGCGCCGGGCGCGGCGGCGGGGGAGCCGGGAAGACGGCGCCCGCCAGGAGAGCGCCCGCGAAGAAGACGGCGGCCCGCAAGCCGCCGGCCAGGAAGAAGGCCGCGCCCAAACGCAACATCGTGGTGCGCGTCGCCCGCCGGCTGTGGCTGGGCATCGCGCACTCGGTGGGTGCGGTCATGCGCGGAATACGGCGTGGCACCAAAGGACTCGACCCCGATTTGCGGCAGGACGGCCTCGCCCTGCTGCTGCTGGGCCTCGCGCTGGTGGTGATGGCCGGCACCTGGGCCAACCTCCAGGGCCCGGTCGGCGATCTCATCACCCTGGTCATCACCGGGGCGCTGGGCCGCCTCGACCTGGTGTTCCCGCTGCTGCTCGGCTTCATGGCGGTACGGCTCTTCGCCCACCCCGAAAAGCGTGAGGCGAACGGCCGGATCGTGGTCGGACTGACCGCGCTGGTGATCGGTGTGCTGGGTCTGGTGCACATCGCCACCGGGGCCCCCGGCCGCAGCGACGGCGCCCAGGCGCTGCGCGACACCGGCGGCTACCTCGGCTGGGCCGCCTCCCGTCCGCTGATTCTGACACTCGGTGAGATGCTGGCCGTGGCGCTGCTGGTGCTGCTGACCGTCTTCGGACTGCTGGTGGTGACCGCCACCCCGGTCAACGCCATCCCGCGCCGGGTGCGGCAGGCCGCCGTCCGGCTGCGGGTGTACACGGAGGACGGCGCGGACGGCGAGCCGTACCCGCCCGATGGCGGGTACGAGGGCGAGCGACGCCCGGTGCGTCCGCGCCGGCCGCGCCGTGCCGAAGGCCCGCCGGCCGACGACGCCGAGGCGCTGGAGACCGAGGCGCTGGAACGCCGCGGGGCGCCGCGTGGCCGCAAGGGGGCGCGCGAGCGGGACGGCGACCCGATCGATGTGGCCGCCGCGACCGCCGCCGCGCTGGACGGGGCGGTGCTGCACGGGGTGCAGCCCTCGCCGCTGGTCGCCGATCTGAGCAGCCGGGTGGCCACCGGCCGCTCCCGTACCGCCGCTTCCGCCGGCAGCGGTGCCGCCGCGCCGCCCGCGCAGCGTGGCACGGGCGCGGGCGGCGGGGTGCCGGATCTGACGAAGAGCGCCCCCGAACTGGTGGAGGTGCTGCCGCCGCGCGCCGAACAGCTCCAGCTGGCCGGGGACATCACCTACGCGCTGCCCTCCCTCGATCTGCTGGAACGGGGCGGCCCCGGACGGACCCGCAGCGCCGCCAATGACGCGGTGGTGGAGTCGCTGACCAATGTGTTCACCGAGTTCAAGGTGGACGCGGCCGTCACCGGCTTCACCCGGGGGCCGACCGTCACTCGCTACGAGGTGGAGCTGGGCCCTGCGGTCAAGGTGGAGAAGATCACCGCGCTGACCAAGAACATCGCGTACGCGGTGGCCAGCCCCGATGTACGGATCATCAGCCCGATCCCGGGCAAGTCCGCGGTCGGGATCGAGATTCCCAACAGCGACCGGGAGATGGTCAACCTCGGGGATGTGCTGCGTACCGCCGACTCGGTGGGCGACACCCATCCGCTGCTGGTGGGCCTCGGCAAGGACGTCGAGGGCGGCTATGTGGCGGCCAATCTGGCGAAGATGCCGCATCTGCTGGTGGCCGGCGCCACCGGCTCCGGCAAGTCCTCGTGCATCAACTGCCTGATCACCTCGGTGATGTTGCGGGCCACGCCGGAGGAGGTCCGGCTGGTGCTGGTGGACCCCAAGCGGGTGGAGCTGACCGCGTACGAGGGCATCCCGCATCTGATCACCCCGATCATCACCAACCCCAAGCGGGCCGCGGAAGCGCTCCAGTGGGTGGTGCGCGAAATGGATCTGCGGTACGACGATCTGGCCGCGTTCGGGTTCCGGCACATCGACGACTTCAACGCGGCGGTGAAGGCGGGGAAGGTCACCGTGCCGCCGGGCAGCGAGCGTGAGCCGACCCCGTACCCGTATCTGCTGGTGATCGTGGACGAGCTGGCCGACCTGATGATGGTGGCGCCGCGCGATGTGGAGGACGCGATCGTCCGCATCACGCAGCTGGCGCGGGCGGCCGGGATCCATCTGGTGCTGGCCACCCAGCGGCCGAGCGTGGATGTGGTCACCGGTCTGATCAAGGCGAATGTGCCCTCGCGGCTGGCGTTCGCGACCTCCTCGCTGGCGGACAGCCGGGTGATCCTGGACCAGGCGGGCGCGGAGAAGCTGATCGGCAAGGGGGACGGGCTCTTCCTGCCGATGGGCGACAGCAAGGCCACCCGGATGCAGGGCGCCTTCATCACCGAGGCCGAGGTGGCCGCCGTGGTGCGGCACTGCAAGGAGCAGATGGCCCCGGTCTTCCGCGACGACGTCACGGTCGGCGGCGGCGGGCGGAAGAAGGAGATCGACGAGGAGATCGGCGACGATCTGGATCTGCTGTGCCAGGCGGCGGAACTGGTGGTCACCACCCAGTTCGGCTCGACCTCGATGCTCCAGCGCAAGCTGCGGGTCGGCTTCGCCAAGGCCGGGCGGCTGATGGATCTGATGGAGTCGCGGGGTGTGGTGGGGCCGAGCGAGGGATCCAAGGCGCGGGATGTGCTGGTGAAACCGGACGAACTGGCCGGGGTACTGGCGGTGATCCGGGGTGAGCCTCACCCGTAAGGCGTAATCGGGTGCGGTGAGCGGGACGGGGCGGCGGCGCGGGCGGGACCATTCGGTTGGCGGACAAAGTTCACCGGCCCGGTTGCTCGTTCCTTCGGCCTCCCCCCTAGACTTGTGCGCACAGCACGCGGTTCACGCTCGAAAGGCCCGCCCGTGTCCAACGGCAATTCCCTCGCCAAGGACCGGCCTTCCGTCGGTCGCACTCTTCAGCAGGCCCGGATCGATGCGCGGCTGACCGTTGATGAGGTCAGTACCGCCACTCGGGTGCGGGCTCCGATCATCCATGCCATCGAAGCGGACGATTTCTCCCGCTGCGGCGGTGACGTCTACGCGCGCGGGCACATCCGGATGATCGCGCGGGCGGTCGGGCTCGACCCGGCCGAGGTGATCGCGCTGTACTCGGAGCAGGAGGGCAGCGCGCCGCTGCCCGCGCCGACCGCGCCGGTCTTCGAGGCGGAGCGCATCCGGCCCGAGCCGCGGCGCCCCAACTGGACGGCCGCCATGGTCGCCGCGATCGTCGCGGTGATCGCCTTCGTCGGCTTCACCTTCCTCAGCGGCGGCGGCACCTCGCCGGGCGGCCCGGTGGCGAAGGAGAGCCCGTCGCCCTCGCCGACCGCCGAGGGCGAGGCGGAGGGCGCGGAGCAGGGGCACGAGCCGGATCCGCCCGTCGAGCCGGAGCCGGATCCGTCCGACGAGGCGGTGGCCGGGGTGCCGGCCGACAAGGTCACGGTGATGGCCAGCGTGGAGGGCGGGTCGAGCTGGATCTCCGCGAAGGACAGCAGCGGCCGGCTGCTGTTCGAGGGGGTGCTGAACGACGGCGACTCCCAGACCTTCGTGGACGACGACCAGATCGATCTGGTGCTGGGCAACGCCGGCGCCGTGCGGCTGCATGTGAACGGCAAGCCCCTCGACAGCGTCGGGGACATGGGCCAGGTGCAGCGGCTCACGTACACCAAGGGCGACCCCGAAGAAGGCTGAGCGACCCCTCGCGCGGTCGCACGACCGTGCGGCGGGGGCTGTTGCCGGGCCGGGGGCGGGTGGCCCGGTGGGGACGAAGTAGGCTGAGGCCATGCCCGATCGCCGTACCGTTGCCCTGGTCACCCTTGGATGCGCCCGTAATGAGGTGGATTCCGAAGAGCTGGCGGGGCGGCTGGCCGCAGACGGCTGGGACCTGGTCGAGGACGCGGCGGACGCGGATGTGGCCGTGGTCAACACCTGCGGATTCGTCGAGGCCGCCAAGAAGGACTCGGTGGACGCCCTGCTGGAGGCCAGCGATCTGAAGGCGTCGGCCGGCGAGGGGCGGGGCCGTACTCAGGCGGTGGTCGCGGTCGGCTGCATGGCCGAGCGGTACGGCAAGGAACTGGCCGAGGCCCTTCCCGAGGCGGACGGGGTGCTCGGCTTCGACGACTACGCGGACATCTCCGAACGGCTGGGCTCCATCCTGTCCGGCGGCGGCCATGTGGCGCACGCCCCCCGGGACCGGCGCAAGCTGCTGCCGATCAGCCCGGTGGAGCGGCAGGGCGCCGAGGTGGCGCTGCCCGGACACGGGGAGAGCGTTCCGGCGGACCTGCCGGCGGGGGTGGCGCCGGCCTCCGGGCCGCGGGCGCCGCTGCGCCGCCGGCTGGGAGACGGCCCGGTGGCCTCGGTCAAGCTGGCCTCCGGGTGCGACCGGCGGTGCTCGTTCTGCGCGATTCCGTCCTTCCGGGGCTCGTTCATCTCCCGGCGGCCCTCCGATGTGCTCGGCGAGGCGCGCTGGCTGGCCGGGGAGGGCGTCAAGGAGATCATGCTGGTCTCCGAGAACAACACCTCCTACGGCAAGGACCTCGGTGACATCCGGCTGCTGGAGACCCTGCTGCCCGAACTCGCCGCCGTGGACGGTCTGGAGCGGATCCGGGTCAGCTATCTCCAGCCCGCCGAGATGCGGCCCGGGCTGATCGACGTGCTGACCGGCACCGAGAAGGTCGCCCCGTACTTCGATCTGTCCTTCCAGCACTCGGCGCCCGCGGTGCTGCGCGCGATGCGGCGGTTCGGGGACACCGACCGTTTCCTGGAGCTGCTGGCCACCATCCGGGGCAAGGCGCCGCTGGCCGGGGTGCGCTCGAACTTCATCGTGGGCTTCCCCGGTGAGACGGAAGCCGACCTGGCCGAGCTTGAACGCTTCCTGATCGGCGCGGATCTGGACGCGATCGGTGTCTTTGGCTATTCGGACGAGGACGGCACCGAGGCCGCCACGTACGAGCACAAGAACGCTCCGGAAGTGATCGCCGAGCGGCTGGAGCGCATCACCCAGCTGGCCGAACAGCTGACCGCGCAGCGCGCCGAGGACCGGATCGGGGAGCCGGCCCGGGTGCTGATCGAGTCGGTCGCGGCCGAGGACGGCGCCGAGGACGGGGTGATCGCGATCGGCCGCGCCGCCCACCAGGCGCCCGAGACCGATGGACAGATGCTGATCACCGGGGGCCCCCACGCCGTGGTGCCGGTGGTCGGGGAGTTCATCGACACCGAGATCACCGGCGCCGAGGGAGTGGATCTGCTGGCCGAGCCGCGTACCGCCGCCGTCGCGGCGCGGGCCGGGGCGGACAGATGACCAATGTGCCGGCCGCGGCGGCCGGCAAGGGAGGACCGGCGGGCGGGCGGGCCGCGGCCGGGGCGACGGCGGCCGGGCCCGGGCTGTGGAACATCGCCAATGTGCTGACCATGATCCGGCTGCTGCTGGTACCCGGTTTCGTGCTGCTCATGCTGGTCGACGGCGGTCACGACCCGGTCTGGCGGGCCTGGGCCTGGGCGGCGTTCACCATCGCCATGATCACCGACCTGTTCGACGGGGAGCTGGCCCGGCGGTACAACCTGGTCACCGACTTCGGCAAGATCGCCGACCCGATCGCCGACAAGGCGATCATGGGCGCCGCGCTGATCTGCCTGTCGCTGCTGGCCGAGCTGCCCTGGTGGGTGACCGCGGTGATCCTCGCCCGCGAGCTGGGCATCACCGCGCTGCGGTTCTGGGTCATCCGGCACGGAGTGATCCCCGCCAGCCGGGGCGGAAAGCTGAAAACCCTCGCCCAGGGGGTCGCGGTGGGCATGTACATCCTGGTGCTGCCCGGGCTGCTGGCCACCGCTCGCTGGTGGGTGATGGCGGCGGCGGTGCTGCTCACCGTCGGCACCGGGCTCGACTACATACGGCAGGCGATCGTGCTGCGCCGGGCCGGGCTGGCCCGGGAGCGGCGGACACGGCGGACAGCGGCAGCGGCAGCGGCGGCGGAGCGGGAGGAGAGCGAGCGGTGAGTGACGACGGCACGGCGGGGAACCCCGCGGCCCAGGTACTGACCCTGCTGGCCGCGCGCGGAGCGACCCTGGCGGTGGCCGAGTCGCTCACCGGCGGTCTGGTGGCCGCGGCCCTCACCGACATCCCCGGGGCCTCCAGGGTCTTCCGGGGTTCGGTCACCGCGTACGCGACCGACGTGAAGCGCGAGGTGCTGGGGGTGGACGGCGCGCTGCTGGCGGAGCGCGGCGCCGTGGACGCGGAGGTCGCCCGGCAGCTGGCCACCGGGGTGCGCGAGCGGCTCGGCGCCGACTGGGGCGTGGCCACTACGGGGGTGGCGGGGCCGGAGCCGCAGGACGGTCAGCCGGTGGGCACCGTCTATGTCGCGGTTTCGGCGCCCGGATCCGGGGGAGTCGTCGCTCAGCGGATCCGGCTGAGCGGGGACCGCGCCACGATCCGGGCCGGCAGCGTACGCGCGGTGCTCGCTCTGCTGCGGGAAGAACTCGTCCATACCGCCCCGAGAGCGGGGCAGAATACGGAACAGAACGGAGAGGATGGATGTTTGCAGCCCTGAGTGAACAAGACATCGCTCCCCGCACGGGTGGAGTCCGAGGCGGTACGGTGGGGCATGAAGCAAGCGAGGCCAACGGTCCGAGGAGGGAGCCACCGATGATTCTGCTCCGTCGCCTACTGGGTGACGTGCTGCGTCGGCAGCGCCAACGACAGGGCCGCACTCTGCGCGAAGTGTCCTCGTCAGCCCGGGTCTCGCTCGGATATCTCTCCGAGGTGGAGCGCGGGCAGAAGGAAGCGTCCTCGGAGCTGCTGGCCGCCATCTGCGACGCTCTTGAGCTGCGGATGTCGGAGCTGATGCGGGAGGTCAGCGACGAGCTGGCGCTCGCCGAGCTGGCCGCGTCCGCCGCGAGCGACGCGGTGCCGGCCCCGATGCGCCCGATGCTCAACCCGGTCCGCGTGACCTCGGTCACGCACCGTCCGGAGGAGCATGTGACGATCAAGGCGTCGGCCGAGGCCGTGGACGTCGTAGCGGCCTGAGCACACAGGCACCACACCGCCGGGGAGAGCCGTCAGGGCCCTTCCCGGTCGGTCTTTGCGGGCCGGAGCGCAGGGAGTACGGTCCCTGGCGATCCGCGATCCGCGATCCGCGATCCGCGATCAGCCGCGCAGCCGCAGTCCGCGCGGGGTCGCGTGGAAGCCCGCCTCCTCCAGCAGCCGCACCCATTCGGGGTCCGACAGCGCGGCCGTGCCATTGATCCGCTCCACCGTGATGGTGCCCAGCGAGCCCCGCCCGGCCGCCGCCGCCAGCGCCCCGGCCGCCGTCCGCAGCGGCTCCGTACCCGCCCCGTCCTGCCAGGCGAGCAGGCTGCGCCCGCCGCGCTCCAGGTAGCACACCAGGGCACCGTCGACCACTACCACCAGCGCCCCCGCCTTGCGGCCCGGTTTGTGGCCGGCGCCCTGGGGCGGCTCGGGCCAGGGCAGCGCCGCGCCGTACGCGTTCGCCGGATCGGCGGCGGCCAGCACCACCGCCCGGGCCGCTGCGTCCGGGCCGGTGCGCTGCTCTGCGGACGCGGCGATCGCCCGCAGCCGGTCCACGGCGCCCTCCATCGCGAACTGCGCGGCGCCCAGCCCCTCCACCACATAGCCACGCCGCGCCTGGCCGCTCTCCTCGAACACCGACAGCACCCGGTAGGCGGCGGCGAAACCGCCCGTCACCCCCTCGGCGGCGACCGCGCCCCGGGTCACCACCCCGTGCCGGTCCAGCAGCGTACGGGCCAGGGCGTGGGCGCGCACCGTCGGATCGCTCTCCGGGTGCGGCAGCAGCGACCAGCGGCCCGCCACCGTGGGCGGCCCCCCGCGGGAGGCCGGCGCCCGGCGACCGCCGGGACCCGCGGCCGGGGCCAGCGAGCCGTACCGGCCGCGCGGGGTGCCGCGCCGGGCCCGGTGCGCGGTGGACCCGGCGGTGCGGCCGGAGCCCAGCAGCGCCCGCAGCGGGGCGAGCGAGTCGTTCGTCAGCCGGCCGGACCAGGCCAGCTCCCACACGGCCTCGGCCAGCGCCGCCTCGGGTACGTCGGGCCGCTGGGCGTGCACCCGGTCGGCGATCTGCCGGAAGAACAGCCCGTAGCCGCCCTCCAGGGCCGCCAGCACCGCCTGGTGCACGGGTGTCAGCTCCAGCGGATGCGCGGGCGGCAGCAGCAGCGGGGCGCTGTCGGCCGGATACAGCGCCACCCAGCCGTCCTTGCCGGGCAGCGCCCCGGCGCCCGCCCAGAGCACCTCGCCCGAGGTGGTCAGCTCATCGAGCAGCTGCGGGCCGTACCCGGGCACCCGGGACGGCAGCACCAGCCGTTCCAGCGCGGAGGCCGGCACCGGCGCGCCCTGCAACTGCTCCACGGCGCGCAGCACTCCGTCGATGCCGCGCAGCCCGCCGCTGCCGCCGCCGGCCGGGTCGCCGACGTGCTGCCAGCGGGGCAGGAACGCGGCCAGCGCGGTGGGCGGCACCGGCTCCAGCTCCTGGCGCAGGACGGCCAGCGAGCGGCGCCGCAGCCGGCGCAGCACGCCGGCGTCGCACCACTCCTGGCCGCGGCCCTGCGGATGGAACTCGCCCTGCACCAGCCTGCCCTCGGCCGCCAGCCGGTGCAGCGCGCCGTCGGCGACCGCCGTGCCGAGCCCGAACCGTTCTGCGGCGTGCGCGGAGGTGAAGGGGCCGTGGGTACGGGCGTGCCGGGCCAGCAGATCCCCCAGCGGATCGGTCACCGGCTCGGTGAACGCCTCGGGCACCCCCACCGGCAGCGCCGCCCCCAGAGCGTCCCGCAGCCGCCCGGCGTCCTCGACCGCCACCCAGTGCTCCCGGCCGCCGATCCGCACCCGCAGGGCGCGGCGGGCGCGCTCCAACTGCTCGGCCCAGTCGGTTTCCGCGCCGCGCTCGGTCAACTCGGCGCCGGTCAGCGGGCCCAGTACGCGCAGTGCGTCGGCGACGGCCTCGGCGTCCTTCAGCCGTCGCTGCGGGGTCAGCCAGCGCAGCTCGCGCTCCAGCTCGGCCAGCACATTGGGATCGATCAGCTCGCGCAGCTCCGCCTTGCCGAGCAGTTCGGACAGCAGCCGTGAGTCCAGCGACAGGGCGGCGGCGCGGCGCTCGGCCAGCGGGGAGTCGCCCTCGTACAGATACTGCGCCACATAGCCGAACAGCAGCGAGCGGGCGAAGGGGGACGGTTCGCGGGTGGTGACCTCCACCAGCCGCACCCGGCGGCCGGCGATGTCGCGCATGAGTTCGGCGAGCCCGGGAACGTCGAACACGTCCTGGAGGCATTCCCTTACCGCTTCGAGGACGATCGGGAACGAGCCGAACTCACTGGCCACCGACAGCAGATGGGCGGCCCGCTGGCGCTGCTGCCACAGTGGGGTGCGGCGTCCCGGGTCGCGGCGCGGCAGCAGCAGCGCGCGGGCCGCGCACTCGCGGAACCGGGCGGCGAACAGCGCCGAGCCGCCGACCTGTTCGGTGACGAGGTCGTCGATCTCGCCGGCCTCGAAGAGCACATCGGCGGCGGTCACCGGCGGGGACTGGTCGTCGCCGGCGTAGCGCGCCGGGTCCAGGCCGGGGTCGGGCGCCTCGCCGGTGGGGTCGAAGCCCAGCAGGTCGATGTCGGGCAGCCGCAGCACGATGCCGTCGTCCGCGTGCAGTACCTGGGCGTCCAGGCCGAAGCGTTCGGTGAGCCGGGCACCGAGCGCGAGGGCCCAGGGGGCGTGCACCTGGGCGCCGAACGGGGAGTGCACCACCACCCGCCAGTCGCCCAGCTCGTCGCGGAACCGCTCCACCACGATGGTGCGATCGTCCGGGACGTGCCCGCAGGCGGTGCGCTGTTCGTCGAGGTAGCCGAGGAGGTTGTCCACCGCCCAGGTGTCGAGACCGGCCGCCGCCAGCCGCTCCCGGGCGGCGGGCGGCTCCAGCGCGCCGACCTCGCGGACGAACGCGCCCAGCGCCCGGCCCAGCTCCAGCGGGCGGCCCAGCTGGTCGCCCTTCCAGAACGGCAGCCGGCCCGGCACCCCGGGCGCCGGGGTGACCAGCACCCGGTCCCGGGTGATGTCCTCGATCCGCCAGGAGGTGGTGCCGAGGGTGAAGACATCGCCGACCCGCGACTCGTACACCATCTCCTCGTCCAGCTCGCCGACCCGGCCGCCGCCCTTGCGCGGATCGGAGCCGGCCAGGAACACCCCGAACAGGCCGCGGTCGGGGATGGTGCCGCCGGAGGTGACCGCGAGCCGCTGGGCGCCGGGACGGCCGGTCACGGTGTGCGCCACCCGGTCCCACACCAGGCGGGGGCGCAGCTCGGCGAAGGCGTCCGAGGGGTAGCGGCCGGCCAGCATGTCGAGCACCGCGTGGAAGGCCGATTCGGGCAGCGCGGCGAACGGGGCCGCGCCGCGCACGAGGGTCAGCAGTTCGTCCACGTCCCAGGTGTCCAGAGCGGTCATCGCCACCAACTGCTGGGCCAGTACGTCGAGCGGGTTGGCGGGGATGCGCAGCGCCTCGATGGCGCCGGCCCGCATCCGCTCGGTGACCACCGCGGATTGCAGGAGATCGCCCCGGTACTTGGGGAAGACCACGCCCGAGGAGACCGCGCCCACCTGGTGCCCGGCGCGGCCCACCCGTTGCAGACCGGAGGCCACCGAGGGCGGGGACTCCACCTGGATGACCAGGTCGACGGCGCCCATGTCGATGCCCAGCTCCAGGGAGGAGGTGGCCACCACGGCGGGCAGCCGGCCGGCCTTGAGGTCCTCCTCGATGCGGGCGCGCTGCTCCTTGGAGACCGAGCCGTGGTGCGCCCGGGCCAGCACGGCGGGTGCGCCCTTCGCGGCGCCGGAGCCGCCCATCAGGTCGGCGGGGGAGTGCTCCTCGGGGAGCGCGGTGCCGGTGTCGCGCTCGTGGGCGATCTCGTTCATCCGGTTGCACAGCCGCTCGGCCAGCCGCCGGGAGTTGGCGAAGACGATGGTGGAACGGTGCTCCCGCACCAGGTCGACGATCCGCTCCTCGACGGAGGGCCAGATGGAGGGCTTCTCGCCGGAGCCGGGGGCGTCGGGGACCGGGGAGCCGCCCAGCTCGCCCAGGTCGGGGACGGGCACCACCACGGACAGCTCGAACCGCTTGCCGCTGGGCGGCTGGACGACGGTGGCGCGGCGGCGCGGGGACAGGAAGCGGGCCACCTCGTCGACGGGGCGGACGGTGGCGGACAGGCCGATGCGGCGGGCCGGGCGGTCCAGCAGGGCGTCCAGCCGTTCCAGGGAGAGCGCGAGGTGGGCGCCGCGCTTGGTGCCGGCCACGGCGTGCACCTCGTCCAGGATCACCGTCTCCACGCCGGTGAGCGCCTCGCGGGTGGCGGAGGTGAGCATCAGGAACAGCGACTCGGGGGTGGTGATCAGGATGTCGGGCGGGCGGCGGGTCAGCGCGCGGCGTTCGGTGGCGGGGGTGTCGCCGGAGCGGATGCCGACCTTGATCTCCGGCTCGGGCAGGCCCAGACGGGCGGATTCCTGCCGGATGCCGGTCAGCGGGCTGCGCAGATTCCGCTCGACGTCGACGGCCAGGGCCTTGAGCGGGGAGATGTACAGCACCCGGCAGCGCTTGAGGGGGTCGGCGGGTGGCGGGGTGGCGGCCAGCCGGTCGAGGGAGGCGAGGAACGCGGCCAGGGTCTTGCCGGAGCCGGTGGGGGCGACCACCAGCGCGTCGGACTCCTCGGCGATCGCCCGCCAGGCTCCTTCCTGGGCGGCGGTGGGTGCGGAGAAGGCCCCGGTGAACCACGCGCGGGTGGCCGGGGAGAATCCGCGCAGGGCGCTGGAGGTGCTCACCCGACCATCGTGCACCGGGGCACTGACAAACGGCGGGGAGCGGGCCATGGGTGGGTCCGCCGGGCGGGGCGGGATACTGGAACCATGCGTTTGACGGAATTCTGGACGCGGATGCGGGAGAGCTTCGGGCCCGCCTACGCGGAGTCCTTCGCCCGGGACCATGTGATGGCCGAGCTGGGCGGGCGGACGGTGCACGAGGCACTGGACGCCGGCTGGGCGGCCAAAGATGTCTGGCGGGGGGTCTGCACGGCGGTCGAGGTGCCCGCACACCTGCGCTGAACTGCGGAAATGAGAGCTGCCCACAGGCTGGGCCAGGCGCTTGACACAAAAATCGAACATCCATTCTTATGGGGGTGCGGAGCGGTGCCCCGGCAGGTGCCGGCGCCGATTGTCAGTGGCAGGCGCTAGCGTCCGTGAGTGTGAAGCGATCGAATCAGACGGACCGGGTGGCTCCCATGGCAGGTACGGACCGCGAGAAGGCGCTCGACGCCGCTCTCGCACAGATTGAACGGCAGTTCGGCAAGGGCGCGGTGATGCGCCTGGGGGAGCGCCCTGACGAGCCCATCGAGATCATCCCCACCGGCTCCACGGCCCTGGACGTGGCCCTGGGCGTCGGCGGTCTCCCGCGCGGCCGGGTGGTGGAGGTCTACGGCCCCGAGTCGTCCGGCAAGACCACTCTTACGCTGCACGCGGTGGCCAATGCCCAGAAGGCGGGCGGCACCGTCGCCTTCGTGGACGCCGAGCACGCGCTTGACCCGGAGTACGCCAAGCGGCTCGGCGTGGATGTGGATCAGCTGATCCTCTCCCAGCCGGACAACGGCGAGCAGGCGCTGGAGATCGTGGACATGCTGATCCGCTCCGGTGCGCTGGACCTGATCGTCATCGACTCGGTGGCCGCCCTGGTGCCGCGCGCCGAGATCGAGGGTGAGATGGGTGACTCGCACGTGGGTCTCCAGGCCCGGCTGATGAGCCAGGCGCTGCGGAAGATCACCGGTGCGCTCCACCAGTCCAAGACCACCGCGATCTTCATCAACCAGCTCCGGGAGAAGGTCGGGGTGATGTTCGGCTCGCCGGAGACCACCACCGGTGGCCGGGCGCTGAAGTTCTACGCCTCGGTGCGGCTGGACATCCGGCGGATCGAGACGCTCAAGGACGGCACCGACGCGGTGGGCAACCGCACCCGCGTCAAGGTGGTCAAGAACAAGGTGGCCCCGCCGTTCAAGCAGGCCGAGTTCGACATCCTGTACGGCATGGGCATCAGCCGCGAGGGCGGGCTGCTCGACATGGGCGTGGAGCACGGCATCGTCCGCAAGTCCGGTGCCTGGTACACCTACGAGGGCGACCAGCTGGGGCAGGGCAAGGAGAACTCCCGGAACTTCCTGCGCGACAACCCCGATCTCGCCAATGAGATCGAGCGGCGGATCAAGGAGAAGCTGGGCATCGGGCCGAAGAGCGCCGCACCGGAGGGCGAGTCGGGCAAGGACGAGGCGAAGGCGGGGGCGGCGGCCGGGACGGCCACCGCCGGCACCGGCGCGGCGGCGAAGACCGTGCCCGCACCGGCAGCCAAGGCCACCAGGACGGCCAAGACCGCGGCTGCCGCGGCGCCGGCCAAGAGCTGACGGTGACCCGGCGTACCGAAGACAGCGATGCCCCCGCCTCGTCGAGGGCCGGGGCGGGGGCATCGCAAGACACCGGGGACCCGGTGGAGCGGGCGCGGGCGATCTGCCTGCGGCTGCTCACCGGGGCCCCGCGCACCCGGCAGCAGTTGGCGGACGCGCTGCGCAAGCGGGAGATCCCCGAACCGGTGATCGGCGAGGTGCTGGACCGCTTCGAGGAGCTGCGGTTCATCGACGACGCCGCGTTCGCCGGCGCCTGGGTGGAGTCCCGGCACCACGGCCGCGGCCTGGCCCGCCGGGCACTGGCCCGCGAGCTGCGCACCAAAGGGGTCGACGCGGCCGTCATCGAGGAGGCCGTGGGCACCCTGGACAGCGAACGGGAGGAAGCCACCGCCCGGGAGCTGGTGGCCCGCAAACTGCGGGCCACCCGGGGCCTGGACCGGGACAAGCGGCTGCGCCGGCTGGCCGGGATGCTGGCCCGCAAGGGCTACCCGGAGGGCATGGCCCTGCGGGTGGTGCGGCAGGCCCTGGAAGCCGAGGCCGAAGGGGAGAGCGGACCGGAGGCGGAGGAGTGGGACGCCCCCGGCCACTGGCCGCCGCCCGGCGCGGACGACTGACGGGATCGGGGCCCGAGCCGGGCCGACGCGGATCGGACCCGGCCGCGTCGGTGAGGGCCTTGGCTGTCCGAGAGCCGGCGGGCGCGTGGAACGACCCGGCGCGGGCCGGCCCCCGGGGGCCGGCGCTGGGGGTGGTGGGCCTCAGGGCGCCGTGGCGTCGGTGGGGGTTTGGGTGTCCGTGTGCCAGAGCGCTATGAAGCTCCGCAACTCCTCCCGGTCCGCGCCCGGCAGGGTCCCCGCGAGATGCCCGTCGGGGCGGATCACCAGCAGGGTGTGCGCCGCGGCGCCCGGATACCCCTCGGTGACCAGCAGTTCGGTGGGCAGCGGCAGCGCCCTGGCCGCCACGGCCAGCTGCGGCATCAGGCCCGCCGACAGCCAGTGCTTGGCGTCCCACACCCGCGAACCCGGGGCGGTCAGCATCAGCAGCAGCGGGCCACCCAGACAGTGCCGCAGCCGGGTGCGGGTGCCGTCCAGCGCGGTCACCGGCACATCGAGCACCGCCGCGCCGGGCGGGGTGGCGCTGGTGGCCCGGCGGGAGACCACGGTCAGCGGCGAGTCCGGATAGCGGCCGGGGGAGCCCAGTGCGCCATGGCCGGTGTGACCGTCGGTCAGCAGTCGCAGCCGACCCCTGCCCCGGCCGCGCACCAGCCGGGCCAGCAGACCACGCCGGCCCCGTACCAGGGGCAGCGCCTGGTCCACCGCCCGCAGCCGGTCGGCGACGGCTGTGCGACGTTCGCTCTCATAGCTGTCCAGCAGGCCCTCGGCCGACGCGCGATGACAGGCGGCGGCCAGTTTCCACGACAGATTCTCGACATCCCGCAGCCCCTCGGCGATCTGCTGGGTGCCCAGCGCACCGAGGAGATGGGCGGCGTCGCCGGCGAGAAAGACCCGGCCGGACCGCCAGCGCAGCGCCAGCCGCTGATGGCAGACCTGGACACCGGCGTCCAGCAACTCGTACGGGGGCAACTCGCCCCGGTGCCAGCCGCCGAGGGTGGAGTGCACCCGCTCCAGCATGGCGTCCGGGGTGATCAGGCCGTCCTCGTCGGGCAGCGGCCAATCCAGCCGCCAGCGGTCACCCGGCAGCGGCCGTACCGTCACCTCGCCGCCGGGACCCCCCCGGTGCAGCCCGGCCTCGCCGGGCCACGGCAGCTCGGCGCGCAGCGCGGCCACCGCGTAGCGCTCGACGGCGGTGCGGCCGGGGAAGCTGATGCCCAGCAGCTTGCGCACGGTGGAACGTGCGCCGTCGCAGCCGACCAGATAACTGCCGCGCAGCGTCTGCTCGGTCAGCTCGGTACTGCGGACGACGACCTCGGTGTCGCTCTGTTCCACCGCCGTGACCCGGGTGCTGGGCAGCACCCGGATCAGCTCCTGGCCGGCGACGGCCGCGCGCAGTGCCCCTTCCAGGGCGTGCTGCGGCACATGGAACGGCGCCTGTCCGGCGGTGAAGGGCGTCTGCCCCACCGTGCGGCCTCGCTGCCGGGTGTGCCAGCCGGTCCAGACGGCCGTCTCCCGGCGCAGACCCGGCAGCCGGGCCCAGTGGGCGAGGTCGGGGAAGAGGACACAGGTACGGGCGAGGCGTGGCGGCGGGGGGCCGTCGGCACCATCGAGGACGATGGTGGGGACACGGTGCCCGGCCAGGGCAAGCGCCAGCGCGAGCCCGATCGGGCCCGCGCCGGCAATGATCACGGGCAGCACATCATGTATGCAACCCAGCGGTTGTTCTTGCGTCAAGTCGGCCTGGAGCCAAGCCAGTCAGCCGGGGGCCGAATCAGGCGATCCGATTCCCGCCGTCCTCGGGTTCGGACTGCTTCACCCGGACGAGCGTGCCCCCGTCGCCGAACTGGGCGCCCTGGTCGACGGTGACGGTGCCCCCGGAGCTGCTGCGCTTGCCGCGCCGCAGCTTGGCCTCCAGCCAGCTCGCGAAGCTGGTGATCAGGAAGTTCACCAGGATGTAGATCAGCGCGATGACGATGAAGCTGGCGATGATGTTGCCGTAGTTGGCGCTGAGCAGGCCAACACTGCGCATGAGTTCGCTGTAGCCGAGCAGCGCGCCACCGAGCGCGGTGTCCTTGACGATGACGACGAGCTGGCTGACGATTGCCGGCAGCATCACGGTGACGGCCTGCGGCAGCAGCACGTAGCTCATGGCCTGGCTCTTGCGCATGCCGATGGCCTGAGCGGCGTCCCGTTGCCCACGGGGCAGGGACAGGATGCCGGCCCTGACGACCTCGGCCAGTACGGAGGCGTTGTAGAGCACCAGGCCGGTGACCACCGCGTACATGGGCCGGTCCGCGCGGTCCACGTTCGTCCACAGGGCGTATGCCTCGTTGGCGAACAGCATCAGCAGCAAGACCGGGATGGCGCGGAAGAACTCCACGATGACGCCGGCCGGTTTGCTGATCCACCAGTGGTCGGAGAGCCGGCCGATGCCCAGGATGGCGCCCAGCGGAAGGGCGATGACCATGGCGAGGGCGGCTGCGGTCAAGGTGGCCTGGAGGCCGGGGAGGATGTAGGTGGTCCACGCCTGGGAGCCGGTGAAGGGCGTCCACTTGGCGGACTCCAGCTCGCCGTTGTCGTCGAGCGCCCGCCACACCCACCAGGCGCCGAGGGCGAGCAGGGCGAGGAAGAGGACCGCCAGGAGAGTGTTCCGCCGGCGGGCGCGGGGGCCCGGGGCATCGTAGAGAACGGAAAGATTGGTCATCGTTTCACCGCCACGCGCTTGCTCAGCCAGCCCAGGAACAGGCCCATCGGAAGTACGAGAACGACGAACCCGAAGGCGAAGATCGCCGCGATGGGGAGCAGTTGGGCCTCGTTCTCGATCATCACCTTCATCAGGGCGGCGGCTTCGGCCACGCCGATGGCGGAGGCGATGGTGGTGTTCTTGGTCAGGGCGATCAACACATTGGCCAGCGGGGCGACCACGGAGCGGAATGCCTGGGGCAGGATGACGAGGCGCAGGACCTGGGTGAAGCTCAGTCCCAGGGCGCGGGCCGCCTCGGCCTGTCCGACGGGCACGGTGTTGATGCCGGAGCGCAGCGCTTCGCAGACGAAGGTGGCGGTGTAGGCAGTGAAGCCGAGCACGGCGAGCCGGAAGCCGAGTGGCTCGGGGTCACCGCCGGTCCCCATGTCGAACTTGAGGGTGAAGTACAGGCCCTGGGAGCACGCCAGGATGATCAGAGTCAGCGGGGTGTTGCGGAACAGGTGCACATACGCGGTGCCGAACGCACGCATGATCGGGACCGGGCTGACGCGCATCGCGGCCAGCACTGTCCCCCAGATCAAGGACCCGAGGGCTGAGCAGAAGGTGAGTTGCACCGTCACCCAGAAGGCCCCGAACAGGTCATACCGTTCGAGATCAAGGAATTCGAACACGGAAACTCGCAGTCTCGGCGGAGTCTAGGAGGGAAGAAGGTGGGGCGGTGCGCCGCCACCCTTCGCCGGTGGCGGCGCACCCTTCCGTTGGCCGTGGGCCTGTGGCCCGAGGGCTCAGTTGGTCTCCGTGATCTCCGGGGCGGCCTCGGCCTCGTAACCGGCAGGACCGAGGTTCTTCTCGATGGCCGCGTTCCAGGCGCCCTCGTCGACCATCTTCTGGATGGCGGCGTTGATGTCGTCGCGCAGTTCGGAGCCCTTCTGGACGCCGACGCCGTAGTACTCGTCGCTCAGGTTCAGGCCGGCCAGCTTGAACTTGCCGACGTTCTGCTCCTGCGCCGCGTAACCGGCCAGGATGGAGTCATCCGTGGTCAGCGCGTCGATGGTGCCGTTCTCCAGGCCGGTCAGGCACTCGGAGTAGGTGTTGAACGGGTGCAGTCGCGCGTCCGGCGCGATGCGGTCCTTGACGTTCTGTGCCGAGGTGGAGCCGGTGACCGAACACAGCGTGAGTTCGTTGATGTCCGACTCGCTGGTGACCTCTTCGTCGGACCGGATCAGCAGGTCCTGGTGGGCAACGAAGTACGGCCCGGCGAAGTCGACGGTCTCTTTGCGGGTGTCCGTGATGGAGTAGGTGGCCACGATGAAGTCGACGTCACCGCGCTTGAGCAGGTTCTCGCGCTCGGGGCTGGGAGACTCCTCGAAGACGATGTCCTCCGGCGCGTACCCGAGCTCACCCGCGATGTACGTGGCCACGTCCACGTCGAAGCCGGCGAAGGTGCCGTCCGGCGTCTTCAGGCCCAGGCCAGGCTGGTCGAACTTGATGCCGATGGTGATCTTGTCGCTCTTGCCCCCACCGCTGCCACTACCAGTGCCGCCGCTGCCGTTGTCGTCGTCGTTGGAGCCGCAGGCGGTCGCGGCGAGGGTCAGGGCGAGAACGGAGGCGGCCAGGGCGCTTGCCTTGCGGAGCTTCATGCTTGTACTTCCCTCGGTGTCGAACGTGCTGTGCGTATCAGTTGCGTGCGGGCGCCGGGCTCAGTGGGCGAGGATCTTCGACAGGAAGTCCTTGGCCCGGTCGCTGCGCGGGTTGTCGAAGAACTGGTGGGGGTCGGCCTCTTCGACGATCCGGCCGTCCGCCATGAACACCACGCGGTTGGCGGCGGAGCGGGCGAAGCCCATCTCATGGGTGACGACGACCATGGTCATGCCCTCGGCAGCCAGCTGCTGCATGACTTCGAGGACTTCGTTGATCATCTCGGGGTCCAGGGCGGAGGTGGGCTCGTCGAAGAGCATCACCTTCGGCTGCATCGCCAGGGCCCGCGCGATGGCCACGCGCTGCTGCTGGCCGCCGGAGAGCTGCGCCGGGTACTTGTCGGCCTGGTTGCCGACGCCCACCCGGTCCAGCAGGGCCCGCGCCCGGGTCTCGACCTCGGCCTTGTTCTGCTTGCGGACCTTGATCGGGCCGAGCATCACGTTCTGCAGCACGGTCTTGTGCGCGAACAGATTGAAGGACTGGAAGACCATGCCCACGTCGGCGCGCAGTCGGGCCAGGTCGCGGCCCTCCTCCGGAAGGGGGTCGCCGTCGATGGTGATCGTGCCGGCGTCGATCGTCTCCAGCCGGTTGATCGAGCGGCACAGCGTGGACTTGCCGGAACCGGAGGGACCGATGACGACGACGACCTCGCCGCGCTTGATGGTCAGGTTGATGTCCTGAAGCACATGCAGCGCGCCGAAGTGCTTGTTCACGCTGTCCAGGACGACCAGGTCTCCCGTCGCGGGCGACGTGTCCTCGGGTTCCTTGGTCAGCGACGTCTCGCTCATCGTGGGGTTGCTCCGTCCTCGTCGGTTGCAGGGACACTAGCCATCGGGGGTGGCAGCGTCAGCAGAGTTGAGCGGAAATTGAGCATCACGATCCGATCGCGTGAAATGCGTACTGTGACGCCTGGTTGCTCTCGGTATTCGTTCCCCGTTTTCCGGATAACGGAACAGTGCAGCTCTTCCCAAGGCCCTTGACTCGGAGTCCGCGCGCGTGATGGATGCAGGTAGGGGTTAAGGGCAACGGAACCGGGACAGGAGGCGGCGGAAACAGGATGAGACTCCTCCTGGTCGAGGACGACGAGCATGTCGCCGCCGCCCTCATCGCGGTGCTGGGCCGGCACGGCATCTCGGTGGCGCACGCCCGGGCCGGTGAGGACGCCCTGACCCGGCTGCGGAACGGCACCTTCGACGTCGTCCTGCTCGATCTGACCCTGCCCGACGTGGACGGCTTCGAGGTGTGCGGCCGGATCCGCCGGCTGACCTCCGTCCCCGTGATCATGGTGACCGCGCGCGCCGACGTACGCTCCCGGATCCACGGCCTCAACATCGGCGCCGACGACTACGTGGTCAAGCCGTACGACACCGGGGAACTGCTGGCCCGCATCCACGCGGTCAGCCGGCGCAAGGCCGCCGAGGAGCCCGAGCGCGTCGAGGGCCCCACGGGCGTGCTGTCCCTGGGGCCGGTCACCCTGGAGCACGCCAGCCGCCAGGTCACCGTGGACGGCGAGCGGATCGCCCTCACCCGCAAGGAGTTCGACCTGCTGGCACTGCTGGCCCACCGGCCCGGGGTGGTCTTCCGCCGGGAACAGATCATCTCCGACGTGTGGCAGACCAGCTGGGAGGGCACCGGCCGCACCCTGGAGGTGCACATCGCCTCCCTGCGCTCCAAGCTGCGCCGCCCCGAACTCGTCGAGACGGTGCGCGGCGTCGGCTACCGGCTGGCCCTGCCATCCCGCTGACCCCCACCCCCCGCCCCCCATCCCCTACCCCTCACCTCCCTCATGCGCTCGCGACTTCTGCTGCTGCTCACCGTGCTGCTGGCCACTGTGCTGCTCGCACTGGGTGTTCCGCTCGCCACCAGCCAGGCCAGCACCGAGCAGCAGCGCGTCGTCGTCGACCGGATCGATGACACCGCCCGCTTCGCCTCGCTCGCCCAGTTCGCGGCCGGCCAGGCCCCCGAGGGCGCGGCGGCGGCCGATCCGCTGGGCACCTTGCAGGAGGAGTTGCAGCGCTACCACGAGGTGTACGGGATCAAGGCCGGCGTCTTCCAGCGGGACGCGGAGCCCATGGCGGTGGCCCCGGCCGGCTGGGCGGCGCCGCGCGCGGAGGGCGACGACGACGCGTTCGCCGAGGCGCTGGCCGGCCGCCGCAGCCGCGGCCCCGGGCAGGTGTGGCCCTGGGACAGCGACCGCACCCTGGTGGTGGCCTCGCCGGTGATCCGGGACGGGGACGTCATCGCGGTGGTGGTCACCGAGTCACCGACCGGGCCGCTGCGCTCGCGGATTCTGTCCGGCTGGCTGCCCATCGGGTACGGGCTGGCCGCCGCCCTGCTGCTGGCGGTGGCCGCCGCGTACCGGCTCACCGGCTGGATCCTGCGCCCGGTGCGGGTGCTGGACCGGGCCACCCACGAGATCGCCACCGGCCGGATGACCGCCCGGGTGGCGCCCGGCGGCGGGCCGCCCGAACTCAAGCGGCTGGCGCGTTCCTTCAACGAGATGGCCGACCACGTCGAGGAGATCCTGGAACAGCAGCGGGCGTTCGTCGCCGATGCCTCTCACCAACTGCGCAATCCGCTGGCCGCGCTGCTGCTGCGGATCGAGCTGATGGGCCTGGAGCTTCCGGAGGGCAGCGCGGAGTTCGCCGCGGTCCAGGCGGAGGGCAGGCGGCTGGCGCGGGTGCTGGACGACCTGCTGGATCTGGCGCTGGCCGAGCACTCCGCCGCCGACAACCGGCTGACCGATGTGGCCGCGCTGGTCGGCGAGCGGATCGGCGCCTGGCGGCCGGTGGCGGGCCGCGCCGGGGTCGGGCTGCGGCAGGCGGGGGCCGGTGCGGTGACCGGCTGGGCGGACCCGGTGGCGCTGTCCAGCGCGCTGGACGCCGTGGTCGACAACGCGCTCAAGTTCACGCCCTTCGGCGGTGAGGTGACCATCACCGTCACCGCCGAGGGGGAGCGGGTCACCATCGAGACCGCCGACACCGGGCGCGGCCTGGCCGACGAGGAGCTGGAGCGGATCGGCGACCGATTCTGGCGGGCCGGCCGGCACCAGAACGTCTCCGGGTCCGGGCTCGGCCTGTCCATCGTGCACGCGCTGCTGGCGGCGGGCGGCGCCACCATCACCTACGCCCACCACCAGCCGCACGGTCTGCGCGTGCTGATCTCCCTCCCCCGGCACGCCCCGGACGCGTAGTGCCGGTCGGACCGGATAGGCGAGTGCGGAGCATCTCCCGGCCGCGGGCCGGGGGCGGGTCGCAGACGGCGGACCGGCCTCGCGCAAGGCCGCCTGATACGGCGGAGACGGGGCGAAGCGGGCTGTGGCCAGGCTTTCCCGGACCCGTGAGGGTCCGGGAAGCTGCCCCGGTACGAGGCCGCGCGGGCCGGCCGGGGTGCGTCAGGCGGGCACCAGCCGCAGGGTGAGGATCTCGAAGGGACGCAGGGACAGTTCCACCGCGCCGTCCTCGCCGAGCGGATGCCCGGGAGCGTCCGTGAGGGGGCGTTCCAGGAGGTCGGTGGAGGTGGCGGAGGCGAGTGCGAAGCCCGGTAGCAGCCGGCCCGTCGCCCGGCCGCCGCCCGACTCGTACAGCCGTACCACCACATCGCCGCTGCGGTCCTCGGCGAGCTTCACCGCCTCCACCACGATCGACGCGTCGGGGGTCACGGTCACCAGCGGCGCGACGGTGGCGGTGCCGGGCAGGGAGCGCTCGGGGAGGTTGAGGCCGTGCCCCTCCCGTACGGCGTCCGCCACGCTCGCGCCGGGCGCCAGCGCGTACCGCAGCCGGTGGGTGCCCTGGTCGGTCTCCGGGTCGGGGTAGCGCGGGGCGCGCAGCAGCGACAGCCGTACGGTGGTGGTCTGGCCGCCGTCCGCCCGTACCTCTCGGGTGACGTCGTGGCCGTAGGTGGAGTCGTTCAGCAGCGCGGCGCCCCAGCCGGGTTCGGCGACGTGCAGCCAGCGGTGCGCGCAGATCTCGAACTTGGCGGCCTCCCACGAGGTGTTGGTGTGGGTGGGGCGGAAGACATGCCCGAACTGGGTCTCGGCGGCTGAGTGGTCGGCCTTCACATCCAGCGGGAAGGCGGCCTTGAGGATCTTCTCGCTCTCGTGCCAGTCGATCTCGGTGTCGAGGTCGACCTGGCGGGCGCCGGCCCGCAGGGTGATCCGCTGCCGGACGGCCGAACCGGTGCCGAAGCTGCGGGTGACCAGCACGGTGGCGGCGGCGTCGTCGGCCTCGGCGAGTTCGAGGTTGTCGAAGGCGGTGAGGTCGGTGGTGTTGTGGCGGTAGAAGGCGTCGATGTCCCAGGCGTCCCAGTGGTTGGGCAGGTCGGGGTGGAGCTGGAGGAGGTTCGCGGCGTGACCTGGGGCGATGGCCTCGCGGCCGGCGCCGTCGCCGGGGCCGTCGACCTCGCGCACCGAGACCAGCAGCCCCCGGTGATCGACCTCCACCCGCAGCAGCCCGTTGGCGAGGACGAAGCCGCCGGCGTCGCGCTCGGCGACGGTAACCGGCGCGGCGGTACGGGCCGGGCGCGGCGCGGCGCCGCCCGCCGGGATGCCGCCGCGCGGGTGCGGCGCGGCGTTGAAGACCACCGTGCCCGTACCGTCGCCGGGCCCGTCCCCGGCCAGGGCGCGCTGGGCGGCGTCGGTGATCGCGGCCAGCTCCCGGTGCACCCGCTCGTACGTCTCCCTCGCCTCGCGGTGCACCCAGGCGATGGACGAGCCGGGCAGGATGTCGTGGAACTGGTGCAGCAGCACCGTCTTCCACAGCCGTTCGAGATCCTCGTACGGGTAGGCGTGGCCCGGCACCCGCAGCGCGGCGGTGGCCGACCACAGCTCCGCCTCGCGCAGCAGCGACTCGGCACGCCGGTTGCCCTGCTTGGTCTTGGCCTGCGAGGTGTACGTGCCGCGGTGCAGCTCCAGATACAGCTCGCCCACCCAGACGGGCGCGTCCTCGTACTCCTGCCGGGCGGCGGTGAAGAACGCGGAGGGATCCTCGATCCGCACCCGTGGCGAGCCCTCCAGATCGGCCAGCCGGCGGGCCCTGGCCAGCATCTGCCGGGTGGGGCCGCCGCCGCCGTCGCCGTGCCCGAACGGGGCCAGCGAGCGGCTGCCGCGGCCCTTCTCCCGGTAGTTCCGCGCGGCGTGCGCCAGCTCGGCGCCGCCGAGGTCGGAGTTGTAGGTGTCGATCGGCGGGAAGTGGGTGAAGACCCGGGTGCCGTCGATGCCCTCCCACCAGAAGGTGTGGTGCGGGAAGGCGTTGGTCTGGCTCCAGGAGATCTTCTGGGTCAGGAACCAGTGGGAGCCCGACAGCTTGACCAGCTGGGGCAGCGCCGCCGTGTAGCCGAAGGAGTCCGGCAGCCACACCCCGTCGGTCTCGATCCCGAACTCGTCCAGGAAGAACCGCTTTCCGTACAGGAACTGCCGTGCCATGGCCTCGCCACCGACCATGTTGGTGTCGGACTCCACCCACATCCCGCCGACCGGGACGAAGGTGCCGGCCGCGATCTTCTTCTTCACCCGTGCGTACAGCTCGGGGCGGTGCTCCTTGAGCCAGGCCAGCTGCTGCGCCTGGGACATCGCGAAGACGAACTCCGGGTGGTCCTCCATCAGCGCGACGACGTTGGCGGTGGTGCGGGCCACCTTCCGTACGGTCTCGCGCAGCGGCCACAGCCACGCCGAGTCGATGTGCGCGTGGCCCACGGCGCTCAGCCGGTGCGCGGAGGCGTGCGCGGGTGCGGCGAGCGCCGGCGCGAGACGGGCCCGGGCGGCGCCCGCGCTGCCCGGCACATCCGCCAGATCGAGCGCGTCCAGCGCCGACTCGATGACGCGCAGCAGCTCCCAGCGGCGCGCGCCGTCCACCGGCAGCTGCGTCATCAGGCCGCCCAGCACCTCCAGATCGGCCACCAGCTCGAAGACCTGGGGCTCGAAGACCGCCAGTTCCACGGCCGCCAGCCGGTACAGCGGCTCGGCGCTCGCGGTGCGCACATCGCCCTGGTGGGTGGGGCGCGGGTCGTTGATGATCGGGTTGGCCGCCGCCTCCACGTACAGCACCACCTCCTCCCCGCCGGCCGCCGCGTCCGCCAGCCGTACCCAGGAGTTGTCGGGGTTCAGGCCCTTCACGGCCGTGCCGTCCGGGCGGTACACCAGGCCCTCGCACTGGAAGCCCGGCATGCCCCGGTCGAAGCCCAGGTCCAGCACCGCCTCCACCGCGCGGCCCGCCCAGTGCGCCGGAATGCTGCCGGTCACCTTGAACCAGGTGGTGCCCCAGGCCGGACCCCAGCGCTCCCCGGCGCCGGCGCAGGGCGTGTACGGGGCGGCCAGCGCCTCGTCGACCGGGACGGGCTCCCCGGGGGCGTCCCAGCGCTCCACGGTCAGGGGCACCGGGTCACGGTGCACGGCGGGCCGGACGCGTTCATCGAGAACGCGCCGCAGCCGGTCTTCGACAATGGTGCGGTCGTCATGCATGGCGGGCTCCGAAGGCTCGTCGTCGAACCGGGGCTGGCGGGACTACCGGGACTACACGCCCGTCGAGGCTAGATCACTTCTGCCGCGCGCACGAGAGGGCCGAAACGCGCGGCCCGCTCAGGACTTGGCGGAGCGGTAGTACGCGGCGGCCCCCGGATGCAACGGCAGCGGCTGGGTGTAGATCGCGGTGCGCAGATCGACCCGTTGCGCCGCGTGCACCTGCGAACCGATCCGGTCCCGGCCGTTGATCACCGACCGGGTGATCTGCTCCGCCACCGCCGGGTCCACCCGGTCCGTGGTCACCAGCAGATTCGCCACCGCCACCGTGTCGATCACCTGGCTGCCCGCGATGTCCGGGTACGCGTCCGGCGGCAGCACCGCCGCCCGGTAGTAGTCGCGGTACGAACCGTCCTCGCCGCGCAGCGCCGGCACCAGATCCCCCAGTGGCACCAGCCGGATGTCGGTGTGCAGCGCCAACTGCTCCACCGCCGAGGTGGGCAGCCCGCCGGACCAGAAGAACGCGTCGATCCGGCCCGCCTCCAGCATGGTGGGCGTGGTGTTGATGCCCTGCCGCACCGCCGTGATGTCGGTGTCCATGTCCAGGCCCGCCGCCGCCAGCAGCTCGCGGGTCACCAGTTGCACCCCCGACTGGTCCTGCCCCACCCCGACCCGCAGCCCGGCCAGATCGGCGGCCCGCTGCACCGGCGAGTCGGCCCGTACCACCAGCTGCATGTAGTCGTCGTACAGCCTGGCGCAGGCCAGCAGCCGGTCCGCCCCCTCGCCGCCCGCCGCCTGGTACGAGGCCAGCGAATCGGCCGTCGCGATGGCGAAGTCGGCCTCCCCGAGGACCAGCCGCTCGATGTTCTCCACCGAGCCGGCGCTGCCGCGCAGCGTGATGTCGAGATCCGGGGCGTCCCGGGCCAGCTGCGCCTGGAGCAGCGGCCCGTACCGCGCGTACACCCCGCTCGGCACCCCGGTGCTCAGCGTCACCGAGCCGCTGAGCCGTTCCTGGCCACGGGTGGCCGGGGCCCACAGCACGGCCCCCAGGAGCAGGAGGGCGGCGGCGACGCCGATCAGGACCGGCACCGGGCGGCGGCGCAGCGGGAACGGGACGCGCGGGGAGAACATGGGCCGATCCTGCGCGCAGTGCGCCCCCGGAGGCAAGGGCGGGCCGCCGGCGGGGGCACGTAAACTGGGTGATCCGCTGTACCCAGGTCCCGGATCTTCATGGATTGAGCACTCGCATGCCGGAAGTCGCGCGCACATACGAAGTCAGAACATTTGGCTGTCAGATGAACGTTCATGACTCCGAGCGGATGTCCGGACTGCTGGAGCAGGCCGGCTACGTACGCGCCGGCAAGGACGACGAGACCGCCGACGTCGTGGTCTTCAACACCTGCGCGGTACGGGAGAACGCCGACAACCGGCTGTACGGCAACCTCGGCCAGCTGGCCCCGAAGAAGGCCGCCCGGCCCGGCATGCAGATCGCCGTCGGGGGCTGCCTGGCCCAGAAGGACCGCGACACCATCACCCGCCGCGCGCCGTGGGTCGATGTCGTCTTCGGCACCCACAACGTCGGCAAGCTCCCGGTGCTGCTGGAACGGGCCCGCGTCCAGCGCGAGGCGCAGGTGGAGATCGCCGAGTCGCTGGAGGCGTTCCCCTCCACGCTGCCCACCCGGCGCGAGAGCCCCTACGCGGCGTGGGTGTCGGTCTCGGTCGGCTGCAACAACACGTGCACCTTCTGCATCGTCCCGGCGCTGCGCGGCAAGGAGAAGGACCGCCGCCCCGGGGACGTGCTCGCGGAGGTGGAGGCGCTGGTCGGCGAGGGCGTCCTGGAGATCACCCTGCTCGGGCAGAACGTCAACGCCTACGGCTCCGACATGGGCGACCGCGAGGCGTTCTCCAAGCTGCTGCGCGCCTGCGGCCGGATCGAGGGCCTGGAGCGGGTGCGGTTCACCTCCCCGCACCCGCGCGACTTCACGGACGACGTCATCGAGGCGATGGCCACCACCCCGAATGTGATGCCGCAGCTGCACATGCCGCTCCAGTCCGGGTCCTCCCGGCTGCTGAAGGCGATGCGCCGCTCGTACCGGCAGGAGCGCTACCTGGGCATCATCGAGAAGGTGCGCGCCGCGATGCCGGACGCCGCGATCTCCACGGACATCATCGTGGGCTTCCCCGGCGAGACCGAGGAGGACTTCGAGGAGACGCTGCACGTGGTGCGCGAGGCGCGGTTCGCGCAGGCGTTCACCTTCCAGTACTCCAAGCGCCCCGGCACCCCGGCCGCCGAGATGGACGGACAGGTGCCCAAGGCGGTCGTCCAGGAGCGGTACGAGCGGCTGGTCGCGCTCCAGGAGGAGATCTCCTGGGCGGAGAACAAGCGGCAGGTCGGCCGCGTGGTGGAGGTGCTCGTCGCGGAGGGCGAGGGACGCAAGGACGACGCGACCCGCCGGCTGTCCGGGCGCGCCCCCGACAACCGGCTGGTGCACTTCGCCCGGCCCGGGCAGCCGGTGCGGCCGGGGGACATGGTCACGGTGGAGATCAGCTACGCGGCGCCGCACCACCTGCTGGCGGAGGCCCCGCCGAGCGCGGTACGGCGCACCCGGGCGGGCGACGCCTGGGAGCTGCGCAACGCCGCCCCGGCGCGGGCCGCCGAGCCGCGGGGTGTGATGCTCGGCCTCCCCACGATCGGCGCCCCGGCCCCCGCGCCCGCCCAGGAGGGGGCGACGGGCGGCGGGTGCCGTGTCTGTTGACCTGTACAAGGGCGAGAAGCCGCGCTGGTGGGGGCTGTTCGTGCAGCGGAACCGGGGCACCTGGAAAAACACGGTCTGGGGAGCCAGGCCGCTGGGTGAGCTGTACGGCGTGCGGGCCGAGGCGGACGCGGCGCTGTGGCAGCACGTCCGCACCTACCAGCCCTCGGGGCTGCGACCGGTGACCCGGCGGGTCGCCCATCGGCAGGCCGATGGATACCTGGTCTTCTTCGAGATCAGGTTCGGAGGAGAGTTCATGGCCTCCTTCACCGCCTGCGAGCTCGTGTGGGACAGCCGGCGCGGCTGACCCCCACCGCTACGCTGATCACCATGCTTGTCGCCGCCGCAGTGTGCCCCTGCCCGCCGTTGCTGGTTCCCGAGGTGGCGGGGGGTGCCGCCGGGGAGCTGGCCGGGGCCCGGGCCGCCTGCGCCGACGCGCTGGGGGTGCTCTCCGCCGCCCGGCCCGGGCGGCTGGTGGTGGTCGGGCCCGCGCTGCCCGAGGCGCGCGGGGCGTACGCCGAGGGCGCGCCCGGCTCGTTCCACGGGTTCGGGGTGGATCTCGATGTACGGCTGGGCCGGGCCGGAGTTCCCGTCCCCGGCGACGGCCGTGAGCTGCCGCCCTCGCTCGCCGTGGCCGCCTGGCTGCTGGACGGGCAGGGCTGGCACGCCGCCCCCGTCGAGGGCCTGGGCATCGGCGAGACCCTGGAGCAGCCGCACTGCGCCGCCACCGGCGCCGAACTGGCCGCCCGTACCGACCGGCTCGCGCTGCTGATCATGGGCGACGGCAGCGCGTGCCGTACCCCCAAGGCGCCCGGCGCCTTCGACGAGCGCGCCGCCGCCTTCGACGCGGACGCCGCCGCCGCGCTGGGCCGCGCCGACACCGCCGCGCTGGCCGGCCTCGACGCCGCACTGGCGGGCGAGCTGCGGGTCGCGGGCCGCTCCGGCTGGCAGCTGCTCGCCGGGGCGGGCGAGGGCGCGGGCCTCAGCGGCGCGCTGCTGTACGACGAGGCCCCGTACGGGGTGGGCTATTTCGTGGCCGCCTGGTCGTGAACGCGTCTGGAGCCGGCCGGGGCACTCACTCCGGCCGGCTCCAGACGGAAGGCCGGAGACTCAGGAGCCGCTCGTGGCGCTCCTGCCGTCGTCCTTGCCGTCCTCGTCCTTGTCCTTGTCCTTGTCCTCGGCGAGCTTGCCGAGCGCGTCCTTCGCCTTGTCCGCACCGGTGTCGATCTGGTCCGCGTACTTGCCCTTGGTGAGGGAGTTCGCGGCGTCGGCGGCCTTGTCCAGACCCATCTCGACCTTGTCGCGGTTCTGGCTGAGCGTCTGCTTCAGCTTGTCGACATTGAGCTTGTCCATGAAGCCCATCCCGGCCACCTGCTTTCTCGACGTGCTGCTGGCTACTGCTGCTGACGAGCGCCCTCGTCGGCCTCATTATCCGCTGCCTCGCCGGCCGCCGTCTGCTTCGGGATCTCCACGCTCTCCGGCGCCGCCTGTCCGGCTCCCTCCGCCGCCGCGTCCGCCTCTGCCTTCGCCGCCTCCTGGGCCGGCTTCGGCTCCGTGGCAGCCTCCGCCGCCGGCGCCTGCTCCGCCTCGTCCGCCCGGCGGCGGAACCGGCCCAACACCCTGCTGACCACACCCATGAGCTGCTCCTGACTTCCGTGTGTCCCTGGCATGCCCCCGAGGTGGAAACGACCCCGGCCCCTTCGCGTCACGTCGCTCGTTCGTGGTGCCGCCCGGTGGTCTGCGAGACTGCACCCGATGAACACCGCAGCCCCAACCCCCCAGGTCATCGCCGTGGTCGGCCCCACCGCCGCCGGAAAGTCCGACCTGGGCACCGCGCTCGCCCGGCGACTGGGCGGCGAGGTGATCAACGCCGACTCCATGCAGCTGTACCGGGGCATGGACATCGGCACCGCCAAGCTGTCCGAGGCCGAGCGCGGGGGAGTGCCCCACCGGCTGCTCGACATCTGGGACGTCACCGTCACCGCCAGCGTCGCCGAGTACCAGCGCCTCGCCCGCGCCGAGATCGACCGGCTGCTGGCGGCCGGCCGTACCCCCGTCCTGGTCGGCGGCTCGGGTCTCTATGTCCGGGGGGTGCTGGACAAGCTGGAGTTCCCGGGCACCGATCCGCTGGTACGGGCCCGGCTGGAGGCCGAGCTGGAGCAGGCGGGCACCGGTGCCCTGCACGCCCGGCTCGCCGCCGCCGACCCGGCCGCCGCCGCCGCGATCCTGCCCGGCAACGGGCGGCGGATCGTCCGCGCGCTGGAGGTCATCGAGATCACCGGACGCCCGTTCACCGCCAATCTGCCGGGCCCCGACGAGGAGAGCGGCCACTACCGGGCGCTCCAGATCGGCATCGCCACCGACCGCCGGGAACTGGACGCGCGGATCGCGGCTCGGGTGGACCGGATGTGGGCGGCTGGCCTGGTGGCGGAGGTACGGGGCCTGGAGCCGGCCGGGCTGCGGGACGGGCGCACCGCCTCCCGCGCGCTCGGCTATCAGCAGGTGCTGGCGGCGCTGGCCGGCGAGTGCACCGAGGAGGAGGCGCGCGCCGAGACGATACGCGCCACCAAACGCTTCGCACGCCGCCAGGAAACCTGGTTCCGCCGTGACGCCCGGGTGCACTGGCTGACCGGCGGCCCGGATGCCTCCGGAACCCCCCTGGAGGAGCGGGCCCGGGAGCTGCTCGAACGGACGGTCACATCCTGATCACGTGATGGCATCGGGACGCTCCAGGCGGCCGGTCCCGGCCCCTTGCCGTGCCATCATCGAGCGATGCCGCAGTCGTGAAAACCGAATCGCTAGGAGGGCACGTGGCGATGGAGGCCGGCCCTCGCGAAACAGACGGAACCACCGGAGACATCCCCCGGCAGCACCGGGGCGCGGAGCCTCCGGCGCACGTCCCCGACCCGGTGGCCCCGGCGGGCGGCATCGAGCGGGACGCGGACGTCCCGCGGGACGCCGCGGAGGAGAGCGCCGACCGGGCGGAATCGTACGGTGAACTGCGCCCGCCGCGGCGGCTGCGCGCCACCCAGATCGTGCCGATCGTGCTGCTCGGCCTGCTGGGCTCGCTCATGTTCGCCTTCCCGCTCGCGTTCACCTTCGACGACGGGGGCGCCGTCGTCGCGATGACCGGCCTGCTCATCGGATGCAGCGCGGCGGGTCTGGGCATGATGGCCGCCCTGCGGGTCGGCTACACCCTCCCCGGGCTGCCCGCCCGGGGCTCCGGGCGCCGCCCCGACTGGCGGCTGATCACGCTGTACGGGCTCGGCATCGCCGTGCTCGCCGCGCTCGCCGTCAGCCGCGTCGCGCTGCTGCGCTGAGCGGGCGCCGGGCCCGGCCGATACGATCGGGCAGATGAGCACCGCACGGCAGTCCGTACCGTTCCTCAAGGGCCACGGCACGGAGAACGACTTTGTGATCATTCCTGACCCCGACGGCCTGCTGGAGCTGACCGCCGCCGATGTCGCGTGGCTGTGCGACCGGCGGGCCGGGCTCGGAGCCGACGGGCTGTTGCGGGTGGTGCGCTCCGCCGCGCACCCCGAGGCGCGGGAGCTGGCGGACGAGGCCGAGTGGTTCATGGACTACCGCAACGCGGACGGCAGCATCGCCGAGATGTGCGGCAACGGGCTGCGGGTCTTCGTGCGCCACTTGCAGCGCGCCGGTCTGGTGAAGGACGGCGAGGTGCCGGTCGCCACCCGGGCCGGGGTGCGGCGGGTACGGGTCGCCGGGGACGGCCCGCTGACCAGTTCGATGGGCCCGGCGCGGCTGCCGGGCGGGGACGGCGACTCCGTGACCGTACGGGTCGGGGAGCGGTCGTGGCCCGCGCGCCACGTGGACATGGGCAACCCGCACGCGGTGGCGTTCGTGACGGCGCTGGCCGACGCCGGGCCGCTGCTGAGCCCCCCGCAGGTCCGGCCGGCCGAGGTGTATCCGCACGGCACGAACGTGGAGTTCGTGGTGGACCGCGGGCCGCGGCATGTGGCGCTGCGGGTGCATGAGCGCGGGTCGGGCGAGACCCGCTCGTGCGGGACCGGCGCCTGCGCGGTGATGGTGGCGGCGGCCCGCCGCGACGGCCTGAACCCGGTGGCCGACGGCGAGCCGGCCACGTACACGGTGGACGTCCCCGGCGGCACCCTGCACATCACCGAACACCCGGACGGCGACATCACGATGACGGGCCCGGCGGAGATCGTGGCCGAGGGCACGGTGACCCTTCCCGGACGCCAGTCCGGGGGCCGGCGCGGGTAGGACCGGCCAACTCCCGGGTGAGGGGCCTGGTTTCAGACAGGTTGGCCGGGACATTCGTCGCTCGAACGGGTGATCCGGGCTGGAAGGGGCAACGGGCGGCCGGGCGGAGGTGATCAGCTCGGTACCATCAAGCACCGGCGCCGCTGCGGAGATTGTCACGGGAGCCACGCGGCCCGGCGATGCAGCCGGGAGGTACCCCTTGAGTGCAGAGGCGATCGGACCCAGCAAGGCCGCCCCAGCGCGGCGCGGGCACCGGATCGACGTGCTGAGGCTGCGCCAGCTCGGCCGCGCCGCCGTCTTCGGGCCCTCCGCCCCCCGGCACCGCCTGCCGGACGCCATCGAGCACATCGCCCAGGTGCACCGCCGCCATCACCCCCGCGCCGATCTCGACGCGCTGCGCCGCGCGTACGTGCTCGCCGAGTCCGCCCACCGCGGACAGATGCGCAAGAGCGGCGAGCCGTACATCACCCACCCGCTCGCCGTCACCCTCATCCTCGCCGAACTCGGCGCCGAGACCACCACCCTGACGGCCTCCCTCCTCCACGACACCGTGGAGGACACCGAGGTGACCCTGGATCAGGTACGGGCCGGGTTCGGTGCCGAGGTGGAGCTGCTGGTCGACGGCGTCACCAAGCTGGAGAAGGTGGAGTACGGCGCCGCCGCCGAGCCGGAGACCTTCCGCAAGATGCTGGTGGCCACCGGCACCGACGTGCGGGTGATGTCGATCAAGCTCGCCGACCGGCTGCACAACATGCGCACCCTCGGGGTGATGCGCCCCGAGAAGCAGGCCCGCATCGCCCGTGTCACCGACGAGGTCCTCATCCCGCTGGCGGAGCGGCTCGGCGTCCAGGCGCTCAAGACCGAGCTGGAGGACCTGGTCTTCGCCATCCTCCAGCCCGCCGAGCACGCCCGCGCCCTGGAACTGCTGCGCGCCCACCGGGCCGGCCCGGAGCCGCTGGAGGGGGTCGCCGAGCAGGTACGCGCCATCCTGCGGGAGGCCGGCATCGCGGCCGAGGTCATCATCAGGCCCCGGCACGTGCTGTCGCTGCACCGGGCGCTGCTCAAACGCGGCGGGCTCGGCCCCGGCGGCTTCGGGCGGCTGCTGATCCTGGTCGCGGAGGACGCCGACTGCTACGGGGTGCTCGGTGAGCTGCACACCTGTTTCACCCCGGTGGTGTCGGAGTTCAAGGACTTCATCGCGGCCCCCAAGTTCAATCTCTACCGTTCCCTGCACACCGCGTTCGCCGACCGGGACGGACTGGTCGCCGAGGCACTGGTGCGGACGCACGCGATGCACCGGATCGCCGAGGCCGGGGTGATCGCGTCGGTGGCCGACGAGGACGGCGAGCGCGCCGACCCCTCCCGCCCCGGCTGGCTGTCCCGGCTGCTGGACTGGCAGCGGCAGGAGCCCGACCCGGACACCTTCTGGACCTCGCTCCGCGCCGAGCTGGCCCAGGACCGCGAGATCACCGTCTTCGCCGAGGCCGACGACGAGGGCCCGCTCCAGCTGCCTGCCGGCGCCACCTGCGTGGACGCCGCCTACGCCCGGCACGGTCAGCTCGCCCACACCTGCATCGGCGCCCGGGTCAACGGCCGGCTCGCCACACTGCGCACCGTGCTGCGCGACGGCGACTCCGTACGGCTGCTGCTCGACCCCGACCCGGGCCCGTCCGCCGGGCCGGCCGCCGAGTGGCTGGAGTACGCCACCACGCCCGCCGCCCGGATCCCGATCCGGCGCCGGCTGGAGGGCGAGCAGCCCCGTACCACCGCCGAGCGCGCCGCCGCCGTGCCGGTGCCCGCGAGCCCCGCCGCGCCGCAGGCCCCGGCCGCCCCCGCGACGCCCGGCGGGCCGGCCGCCGAGCCCGTGGCGCTGGTGCGCGGCGCGCCCGGTGCCCCGGTGCGGCTGGCACGCTGCTGCACCCCGGTGCCACCGGACCGGGTGTGCGGCTTCCTGGTGCGCGGCGGCGCCGTCACCGTGCACCGGGAGAGCTGCCCGGTCGCGGTCCGGATGACCGGCTCCGGCCGGAGCACGCTGGAGGTGGGCTGGCGCTCGCCGTCCATCGGCTGCCGGGTCACGCTGTACGCCGAGTCGCTGGGCCGCCCGCACCTGCTGGCCGATCTCACCGAGGCGCTCGCCGCGCAGGGCGCCGCCGTGCTCCAGGCCGAGGTGGAGCCGCCCCGCCAGCAGCGGGTGCGGCACACCTATACGCTGCGGCTGCCGGACGCCTCGGGGCTGCCCCGGCTGATGCGCGCGATGCGCGAGGTGCCGGGCGTGTACGACGTCTCCCGGGTGGTCAGGCCGCGCGGTTAGCCGGGCCGGCGGCAAACCTGGGTGACGCCCCGATCGGGCCGTGCCACTATGGAGATGGCGGGGAAAACGGGAATCTTCCGTTGTGCCCCGGCGTTGTTCCCCTTCCGGACGGCTCTTCCGGCCGCCTCGCCCGACGACTAAGGATCGCATTGACGTTTTCATCCCTTCCTCAGGAAAACTCACGCCCCGCCGCGAGCCGCCGGGCCGACGCCCTGATGGATGAGGACGCGGACTGGAGCACCTTCGACGAAGAGCGGGACGGCGAGCAGTACGAGCGCGACGAGCGCGCCGCGCTGCGCCGGGTCGCCGGTCTGTCCACCGAACTGGAGGACGTCACCGAGGTCGAGTACCGCCAGCTGCGCCTGGAGCGCGTGGTGCTGGTGGGCGTGTGGACCTCCGGTACGGCCCAGGACGCGGACAACTCCCTCGCGGAACTGGCCGCGCTGGCCGAGACCGCCGGCGCGCAGGTGCTGGAGGGCGTCACCCAGCGGCGTACCAAGCCCGACCCGGCCACGTACATCGGCTCCGGCAAGGCGCAGGAGCTGCGTGATCTGGTGCTGGAGACCGGCGCCGACACGGTGGTGTGCGACGGTGAGCTGAGCCCCGGCCAGCTGATCAAGCTGGAGGACGTCGTCAAGGTCAAGGTGGTCGACCGCACCGCGCTGATCCTGGACATCTTCGCCCAGCACGCCAAGTCCCGGGAGGGCAAGGCGCAGGTCTCGCTCGCTCAGATGCAGTACATGCTGCCCAGGCTGCGCGGCTGGGGCCAGTCGCTGTCCCGGCAGATGGGTGGCGGTGGTGGTGGCGGCATGGCCACCCGTGGCCCCGGTGAGACCAAGATCGAGACCGACCGGCGGCGGATTCGCGAGAAGATGGCGAAGATGCGCCGGGAGATCGCCGAGATGAAGACCGGGCGGGACATCAAGCGCGGGGAGCGGCGCCGGCACCATGTGCCCTCGGTCGCCATCGCCGGCTACACCAACGCCGGCAAGTCCTCGCTGCTGAACCGGCTGACCGGCGCCGGGGTGCTGGTGGAGAACGCCCTGTTCGCCACCCTGGACCCGACGGTGCGGCGGGCCGAGACGCCCGGCGGGCGGCTCTACACCCTGGCGGACACGGTGGGGTTCGTACGGCATCTGCCGCACCATCTGGTGGAGGCGTTCCGGTCCACCATGGAGGAGGTCGGCGAGGCCGATCTCATCCTGCATGTGGTGGACGGCGCGCATCCCGAGCCCGAGGAGCAGCTGGCGGCGGTGCGGGAGGTGATCCGCGAGGTCGGTGCCACCCAGGTCCCGGAGATCGTGGTGATCAACAAGGCCGATGCCGCCGATGAGCTGGTGGTGCAGCGGCTGCTGCGTGCGGAGCGGCGGTCGATCGCCGTGTCGGCGCACAGCGGTCTTGGCATCGAGCAGTTGCTGGCCTGGATCGACGACGAGCTGCCGCGCCCCGATGTGGAGGTGGCGGCGCTGCTGCCGTACACCGAGGGCGCGCTGGTCTCGCGGGTGCACTCGGAGGGTGAGGTGCTGCGCGAGGAGCACACCGGTGAGGGCACGCTGCTGACCGTGCGGGTGCATCCGGAGCTGGCGGCGCTGCTGACGCCGTACGAGCCGGCGACGCGGGGCTGATCCGGCGGCCGTGCCGAGTGGGGCTCCCCTGCCGGGGAGCCCCATTTCGCGTGCTGCGGCCGGGTCAGTCGGCGCGGGCCAGGGCGATGGTGGTCGAGCCGCGCTGACCGGCCTCGTAGAACATGTGCAGCCGGCCGTCCGCCTCGACGAAGGACGGTGCGGCGGCGCGCCCGTTGTCCGGCGCGGCCGACCGGGAGTCGTACAGCACGCCGAGGTGGTCCTCGCGGTCGAAGCCGGTGCCGACCCTCGCGACATGGATGCTCCCCGCGCCGGAGTGGTACACCACATGCCCGCCGCCGTTCCGCGACCAGTAGTGCGCGCCGGAGAGCTGGCCGCCCTCGCCCGCGCGCGGCGAGATCAGCGGGTCGGTCTTGACCTGCCAGCCCGAGGTCAGGTGGTGGGACCAGCCGATGTAGATCTTGCGGGTGCCGCCGTGGTTGCCCATCAGGAGCATGATGTAGATGTCCGGCTTGGTGGGGTGCGGGAAGACCCGGGCGTACGAGGTCTCGCTGACGCCCGGCAGCATGTAGGTGCCGACCACCCTGTTGTGGTACTGGAAGCTGCGGCCGTCGACCGAACTCGCCACCCGGGTGGTGTGGTTCTCGCCGTGGAAGTACAGGTAGATCTTGCGGTCCGCCGGATTCCAGAAGGCGTCCGGGCTCGATACGTGGGAGACGTCGAAGCCGGCCCAGGTGCGCGGAATGATCGGGTTGTTCGGGTACTCGTGCCAGGGGCCGGTGACGGTGTCGGCGTAGGCGAGGCAGATCCCACCGGGTGCGTCGTGCGGCGCGTAGTACATGTACCAGCGGCCCAGCGGGTTGTTGATGCGGCCGGCGACATAGCGGACGGACGGGAAGATCAGCTCATTGGTCGGGTTGTAGCGCAGCCGGCTCCTGTCGAGCGCCTGGCCGTAGTAGCCGAAGGTCGGGAAGCCCGGCACGGCCGCCTGCGCGGCCCCGCCGCCCGCGAGGGAGAGCAGTCCGCCGGCCGCCGTCGCGGTGCCGAGTGTGGCGGCGCCGCGCAGTAGTCCGCGGCGGCTCATGGGGGTGGCGGGGGAGCGACTCGCGTGGTCCGTCATGGCGACTCCGGAGTGGGGCGGTGGCCTGTCGGGCGGCTCCGCCGTCCGGGGGAGCCGATGGCAGCACAGCTTCGGGGGCGGCTCGGAGCAGCGTCAAGTGGTCATACGCATGACCATCTTGACGGCCCTCGGCCGGGAACGCGGCATGGCGGAACGCACCGGCGACTCATACGTATGAGTGCCTGGATCGCCATGCCGCTGGCCGGACCGGCGCTCGGCGCGGTGGCCATCTTCACCTTTCTGCACAGCCGGAACCTCTGCCTGGAGCCGATCGTGTTCCTGTCGACCCCGGAGAAGTTCACCCTGCCGCAGGCTCTCACCCACTTCGTGGACGCGTACGGCGGCCCCATGTGGGACGTACAGCCGGCGGCGGCCACCATGACGGCGCCGCCGGTGCCGGTCTTCTTCATCGCCCTGCAACGCCAGTTCGTCGAGGTCCTCGCCCACACCGGCCTGAAGGGCTGACCCCGGCCGGGGCGGCTGCGTAGGCTGGGGTGCCGCCGGTCCGGCTGGGGAGTGGGGGTGCTCACAGAACCCGGGGGCGCGGTGTCGTCGTAGAGTGGCACAAGAGCCCTTGACCTGCAGGAGCGCGGGCAGGGAGCCGAGCACCAGGAGTAGCTTCATGCTGCGCACCATGTTCAAGTCCAACATCTAGCATATGAGAATTTGCGCAGGTCAGAGGCATGATCGAGCCGCTCGGGTCAGCACATGGTCAGCATTGGGCGCGGAGGCGTTCTGGCTCGCTGACCTGGTAACCGCCGTAGCGGGGATCTTGGAACGACCGGCGGAACCGCCGCTCCCGAGAGACCCGCAGAGCAGGCGGATGTCCCGCCGAGCCGGCAGACGGCGTCCTGGGTCAGTCCCGTCGAGCCGCCTCCGGGGCCCGGGGAGAGGGTGAACGACTACGACCGTTTCGCCGAGGCGTACGCGGACCACAACGAGAACAGCCTGCTCAACGCCTACTACGCGCGTCCCGCGATCGTGGACCTGGCCGGCGACGTGGCGGGCCGCCGGATCCTCGACGCCGGCTGCGGCGCCGGCCCCGTGGCCGAGGACCTGCGCGAGCGCGGCGCCGTCGTCGCCGGCTTCGACTCCAGCGCCGGGATGCTGGCGCAGGCCCGGCGGCGGCTCGGCGACGGCGTGGCGCTGGAACGGGCCGAACTTGGCGGCCCACTGCCCTTCGCCGACGCCGAGTTCGACGACGTCGTCGCTTCCCTGGTCCTGCACTACCTGGAGGACTGGACGACGGCCCTGGCCGAACTGCGGCGCGTGCTGAAGCCCGGTGGCCGCCTCATCGGGTCCGTCCACCACCCCTTCGTCCAGCACCTGACGGCACCGCCCGGAACCCACTACTTCGCGATCCGCCCCACCTCCCAGTGGTGGGAAATCGACGGCACCAAGCACCTGATGACCTTCTGGGACCGGCCGCTGCACGCGATCACCGACGCGTTCACCGCCGCCGGCTTCCGGATCGACGTCATCAGTGAACCGTCCCCGGGACCCGGCACCCGCGAACGGTTCCCCGAAGTCTTCGAACAGAAGGAGTCCGGCAGGTTCCTGTGCTTCCTGTTCTTCGTCCTCACCAAGGCGTGAACGTCGCCCGTAAGGGGGTGCCGTCGGCTCAAGAGCCGGCCTCACACACGCCTGGATGAGTGAGTCCAAGGGTTTGCCCGCGGACATGGCACGAGGGTGTCCATGGTCGGTGTGTGATGACCGACCTGGACACCCTCGCAACAGCACTCTGGTCCCGGAGACGGCGGGTTGAGGGCTTCGCCGTGACAGTCCGGCTACAACCAGCGGCTGCGGGCGGCATCACCACTGATCACCCGCCTGATCTGGATACTCGCGGCGGACACCTCGCTGTGGAGCGACGATGTATGGCTGGTCGCCTCCACCCCGGTGGGCTGCGGATACTCCCGAAGAGACGGCCAACCGCTCGGACCTGCCCGCGCCTTCGCTCCGGTGAGGGCGAAGGCGACCGGCAGCCCTCCGGGCGTGCACACCAGGTGCAGCCGCAGCCCAGAAGTGCCAGGAGTAAGACGCGCAGTAGCCGTAATGGGCCCAGTACGAGCGGGAGACGCCGCGCGACATGCTCGACACCGCACCCGATATCACCACGGCCCGTCCGGGCCAGACGATCATCGCGGACAAGGGCTACTACGGCCTTGGGTTCGAACACGACCTTGCCGAGCGTCACCTGGTACTGCTGCGGCCAGCCCGCAAAGGAGAGGCCAAGCGCTCCGGAGCGCACCTGCTCAAGCCGCTGCGGCAGCCATCTGGCACAACGACAACCGCACAGCCGACCAACGGTCATGAGCCTGCCACGATCACTAACCGCAACGACACCCCTCGGACTTACTTATCCAGCTAAGTCAGCATCCGCTCAGCATTGGACGGGGACACTCCTCCGTACATGCTCCCGGTCTACAGCTTCGCGGCAGCTTGATCCGCACAGATTGCGCAGGTGAGAGACTTGTTCGTCACGGCGAACGATGTTCTGGAGAACCTTGGAGTCGAAGCTTGCCGATGTATGACGCGCCCCTGACCTGTAGAAGGCCGGCGGGGAGCCGTCTTCCCGGAGTCCGAAATGCTGCGTGCCTGTTGAAGTCCAACATCTGACATCCGGGCATCTGCGCAGGTCAGCGGCCCCGTAGGGTTGGTCAGGTCAGCAAACGGCCAGCATCGTGCGTGGAGGCGTGCCGGCTTGCCGCCCTGGTGACCGCCGGCCCCGTATCCGCTGGGCGAACCGTGCCGACATCCACCAGGCGTTCCTTGCTCTCGGCCGCGCGATCGTCTGTTGGCGGCGCCTCATAAGCAGTGCTGATCCGATCTCTCAGCTCGTACCGCCTACCAATGCCTCGCCGAGCGGGGTGCGCCGGTAGAGCACGGACCGTCCGGACCGGGCGCGGACGAGCAGCCCCGCGCCAAGCAGGATGGCGAGGTGGTCTCCTACCGCGCCGGGTGCCATGGCGAGGCTTCGGGCGAGCTGGCTGGTACTGGCCGGAGCGTCCAGCGCCAACAACAGTCGGGTTCGTGACCGGCCGATCAGTGCGGTCAGCGCGTCCTGTTGGGGGACGGTCTCCTGTTCGCCCCACAGGGCGGCGGTGCCGCGGGCGCGATAGACCAAGGTCCTGGGCCAGGGCCAGGGGTCTGCCAGGTGGGCGCCGATATTCGCGACGAAGACCGAAGGGATCAGCAGGAGTCCGTCGCCGGCGAGGCGGACCGGTTCAACTTGGGCGAAGTGGCCGATCTCGATACCGCTGGCTTGCCAGGTGATGCTCGGGTGCAGGCTCTCGATGGTCGTGACCCATCCGTGTTCGCCGATCGTACCCACCCGGTGCACGACGTCGCGCTCACAGATCGCGCGCAGTTGCGGCCAGTCCGCGGCGAGCAGCTCGTGCCAGGCCCGGTCCATCGCCTCGGCGATCCTGGAGACGGCGTCCGTCGAGTCCAGCACCGCGCGTACGCGGGGATCACGGGCGGACGGGCCGGTTGCGTGGGTGGCGATTTCGTGGCGGGCCGCTTCCAGCGGTGTGGCCCGGATCACGGCCAGGTCGTCTGCCCAGGTCTGGTTGAGGCCGCGAGGGGCCGGGGCGACGAAGCTCGGTCCGGATCGCGGGTTGTGCAGGGCGAGGGCGGCGTTCAGTTCGCTCTCGCGGCGAAGCCGTTCAAAGGCCGGGAGGAGCCGGGTGGCCCAGGCTCGCGGCAGCGGTCTGTCCTGGCCGGCGAGTGAGCGCAGCAGTTGGCAGAGGTCCAGCGCGGGCGACAGCGCGAAGCGGCTGCGCAGCAGGTCCTCGACGGAGACTTCGAAGCGGAGCACCGCGCCAGGCTACCGAGGGATGTCTGTTCCGATTCGTCCAGTGACGAATCATTGGTGGTTGGCGTGGGAGCACGGCGAGGCTGGGCGTCATGACCCCAACCGCCGAGCCCGCGCAGGGCGACCACCGTGCCACCTACCGGGAGGTGCTCGCCGAGCCGCGATTCCGGCTGCTCTTCGCAACACGCGCCGTCGCGATCACGGCGGACATTCTGCGGATCACCACGTTCTCGGTGCTGGTCTTCTCGGCCACCGGCTCCGCGCTGCTCAGCGCGGCGGCCTTCGGTATCGGCTTCATCCCGCAGCTGTTCGGCTCGCTGTTGCTGGGTTCACTGGCCGACCAACTGCCGCCCCGCGCGCTCATCACCGGCGGCTACGCCTTGACGTGCGCCGCCGCCCTGCTGCTCGCCCTGGTGCGGATGCCGGTCGCGGCAAGCCTCGGTGTCGTGGCGCTGGTCTCTCTCGCCACACCGGTGTTTCACGGCGCGTCAAGTCGGCTGGTCGCTGAGTCGCTGAAGGGTGACGCCTATGTACTGGGCCGTTCACTCAACAACATCGCCGGTGCCGGCGCGCAATTGCTCGGTCTGGCGCTAGGCGGTGCGACCGTCGCGGCACTCGGCCCACGCCGGGCGCTCGCGGCCAGCGCCGTCCTCTACCTCGGCTGCGCGCTGGCCATCCGCATCCGGCTGCCCCGGCTGCAACCGGGAGATTCCGGCGGCACACCCGGCGGCGCCGGGAGCAACAGCGGGGCCGTCCGGGCGAGCCTGCGAGGTGCGGGCCTGCTGCTGCGCCGACGCACGGTGCGACGGCTGATGCTGGCCCAGTGGCTACCCGTCGCGTTCGTAGCGGGCGCGCAAGGCCTGCTCGTCGCCTACTCGGGAGAACGCCACTTCGCGCCCGGCTGGTACGCGGTGCTGATGGGTTGTCTTCCGGTCGGCATGCTTGTCGGTGACCTGCTGGTGGGCCGACTGCTGCGGCCGCCCACTCGGGAGCGACTGGTCGTGCCGCTGATCGCGCTGACGGGACTACCGCTGGTCGGCTTCGCCGCCCAGCCCGGGGTAGGCGTCTCGTCCTGTCTGCTGCTGTTCAGTGGCTTCGGATACGCCTACCAACTCGGCCTGCAACGCCCGTTCCTCAACGCCCTGCCGCAGGATGGCCGGGGCCAGGCATTCAGCCTGCTCGGCGCCGGCAGCATCACGCTGCAGGGCGTCGGGGCGGTTTGCCTGGGCGCGGTGGCCGCAGCCATCGGAACAGGCGGCGCAATCGCCCTGGCAGGCGGCGTGGTGGCGCTCTCCGCCGGCTGGATTCTCACCTGGCACCCGCCCGCCTCCCCGGTCCCTGTCCCGACCTGCTCAACGGGATCGGAGAACAGCACCGGACAGCATGCGTGCACTCCTGCTGCGCAGCAACCGTCGCCGGTCGAGTAGGCCGCGGGCAGTCAGGCACCCCACCCCCACCCCACGTCTCTCTGACAGTCAGTCACTCCCGGTCGTTCATTGCGTAGGAGTCCTGAGCCTCGGCTCTGCCGGCCCTTGCGGACCATGTCCGGGATATTGAGACCACCAACAGCCCATGGAGGGTTCATGCCGCATGATCGATGATTTCGCGAAGGACAGGACCCTGCACGGGAGGCTGCGGCGGGACCGCGAGGCGTCAGTATCCGCTCAGCATGGGACGGGGACACTCCTCCGTGCCTGCTCCCGGTCTACGGCTTCGCGGCAGCTTGATCCGCACGGATTGCGCAGGTGAGAGACCTGCGCGTTACGGCGCACGATGTTCTGGAGAATCTTCGAGCGGAAGATATGCCGATGTACAGTGAAGGGCGCCCCTGACCTGCAGAAAGCCGGCGGGGAGCCGTCTTCTAGGAGTCCAGAATGCTGCGCACCATGTTCAAGTCCAAGATCCACCGGGCCACGGTGACCCAGGCCGATCTGCACTATGTGGGGTCGGTCACCGTGGACGCGGAGTTGATGGAGGCGGCGGATTTGCTGGCGGGGGAGCTGGTGCACATCGTCGACATCACCAATGGCAGCCGGCTGGAGACGTATGTGATCGAGGGCGAGCGCGGCTCGGGGGTCATAGGAATCAACGGGGCGGCGGCGCATCTGGTGCAGCCGGGGGATCTGGTGATCCTGATCTCCTACGCGCAGGTGGACGACGCCGAGGCGCGGTCGCTGCGGCCCACGGTGGTGCATGTCGACGCGGACAACCGGGTGGTGGCGCTGGGTGCCGATCCCTCGGAGCCGGTGCCGGGCGGGGAGGCCGTACGCGGCCCGCTGGCGGTGCCGCGCGGCTGACCGTACCCCCGGGAACAACGACCGGGCCCCGTACTCCCGGGTGAGGAGTACGGGGCCCGGTCCGTGGTGTCGGGTCAGCGGCCCTGGCCGCTGCTGACGTGCTCCAGTACGCCCTGCGCCTCGGTTTCCAGGCGCGGGCCGGCCAGCCAGGTGCTCTCCATCGGGCCGATGGAGTTGACCGAGATCAGCCGGGGCTGGTTGTTCGCGTCCCAGCGGATCCAGGGGCCGCCGGAGGAGCCGCCGGTCATGGTGCAGCCGGCCCAGTACATCCCCGGCATGGCGGAGTCCAGGGACAGCCGGGAGGGGGTGTCGGTGCAGCTGTACATCAGGTTGCCGTCGTAGGGGTCGGCGGCGGGGAAGCCGTAGAGGCTGACATCGCCGAGGCCGGAGACGGCGGGGGCGTCGAAGTCGACCTCGATGGCGTTGCCGACGGTCTCCTCCAGGGACTGGCCGGACCCGTCCTCGTTCTCGACCTCCAGGACGGCGAAGTCGCCGTGTGCGCCGCCGCCGCCCATCGCGGTGCCGTGGTCGATCCAGTACTGGGTGGTGGAGACGTAGTTCGCCCAGTAGACGCCGTAGGGGGCCATCTCGTCGTACCCGGCGCCGTACGGGTCGGGGGAGCCGTTGTTGTTGAAGGCCGGGACGAAGGCGATGTTGCGGAACCAGCCGCCCTCGGTGCCGGCGTGCACGCAGTGTCCGGCGGTGGCGACCAGATTGGACCGACCCGGCTTGTTCGGGTCCTTCACCACGGTGCCGGAGCAGACCATGGAGCCCTCGGGGGCGTCGAAGAACACCTTGCCGATCGGCGCCGCGTTGTCCGTGTAGGGGAAGGCCACGGGCACGGCCTCCACCGGCAGCGGCTCGCTGTCGGTGACGCCGCGGTCGGCCTGCGGGTCATCGCTCTGCGGCGGGTTGACGTCCTCCTCGATCTGACCGTCGTCGATCGCCTGATCGGGGTCCCGGGCCTCCTCCATGCGGTCGGAGTCCCACAGGCCCTCGATGATCGGGTTGACGAACTCACCGATGTCGCGCAGCCAGGTGTCGGTGTCCCAGTCCTCCCAGCCACCGTTGATCCACGCCTCGACGTCGACGTCGAAGGGCAGGTTGTCCAGCAGGTCCTGCATCTCGCTGCCGTCGCTGGGCTTGGCGTCGTTGCCGGAGTCGTCATCGCCGGTGCAGGCGGTGGCGGTGAGCGCGAGTGCGGCCGCCATGGCCGTGGCGGCCAGAGCGGTGCGGCGGCGTCCGAGCCGCCCGCGTATCGATGACATGGATGAACTCCCCCGGAGTTGTGCCTCGGTGCGGCTTGTCATGTGCCCCGTCATGGTGCGGGAGCGTTCCCCCACTATGCCGGTGCTCCCCAGGACGGCGGTCAGGGGGTCCCCGGTTCCGGCCACCTGGTGCGCCCGCGCGGCGCGGGCGGAACGATTCGCGCAAACGATCTTGGCGCAGGCCGTTATCCCGGGGACGCCGCGTCGTTACTCCCTATGCGGCGGGATGCCGCAGACATGACAGACACGGATGGCCGAAGGAGGAAGGCGCGGCGGCTCACCCCCGGCCCGCGCGCGCCGTACCCCGATGAACGCACGCCCCCGCCCGGAGCGCGGTCCGGCCCGCGAGCGTCAGCCGGTGCGCCAACGGCTCGCCAAGCTGATGGAGCCGGCGATCCCGGGACACCGCCCCCCACCGGCCTCCGAGAACGGCCCGGGCACCGCCGCCCGGCCCCCGTCGGCGCCCATCGCCGACCCGCTGGAGCACCCGGACCCCGAGCTGGCCGCCGACGCCGCCGGCACCGAGAATCTGCTGCGCTGCTGGGTACGGGAGACCGGCGTCGCGCGCCCCGCAGGCGGCGAACTGCGGCTGCCGCTCGCCGCCTGCGGCAGCACGCTGCGGGTGCCGGTGCGCTACTGGTCGCCCACCGGCTGGCACCGCTTCGGGCTCCCCGTGCTCGACACCGCCCCGGCCGGCGCGGCCCCGCTGGACGCCGCCACCCTCGCGGCGCTGCTGGCCCGCGAGGGAGCCGCCGGCGCACGCGGCGCGCTGGGCGTACGCGAAGCGATCGCCCTGGTCGGCCGGGTCGCCGACTCCGTACAGCGCACCGCCGTCTTCCTCGCCGAGCGCCGCGCGGAACCCGGCCCCGCCGCCCACGCAGACGCCTTCCTGGAGGGCGAACAGGCCCTGCTGCTCGGCCATCCGCTGCATCCCACCCCCAAGAGCCGCGAGGGACTGGCCGGCGCCGAGGCCCGCCGATACTCCCCGGAACTGCGCGGTTCCTTCCGGCTGCACTGGCTGGCCGTGGACCGGGCCCTGCTGGCCACCGACTCCGCCTGGCACGAGGGCGACGGAACGGTCACCGACGCGGCCGAACTGGCCGGCCGCCTCGCCGGCGCCCCGCTGCCGCTGCCGGCGGACACCGCGCCGCTGCCGCTGCATCCCTGGCAGGCCCGCGACGTGACGCACCGCCCCGCCGTCGCCGCCCTGCTGGCGGCCGGCGCGCTGCACGACCTGGGCGAGCACGGCGCGCCCTGGCACCCGACCTCATCGGTCCGTACCGTCCACCGGCCCGGCGCCCCCTTCATGCTCAAGCTCTCCCTCGGGCTGAGCATCACCAACTCCCGCCGCGAGAACCTCCGCAAGGAACTGCACCGCGGCGTGGAGGTGCACCGGCTGCTCGGCACCGGTCTCGGCGACCAGTGGCGGGCGGCGTTCCCCGACGGCCCCGGCTTCGACATCGTGCGCGACCCCGCCTACCTCGCGGTGAACGACGAGCGCGGCGCGCCCGTACCCGGCCTGGACACCCTGCTGCGGCACAATCCCTTCGTCCCGGGGGACGACCCGGTCTGCCTGGCCGGCCTCACCGCGCCGCGCCCCTGGCCAGGCGCCGGCCCGCACCGGCTGCGTTCCCGGCTCGCCGACGCCGTGGTCACCCTGGCCGAGCGCACCGGCCGCGGCACCGCGTCGATCTCCGCCGAGTGGTTCCTGCGCTATCTCCAGACGGTGGTGAGGCCCATCCTGTGGCTGGACGCGGAGGCCGGCGTCGCGCTGGAGGCCCACCAGCAGAACACCCTGGTGCTGCTGGACGCCGAGGGCTGGCCGGTGGGCGGGCGCTACCGCGACAATCAGGGCTACTACTTCCGCGAGTCAGCCAGGGAAGCCCTCGACCGGCGGCTGCCCGGCATCGGCGAGCGGTCCGACACCTTCGTCAGCGACGAGATCACCGATGAGCGCTTCGCGTACTACCTCGGCATCAACAACGTACTCGGCCTGATCGGCGCCTTCGGCTCCCAGCGGCTGGCCGACGAGGCGCTGCTGCTGGCCGCGTTCCGGCGCTTCCTCGGCGGCCTGGCCGCCACGGACACCGGGCGGCCGGTCTCCCGGCTCGCCGGACATCTCCTGGACAGCGCCACCTTGCGCTGCAAGGGCAATCTGCTCACCCGGCTGCGCGGCCTGGACGAGCTGGTGGGCCCGGTCGACGGCCAGTCCGTGTACGTCACCGTCCCCAACCCGCTCACCACCTGTTAGGAGGCGCCCCGTGTCCGTCCGCGAACCCGGCTGCGAGGACACCCTCGAACTGGAGCTGCCGCGCCCCGCCCCGTACGCCGCACCGGTCGGCGCCGTCGGCGACTGGGGCCCGGTGGCCACCGGGGGCGGGGAGTTCCGGCTGCTGCCGGTGGACCTGGAGCGCGATCTGGCGCTGCTCACCGGCTGGATGAACGACCCGGTGGTGGATCGCTACTGGGCGCTGGCCGGCCCCGCGGCCCGCACCGCCGAGCATGTCGGTGCCCAGCTGGCGGGCGACGGCCGCAGCGTGCCGTGCCTGGGGCTGCTGGACGAGCGGCCCATGAGCTACTGGGAGCTCTACCGGGCCGACCTCGACCCGCTCGCCCAGCACTACCCGGCACGACCGCAGGACACCGGGCTGCACCTGCTGATCGGCGCCGGCCGGGACCGGGGCCGCGGGCTCGGCGCGGAACTGCTGCGCGCGGTGTGCGAGCTGGTGCTGCGGCACCGCCCGCGCTGCGAGCGGATCGTGGCCGAGCCCGATGTCCGCAACGCCGCCTCCATCGCGGCCTTCCGGGGCGCCGGATTCCGCAAGGCGGCCGAGGCCGATCTGCCGGACAAGCGCGCCGCGATCATGCTCCGGGACCGCTGAGGGCGGATCCCGGCCGTCCATGTCCCCGACCGAGGAGTTCCCTTGCCCATATCCTCAGCGGCCTGGAACGACGCCGCGCGACAACTGCTCGCCAAGATGCTCGCCGAGTTCGCCTACGAGGGCGTCATCACCCCCGAGCCGGACCGCGCCGCCGGGCCCGGCGCGTACCGGCTGCCGGTCGCCCCCGGCACGGTCTACCGCTTCCGGGCCGCCCGGGGCGCGTACGGCCACTGGCGAATCGATCCTGCTTCGCTGCCCCCCGGCGCCGACCCGCTCGCCTTTGTCGCCGCCGCCCACGACACCGTGCTCGGCCTCAGCGGCGACACCCTGGGGCATCTGCTGCGCGAGCTGACCGCCACGCTCAGCGCCGACGCGGTGCTCGCCGAGGAGGCGCTGACCGCCGCCGAGCTGGCCGACCTCGACTACGCCGCGCTGGAGGGCCGCCAGACCGGCCATCCCTGGCTGGTCGCCAACAAGGGCCGGATCGGCTTCTCGGCCGCCGACACCGCCCGCTGGGCCCCCGAGGCGCGCACCCCGCGCGTACTGCCCTGGCTCGCGGTGCACCGGGATCTCGCCCGCTACCGGGGCGTGCCGGCGCTGGCCGACCCGGGCACGCTGTACGCCCAGGAGCTGTCCGAGCCGGTCCGCCGCGCCTTCACCGAGACCGTCGCCGGGGCCGGCCGGGCGCCGGAAGACTATCTGTGGCTGCCCGTCCACCCCTGGCAGTGGGACGAGACCATCGCACCGCTGTACGCCCCGCAGCTGGCCGCCGGCCGGCTGATCGAGCTGCCCGACGACGGGGAGCTGCGGTTGCCGCAGCAGTCGATCAGAACCTTCCTCAACATCAGCCGGCCGGCCGGCCGCAGCGTGAAGCTGCCGCTGTCCATCCTCAACACCCTGGTGTTCCGCGGGCTGCCCACCGAGCGGACGCTGGCCGCGCCCGCCGTCACCGGCTGGATCCACGGGCTGCGGGACGCCGACCCGTATCTGCGCGAGACCCGGGTGATCCTGCTCGGCGAGACGGCCTCGGTGACGGTGGCCCATCCGCTGTACGACCGGCTGCCCCAGGTGCCGTACCAGTTCCGGGAGCTGCTGGGCTGCATCTGGCGCGAGCCGATCGGGCCCGAGCTGGCGGCGGGGGAGAAGGCCCGCACGCTGGCGGCGCTGCTCCAGCGGGGACGGGACGGCCGGGCGCTGACGGCGGAGCTGGTGGGCCGCTCGGGGCTGCCGCCGGAGGTGTGGCTGAAGCGGCTGTTCGCGGCGCTGCTGCCGCCGTTGCTGCACTTCCTCTACCGGTACGGCACGGTCTTCTCGCCGCACGGGGAGAACGCCATCGTGGTCTTCGACGAACGGGAGGTGCCGGTACGGCTGGCGGTGAAGGACTTCGTCGACGATGTGAACCTCAGCGCCGAGCCGCTGCCGGAGTTCGACGACGTGCCGGCCGAGGTGCGTGAGGTGCTGCTGACCGAACCGGCGGACTTCCTGCCGCAGTTCATCCACTCGGGGCTGTTCGTGGGGGTGTTCCGCTATCTGGCCCCGCTGTGCGAGGAGCAGCTCGGGGTGGCCGAGGGCGAGTTCTGGTCACTCGTACGGGCGGAAATTCTGCGTTACCAGCAGCGCTTCCCGGAGCTGAAGAACCGTTTCGACTCCTTCGATCTGCTCGCCCCGCGCATCGCGCGGCTGTGCCTGAACCGTAACCGGCTGCATCTGGACGGCTACCGCGACCGGGCCGAGCGCCCGCACGCGGCGATCGACGGCACGGTGGCCAACCCGCTGCACGCCTGACCGAGGCCGATGTCGGCCGGGACTGTCAGTGGTGCCGCGTAAGGTGGCTCGCCTATGACTGTCACATCCGGGGGGCCGGCCCTCACCGACCTGCTGCACGCTGCCGTGACCGCCGTCGGCGGCAGCGAGCGGCCCGGCCAGATCGCGATGGCCCAGGCCGTCGCGGAAGCGATCGAAGGCGGCACGCATCTGCTGGCGCAGGCGGGCACCGGCACCGGGAAGTCCCTGGGCTATCTGGTGCCCGCGCTGGCCGGCGGCGACCGGGTGGTGGTGGCCACGGCCACCTTGGCGCTGCAACGGCAGCTGGTGGAGCGCGATCTGCCCCGTACGGTGGAGGCGCTGCGTCCGCAGCTGCGCCGCCGCCCGGAGTTCGCCACCCTGAAGGGGCGGGCCAACTATCTGTGTCTGCACCGGCTGCACGAGGGGGTGCCGCAGGACGAGGACCAGGGTCTGTTCGACCCCTTTGAAGCGGCTGCCGCGGCGGCCGAGCGCGGTGGCGGCGGGCCCAGCAGCAAGCTGGGCAAGGACTTGCTGCGGCTTCGGGACTGGGCGGACGAGTCGGAGACCGGTGACCGGGACGAGCTGACCCCGGGCGTGTCCGACCGGGCCTGGTCCCAGGTGTCGGTCTCCTCACGGGAGTGCCTGGGCGCGAGCAAGTGCGCCTACGGCGCGGAGTGTTTCGCCGAGGCCGCCCGGGAGCGCGCCAAGGTGGCCGATGTCATCGTGACCAATCACGCGCTGCTGGCGATCGACGCCATCGAGGGCGCGCCGGTGCTGCCGGGCCACGATGTGCTGATCGTGGACGAGGCGCACGAGCTGGTCTCCCGGGTCACCGGGGTGGCCACCGGAGAGCTGACCCCGGGCAGCGTCAGCCGGGCGGTGCGCCGGGCCGCCAAGATCGTGGACGAGAAGGCGGCGGACGCGATGCTCACCGCGTCCGAGAACTTCGAGCGGCTGATGGACACCGCGGAGCCGGGGCGGCTGACCGAGCTGCCCGAGGATCTGGAGTACGCCCTGGTGGCGCTGCGGGACGCCGCCCGTACGGTGATCACCGTGCTCGGCGCCACCCGGGACGCGGCGCTGAGCGATGAGGACGCGGTGCGCAAGCAGGCGCTGGCCTCGGTGGAGCATGTGCACGAGGTGGCCGAGCGGCTGGTCGAGCACGCGGAGTTCGATGTGATCTGGTGCGAACGGCACGACCGCTACGGTGCCTCGCTGCGGGTGGCTCCGCTGTCGGTGTCAGGGCTGCTGCGGGAGAAGCTGTTCACCGAGCGGTCGGTGGTGCTGACCTCGGCCACCCTCAAGCTGGGCGGCGACTTCAACGGGGTGGGGGCCTCGCTGGGGCTCGCGCCGGAGGGGGCGCACGGCACGGAGTATCCGGAGTGGAAGGGCCTGGATGTGGGCTCGCCCTTCGACTATCCCAAGCAGGGGATTCTGTATGTGGCCAAGCATCTGGCGACGCCCGGCCGGGAGGGCGGCCGGGCGGACATGCTGGATGAGCTGGCCGAGCTGATCGAGGCGGCCGGCGGGCGCACGCTGGGGCTGTTCTCCTCGATGCGGGCGGCGCAGGCGGCGGCCGAGGAACTGCGCGGGCGGCTGGAGATGCCGATTCTGCTCCAGGGTGAGGAGACACTGGGCGAGTTGATCCGGGCGTTCGCCGAGGACGCCCCGACGTGTCTGTTCGGCACGTTGTCGCTGTGGCAGGGCGTCGATGTGCCGGGCCCCAGCTGTCAGTTGGTCGTGATGGACCGCATTCCGTTCCCCCGGCCGGACGATCCGCTGCTCAGCGCACGGCAGAAGGCGGTGGAAGAGGCGGGGGGCAATGGGTTCATGGCGGTGGCCGCGACCCATGCGGCGCTGCTGATGGCCCAGGGGGCCGGCCGGCTGGTGCGGGCCACCGGTGACCGGGGCGTGGTGGCGGTGCTGGATCCGCGGTTGGCGAAGGCGCGGTACGGGAGTTTTCTGCGCTCCTCGATGCCGGACTTCTGGACGACCACGGACCGCAATCAGGTACGGCGCTCCCTGGCGGCGATCGACGCGGCAGCGCGGAACGCTGCCGCGTCCTGAGACGAGCCAGGGAGGGAGAAGGGTGCGGCGCGGGCTCGGGTCAGACGCGCCGCATGACGGCGACGACCTTGCCCAGGATGGTGGCTTCGTCGCCGGGGATGGGCTGGTAGGCGGTGTTGTGCGGCAGCAGCCAGACCTGGCCGTCCTCGCGCCGGAAGCGCTTGACGGTGGCCTCGCCGTCCAGCATGGCGGCCACGATGTCGCCGTTCTCGGCGACGGGCTGGCGGCGCACGGTGACCCAGTCGCCGTCGCAGATGGCGGCGTCGATCATCGAGTCGCCGACCACCTTCAGCACGAACAGCTCGCCGTCGCCGACCAGCTGGCGGGGGAGCGGGAAGACATCCTCCACGGACTCCTCGGCCAGGATCGGGCCACCTGCGGCGATCCGGCCGACCAGCGGCACATAGGAGGCGGCGGGCTTGCCCGCGGTGTCGGCGGGGGGCGGGGTGGGGGTCTCGGCGCCGCGTACCTCGTAGGCACGCGGCCGGTGCGGGTCGCGGCGCAGGAAGCCCTTGCGCTCCAGCGCCATCAGCTGATGGGCCACGGAGGAGGTGCTGGAGAGCCCGACGGCCTGGCCGATCTCGCGCATCGACGGCGGGTAGCCGCGCCGCTGCACCGAGTCACGGATCACCTCGATCACCCGCCGCTGACGGTCGGTGAGTCCGGAGCTGTCGGCCCTGATGCCGGGTGGGCGCCCCGGCAGCGAGCGGGCGGTGCCGCTCTCCGGCCGCAGTGCCGCTCCGTGCGATGCGGACAGCCGCTCCTGGCGGCGCTCAGCGGCGGTGATGGCGTCGTCTGCTGCGGTGGTCATGTCGGCCCCTTCGTGGTGGTACTCCCTAGTCAGACAACGGTAGTTGCTATCGAAAGGTTGCGCCAAACACACGTTCGAGTGAAATATCGCTGATCTGCTGACGTGGTCAGTTGCCGAGGTGTATGCGACGGCAACCGGTCACACGCTGATGCGATAGCCTCCCATGCGCGCGCCCGCCGCGCCATCACCGCCCACCCCTCCCGCGCCACGACACGCGGTCCAGGAGTGTTTGCGCCGTAACCCTAGATCTAGTGGTTTGATGATGCGCGACATCCCACAAGTTGTGGTCCCCGGTCATCATCGGTGACGGGGATCGCCTATGCTGGGGAGTGCTCAGGGGGTATGCCAGTGGCCCCCGTGAGAGCTGATGCGTGGTGTCGGAGAGCAGCTGGCGAGCACGCTGCGTCATCGCGGCCAGGAGAAGGGAGAGGTGGCATGCACTGCCCCTTCTGCAGGCACCCGGACAGCCGGGTCGTCGACAGCCGCACCGCGGACGACGGCACCATGATCCGCCGGCGCCGCCAGTGCCCGAGCTGCTCGCGGCGCTTCACCACGGTGGAGAACGCCTCACTGATGGTCATCAAGCGCAGCGGCGTCACCGAACCCTTCAGTCGTACCAAGGTCATCGCCGGGGTGCGCAAGGCGTGCCAGGGCCGCCCCGTCACCGAGGACGCGCTGGCCCTGCTCGGCCAGCGGGTGGAGGAAGCCGTCCGGGCCACCGGCAGCGCCGAACTCTCCACCCACGACGTCGGCCTGGCCATACTCGGCCCGCTCCGTGAGCTCGACCTGGTCGCCTATCTGCGGTTCGCGTCCGTCTACCGGGCGTTCGATTCGCTGGAGGACTTCGAGGCGGCCATCGCGGAGCTGCGCGGGCGGGAACCCGCCGCGCCCGGCGCGGAACACGCCGACGACGCCCAGGGCGCCGACAGCAAGGTCACGGTGCCGCCCGCCGCCGGATGAGCGGCAGCGGAGCCCGCACCGTAACCCCCCAGAACCGACCGGGGCGCACAGCCGCGCCCCGGCCATGAGAACAGACATCGTGACCGAGGAACAATCCGGTCACACCAGGGCGTTGTGCCCGACAGGGAGGCGGAATGACTGAGACGACGAGCGGCCCGGCACGCGGTGGTTCCCGTGCCAAGGGCGGCAAGGGCGTCGGAGGCAAGGCCGGAAAGGGGCTGCGGATCGATCGGGTCCACACCACCCCCGGCGTGCATCCGTACGACGAGGTGGTCTGGGAGCGCCGTGACGTCGTCATGACCAACTGGCGCGACGGCTCCGTCAACTTCGAGCAGCGTGGCGTCGAGTTCCCCGACAGCTGGTCGGTGAACGCGGTCAACATCGTCACCAGCAAGTACTTCCGGGGCGCGGTGGGCACGCCGCAGCGCGAGAGCAGCCTCAAGCAGCTCATCGACCGCGTGGTGCGCACCTACCGCGAGGCCGGGGAGAAGCACGACTACTTCGCCTCGCCGGCCGACGCCGAGATCTTCGAGCACGAGCTGGCGTACGCGCTGCTGCACCAGATCTTCAGCTTCAACTCGCCGGTGTGGTTCAACGTGGGCACCGCGCAGCCCCAGCAGGTCAGCGCCTGTTTCATCCTGTCCGTCGACGACTCGATGGAGTCGATCCTGGACTGGTACAAGGAAGAGGGGATGATCTTCAAGGGCGGCTCTGGGGCCGGCCTGAACCTCTCCCGGATCCGTTCCTCGAAGGAACTGCTGTCCTCCGGCGGCAACGCCTCGGGCCCGGTCTCCTTCATGCGCGGCGCCGACGCCTCCGCCGGCACCATCAAGTCGGGCGGCGCCACCCGCCGGGCCGCCAAGATGGTGGTGCTCGACGTGGACCACCCGGACGTCGAGGCCTTCATCGAGACCAAGGTGAAGGAGGAGGAGAAGATCCGGGCGCTGCGCGACGCCGGGTTCGACATGGATCTGGGCGGCGACGACATCACGTCGGTGCAGTACCAGAACGCCAACAACTCGGTGCGGGTGAACGACGAGTTCATGCGGGCCGTGGAGAGCGGCGGGAAGTACGCGCTCAAGGCCCGGATGACCGGCGAGACGGTCGAGGAGGTCGACGCCCGGTCGCTGTTCCGGAAGATGGCCGAGGCCGCGCACGCCTGCGCCGACCCCGGGATTCAGTACGACGACATGATCAACCACTGGCACACTTCGCCGGAGTCCGGCCGGATCAGCGCGTCCAACCCGTGCAGTGAGTACATGCACCTGGACAACTCCTCGTGCAACCTCGCCTCGCTGAACTTGATGAAGTTCCTGCGCGACGACGACCAGGGCCACCAGTCCTTCGACGCCGAGCGCTTCGTGAAGGTCGTCGAGCTGGTCATCACCGCGATGGACATCTCCATCTGCTTCGCGGACTTCCCCACCCACAAGATCGGTGAGACCACCCGCGCCTTCCGGCAGCTGGGCATCGGCTACGCCAACCTCGGCGCGCTGCTGATGGCCACCGGCCACGCGTACGACTCGGACGGCGGCCGGGCGCTGGCCGGCGCGATCACCTCGCTGATGACCGGCACCTCCTACCGGCGCTCCGCCGAACTGGCCGCGATCGTGGGCCCGTACGACGGGTACGCGCGCAACGCCGAGGCACACAACCGGGTCATGGAGCAGCACGCCCAGGCCAACACGGCTGCCCGGCGGACGGACGACCTGGACACCCCGGTGTGGGCGGCGGCCACCGAGGCATGGCAGGACGTGCTGCGTCTCGGCCGCAAGAACGGCTTCCGCAACGCCCAGGCATCGGTGCTGGCCCCCACCGGGACCATCGGCCTGATGATGGACTGCGACACCACGGGCATCGAGCCCGACCTGGCGCTGGTGAAGTTCAAGAAGCTGGTCGGCGGCGGGTCGATGCAGATCGTGAACAACACCGTGCCCAAGGCACTCAAGCGGCTCGGCTACCAGCCGGAGCAGATCGAGGCGATCGTCGCGCACATCGCCCAGCACGGCAATGTGGTGGACGCGCCCGGGCTGAAGGCCGAGCACTACGAGGTCTTCGACTGCGCCATGGGCGAGCGCACCATCTCGCCGATGGGACATGTGCGGATGATGGCCGCCGCCCAGCCGTTCCTGAGCGGGGCCATCTCCAAGACGGTCAACATGCCCAGCACCTCCACCGTCGACGATGTCGCGGAGATCTACCTCCAGGGCTGGAAGCTGGGCACCAAGGCGCTGGCCGTCTACGTGGAGAACAGCAAGGTCGGCCAGCCGCTGTCGGCGAAGAAGTCCGCCGCGAAGGAGAAGGAGGAGTCCGCCGCGGCGGCGGAGCCGGAGAAGGTGGTGGAGTACCGCCCGGTCCGCAAGCGGCTGCCGAAGGGCCGCCCCGGCATCACCACCTCCTTCACGGTGGGCGGCGCCGAGGGCTACATGACGGCCAATTCCTACCCGGACGACGGCCTGGGCGAGGTCTTCCTGAAGATGTCCAAGCAGGGCTCCACGCTGGCCGGGATGATGGACGCCTTCTCCATCGCTGTCTCGGTGGGCCTCCAGTACGGGGTGCCGCTGGAGACGTACGTCTCGAAGTTCACCAATATGCGCTTCGAGCCGGCCGGCATGACGGATGACCAGGACGTCCGGATGGCACAGTCCATCGTGGACTACATCTTCCGCCGCCTCGCGCTGGACTTCCTGCCGTTCGAGACCCGCTCGGCGCTGGGCATCCACACCGCCACCGAACGCCAGCGGCACCTGGACACCGGCTCGTACGAGCCGGTCGAGGAGGACCTGGACATCGAGGCGCTGGCCCAGTCCGCCCCGCGCGGCCAGGAGGCCGTCCCGTCGCGGCCGGAGCCGGAGGTGGCCGCCGAGGAAAGCCCGGCACCGCGTGAGGCGCACAGCTCCACGGAACTGCTGGAGATGCAGCTGGGCCTGAACGCGGACGCGCCGCTGTGCTTCTCCTGCGGCACGAAGATGCGCCGGGCCGGCAGCTGCTACCTGTGCGAGGGCTGCGGCTCCACCAGCGGCTGCAGCTGATCCACCCCGGGGGCCGGGGAAGGACCGTTCGGCGGTTCTTCCCCGGCCCTTGGGCGTTCGGGGCCACCATGGGGGGATGGCGGCGAAGAGCGGGGCGATCGTGGTGACCGGGGGGACGGGGACGCTGGGGCGGGAGGTGGTGCGGCGGCTGCTGGTGGACGAGCACGAGGTGCGGGTGCTCAGCCGGCATCCGCATCCGCGGGCCGACCGTACGCCCCGGGAGTGGGCGGTGGGCGATCTGGCCACCGGTGAGGGATTGGACGCGGCGCTGGAGGGGGCCCGTACGGTGGTGCACTGTGCCACCGCGCCGGCCAAGGACGACACGGTCGCCACCCGCAATCTGGTGGCGGCGGCGGTACGGGGGACGCGACCGCATCTGGTGTACGTCTCCATCGTGGGCGTCGACCGGGTGCCGCTGCGCTACTACCGGCACAAGCTGGCGTCCGAGCGGATCGTCGCAGAGTCGGGGCTGCCGTGGACCATGCTGCGGGCCACGCAGTTCCACGATCTGATCGCCCGGTTCAGCACGGCGCAGCGGCTGCTGCCGATGGTGTTCGCGCTGGGGGGCGGCGCCCGGGTGCAGCCGGTGGAGGTGCGGGAGGTGGGCGAGCGGCTGGCGGAGCTGGCGGTGGGGGAGCCGGCCGGGCGGGTCGCCGACTTCGGCGGTCCGCAGATCCGTACGCTGCGGGAGCTGGCGGAGCTGACGGTGCGCGCGGGGGGCGGGCGCCGGCCGGTGGTGCCGGTGCGGCTGCCGGGGAAGGTGATCCGCGCGGTGCGCCGGGGTGGGCTGCTGACGCCCGGGCACGCCGACGGGCACGGCACGTTCGAGGAGTTCCTGGCCGAACGCGGCGCGATGCGGTGAGCGTCCCCCGGATGGCCGTACGATGGCGCGGTGCTGGTCAAGTGGATGCGCTGCACCGTGATCGACCGAAGCGGCTTTCATCGGGGGCAGCAGGGATGGGCGGTTCTGCCCGGTGAGCCGGGGTTCCGGGGGCAGGGCGGCGGTTGGAGCCGACTGGAGCCGGGGGTGGTGCATCTGTTCGGCTTCTGGGAGAGCCGGTCGCTGTACGACTCCTTCATGGCGCACTCCCACGACCGCATCGCGGCCGGCCAGCGCGGCAGCTACCGGGATCTCACGGTGCGGCTGTTCGAGTACCGCTTCGATGTGAAGATGGGGTTCGAGCCGCGCTTCACGGACGCCGATCTGCTGCGGGTGGCGCACTGCCGGGTGCACGAGGACCGGGCCGAGCACTTCGCGCTGATGCAGGAGCGGGTGTGGAATCCGGCGATGGCCGGGTCGCCCGGCATGCTGCGCGGGGTCTTCGCCGAGGCGGCAGGCGATCACGAGTTCCTGACGCTGTCGATGTGGAACTCGGCGGCCGAACGCGCCAAGTACCGCGCCGAACGGGTGGAGCGGCTGGGGGTACGGGCCGGGACCGGGGACGATGTCGCCTCGCTCACCGGTGATGTCATCGATGTGGAGCCGTCCTGGACGGTGTGAGCCGTACGGGCGGCGCGGGCCGGTGCGAACTAGGCTGACGGCATGGCACAGCCCAGGCGCATCGTTCTGCTCCGGCACGGAGAGTCACAGGGGAACTTCGACGACTCGGTGTACGAGCGCATCCCCGACCATGCCCTGGAGCTCACGGACCAGGGGCGGCACCAGGCGGTGGAGGCCGGGGTGCGGCTGCGGGAGGTCTTCGACGGGGAGGGTGTCTCGGCGTATGTCTCCCCCTACCGGCGCACCTTGCAGACCTTCCAGTTGCTGGGGCTGGACCCCACACGGGTACGGGTACGGGAGGAGCCCCGGCTGCGCGAGCAGGACTGGGGCAACTGGCAGGACCGTGAGGACGTGCGGCGGCAGAAGCGGGCCCGGGACGCCTACGGGCACTTCTTCTACCGCTTCGCGCAGGGGGAGTCGGGCGCGGATGTGTACGACCGGGTGGGTGCCTTTCTGGAGAGTCTGTGGCGCAGCTTCGACTCGCCCGACCATCCGCCCAATGTGCTGCTGGTGACCCATGGGCTGACCATGCGGCTGTTCTGCATGCGCTGGCTGCACTGGTCGGTGGCGGAGTTCGAGTCGCTGTCCAATCCGGGCAACGGGGAGACCAGGGAGCTGCGGCTCGGCCGGGACGGCCGCTATCACATCGACCGCCCCTTCGAGCACTGGCACACTCCCGAGCGGCCTTTCGAGAGCGCGGGCACCCGGCCGCCGGGGCGCCGCTGAACTGCCCGTCCGAGTGCCCGGGTACGGGTGCGGGCGGGGTGGCGACTAGGCTTGGCGGCGTCATGGCCCACGAACCTCCTACCCATCGCGTCGAGCGGTCGCTTCGCGCCACCACCGGGGCGCGGCTCGTCGCCGGGGTGGACGAGGTCGGCCGTGGCGCCTGGGCCGGGCCGGTCACCGTGTGCGCCGCCGTCACCGGGCTGCGCCGCCCGCCCGAGGGACTGACGGACTCCAAGCTGCTCACCCCCGCCCGCCGGGTCGCGCTGGATGCGGTGCTCCGCGGCTGGGTGACCGCCCACGCGCTGGGTCATGCCTCGCCGCAAGAGATCGACGCACTGGGCATGACGGCCGCGCTGCGGCTGGCCGCCGTACGGGCCCTGGAGGGGCTGCCGGAGCGGCCCGACGCGGTGATCCTCGACGGCAAGCACGACTATCTGGGCGCGCCGTGGCAGGTGCGCATGGTGATCAAGGGCGACCTGTCCTGCGTGGCGGTGGCCGCCGCCTCGGTGATCGCCAAGGTCCACCGGGACGCGATGCTCGCCGAACTGGCCCGCGAGCACCCCGCCTTCGGGTTCGACAGCAACGCCGGCTATCCGTCGCCGGTGCACCGGGCCGCCCTTGAGGAGCACGGCCCCACCGAGCAGCACCGCCGTTCCTGGGCCTACCTCGACCAGTTGCCGCGCTGGCGCCATCTGAAGCTGCCCGCGCACCGGGAGGCCCCGGAGCGGGAGTCGCTGGAGGATGCCGGGCAACTGGGCTTCTTCTGATCCGGCCGGCCCCTCACGCCTGCACGGCCAGCACCAGCGGCAGTACCCCGGGTGCGCCGGCCGTACGCAGCAGCCGGGCCGCCAGGGCCAGTGTCCATCCCGATTCGGTGTAGTCGTCCACCAGCAGGACGGGCCCGCCGGCCGAGCGCAGCGCCTCGGTGAGCGCGTCGGACAGTTCGAGCGAGCCGTGCAGCGCGCGCAGCCGCTGGGCGCTGTTGCCGGGGGCGGCCGGTCCGCCCCGGCCGGTGTGGTGCACGGTGCCCAGCAGCGGGAGCCGGCCCACGGTGGCGATCCGTTCGCCCAGCGAGTGCACCAGCCGTGGCCTGGTCCTGGAGCCCAGCACCACGACCCCGGTCGGCCGGGCCGGGGCCTCGGGCTCGCCACAGGCCCAGCCGCCGGGCCCCTTGGCCCAGTCGGCGAGCATGGTGACCACGGCGTGGGCGACGTCGTCCGGGACCGGCCCGTCCCCGGCGCCCGGGGCCAGCAGGGGGCGCAGCCGGTTGCCCCAGCCGATGTCGGAGAGCCGGCCCAGGGCCCGGCCGGGCCCGGCCTGTTCCTGAGGCGGGATGCGTCCCTTGAGGTCCAGGCCGATGGAGGGCAGGCCGGTGGGCCACATCCGGCGGGGCTCCACGGCGGTGCCGGGCCGGGTCAGTTCGCCGTGGGCGGCGGACAGCGCGCCGGGGGCGACCACCGCGTCGAAGCGGGCGCCGGCGCAGTTGTCGCAGCGCCGGCAGGCGGTGGCCTCCGGGTCGTCCAGCTGCCGGCGCAGGAACTCCATCCGGCAGCCGGTCGCCGAGACGTAGTCGCGCATGGCCTGTTGCTCGGCCGTGCGCTGCCGGGCCACCCAGGCGTAGCGCTGGGTGTCGTACTCCCAGGGCTGCCCGGTGGCGGTCCAGCCGCCTTTGACCCGGCGTACCGCGCCGTCCACGTCGAGCACCTTGAGCATGGTCTCCAGCCGGGAGCGGCGCAGATCCACCAGCGGCTCCAGTGCGGGCAGCGACATGGGCGCGCCGGCTTCCGCCAGCGCCCGCAGGGTGAGCCGGACCTGTTCCTCGGCGGGGAAGGCCAGGGAGGCGAAGTAGCGCCAGATGGCCTCGTCCTCGGGGCCGGGCAGCAGCAGGACCTCGGCCTGCTCCAGGGCGCGCCCTGCGCGGCCGATCTGCTGGTAGTAGGCGATGGGGGAGGAGGGGGAGCCGAGGTGGACGACGAAGCCCAGGTCGGGTTTGTCGAATCCCATGCCGAGCGCGGAGGTGGCGACCAGCGCCTTGACCCGGTTGGCGAGCAGATCGGCCTCGGCGGCCTCGCGGTCGGCGCTCTCGGTGCGGCCGGTGTAGGAGGCGACCGTGTGGCCGCGGGAGCGCAGATAGGCGGTGACCTCCTCGGCGGCGGCGACGGTGAGGGTGTAGATGATGCCGGACCCCGGCAGTTGTTCCAGATGTCCGTCCAGCCAGGCCAGCCGGTGGGCGGCGTCCGGCAGCCGCAGCACGGACAGCCGCAGGCTCTCGCGTTCCAGCGGCCCGCGCAGCACCAGGGTCGCGCCCTCGGCGGTGCTGTCGGCGCCGGTCTCCAGTTGTTCGGCGACGTCGGCGGTCACCCGGGCGTTGGCGGTCGCGGTGGTGGCCAGTACGGGAACCCCGGTGGGCAGCTCGGACAGCAGGGTACGCAGTCTGCGGTAGTCGGGGCGGAAGTCGTGGCCCCAGTCGGAGATGCAGTGGGCCTCGTCGACCACCAGCAGGCCGGTGGCGGAGGCCAGTTCGGGCAGCACCTCGTCGCGGAAGTCGGGGGAGTTGAGGCGCTCGGGGGAGACCAGCAGGACATCCACCTGGCCCGCGGCCACCTCGTCGCGGATGGCGGCCCACTCCTGGGGGTTGGCGGAGTTGATGGTGCGGGCCTCGATGCCGGCCCGGCGGGCGGCGTCGATCTGGTTGCGCATCAGTGCGAGCAGCGGCGAGATGATCACGGTGGGGCCGCGGCCCCGCTCGCGCAGCAGGGCGGTGGCCACGAAGTAGACGGCCGATTTGCCCCAGCCGGTCCGCTGGACGACCAGGGCCCTGCGCCGGTGGGACACCAGTGCCTCCACGGCACGCCACTGGTCGGGGCGCAGCCGGGCGGTGCCGGTGGGATCGCCCACCAGCCGCGCGAGGACGGTGTCGGCCGCCGCGCGCAGGTCATCGGGATCGGAGGGGGAAAGCGGGTCGGGCCCCGCGGTGGTCTGCTGCTCCATGCGTCCCATGCAAACGGAAAGGGCGGCGGGAAGCGAATGAGGGCTGTGGAAAACCATCAGGACAATCCGCAAATAGAACTGTATGTGCAGGGTTGTGGATAACTTTCAGCACGGATCGGCCGATGTCAGGCACAGTCATCGCATGACTTCACACGGCAACATCACCCAGCCCATCACCGCCCTCGACTCGGACGTCACGCTGAGCAGCCCGGGCGACCTCGCCGACGCCCTTCCGTATCTGCTCGGCTACCACCCCGAGGACTGCGTCGTGATCGCGGGACTCTACGGACCCCGCAGCCGGGTCGTCGGCCGGATCCGCGCCGCACTGCCCGGCGACCCCGCGGAATGGCCCGCCCACGCCGAGGCACTGGCCGGCGCCCTGGCGACCGGCGGCGCGCCCGGCCTCGGCGAGCTGACCGGCGCGGTCGTCTACCTGTGCCCCAACGCCGACGACCCCGGCACCGGCCGGGAGGGGATGGAACGACTGCGGCCCCTGGCCCAGTTGCTGCGCACCGCCTGTGGGGCCCGGGACATCCCGGTGTGCGACGTCCTGTTCATCACCCGGGGCCGTTTCTGGTCGTACGTCTGTGTCCGCAGTGGCTGCTGCGACGCGGACGGCAGCCCGCTGCCCGAGGCCGGCACCACCGCGCTGGCCGCCGCCTCGGCCGTCTGCGGGATCCGTGTCCAGGGCACCCAGCGTGAGCTGGAGCGGCGGATCCGTCCGCTGCGCGGGCACCTGGTGGCCCGCCAGGTCAGGGAGCTGGACGCGGCGGCCCGGGCCATGATGCCCAGGCTGCTGGGCCCGGACGCGGCGGCGGTGCGCCAGGAGACGCTGGACCTCGCACGCCGGCTGGTGAGCCGGCTGCGCCGGGCCCCGTCATCGGCCGCCGTCCCGGCCCAGCGGCGGCCGGACGAGGCCGGGGAAGCCCGGGGCAAGCAGACGGCACCGGCGCACCACGACGATCGTGACGACGCGCTGATCTCCTCGGACGAGGCGGCCCGGATGATTCTCGGCCTCCAGGACCTGGCCCTGCGGGACACCTTCGCCGAATGGATGGAGGGACCCGACGCCGCCCCGGCCCTTCGGCTGTGGCGGGCCCTGGCCCGGCGCTGCGTCGCGGCCTACGAGGGACATGCCGCCCCGCCGCTCACGCTGGCCGGCTGGGTCTCGTGGTGCACCGGAGACGCGGTCGGCGCCCGGATCGCCCTGATGCGGGCGCTGGAGACCGACCCCGAGTATCTGTTCGCCGCGTTGGTGCACCAGGCGATGAACGAGGGCATGGAGCCCGAGCCGCTGCGCCGCTGCATGCGGCAGCAGCGGTCCTTCCGAAGGCTCTGATGTGGTGTCATGCGGAGCCCTATGATCACGGCATGCCCTACGACCCGTCCGACTTCCCACCCTTCGCCGTCACCGTCGATCTGGTCGTGCTCACGGTCCGCGGGCACGCGCTGTGCGCCCTCACCGTGCGGCGGGGTGAGGAGCCCTACCGGGGCAGATGGGCCCTGCCCGGCGGCTTCGTCAGAGCAGGTGAATGCCTGGATTCGGCGGCGGCCCGGGAGCTGGCGGAGGAAACCGGGCTGCGGGCGCACGGTGAGGGCAGCCGGCTGGCCGGGGCGCATCTGGAACAACTGGCCACCTACGGCGATCCCGACCGTGACCCGCGCATGCGGGTGGTCAGTGTGGCGCATCTGGTGCTGGCTCCTGATCTTCCGGCCCCGGTGGCCGGCGGTGACGCGGGCGGCGCGGAGTGGAAGCCGGTGCGCTCCCTGCTCGGCGACGCGACGGGACGGCCCGTCGAGGAACTGGCCTTCGACCACGCGCGGATCCTGGCCGACGGAGTGGAACGCGCTCGTTCGAAGATCGAATACTCCTCGCTCGCCGCCGCGTTCTGCCCCGCCGAGTTCACCGTGGGCGAGCTGCGCAGGATCTACGAGGCGGTGTGGGGAGTCTCCCTGGACCCCCGGAACTTCCACCGCAAGGTGACCGGCACCCCCGGCTTCCTGGTGCCGGTCGGTGGCACCACCACCCGCCAGGGAGGCCGCCCGGCCCAGTTGTTCAGGGCCGGCGGGGCCACGATCCTCAACCCGCCGATGCTGCGCCCGGAGGTGTGATCCACCGGCGCAAACATCGGAACGCGATGTTTGTGTCCGGTTCCGGAGGTGATCGCCCGATGTCGGCATCGGCGCATCCGGTTTGCCGCCCGGTGCCCGCAGCGCCGGAGTGGGCCGGCCCATGACCGGCTCCGGGCGAAAGACCTGCTCAGTGAGGCCATCAGGGCCAGCATCGCGGGGAGTTGCCCGGGCCGGGTACACCGGTGGGACCGTCCGTGTGCCCAACTGCCCGGAGCTTCCCGGCATTGCCAGCGAGAAGTCCATTTCCGTCCGATTAGGCGTCAATTATGTGGGAGGCGCCGATCACCCTTTCGTGTGCTTTTCACCAAAGACCTCAAGGTGGTTGCGAGGTCCGCCGACAAAGGAGGCGTGACTACCCTTGCGCACTCGATGATGACCGCCACCCGTTCCACCGACTCCGGCCCGGCCGGTGGCGGTGGCCTCGACCGCTACTCCTACGCCGAGTCGACCGGCTCCGCGCGTACCACCAACGCCCCCGTGTGGGAAGGGGCTGACGCCGATCTCGGCCGGGTCGGCCGCCGTGCCGCCGGCAGCCGGGGCCGCGGGCTGCACGGTCAACTCGTCCAGCAGCTCGGTCAGATGATCGTCTCCGGCGACCTGGGCGCCGACCGTCCGCTGGTTCCCGAGGAGATCGGGCAGCGGTTCGAGGTCTCGCGCACCGTGGTCCGCGAGTCGCTGCGGGTCCTGGAGGCCAAGGGGCTGGTCAGCGCCCGGCCCAACGTCGGCACCCGGGTCCGTCCGGTGGGCGACTGGAATCTGCTCGACCCCGACATCATCGAGTGGCGCGCCTTCGGCCCGCAGCGCGAGGACCAGCGCCGCGAGCTGTCCGAGCTGCGGCTCACCATCGAGCCGCTGGCCGCCCGGCTGGCCGCCGGGGACATCCGGGAGGAGGTGCGTCAGCGGCTGGCCGACATGGTGGAGATCATGAACCACGCGCTCGGCCAGGGCGACGCGCTCACCTTCTCCCGGGCGGACGCCGAGTTCCACTCGCTGCTGCTCCAGGGCGCCGGCAACCGGATGCTGGAGCACCTGTCCGGCATCGTGGCCGCCGCCCTCCAGGTCTCCGGCGGGGCGATCTCCGGCTGCGAGCACCCCTCGGAGGCGTCCCTGGCACTGCACCAGCGGATCCTGGACGCCATCAGCTCCGGGGAGCCGACCGCCGCCGAGTCGGCCATGCGGGGGCTCCTCGCCATCCACTCCGAGCCGGCCGCCCCGGCCGGTGCCGCGGACCACGTGGTGCCCGCCCCCCGCGAGCACTGAGCGGATCGCGCACGTCGCCGGAGCCACCCCGGGCAGGCTCTGGCGACGTCGCGGCCCCGGCCCGATACAGTCGGGCGTGCGATGTGACTCGGGACACGCGAGAGCGGCGTAACACTTCGGGAAGCAGCGCGATGATTCAAGAGGTGGCCGCGGTGGCCGGTCCAGCGGGCCGCTCCGCATCCGCCACCGGTGGCCCGTCCGGCCACCGGTTGTGGCTCCGCTTCCCGTGAGTGGCGCCCAAGCCGTTTCCCAGAGTTTCCGAGAGGTTGTTCGTGTCGGTCAGCACTTCCCGTACTCTCCCCGCGGAGATCGCCGAATCCAATTCTGTGATGGCGCTCATCGAGCAGGGAAAGGCCGAGGGGCAGATCGCCGGCGATGACGTGCGCCGGGCCTTCGAGGCCGACCAGATTCCGTCAACCCAGTGGAAGAACGTTCTGCGCAGCCTCAACCAGATCCTCGACGAGGAGGGCGTGACGCTGATGGTGAGTGCCGCCGAGGCCCCCAAGCGCACCCGGAAGAGTGCCGCCGCGAAGACGTCGGCCAAGCGCACGGCGGCCAAGACGGTCGCCGCCAAGACCGTCTCCGTCCATCAGGCCACCGCCACCGCCCGCCCGGGTGCCACGGTCACCGACACCGAGGGCGTCGAGCCCGCGGACGGTTCCCCGACCGGCGCCAAGAAGGCCGCGGCGAAGAAGTCCGCGGCCAAGAAGACCACCGCGAAGAAGGCCGCCGCCAAGAAGGCGCCCGCGAAGAAGGCCACCGCCAAGAAGACCGCGGTGAAGAAGACCTCCGCCAAGAAGGAGGTCGTCGACGAGCTCATCGACGGCGACGAGGACGGTCTGGAGGAGTCGGCGGCGGAGCGCGCGGCCAAGGGCGGCAAGCTCGCCGAGGGCCCCGACGGCAAGCCCGAGAACGAGGGCTTCGTCCTGTCCGACGAGGACGAGGACGACGCCCCCGCCCAGCAGGTCGCCGCCGCCGGAGCCACCGCCGACCCGGTCAAGGACTACCTCAAGCAGATCGGCAAGGTCCCCCTGCTCAACGCCGAGCAGGAGGTGGAGCTGGCCAAGCGCATCGAGGCCGGGCTCTTCGCCGAGGACAAGCTGGCGGGTTCGGACAAGATCGCCCCCAAGCTCAAGCACGAGCTGGAGATCATCTCCGAGGACGGCCGGCGCGCCAAGAACCACCTGCTGGAGGCCAACCTCCGGCTGGTCGTCTCGCTGGCCAAGCGCTACACCGGCCGCGGCATGCTCTTCCTGGACCTGATCCAGGAGGGTAACCTCGGTCTGATCCGCGCGGTGGAGAAGTTCGACTACACCAAGGGCTACAAGTTCTCCACGTACGCCACCTGGTGGATCCGGCAGGCCATCACCCGCGCCATGGCCGACCAGGCCCGCACCATCCGGATCCCGGTGCACATGGTCGAGGTCATCAACAAGCTCGCCCGCGTCCAGCGGCAGATGCTCCAGGACCTGGGCCGCGAGCCCACCCCGGAGGAGCTGGCCAAGGAGCTGGACATGACGCCCGAGAAGGTCGTCGAGGTCCAGAAGTACGGGCGCGAGCCGATTTCCCTGCACACCCCGCTGGGCGAGGACGGCGACAGCGAGTTCGGTGACCTCATCGAGGACTCCGAGGCCGTGGTCCCGGCCGACGCCGTCAGCTTCACCCTTCTGCAGGAGCAGCTGCACTCCGTCCTGGACACCCTCAGCGAGCGCGAGGCCGGCGTGGTCTCCATGCGCTTCGGTCTCACCGACGGCCAGCCCAAGACGCTGGACGAGATCGGCAAGGTCTACGGCGTGACCAGGGAGCGGATCCGCCAGATCGAGTCCAAGACCATGTCCAAGCTGCGGCACCCCTCCCGCTCCCAGGTGCTCCGCGACTACCTCGACTGACATACGGCCGGCGGCCCGTTCCGGATGCGCGAACGGGCCGCCGCGATGACGCTGGGTGACGAAACGACCTCGTAGGGTCAGGAGTCCCCATGTCGTACTTTCCCCGGCCGCTGCTCTTCTCCCTGCTCACGGCCCTGCCCGCCGCCCTGCTGCCCGGCTCCGCCACCGCCGACGAACAGATCGTGGGCGGCTCCCCGGTGTCCGTCTCCGAGCACCCCTGGGTGGTCGCCCTGGCCAGCCGGGAGCGGTACGGCGAGGCCCGCTCGGGGCAGTTCTGCGGTGGCGCGCTGGTCGGCGCGGACACCGTGGTCACCGCCGCGCACTGTGTGAGCCCCGAGGTGCTCGGCCGCCCCGCCGATGAGCCGGGCGATCTGCTGGTGATCGCCGGCCGGGACGATCTCTCCCGGGGCGCCGGGCGTGAGGTGCCGGTGCGCGAGATCGCTGTCCATCCCGGATACGACGCCCGTACCCACGCGGGCGATCTCGCGGTGCTCACGCTGACCGAATCGTTGCCCGCCGCCGACGCCATCCGGGTGGCCGGGCCGGGGCACCCCGGCTACGCCGCCGGGACCCCGGCCCTGGTGCACGGCTGGGGGGACACCACGGGCAGCGGCGGCTACGCCGAGCTGCTGCGGGCGACCGCCGTGCTGATGCTGCCGGACGACGACTGCGCGCGTGCCTACGAGGCGGTGGGCGGCGGCTTCGACGCGGAGTCCATGGTGTGCGCGGCGGCTCCGCAGGGCGGCCAGGACGCCTGCCAGGGCGACAGCGGTGGCCCGCTGGTGGCGGCCGGCGCGCTGGTGGGCCTGGTGTCCTGGGGCACCGGCTGCGGTGACCCGGCCTATCCCGGCGTCTACACCAGGGGCTCGCTGGTCGCGGATCTCCTCGGCCAGGACGGCCGCCGCGGCGACTGAACGGTTTCAGTGACGGGAACGGGCGGTCTCCCCGGTGACACCGGGGAGACCGCCCGTGGTCCGTCCATGTGCGGACCGGCCCGTCGTGAGGGGCGGGGAACGCGGTACGGCGTACGAGTCAGCGCTCGTCGTCGCCCGCGCTGGCCGGAGTCGCGGTGAGCTTCTCCGTCTCGTCCTGTATTTCCGCGGCGATCTTCTTGAGCTCGGGCTCGAACTTGCGCCCGTGATGGGCGCAGAACAGCAGATCGCCGCCGCTGGTGAGGACCACGCGCAGATACGCCTGGGCACCACAGCGGTCGCAGCGGTCCCCAGCCGTCAGCGGGGTCGCGGGAGTCAGAACAGTAGTCACGTCGCCTCTTCTCTAGCTCGACGAGCTGTCGTACCAGGGTCAACATCCAACCAGGCCGAAAACGTTCCCGCTCGCGGCATTCTTCCCCGAAAATCGCCGGTCGAGGTGGCCGAACGCTGCCGGTGGCGGCGAATGAGCCGTATCGCAGTGTGTGTGGACAGTCGTGGATGTGGTCGGGTACTTCGGTGTATCCGGTCCTGCTCTGTTCAGGAGGACGTGCCCGGAGCCTAAATGGTTCATGCCTCAAAGGGAACGTGATGTACACGTCACCCGAAAGAGTTATCGAACATGGGATCGATTTCGGATGGTTCCGGACACTCCCCCGGGGAGTGCACAACCGCTCTACAGGGCCTCGGTACCCTCTGAGCGGCGAACCCGCCACCCAAAGCAGAATTCAGCGAGGAGCGAACTGCGTGACCGCCGACACGTCCGTGCCGTCTACCGCATTGCTGACCGGAAGTGACACCGGTGGCAATTACACCGCGCGGCACCTGCTCGTTCTTGAGGGCCTTGAGGCGGTGCGCAAGCGCCCCGGCATGTACATCGGCTCCACCGACAGCCGCGGGCTCATGCACTGCCTGTGGGAGATCATCGACAACTCCGTCGACGAGGCCCTGGGCGGCCACGGCGACCGGATCGAGGTCATCCTCCACGAGGACGGCTCGGTCGAGGTCCGCGACAACGGCCGCGGCATCCCCGTCGACATCGAACCCAAGACCGGCCTGTCCGGGGTCGAGGTCGTGATGACCAAGCTGCACGCCGGCGGAAAGTTCGGAGGCGGCGCGTACGCGGCCTCCGGCGGTCTGCACGGCGTCGGCGCCTCCGTCGTCAACGCCCTGTCCGCCCGGCTCGACGTCGAGGTCGACCTGAACGGCGCCACCCACGGCATCAGCTTCCGGCGCGGCACCCCCGGCATCTTCACCGAGTCCGGGTCCGAGGCGCCCTTCGACCCGGGAAGCGGCCTGCTCAAGGGCAAGAAGATCCCGAAGAGCAGGACCGGCACCCGGGTGCGCTACTGGGCCGACCGGCAGATCTTCCTCAAGGACGCCAGGCTGTCCCTGGAGACCCTGTACGCCCGCGCCCGGCAGACCGCCTTCCTGGTCCCCGGCCTCACCCTGATCGTCCGTGACGAGCGCGGCACCGACGGCGCGGCCCCCACCGAGGAGACCTTCCACTACGACGGCGGCATCAGCGAATTCTGCGAGTACCTGGCGCAGGACAAGCCGATCTGCGACGTCCAGCGGCTGCGCGGCTCCGGAACCTTCAAGGAGACCGTCCCCGTCCTGGACGACCGCGGCCACATGATCCCGACCGAGGTCAAGCGGAACCTGGACGTGGACATCGCGCTGCGCTGGGGCACCGGATACGACACCACGGTCAAGTCCTTCGTCAACATCATCGCCACCCCCAAGGGCGGCACCCATGTCTCCGGCTTCGAGCGCGCGGTCACCCAGACCGTGAACGAGGTGCTGCGCGCCACCAAGCTGCTGCGGGTCGCCGAGGACAACGTCGTCAAGGACGACGCCCTGGAGGGCCTCACGGCGGTGGTCACCGTACGGCTGGCCGAGCCGCAGTTCGAGGGGCAGACCAAGGAGGTGCTGGGCACCTCGGCCGCCTCCCGGATCGTGCTCCAGGTGGTCTCCAAGGAGCTGAAGGCGTTCCTGACCTCCACCAAGCGGGACGACAAGCAGCAGTCCCGTACCGTCCTGGAGAAGGTGGTGGCGGCCTCCCGCACCCGGATCGCCGCCCGGCAGCACAAGGAGGCGCAGCGCCGCAAGACCGCCCTGGAGTCCTCCGCGCTGCCCGCCAAGCTGGCCGACTGCCGCAGCGACGACGTGGACCGCAGCGAACTGTTCATCGTCGAGGGGGACAGCGCGCTGGGCACCGCCAAGCTCGCCCGGAACTCGGAATTCCAGGCGCTGCTGCCCATCCGGGGGAAGATCCTCAACGTCCAGAAGTCCTCCGTCTCCGACATGCTGAAGAACGCCGAGTGCTCGGCCATCATCCAGGTGATAGGAGCCGGCTCCGGGCGCACCTTCGACATCGACCAGGCCCGCTACGGCAAGGTGATCTTCCTCGCGGACGCCGATGTCGACGGCGCGCACATCCGCTGTCTGCTGCTGACCCTCTTCCAGCGCTACATGCGGCCCATGGTCGAGCAGGGCCGGGTCTTCTCGGCGGTGCCGCCGCTGCACCGCATCGAGCTGAGCAATCCGAAGAAGGGCCAGGACAAGTACCTGTACACCTACTCGGACAACGAGCTGCGGCAGACCCTGCTGGACCTGGACCGGCGCGGGACGCGCTACAAGGACGCCATCCAGCGCTACAAGGGGCTGGGCGAGATGGACGCCGACCAGCTGGCGGAGACCACCATGGATCCCCGGTTCCGCACCCTGCGGCGGATCAACATCAGCGACCTGGAGGCGGCCGAGACCGCGTTCAGCCTGCTGATGGGCAACGAGGTCGCCCCGCGCCGCGAGTTCATCACCAATTCGGCGGCCACCTTGGACCGGTCGCGGATCGACACCTGATCCGGCCGGAGACGATTACGGCAGCGGGCGGACGGCGGTGACCGTCATCCGGGTCTGCGGCAGCGCGGCGGCGCCGCAGCTCGCGGGCAGCGCCGGACCGCCCGCCGCCGTGTCCACGATGACGGCCCAGCGGCGGCCGTCGGTGTGCCGTACGGTCAGCACCGCCGTCGCGCCCGGGCCGCCGTCACCACCGCTCCCGTCGACCGTGAGGGCGTCCGGGCCCTCCTCGCCGGTCAGCTCGCGCACCGCCAGCTCCGCCGCCTGACCGGGACGGTCCCACGCGGACCGTCCCCGGCAGTGGCCGGTGGCCACCCGGCCCTCGCGCAGCGCGGTGGCCACCTCCTTGACCAGCGGCGCCGAGGCCCGGCCGTAGGCGTACCCGTGCGGCAGCATCAGCAGCGTCGGGGCGAACCGGTGGCCGCCGATGTGGGTGATCTCCCAGGACTCGACGCCGCCGCCGACCGCCAGCTCGGCGGCCAGCGGCCGGCCCAGCTGGGCGCAGCAGCGATCGCGCCGGCCATTGGTGCACACCAGGGCGAGCGGATCGCCGTCGTACGGGTCCCCGACGCCGTCGTGCTCGCCGCCGCCCAGCCGGGTGAAGTCCAGGCCGAGCAGGTCGTGCGGGTCGGTGGTGCGCAGCAGCCGCAGCCAGGAGCGGCCGGGGCGGGTGTGGGCGAGATAGACGCGCCGCGGCAGGTCCGCGGCGTCGGCCGGCGGGCGGCCGGGGCGGCGGATGAGGGCCACCCGGACGCCGGTGCCATCCGTCGCGGACTCCAGCGCGGCGCCCAGCCCGGGGTCCAGCCGGCTGCCGGTCAGGGCCTGCGGGCCCCAGGGGCCCGGCTGCTCCAGCAGCAGCCAGGTGGTGGCGGTGGCGGCGGTGCCCGCCAGTGGTTCCTCGCGCGTCCAGGACGCGGTCGCGCACATGCTCACATAGGTGAGCCTAACCTCTGCTGCCCCTCCCGGCCCGTCGGTGACCCGGCCGGGGTCCCTGGAGGCGGGACCCCGGCCGGGGAGGCGCGTCCGGCGCGGCGTATCGATCGGCCGCGTCCGGTGGAGTGATTACACGGGGCCGGCCACGACGGACACCGGCTTCTCCAGCGGCACCCCGGATCCGTCGCGGCGCGGGTCGGGCTCCGGCAGTGACACCGGCGCGCCGGTCTTGGACGCGGCCCGGGCCGGGGTCGCCCCCGCCCAGGCGAAGATCAGATGATCCTCGCCCTTGAGGAAGCGCTGACAGCGCACCCCGCCGGTCGCCCGGCCCTTGCGCGGATACTGGTCGAACGGCGTCAGCTTGGCCGACCCGTGCTGTGTGCCGTCCAGCGTCTCCCCGCCGTCCGCCACCGTGAACACCACGGCCTCGGCGGCCGGATCGACCGCCGTGAAGGAGATCACCCGGGCCCCGTCGCCCAGTTTGATCCCCGCCATGCCGCCCGCCTGGCGGCCCTGCGGCCGTACCTGGGACGCCGGATAGCGCAGCAACTGCGCCTCGTTGGTGATGAAGACCAGATCCTCCTCACCGGTACGCAGCTCCACCGCGCCGACGATCACATCGTCCTCGCGCAGCGCGATGACCTCCAACTCGTCCTTGTTCGCCGGATAGTCGGGCACCACGCGCTTCACCACGCCCGATCCGGTGCCGATCGCCAGACCCGGCGAGGACTCGTCCAGGGTGGTCAGACACACCACCCGCTCGTCCGCCGCCAGCGACACGAACTCCGACACCTGTGCCCCGCCGGCCAGCGCGGGTGCCGAGGTGGAGGCGGGCAGCTGCGGCAGATCGATCACCGACACCCGCAGCAGCCGCCCGGCCGAGGTGACCACCCCGAACTCGGCCCGTGCCGTGGACGGCACCGAGGAGACGATCACATCGTGCTTGGCCCGCCCGGCCGGCTCGCTGAAGACGGTGTCCCCGTCGGCGGTACGGGCCAGCAGCCCGGTGGAGGACAGCAGCACCCGGCACGGATCGTCCGCCACCTGGAGCGGCACCGCCTCGGCGGGCGCGGCGTCCGCGTCCAGCAGCCGGGTGCGGCGCTCCGTGCCGTACTTCTTGGCGACCTGGGCCAGCTCCTGGGAGACCAGCTTGCGCAGTTCGGCGTCCGAATCGAGGATCTGCGTCAGCTGCTCGATCTCCTCGCGCAGCCGATCCCGCTCCGACTCCAGCTCGACCCGGTCGAACCGGGTCAGCCGGCGCAGCGGGGTGTCCAGGATGTACTGGGTCTGGATCTCGCTCAGCCCGAACCGCTCCATGAGCGCGTCCTTGGCCTGGGCGGCGTTGTCGCTGGAGCGGATGATCCGGATGACCTCGTCGATGTCGATGAGGGCCACCAGCAGCCCCTCCACCAGGTGCAGCCGGTCGCGCCGCTTGGTACGGCGGAACTCGCTGCGCCGGCGCACCACGTCGAAGCGGTGGTCGACATAGACCTCAAGCAGCTCCTTGAGGCCCATGGTCAGCGGCTGGCCGTCCACCAGCGCCACATTGTTGATGCCGAAGGTCTCCTCCATCGGCGTCAGCTTGTACAGCTGGGCGAGCACCGCCTCGGGGTTGAAGCCGTTCTTCACCTCGATGACCAGCCGCAGCCCGTGCTCACGGTCGGTCAGGTCCTTGACGTCCGCGATGCCCTGGAGCTTCTTCGCGTTGACCAGGTCCTTGATCTTGGCGATGACCTTCTCCGGACCCACCGTGAACGGCAGCTCGGTGACCACCAGCCCCTTGCGGCGCGGCGTCACCGTCTCCACCGCCACCGTGGCGCGGATCCGGAAGGTGCCCCGGCCCTTCTCGTACGCGTCCCGGATGCCGTCGAGACCGGCGATCTGCCCGCCGGTGGGCAGATCGGGCCCGGGCACGAAGCGCATCAGGGCGTCCAGATCGGCGTTCGGGTACCGGATCAGATGCCGGGCCGCCGCGATCACCTCGCCCAGGTTGTGCGGCGGCATGTTGGTGGCCATCCCCACCGCGATCCCGCTGGACCCGTTCACCAGCAGATTCGGGTACGCGGCCGGCAGCGCCACCGGTTCCTGCTCGCTGCCGTCGTAGTTGGGGGAGAAGTCGACGGTGTCCTCGTCGATGGACTCCACCATCAGCGCGGAGGCCGGCGCCGAACGGCACTCGGTGTACCGCATCGCGGCCGGCGGGTCGTCGTTGCCGAGCGACCCGAAGTTGCCGTGCCCGTCCACCAGGGGCAGCCGCATGGAGAAGGGCTGCGCCATCCGTACCAGCGCGTCGTAGATGGCCGAGTCGCCGTGCGGATGCAGCTTGCCCATCACCTCGCCCACCACCCGGGCGCACTTCACATAGGCGCGCTCGGGGCGCAGCCCCATGTCGTGCATCTGGTAGAGGATCCGGCGGTGCACCGGCTTGAGACCGTCCCGGGCGTCGGGCAGCGCCCGGGAGTAGATCACCGAGTACGCGTACTCAAGGAACGAGCCCTGCATCTCGTCGACGACATCGATGTCGAGGATGCGCTCCTCCACCTCGGCCCCCGACGATGTTCCGGCGGCACCCCTGCCGGGCGGGGTCTTCGAACTGCGGCGGGCCATCGCGCGCGGGCTCCTTAGCTGTGAACTGAACAGAACATACGAACCAACGACCAAACGGGCCGTGAACAGGCGTAGTGCTGCGGACCATTGTGGCCCGCCCCACCGACAGCCCGAATCCGACCCGGCCGCGGTCCCGTACCGTACGGGAACTTCACACGTCGCGGCCTACCTTGCATAAGGTGACACATGTCTCCACCCTCCTCAGCGAAGGGACCTCATGCCCATGGGCCACACGGCCACCCCGCAGGACACCACAGGCGGGCTGACAGCGACCGAGCACAAGCTGGCCAACGGGCTCAGGGTGGTGCTCTCCGAGGACCGGCTCACCCCGGTCGCCGCCGTCTGCCTGTGGTACGACGTCGGTTCCCGGCACGAGGTCCCCGGCCGTACCGGTCTCGCGCACCTCTTCGAGCACCTGATGTTCCAGGGCTCCGCGCAGGTCAAGGGCAACGGCCACTTCGAGCTGGTGCAGGGCGCCGGTGGCTCGCTGAACGGCACCACCAGCTTCGAACGCACCAACTACTTCGAGACCATGCCCGCCCACCAGGTCGAACTGGCCCTGTGGCTGGAGGCCGACCGGATGGGCACCCTGCTGACCGCGCTGGACGAGGAGTCCATGGAGAACCAGCGCGACGTGGTCAAGAACGAACGCCGCCAGCGGTACGACAATGTGCCCTACGGCACGGCGTTCGAGCGGCTGGTCGCCAAGATCTACCCCGAGGGCCATCCGTACCACCACACCCCCATCGGCTCCATGGCCGACCTGGACGCCGCCTCCCTCGACGACGCCCGGGAGTTCTTCCGTACCTACTACGCTCCCGGCAACGCGGTGCTCGCGGTGGTCGGCGACATCGACTCCGCGCAGACCCTGGCCTGGGTCGAGAAGTACTTCGGCTCCATCGCCCCGCACGACGGCAAGCAGCCGCCGCGCGACGGCACGCTGGACGGCATCATCGGCACCGAACTGCGCGAGACGCTGCACGAGGACGTGCCCTCCCGCGCCCTCATGGCCGCCTACCGGCTGCCGCAGGACGGCACCCGGGCCGGCGACGCCGCCGACCTGGCGCTCACCGCGCTCGGCGGCGGCGAGTCCTCCCGGCTGCACAACCGCCTGGTACGCCGCGACCGCACCGCTGTCGCCGCCAGCTTCGGCATGATGCGGCTGGCCGGCGCGCCGTCGCTGGGCTGGCTGGACGTGAAGACCTCCGGGGACGCGCGGATCGCCGAGATCGAGGCGGCGGTCGACGAGGAGCTGGCCCGGTTCGCGCAGGAGGGGCCCACCCCCGAGGAGATGGAGCGCGCCCAGGCCCAGCTGGAGCGCGAATGGCTGGACCGGCTGGCCACGGTCGGCGGGCGCGCCGACGAACTGTGCAAGTACGCCGTGCTGTTCGGCGACCCGCAGCTGGCGCTGAGCGCCGTGCAGCGGATCCTGGAGATCACCCCCGAGGAGGTACGGGAGGTGGCCGCCGCCTGGCTGCGCCGCGACAACCGTGGCGTGCTGGTCTACGAGCCCACCGCCGCCGGGGCGGCCGGCGACGAGAGCGACCACGGCGACGTCAGCGACGACAGCGAAGGGGCGGACCGGTGACGGACGCGATCACTCCCACCATGGACCAGCACCCGCAGCCGGCCGGCGGCGAGCCCAAGCCCTGGGCGTTCCCCGCCCCCGAGCGCTCCACCCTGCCCAACGGGCTGACCGTGCTGCGCAGCCACCGCCCCGGCCAGCAGGTCATCGCGGTCGAGATCAACCTCCTCGCCCCGCTGACCGCCGAGCCCGCCGGGCAGGAGGGGCTGGCCACCATCATGGCCCGTGCCCTGTCCGAGGGCACCGACAAGCTCACCGCCGAGGAGTTCGCCGCCGAGCTGGAGCGCTGCGGCGCCACCCTGGACGCGTACGCCGACCACCCCGGCGTGCGGGTCTCCCTGGAGGTGCCCGCCTCCCGGCTGGTCAAGGCCCTGGGGCTGCTCGCCGACGCGCTGCGCGCCCCCGCCTTCCCCGAGCACGAGATCGACCGGCTGGTGCACAACCGGCTGGACGAGATCCCGCACGAGCTGGCCAACCCCTCCCGGCGGGCGGCCATGGCGCTGTCCGCCGCGCTGTTCCCCGCCGAGCACCGCATGTCGCGGCCCCGGCAGGGCACGGCGGCCAGCGTGGCGCGGATCGACGCCAAGGCGGTACGGGCGTTCTACGAGACGCATGTGCGGCCCTCCTCCACCACCGCCGTGGTGGTCGGCGATCTCACCGGCATCGACCTGGACGAGGTGCTGGCCGCGACGCTGGGGGAGTGGCGGGCCGCGCCGGCCGTGCCGTTCGCCATTCCGCCGGTCACCGCCGACGACACCGGCCGGGTCATCATCGTGGACCGGCCGGGCTCGGTGCAGACCCAGCTGCTGCTGGGCCGGATCGGCACCGACCGGCACGACCGGGTGTGGCCCGCGCAGCAGCTCGGCACGTACTGCCTGGGCGGCACCCTCACCTCCCGGCTGGACCGGGTGCTGCGCGAGGAGAAGGGCTACACCTACGGAGTACGGGCCACCGCCCAGGTGCTGCGCTCGGCCGCCGACGGCACCGGTCTGTCGCTGCTGGCCATCCACGGCTCGGTGGCCAGCGATGTCACCGGGCCCGCGCTGGCCGATCTGTGGCAGGTGCTGCGCACCCTCGCCGCCGAGGGGCTCAGCGACGAGGAGCGCGACCTGGCCGTCCAGAACCTGGTCGGGGTCGCGCCACTGCGGTACGAGACGGCGGCGGCGGTGGCCAACACCCTGGCGGACCAGGTCGAGCAGGAGCTGCCGGACGACTTCCAGGCGCAGCTGTATCTGCGGCTGGCGGAGACCGGCACCGTGGAGGCGTCGGCCGCCGTGGTGAACGCCTTCCCCGCGGACCGGCTGGTGACGGTCCTGGTCGGCGACCGGGAGCAGATCGAGGGCCCGGTGCGGGAGCTGGGCATCGGCGAGGTCACCGTGATCGGCGACGGCGACGGGGAGGGCGACGGCGCCGCCTGAGCGGCCCGGCACCCCCGCACAGCCCCGGCGGCCGGAGACGGCCACCGGGGCTGTGCCCTGTCCGGAATTCCATCCGGCGGCCGAAATCCGCCGCCTTTACCGGGGGCCCTATCGGCATTCCGGCCCCCTTGCCATACAGTTCGGTGCAGTACCGGTGGCAATGCAGAAGGCTTCGCCGGAAATGGCAATGGGGGTTTTGATGCGTATCTCCGCGCACACGGTATGCACGGCGATTCGTGATGACATTGTCAACGGTGTGCTCCCGCAGGGCTCCCGGCTGGCCGAGGAACAGCTGGCCCAGCGCTACGGGGTCTCCCGGGTGCCGGTGCGCGAGGCACTGCGCACCCTGGAGTCCGAGGGGTTCGTGGTCTCCAAGCGGCACGCCGGGGCGTGCGTGGCCCAGCCGGGGGAGCGGGAGGCCGCCGATCTGCTGGACATCAGGGCACTGCTGGAGCCGCTGGGGGCGGCCCGGGCCGCCCAGCGGCGCACCGAGGCACATCTGAAGGTGCTGCGCGGACTGGTCAGGCTGGGGAGGCAGCGCGCAGGTCAGGGGCAGGAAGCGGATCTGAGGTCGCTGGGGGACTGGTTCCACGAGACGGTCGCCCAGGCCACCGGCAGCCCCGGGCTGACCTCGCTGCTGGTGCAGCTGCGCCGCAAGATCACCTGGCTGTACGCGGCGGAGCCGGTCGGCCGGGCGGTGGTCACCTGGCAGGAACGGGGCGCCCTGGTGGACGCGATCGCCCGGGGGGACGCGGAGCGCGCGCGGGCGCTGACGGCGGCCCGTCTGGAGCGCGCGGCGCCGGCCCGCAAGCCGCCGCGCGGCGCCGGGGTGAGGGGCCTGAAACCTGCCGTAAACACAGGGCGCGGCCAGATTTAACAGCAGCCGTATACACCTGATCCCTACCGTCGGGAATTCCACTGTCGCATTGCCGGCCGCTTTTTCTGCTGCCCGGATTTCATAAAGCGGCAACAAAAAGCGGCGGAGCGGACCGCACAGCACGTGCGAGAACCACTCCGCCGCAAAAAGAAGGCAAATTATTCAGACGGTTTCCGGAAGCTCCTCAAGCCCCTCGGCGACCAGCTTCGCCAGCCGGTCGAGCACCGCCTCGGCCTCGGCCGCCTCCGACGTCAGGACGACCTCCTCGCCGCCCTCGGCGCCCAGGCTCAGGACCGCCAGCATCGACGCGGCGTTCACCGGGGCGCCGTCCTTCTTGGCGATGGTGACCGGTACGCCGGCGGCCGTCGTGGCACGGACGAAGATCGAGGCGGGCCGGGCGTGCAGCCCTTCCGCCCAGCCGATGGTGACGCGGCGCTCAGCCATGGTGTTGCCCTTCGAACTCGGAAGGCCCTGATGGGCCTGTTCATGCGTGGATCCAGCCGCCGGAACGCGCTCGCGCCTCCCCGCCGGCTGACACCAACCGTACGCTGAAGCCATGCCGATACCCGAACACCCTGTCTATCCCGGGCACTGGGAGGCCGATGTGGTGCTGCGGGACGGCGGCACCGCCCGGATCAGGCCCATCACCCCCGCCGACGGCCGGCGGCTGGTCCGCTTCTACGGGCGGGTCTCGGACGAGGCGAAGTACTACCGCTTCTTCGCCCCCCACCCCCGGCTGTCCGACCAGGACGTGCACCGCTTCACCCACCACGACTACGACGACCGGGTCGGGCTCGCCGCCACCGTCGGCGACGACTTCCTGGCCACCGTCCGCTACGACCGCGTCGACCGGCACGGCGGCCCCGCCTCCGCCCCCGCCGACCACGCCGAGGTGGCCTTTCTCGTCGAGGACGCCCACCAGGGCCGCGGGCTGGCCTCCGCCCTGCTGGAGCACATCGCCGCCGTCGCCCGCGAGCGCGGCATCCGCCGCTTCGAGGCCGAGGTGCTGCCCGCCAACAGCAAAATGATCAAGGTGTTCACCGACGCCGGCTACTCCCAGCGGCGCAGCTTCGCCGACGGAACCGTCCATCTCACCCTCGACCTCGAACCCACCGCCGCCTCGCTGGCCGTGATGCGGGCCCGCGAGCAGCGCGCCGAGGCCCGCTCCGTCCAGCGGCTGCTCGCCCCCCGCTCCGTCGCCGTCATCGGCGCCGGCCGCACCCCGGGCGGCGCCGGCCGGATGGTCCTCGACCGGCTGCGGGCCGGCGGCTTCCCCGGCCCGCTGTACGCCGTCAACCACGCCCTGCCGGCCGGCACCACCGAACTGGACGGCATCCCCGCCCACCGCTCGCTGGGCGAGCTGCCCGGGCCCGTCGACCTCGCGGTGCTCGCGGTGCCCGCCGCGGCGGTCGACCAGGTGCTCACCGACTGCGGCGAGCACGGCGTCCAGGGCCTGCTGGTGCTCTCCGCCGGGCACACCGAGCAGGCCCAGCGCCGGCTGGTGCGCCGGGCCCGCTCGTACGGGATGCGGCTGATCGGCCCCAGCGCCTTCGGGGTGCTCAACACCGCCCCCGGCGTCCGGCTCAACGCCAGCCCCACCCCGTACCTCCCACCGCCCGGCCGGATCGGGGTCTTCACCCAGTCCACCGCCATCGGCATCGCCGTTCTCGACGAACTCCACGGCTCGGGCGCCGGCCTGTCCACCTTCGTCTCGGCCGGCAACCGCGCCGATCTCTCCGGCAACGACGCCCTCCAGTTCTGGGACGAGGACCCGGCCACCGAGGTGGTGCTGATGTACCTGGAGTCCCTCGGCAACCCGCGCAAATTCACCCGCCTCGCCCGCCGCACCGCCGCCGCCGGCAAGCCCGTGGTGGTGGTACGCGGCGGCCGGCACAGCGGCGGCGCGCTGCCGCCCGGCCATGTGGTCCCCGCCACCAGCACCCCCGAGGACACCGCCGCCGCCCTGATCCGGCAGGCCGGGGTGATCGAGGCCGGCACCGTCACCGAACTCGTCGACACCGGCGTCCTGCTCGCCCGCCAGCCGCTGCCCGCCGGACCGCGCGTCGCCGTGCTCGGCAACGCGGAGGCCCTGAGCCTGGTCGCCCACGACGCCTGCCGCGCCCAGGACCTCACCCCGCTGCCCACCACGGCCCTGCCGCCCGGCGCCGGACCCGAGGAGTACCGGCGCGCGCTCGGCGCCGCCCTCGCCGACCCGGACTCCGACGCCGTCGTCGTCACCGCCGTCCCCACCGGCGGCGAGGACCTCACCGCGGACGCCCTCGCCGACGCCCTGCGCACCGCGATCGACGCCGCACCGCCGCGCCGGCCTCCGGTGCTGGTGGCCCATCTCGCCATCGACGGGCTCGCCGCCGCCCTCAGCGCCCGCGACATCCCCGGCTACCCCGCCGCCGAGCGCGCGGTGCGCGCCCTCGCGCACGCCGTACGGCACGCCCGCTGGCGCGCCGACGCCGCCGCACCCGGGCAGATACCGGCCTTCGACGACATCGACGAGCCGGCCGCCGCCCGGATCATCGCCGCCGCCACCGCCGCCGAGAGCGCCGGCCGGCACCCGCTGGCCACCGACCGCGCCCACCGGCTGCTCGCGGCGTACGGCATCGCCGTCCTCCCCGCGCTGGCCGCCCCCGACCCCGACGCCGCCGTCCGCGCCGCCCGCCGGCTCGGCTACCCGGTCGCCCTCAAGACCACCGCCCCCGGGCTGCGGCACCGCGCCGACCTCGACGGCATCCGGCTCGGCCTGGCCACCGAGGGCGAACTGCGCCGCGCCCACGCCGAACTGGCCACCGCGCTCGGCTCGCACGGCGCCCCGCGCCCGGTCGTCCAGTCGATGGCACCGCGCGGCGTGGACACCGTCGTCCGCGCCGTCGCCGACCCGGCGATCGGCGCCGTTCTCTCCTTCGGCCTGGCCGGACCCGCCTCCGAACTGCTGGGCGACATCGCGCACCGGCTGCTGCCCGTCACCGACCGCGACGCCGCCGCCCTGGTGCGCTCCATCCGGGCCGCCCCCATGCTCTTCGGCTGGCGCGGCGCCCGCCCCGTGGACACCGGTGCCCTGGAGGAACTGCTGCTGCGGCTCGGCCGACTCGTGGAGGACCACCGGGAGATCGCCGCCGTGACCCTCGAACCGGTGGTCGTCGCCCCGCGCGGGCTGAGTGTGCTGGCCGCCACCGTCGCGCTGGCCCCACCTCCACCGAGCCCCGACCTCGGCCCCCGCCGCCTCCCCGCCTACTGACCCGGGGCCGGTGGGGCACGTACCCGGGCAAGGGGCCCATGACTGTCAGCGGCGCCCCGTAGGATGGACTCCATGGCGAAGACCGGTACGACATCCCAGGGGTTGCGGGAGGCGATCGAGCGCAGCGGCTACTACCCGGCGCTGGTCGCCGACGCGGTGGAGGCCGCCGTCGGCCGGGAGGCCGTGGCGTCCTATCTCGTGCACCAGGAAACGACGTTCGACAGCAATGAGGTGCGTCGGCATGCCACCGTCCTGGTGCTGACCGGCACCCGGTTCATCGTCAGTCACACCGACGAGCAGTCCGCCGACAGCAGCGCGCCCGCGCCGTACGCCACCACCTCCACGGAGTCCGTGAAGCTCGACCGGATCTCCTCCGTGGTGCTCAGCCGAGTGGTCTCCGACCCGCAGTCCTACAAGCCCGGCACCCTGCCCCGCGAGGTCGTGCTCACCATCGGCTGGGGCGCCGTCTCCCGGATCGACATGGAGCCGGCCAACTGCGGCGACCCCAACTGCGAGGCCGACCACGGCTATACGGGCTCCACCACCGCCGACGATCTCTCGCTGCGGATCAGCGAGGCCGGGGACGGCCCCGAAACCGTGCGGCAGACCCTGGAGTTCGCCCAGGCGCTGTCGGAGGCCACCGCGGCGGCCGGCAAGTGACGCACGCCCCCGCCCACCATGACCACGCACCGGACCCCGTCCCGCTGGACCCGCGGCAGGCGCCCGCACCCGCGTACGGCGCGGGATCGCTCGCCGATCTGCTGCCCGCCGCCGTACCGGAGCTGACCGCACCGCGCCCGGGTGCGCAGTTCACACTGGCCCCCGCCGACCGGGTCGCCGTCTTCCTCATCGACGGGCTCGGCTGGCAGGCGCTGTGCGACCATCCGCATCTGGCGCCGTTCCTCACCTCCCTGCTCCCCAGCTCGCGTGGCGGCACCGGGGCGCCGATCACCGCCGGCTTCCCGTCCACCACCGCCACCTCACTGGCCTCGGTGGGCACCGGACTGACCCCGGCCGCGCACGGCCTGGCCGGCTACAAGGTGCGCGACCCGGACCGCGGCCTCCTGATGAACCAGCTGCGCTGGAACCCATGGACCGAGCCCACCCACTGGCAGCCGCACCCGACGGCCTTTCACCGGGCCCAGGCCGCCGGGGTGGAGACCTCCCAGGTGTCCGCCCCGCACTTCGAGCACACCCCGCTCACCCAGGTGGCGCTCAGCGGCGGCACCTTCCACGGCCGCCTCGACGCCGGGGAGCGGATGGACCTGGCGGCCCAGCGCCTCGCCGCCGCCGACCGCACCCTGGTGTACACGTACTACGCCGAACTCGACGGCGCCGGCCACCCGTTCGGCATGGACTCCGACGCCTGGCGCGGCCAGCTGCGCCACGCCGACGCGCTCGCCCAGCGGCTCGCCGAGCAACTGCCGCCGCGCAGCGTGCTGTACATCACCGCCGACCACGGCATGGTCGATGTGCCGCCCGGTGAGGAGTGGCGGCACGACTACGACGAGGACTGGGAGCTGTCCGCCGGAGTGGCGCTGCTCGGCGGGGAGGGCCGCGCCCGTCATGTGTACGCGGTGCCCGGCGCCGCCGCCGATGTGTACGCCGTGTGGCGCGAGGTGCTGGCCGATCACGCCTGGGTGGTGACCCGCGAAGAGGCCATCGCGCTCGGCTGGTTCGGGCCGCCGGGCGCTCCCCTCGCGCCGCGGATCGCGGACCGGATAGGCGATGTGGTGGTGGCGATGACCGGCAACCACGCCGTCACCGCGTCCGTCACCGAGCCCAAGGAGTCCGCGCTGATCGGCATGCACGGTTCACTCACGCCCGCCGAGCAGCTTGTTCCGCTCCTTGAAGTCCGCACCTGACGGGAAACAACTGATCCGTGGCTGAACTCGCCTTCTTCTCCGGCACGATGGACTGCGGGAAGAGCACCCTCGCACTCCAGATCCAGCACAACCGGTCCGCGCGCGGCCTCTCGGGCATGATCTTCACCCGCAACGACCGGGCGGGGGAGGGGCAGCTCTCCTCGCGGCTCGGGCTGGTGACGGACGCGGTCGAGGCGGATGAGAAGTTCGACTTCCACGTCCATCTGGTCAAGCACCTCACGGCGGGCGGCCGGGTGGACTATGTGATCGCGGACGAGGCGCAGTTCCTGTCCCCCGAACAGGTCGACCAACTGGGCCGGGTGGTCGACGATCTGGGCATCGACGTCTTCGCGTTCGGCATCACCACCGACTTCCGCACCCGGCTCTTCCCCGGCTCCCAGCGACTGATCGAGCTCGCCGACCGGGTGGAGGTCCTCCAGGTGGAGGCGCTGTGCTGGTGCGGGGCGCGGGCCACCCACAACGCCCGTACGGTGGGCGGCCGGATGGTCGTCGAGGGCGCCCAGGTGGTGGTCGGCGATGTCGGCGCCCCGGCGGGAGCCCGCGGCGAGGTCGGCTACGAAGTGCTGTGCCGGCGCCATCACCGGCGCCGGCTGACCGCCGCCACCGCCGGTGCGGGGGTGCTGTCTCCCGAGGTGCTTCCGGTCGACGGCGCCCCCAGGACCTGAACCCTGGGGCCTGTCTGTCGGGTCCCGCCTGGTCCGTACCGCCTGGCACCGGGGGCACCTCCCAGGACCTCAAGGGCCTGGGGGAACCTCGCCGCACTCCGCTTCGCTCCGTCCCTGATCTCTTGAGAGACCTGGGAAGCAGAGCTGTCGAGACGTCCGGGTAGCCCTCCCCAAGCTCTTCGGGCAGGGGATACCCCATGGCCGGGAGGTGCCCCCCGCACCCGACGCCGCGGGCCCAACCGGCGCTATCCCGCAGACAGGCCCTGGCCGCGCTGCCGGCGGCTCGGGTCCACCAGGGCGAACGGCGCGCCCTCCGGGTCCTCGACCGCCGCCACGATCCCGAACGGGGTGTCGTGCGGCTCCTTCAGCAGCCGCCCGCCCAGCTCACCGACCCGCACGGCGTCCCGGTCGATGTCCCGCACCGAGAAGTACGTCATCCAGTGCGGGCCCCGGTCGTGCGGCAGATCGGAGCCGACCCCGGCGATCCCGGCCACCGAGCGGCCACCGAGCCGCAGCGTGAGATGGTCCGAGCCGGCCGGCAGCGCCGGGGTGGGCACCGCCTCGTAGCCGAAGACCATCGAGTAGAACTTGCTGACCAGCGCCGTCTCCGGGGTGATCAGCTCCGTCCAGGCGGGGGCGCCCGGGGTGTCCCGGAACGGCGCGCCGTGGTACGTACGCCCCTCCCAGATGCCGAACGCGCCGCCGCACACATCGGCGGCGATCGCCAGCCGCCCGACCTGCTTGGCGTCCATCGGGCCCACCGCCACCGTGCCGCCGCAGTCCCTGATCATGGCGGAGGCGGCGTCGGCGTCGCCGGTGGCGATGTACGGCAGCCAGGCCGAGGGATGCCGTACATCGGCGGCGATCTCCCCGACCCCGGCGACCGGCCGCCCCTCGTGCAGCGCCCGCACATACAGCCCCAGCTGCCGGGGCCCTTCCTCGAACTCCCATCCGAACAGGCTCCGGTAGAACTCCTGGCTGCCCGCCAGGTCGTGCACCATCAGACTCGCCCAGCAAGGTGTGCCCGGTCTGGGGGGAGCCGTTCCTACGGTCATGCTCGTCTCCTTGTGGCCCTCATCGATGCGGTCCGGCGCACGCCGGTGCCGCTCACCTTCCAGTGTCCCCCGATCAAGGTCCCCACCGCTATGGCGCCTCGCCATGCCGCCTCGGAGCCGTCCGACGGATCCCGCCCGCCGGGCGACGCCCGGCAGGCACGTTCGCCGCACTCCGCTTCGCCCGGTCGCTGTCCTGCTGCCGGCGCTTGCCCCCAGGCAGCCCCTGGGCGCGAGAATGGCCGTATGAGCGTGCTGATCACGGCGGCCGATCTCGCGGCCGACCTTCACACCCCCGTCCTGCTCGATGTGCGCTGGCAGCTGGGCGGCCCGCCCGGCCGGCCGGCCTACGACACCGGTCATCTGCCGGGGGCCGTCTATGTGGACCTGGATACGGAGCTGGCCGGTACGGCGGGGGCCGGGGGCCGGCACCCGCTGCCGGACCCGGCGGACTTCGGCGCGGCGATGCGGCGCGCGGGGGTCCGCGCGGACCGGCCGGTGGTGGTGTACGACGGTGGGCAGGGCTGGGCGGCGGCGCGGGCCTGGTGGCTGCTGCGCTGGGCGGGCCACGAGCGGGTGCGGGTGCTGGACGGCGGGCTGGCCGCCTGGCCGGGCGAGCTGACCCGTCGGACGCCGGAGCCGGTGCCCGGCGACTTCGTGCCGCGCCCCGGCGCGCTGCCGCTGCTGGACGCGGCGGGCGCGGCCCGGCTGGCCAGGGAGGGGTTGCTGCTGGACGCCCGGGCGGGGGAGCGGTACCGGGGCGAGGTGGAGCCGATCGACCCGGTCGGCGGCCACATCCCGGGGGCGGTGTCGGCGCCCACCACCCAGAACGTGACGGAGGCCGGCCTGCTGCGTGCCCCGGCCGAGCTGCGGGACCGCTTCACCGCGCTGGGCGCGTCCGAGGCCACGGCGGTGGGCGTGTACTGCGGCTCGGGGGTCTCGGGCGCCCACACCGTGCTGGCCCTGGCGGCGGCCGGCATCGACGCCGCGCTGTACGCGGGCTCCTGGAGCGAGTGGACCACGGACCCCACCCGCCCGGTGGCCACCGGACCGCTGCCGGGCTGAACGGTCGCCCGCCCCTCGCCGACGGCCGTCGGCGAGGGGCGTGGCGGTGCTGATCCTCCGTCACCGGGGGGCCGGGAAGCGCCGGATCGCGGCTGGATAGTGTGGCGCCGAGACCGGCTCTGCGGGGAGCCGCACCGTGCCACCGCCGTGTTCCGAACCCAGCTGAGGAGAACCTTGTGAAGACCCTGCCGGAGACCGGTGAGGCTCTGCTGATCCGCACCGATTTCTCCGATCCGGCCGCTTGGCAGGCCCTGTGCACCGCGGTCAACACCCCCTCGGAGGACGGCTTCCTCGCGAACTTCGGCACCGTGGACGACCCCGCCTTCCGCGATCTGACGACCGAGCAGCTCCTGGCCCGGGCCACCGGCGACCACTATCTGCTGTTCATCGCCGACAGCACCGCCCTCACCGCTCCCGGGATGCCCCTGCTGGCCGTCCTGCTGAGGGATGAGGAGGACGAGGACGACGAGGAGTCGCAGAGCGGCGAACTGCGGGTCATAGCCGAGGAGCTGTGGGGGATCGAGAACAACATCTCCATCGCCAACATGGGCTGGGACGAGTTCGTCGACGGAGCGGACGAGGACGGGGTGTTCCGGGGCTTCTGACGCCTGCCCGCCCGCACCGGTCCGCTCAGCCGGCCCGCCACAGCGCTCTGAGCGCGACCGCCTGCCGGGAGATCAGGTCCGCCATCGCCCCGAAGTCGGTGGTGTCCGGGTAGTCCGGGCGGGCGGTCGTCTGGGCCGGGTGCTTGCGGTAGATCCCGCCCGGCTCGGCGATCATCAGACCGGGGGCGACGGCCGCACAGCTGAGCACCACGGCGATGGTCTCCCAGGCCGGCAGCGCACTCCAGCCGCCCACCGCGTGCAGCAGCGGGGCGCGGACGGTCAGATGGGTGCCGACCACGGGAAAGGCACCGGCCCGGTACTCCGCCAGCAGAAAATCGAACCCGAGCGGGCCGGGCGGCGGATCGTACGGCCCCGGGCGCAGCGAGCCGTCCGGCAGCAGGTCCAGGCACGCCGAGACGCACCAGCCGGCGTCCGGGTGGGCCGCCATGGTCGCGATGTCCCGCCCGATGGCTCCGGGCGTGAACAGATCATCGGCGTCCAGCGCCCGGACCAGCTCACCGCGCGCCCGGGACAGGGCGACCGTACGGGTCACGGCGGCGCCGCCGCGCCGGTTGCGGCCCGGGGAGATCCAGGAACTGGGGGGCAGTTTCGCGAGCGGTCTCCCGGTGAGCCCGTCCTCCTGGACGAGCCACTCCAGCCGCCACCCCGGCGGCAGGCACTCCGCCTGCTCGGCCAGCGAAGCGTGGGCCTCGTCCAGATAGTCGTCGCCGCCCTCGTGGACGGCGGTGACGACGGAGAAGACCGGCATGAGCACCCCCTGACACGCCCCGGTTGGCCCGCCCCGCCCCGGCCGGGTCAGTCCTTCTTCTTGCGGCGGGTGCCGAAGACGATCTCGTCCCAGCTGGGGACCGCCGCCCGGCGGCCCGGGCGGACGCCGTCGGCCTCCGCCTGGCGGTCCGTGCTGCCGGTGAGCCGGTCGCGGTGGCCGGCCACCGTGCGGGGCATGAGCACGTCCGCGTAGGCGGACCCCGCGCTCGCCGCCGGGGCGGCCGGCTCCACCGCCGTCTCCTCGGCCACCGCCTCCTCGGGCCCGTCCTCGCCCGCGCTCAGATCCGGCACCACCAGGTCGCCACGGAAGCTGGGCACCGCCTCCAGCAGGCTGGTCAGCGAGTCCGAATCGCTCTCCTGCTGCCGCGCCGGCGCGCTGCCCTCCCGGGGCAGCCGGGCGATCCGCGGCACGAACGGGGTGGCCGGCTCCGGCGGCTCCTCGCTCTCGCCCAGCAGCGCCCGTGCCTCGTCGTCCACGGCCTGGACGAGCCGGCGCGGCGGGTCGTACATCCAGCTCGCGGAGTGCGTCTCCCCGGCCACCCGGTAGACCAGCAGCACCTCCCAGGTGCCGTCGTCCCGGCGCCAGGAGTCCCAGCGGACCGCGTCCTTGTCGGCGCCGCGCAACATCAGCCGCTCGGCGACCGCGTCACCGAGCTGGGGCCCGGCGCTCTCGCCGGGCCGGCGTACCGGGGTCTTACGGGCCCGCTCCGCCATGAACGCGCGCTCGGCGAGCACCGGACCCTCGAAGCGCCGCACCCGGTCCACCGGGATGCCCGCGAGCTGGGCCACTTCCTCCGCCGTGGCACCGGCTCGTATCCGGGCCTGGATGTCCCTGGGCCTGAGGTGGTTCTCCACCTCGATCTCGATCTGCCCCAGACGCGCGCGGTCATTGCGCACGGCGGCCCGCAGCCGCTCGTCGATGGGCAGGGTGTATTCCGTGTTGTCGGCAGCCTTGAGCACCAGACGTGTGCCGTCATTGCTCACGGCCACGACACGCAGTTCGGGCACGAGGACCTCCCGGTGGTGCCTGCCGACGTCACGTACGTCGCTGCTCCCGCTGGACGAGTGTGACCTGCCCGGGTGCAGCCTGCCACAACCTTGCCGACTTGCCCGGCGTGTCGGGCCATGGCCCGACACCTCCGTTATGGCACAGTCACCACTTTGCCACGTGTGGTGACCGGCGCGGATGTGGCGATCCGAGCGGTCCGGACAGGGGTTGAGGCCAGGAATGTTCACACTACTCCATTAGGGCCACGCGGGTGGGGCGCCGCGCCGTGGAAGTTCTCCCGGGGCAAGGGAGTTGGCCATGGAGCAACAGATCACATTCAGGTGACTACCCATCCCAATGAGGTGAAAACGGATGGAGTTGCCGGACATTCCCGCCATCGGGCCCGGCGTTCCCGGGTGGAGTACACCGCTGTGCGGCGATCGGGGGAACCTCGCCCCCCGATCGCCGGGGGCGGGTGGCAGGATCGGTGCCATGGATCGCGCGACCGACCCCCGCCCCTACGACGCCCTGCTGCTGCTCTCCTTCGGCGGTCCGGAGGGCCCGGACGACGTGCTGCCGTTTCTGGAGAACGTCACCCGGGGCCGCGGCATCCCCCGCGAACGGCTGGCCGAAGTCGGCGCCCACTACCACCTCTTCGACGGGGTCAGCCCGATCAACGGTCACAACCGCGAGCTGCTGGCCGCGCTGCGCGCCGACTTCGCCGCCCACGGCCTGGACCTCCCCGTCTACTGGGGCAACCGCAACTGGGCGCCCTATGTGACCGACACCCTGCGCGAGATCGTCCGCGACGGCCACCGCCGGGTGCTCACACTGGCCACCAGCGCCTACTCCTCGTACTCCAGCTGCCGCCAGTACCGCGAGGACCTCGCCGCCGCGCTGGCCGCCCTCGCCGAGGAGGGTCTTGAGCTGCCCCGGGTGGACAAGCTGCGGGTCTACTACAACCACCCCGGCTTTCTCGACACCATGGCCGACGGAGTGCTCGACGCCCTTCGGTCGCTGCCCGCCGAGGTACGGGAGGGGGCCGTGCTCGCCTTCAGCACCCACTCCATCCCCACCGCAGCCGCCGACACCTCGGGCCCGCCGGCCGGCCACGGCCGGGGGGGCGCGTACGTCGCCGAACACCTGGACGCCGCCCGCTGGATCGCCGACACCGTCGCCGAGCGCACCGGCGTCCCCCGGAACTGGGAGCTGGTGTACCAGTCGCGCAGCGGCGCCCCGCACATCCCGTGGCTGGAGCCGGACATCTGCGACCATCTGCGGACCCTGCACAAGGCGGGCGCCCCAGCGGTGGTGATGGTGCCGATCGGCTTCGTCTCCGACCACATGGAGGTCCTCTACGACCTCGACACCGAGGCGCTGGCGGTGGCCGCCGAGCTGGGCCTGCCCGCCGTACGTTCCGCCACGGTGGGCACCGACCCGCGGTTCGTCGCCGGGATCCGCGACCTGGTGCTGGAACGGGCCGCCACCGAACGCGCCGAGCACCCGCGGCGCTGCGCGCTCGGCACGCTGGGCGCCGGACACGATCTGTGCCCGGTCGGCTGCTGCGCCGCCCGTACCCCGCGCCCGGCCGCCGCCGGCGCCGATTCCCCCTATGCCTGACCCCGAGCCCGCGACCACCGAGGAGCCCCGGCCCATGTCCGAGTCCGTGTCCCCGACCGAACTGCTCGCCCTCGCCCGGGAGGCCGGGCGGCGCGCGGGTCTGCTGCTGCGGGACGGGCGGCCCGCCGTTCTGGGGGTGGCCGCCACCAAGTCCAGCCCGATCGACGTGGTCACCGAGATGGACATCGCCGCCGAGAAGCTGATCACCGGCCATCTCGCCGAACACCGTCCCGACGACGGCGTGCTGGGGGAGGAGGGCGGATCGAGCGACGGCACCAGCCCCGTGCGCTGGATCATCGACCCGCTGGACGGCACCGTCAACTACCTCTACGGCCTGCCGCAGTGGGCGGTGTCCATCGCCGCCGAGCTGGACGGGGAGGTGGTGGCCGCCGCCGTGGAGGCCCCGATGCGCGGCGAGTCGTACTACGCGGTACGCGGCGGGGGCGCCTTCCGGGTGCGGGCCGGCGGCGCGCCGGAGCCGATGCGCTGCCGCCCCGCCGCACCGCTGGAACAGGCCCTGATCGGCACCGGCTTCAACTATGTGACCGCCGTGCGCACCGCCCAGGCCGCGCTCGCCCAGCGGCTGATCCCGCGGGTCCGCGACATCCGGCGGTCCGGCTCGGCGGCCATCGATCTGTGCGACGTCGGCGGCGGCCGGCTGGACGGCTTCTACGAGCGCGGACTGCACCCCTGGGACCTGGCGGCCGGCGATCTGATCGCCCGCGAGAGCGGCGCCCGTACCGGTGGCCGCCCCGGGCAGCGCCCGGACGGCGACCTCACGGTGGCGGCCAGCCCGGCCGTCTTCGACCGTCTCCAGCCGCTGCTGGAGGAGCTCGGCGCCTGGCACGACTGATCGGCCGGGCGTGCCGTCCCCGCAGACAGGAGGGCCCCGGAAGCAGCCGCTCCCGGGGCCCTCGCGTTCTTCCAATGTCAGACGGCGGAGCCGACCTGCACACCATGTTCAGCGGCGAGCCGGCGGAGATCGTCCAGCTCGGCCTGCTCGACATCCACGGTGAACACATCTCCAGCTTCATGAGCGCGGTGCAGATCGGACTCGGTGCTCTCGATGCGCTGCAGGATTCCAGCGGTGAACGCGTCCAAGGTGCGCCCCCTCGTCTTCGATCGGCGGCACTGGGGAGGTGCCGGGTGGGGTGCGGTCACGGCGGCCCGACCGGTCAGCAGCACGCGTGGGCTTGCTGCCTGAAGGGGGGTGATCGCGGGGTTGGAGGGCTCTTCCCCGGCCCCCGCGACCCGGAAACCTGCCCGATCGGTAAAAGTCCGCGCGCCGCCCGTACGTCACCTCGGCCGCCCCTGTCCCTTACCACCGGTTTACCCGGGAGCGAGGCAGGATGGAGCGGGGAGCCCCATCGGGGTCCCGTCGGGCAGGGCCGAGGGAAGGATCAGGGACGTGCGCGTACTCGTCGTGGAGGACGAGCAGCTGCTCGCGGACGCGGTGGCCACCGGGCTGCGCCGGGAGGCCATGGCGGTGGACGTGGTGTACGACGGCGCCGCCGCCGGTGAGCGCATCGATCTCAACGACTACGACGTGGTGGTGCTGGACCGCGACCTGCCACTGGTGCACGGCGACGACGTGTGCCGGCGGATAGTGGAGCTGGGGCTGCCCACCCGGGTGCTGATGCTGACCGCATCCGGGGACGTCAGCGACCGGGTGGCGGGCCTGGAGCTGGGGGCGGACGACTATCTGCCCAAGCCCTTCGCCTTCACCGAGCTGGTGGCCCGGGTACGGGCGCTGGGGCGCCGCTCGACCGCCGCGCTGCCGCCGGTGCTGGAGCAGTCCGGCATCCGGCTGGACCCCAACCGCCGGGAGGTCTTCCGGGACGGCCGGGAGATCCATCTGGCGCCCAAGGAGTTCGCCGTGCTGGAGGTCCTGATGCGCGGCGAGGGCACCGTCATCTCGGCCGAGCAGCTGCTGGAGAAGGCGTGGGACGAGAACGCCGATCCGTTCACCAATGTGGTGCGGGTCACCGTGATGACGCTGCGCCGCAAGCTCGGTGAGCCTCCGGTGATCACCACCGTGCCGGGCGCCGGATACCGGATCTGACCGCCATGGCCGCTCCGTCCTCCCCCTCGTCCCCCTCCTCCCCGCCGCCACCGCCGCCGCCCTCCCAGCCGCCGTACGCCGGGCGTCCGGCCCCGCGCCGGCCGGCCGCGCCGCCGCGCCCGGACTTCGACCCGCCCGAGGCCGATCCGCCGCGCAGCTGGCTGCGGCCCACCATCCGGATCCGGCTGACGCTGCTGTACGGCGGGATGTTCCTGTTCGCCGGGATGCTGCTGCTGACGATCATCTATCTGCTGGCGGCCGAGGCGCTGCACAAGGGGAACGCGCTGCCGTTCCTGATCACCAGCGACACCCGGGTGCAGATCACCTCGGACTCCTGTCAGGGGATCTCCGGGAATGTCACCAGCGACCAGTTCAAGGACTGGCTGTCGGGGTGTGTGGACATCCAGCGGGACGTGGCGCTCAAGGCGCTGCTGCGGCGCTCCCTGATGGCGCTGCTGGGTCTCGCGGTGGCGGCGTTCGCGTTCGGCTATGTGATGGCCGGGCGGGTGCTGTCCCCGCTGGGCCGGATCACCCGTACCGCCCGTCAGGTGGCCGGCTCGGATCTGCACCGGCGGATCGAGCTGGATGGCCCGGACGACGAGCTGAAGGAGCTGGCGGACACCTTCGACGAGATGCTGGACCGGCTGGACCGGGCCTTCACGGCGCAGCAGCGCTTCGTGGCCAATGCCTCGCACGAGCTGCGGACGCCCCTCGCCATCAACCGCACGCTGCTTGAGGTGCAGCTGTCCGATCCGCAGGCGTCCCCCGAGGTGATGCAGCTGGGCAATACGCTGCTGGCCACCAACCGGCGCAGTGAGCAGCTGGTGGAGGGACTCCTGCTGCTGGCCCGCAGCGACAACCAGATCGTGGAGCGCAAGCCGGTGGATCTGGCGGAGGTGGCGGGGCAGGCGCTGGAGCAGACCCGGGGCGAGGCGCAGGCCAAGGGGGTGGAGCTGTCGGGGGTACGGCCGCCGGTGTACGTCCAGGGCAACGGGGTGCTGCTGGAGCGGGTCGCGCTGAATCTGGTGCAGAACGCGGTGCGGCACAACCTCGCGGAGGGCGGCTGGGTCCGGGTGGACACCGAGGTGCGTCCGGGGCAGGCGGTGCTGATCGTGGAGAACAGCGGGCCGCTGGTGCCCGCCTACGAGGTCGATAATATGTTCGAGCCTTTCCGTCGGCTCGGCAAGGACCGCACCGGAAGTGACAAGGGTGTCGGCCTCGGCCTGTCGATCGTCCGCTCGGTGGCCCGGGCCCACGGCGGCCACGTGGTGGCCGTGCCGAGGGAGAGTGGGGGGCTCGTGATGCGGGTGACCCTGCCGGTCTGAGATCATGCACTGGCGGGATCTCAGTCGGCATTGAGCGGAATTGGGCCACGTGTGATATATCGCATACGCAAGCCCCATTTTTTGGGGATTGCGGCGGTCCAGCACTGGCCTGTCCGCTGTCCTGAGCCCGATCGGCGGGCGGAGATGATCACCTCTTCAGGCGTTCGATCGGGTGTCGATTGAGTAACAGGACTTGATGTGAGGCAAAATCTCCGCTTCGGGTCGGGCACAAAGTTCGACCCTCCCGCGTTACCAGCGCTGGAGAGAGACCACAGAACCCAGAGGGGGAGAGAAACATGGCTACGGATTACGACAGTCCACGCAAGACTGATGACGACGTCAACGAAGACAGCATCGAGGAACTCAAGGCCCGGCGGAACGACAAGTCCGCCTCCACGGTCGATGTCGACGAGTTCGAGCAGGCCGAGGGCCTGGAGCTGCCCGGAGCGGACCTTTCCAACGAGGAACTGTCCGTCCGGGTGCTGCCGCGCCAGGCCGATGAGTTCACCTGCATGAGCTGCTTCCTGGTGCACCACCGCTCGCAGCTCGCCTTCGAGAAGGCCGGCACCGGCCCGATCTGCAAGGACTGCGAGTGACCGTCCGCCCGGACTGAGGTGTCAGACCGCGTCCGGGCGGGCCGAAAGCGCGGCGGCGAGCCGATCGGGCCGCCGGGTCGACAGATAGAGATAGGGCGTCGGGTCCTGCGGATCCGTCACCTCGACCCGGACCGCCGTGGGGATGTAAGCACGCAGCAACATATGAGCCCGGGCATCCGCTCGATGGGTGCGCCACGCGCGCGCCTCATCGGCGTCGAGCGCCCGGGCCTCCCCGAGGGCCGACAGCGGAATCCGGGCGTCGCCCGCCACCAGCGCACCGGCCACCACCCGGATCCGCGCGGCTCCGTAGGTGCTCAGCGCCACCGCCGCCAGGGCCACCCCCACCACCAGCCCGGCGATCAGCGCCGCCGTGCCCAGCGGAAGCAGCGAGATGGCCAGCAGGGCCACCACCCCGGCGGCCATCAGCCACCAGGAACGGGGCACGGTCAGTCGTTCGTCGTACGGCTTCATACGGCCAAGCATGGCAGGCAGCTCCCGGCGGTCGCGGGCGGCGGTAGGGTCTGCACCGTGAGTGCCCACCGGACCATCCCCGAGGTGACCTTGTGAACCCAGCCGCCCTGGACATCCTCCTGAGGCGAATCGACCCGGAGGTCCCGATCCCCTCCCGGGCGCGGCCCGGGGACGCGGGGGTCGATCTGGTCACCACCGAGGCGGCGGAGCTCGCCCCCGGCGAGCGCGCCGTGCTGCCCACCGGGGTTTCCCTCGCCCTGCCCGAGGGGTACGCGGCCTTCGTGCACCCCCGTTCTGGCCTCGCGGCCCGCTGCGGGGTGTCCATGGTGAACTCCCCCGGCACCATCGATGCCGGGTACCGTGGGGAGATCAAGGTCATCGCGATCAATCTCGATCCGCGGGAGAGCGTGCGGTTCGAACGATTCGACCGGATCGCACAGCTGGTTGTCCAGCGGGTCGAGACCGTACGGTTCCACGAGGTCGATCAGCTGCCGGAATCCGTACGTGCCACGGGGGGTTTCGGCTCCACGGGCGGTCATGCCGGCCTGGACAACCCCTATGCTGCGGTCGGCTCCGGCGGGATCGCCGGCCGGAAAGGACAGTGACGTGTTCGGACGTCGTCGCAAGAACGAGGAGCCCGAGGAAGCCGTCGAGGCCACCGAGCAGGAGGCACCCGACGAGGCCGAGGTGCGCCGGGTCAAGCTGGAGCCGGCGCCCCGCCCCGAGGGCCCCTGGGATCTGAGCGAGGTCGGCAGCCCCGCCGAGGGCCGGGTCGACCTGGGCGGTCTGTACGTCCCGGGCGTCCAGGGCATGGAGCTGCGGGTCGAGGTCGCCGGGGACGCGATCGTGGCCGCCACCGTCGTCCTCAAGGACAGCGCCGTACAGCTCCAGGCGTTCGCCGCGCCCAAGCGGGAGGGCATCTGGTCCGAGGTGCGTGAGGAGATCGCCTCCGGCATCACCCAGCAGGGCGGCATCATCGACGAGACCGAGGGCCCGCTGGGCTGGGAACTGCGGGCCCAGGTGCCCGTCCAGCTGCCCGACGGCAAGCGCGGCATGCAGACCGTGCGGTTCGTCGGCGTGGACGGCCCGCGCTGGTTCCTGCGCGGCGTGATCTCCGGCCAGGGCGCCGTGCACCCGCAGGCCGCCGGCGTGCTGGAGCAGATCTTCCGCGACACGGTCGTGGCCCGCGGTGACGGGCCGATGGCCCCCCGCGACCCGATCGTGCTCAAGCTGCCGGAGAACGCCCAGATGGTGCCGGACGGCGTCAAGCAGGAGAAGGCGGGCGAGCCCACCGAGACCTCCCGCTTCGCGGGCGGCCTGGACCACCTGCGCCGCGGCCCGGAGATCTCCGAGGTCCGCTAGCGCCGCTCCGTACCGTGTCACCGGCCTCCTCGCGGGTACCCGCCCGCACACCGGACCAGCGAGGAGGCCGCACCATGGACAACCGCGATCCCCGGCGGCGTACCGGCACCGAGCCGGTCACCGCCAAGAGCGATCTGCCGCTGCGCCGGCTGCTGTCGCTGATCTTCATCCCGGTGTTCGCCGCCGGCACGGTGCTGCTGGCCATCTGGGCCGCCCACAGCGGCTCCGGATCCAGCCCCGGGCGCCCCGCGCTGATCACCCTGGCCGGCATCTGCGGCGTCCTGACCCTGGTCGCGATCCTGGACCTGCTGATCATCGGCCGCCGCAGACGTGAGGAACGCGAAGCCCGCCGCTGACCCCCGGCCCGGCTTTCCGGCCGGGCACCGACAATGGATCCATGGCACGCCGCGGCACACTGCGCATCTACCTGGGGGCGGCCCCCGGAGTCGGCAAGACGTACGCCATGCTCAGCGAGGCCCACCGGCGCGCCGAGCGTGGCACCGACATTGTCGTCGGGCTCGTCGAGACCCACGACCGGCCCCGCACCGAGGCCCTGCTGAGCGGCCTGGAGACCGTCCCGCGCCGCACCGGCCGCGGCGAAATGGACACCGAGGCCGTACTGCGCCGCGCCCCGGCCGTGGTCTGCGTCGACGAGATCGCCCACAGCAACGCCCCCGGATCGCGGCACGACAAGCGCTGGCGCGACATCGACACCCTGCTGGACGCCGGCATCGACGTCATCTCCACCGTGAACATCCAGCACCTGGAGTCGCTGGCCGACGTGGTGGCCGCCATCACCGGGGTACGGCAGCGCGAGACCGTACCGGACGCCGTGGTGCGCCGCGCCGACCAGATCGAACTCGTGGACATGACCCCCGAGGCGCTGCGCCGCCGGATGGCACACGGCAACATCTACGCCCCGGACAAGGTGGACGCCGCGCTCTCGCACTACTTCCGGCCCGGCAACCTCACCGCGCTGCGCGAACTCGCCCTGCTGTGGACCGCCGACCGCGTCGACGCCTACCTCCAGCGCTACCGCACCGAGCAGGGCATCCGCTCCACCTGGTACGCCCGCGAGCGCATCGTGGTGGCGCTGACCGGCGGCCCCGAGGGCTCCACCCTCATCCGGCGGGCCGCCCGGATGGCCGCCAAGAGCTCCGGCGGGGAGATTCTGGCCGTCCACGTCTCGCGCGCCGACCGGCTCACCGCCGTCTCGCCGCGCGAACTGGTCAGCCAGCGCACCCTGGTGGAACAGCTGGGCGGAACCTTTCACCACGTCATCGGCGACGACATCCCCAGCGCCCTGCTGGACTTCGCGCGCGGCGTCAACGCCAACCAGATCGTGCTCGGCTCCTCGCGCCGCAAGACCTGGCAGTACGCCTTCGGGCCGGGCGTGGGCTCCAGCGTGGCCCGGGACAGCGGACCCGACCTCGATGTGCACATCGTCACCCACGCCGAGGTGGCGCGCGGGCGCGGACTGCCCAGCGCCCGCGGCGCCCGGCTCGGCCGCTCCCGTACGGTGGCCGGCTGGCTGATCGGCCTGGCCGGACCCCCGCTGCTGACCGTGCTGCTGGCCGCGCCCCCGCAGCCGCTGGCCGAGTTCGCCAGCGATGTGCTGCTGTTCCTGTCGGTGACGGTGCTGGCCGCCCTGGTCGGCGGCTTCTACCCGGGGCTGGTCTCCGCCGCGCTGGCCACCGTGCTGCTCGACTACTTCTTCACCGAGCCGCTGCGCGAGTGGGGGGTGGGCAGCGGCCACGACCTGATCACCGTGGTGATCTTCTTCGCCATCGCGCTGGCCGTCGCCTCGGTGGTCGACATGTCCGCACAGCGCACCCAGCAGGCCGCCCGGCTGCGCGCCGAGTCCGAGACCCTCACCGTGCTGGCCGGCAGCGTGCTGCGCGGCGAGGACACGCTGCGCGCCCTGCTGGGGAGGGCCAGGGAAACCTTCGGCATGGAATGCGCCGCGCTGCTGGAACGCGATCACGACGGCGGTCGTTGGCGCTGTGTGGGAAGTGTCTCCGCCATCGCCGACAACCCCCGCCCGCTGCTGCGGCCCCAGGACGCGGACGTGGACGTGCCGGTGGGGGAGCACACCATGCTGGTGCTCTCCGGCCGGGTGCTGCCCGCCGAGGACCGGCGGGTGCTCAGCGCCTTCGCCGCGCACGCCGCCACCATCCTGGACCGGCAGCGGCTGCTCACCGAGGCCGCCCGCGCGCACAAGCTCGCCGAGGGCAACCGGATCCGTACCGCGCTGCTGGCCGCCGTCTCGCACGATCTGCGCACCCCGCTGGCCGCCATCAAGGCGTCGGTGTCCTCCCTGCGCTCCAACGACGTGGAGTGGTCGCCGCAGGACCGCGCCGGGCTGCTGGAGAGCATCGAGGACGGCGCCGACCGGCTGGACCAGCTGGTGGGCAATCTGCTGGACATCTCCCGGCTGCACACCGGGACCGTACGGCCGCTGATCCGCCGCACCGGCCTGGACGAGGTGGTGCTGCGGGCGCTGGGCGGAGTGCCGGACGAGGTGGTGGAGGTGGACATCCCCGAGTCGCTGCCGTGGGTGGCCGCCGACCCCGGCCTGCTGGAGCGCTCGGTGGCCAACATCGTGGAGAACGCGGTGAAGTACCGCCCGCCGCACACCCGGGTGCTGGTGCGCGGCAGCGCGCTGGGCAACCAGGTCGAGCTGCGGGTGGTCGACCGGGGCCCGGGGGTGCCGGACGCCGACAAGGGGCGGATCTTTGAGCCCTTCCAGCGGCACGGCGACATCCCGCGCGGCAATGGGGTGGGACTCGGCCTGGCGGTCGCCCGCGGCTTCACCGAGGCGATGGGCGGCACGCTGGACGCCGAGGACACCCCGGGCGGCGGGATGACCATGGTGCTCACGCTGCCCGCCGATCGGCCGGCCCCCGCCCCCGCCGCACCCGTCGAACGAGAATCCGAACAAGGGAAACAAGGGGGAGCCCATGCACCGGGTGCTCGTGGTCGATGACGAGCCGCAGATACTCCGGGCCCTGGTGATCAGCCTCAAGGCGCGCCAGTACGAGGTGGACACCGCCCCGGACGGTACCGCCGCGCTGCGGCTGGCCCGCGAGCAGCACCCGGACGCCGTCATCCTGGACCTGGGGCTGCCCGACATGGACGGCACGGAGGTCATCGCCAGGCTGCGCGGCTGGACCCGGGTGCCGATCATCGTGCTCTCCGCCCGGCACACCTCCGACGAGAAGGTGCAGGCCCTGGACGCGGGTGCGGACGACTACGTCACCAAACCGTTCGGCATGGACGAACTGCTGGCCCGGCTGCGGGCCGCCGTACGCCGCGCGGAGCCGGCCGCCGCAGAGGAGGACTCGGTGATCCACACGGCCGGCTTCACCGTCGATCTGGGCGCCCGCAAGATCCAGCGCGCGGGCCGCGACATCCGGCTCACCCCCACCGAATGGCATCTGCTGGAGGTGCTGGTGCGGCACAGCGGCCGGCTGGTCAGCCAGAAGCAGCTGCTCCAGGAGGTGTGGGGCCCCGCCTACCACACCGAGACCAACTATCTGCGGGTCTACATGGCCCAGCTGCGCCGCAAGCTGGAGACTGACCCCGCGCACCCCAGGCACTTCCTCACCGAGCCCGGCATGGGCTACCGCTTCGAACGGTGAACGCCGCACACCGGATGCCGGGAGCGGGACGTTACGCTGAAAGCATGAGCGAGGGCGATCGGGCCGGGGACCACCCCGGCAGACGGCGGGGCCGGCCGCGATGGTGGCCGGGCCGTGCGGCTGCCGCCGCACACGCCGCCGAGGGCGCGGAGCGGGCCGCCGAGGAGGCCGAGCGGGCGCGCTGCACCCCGATCAGGGACTGCGCCGAGGGCCCGGCCGGACGCCCCGTGGTCAGCGTGACCGGTACGCTGCGCTCGGTGAGTGCGCGTACGGTTGCGGGGCTGCCCGCACTGGCCGCCGAGCTGGACGACGGCTCCGCCCGGCTCGACGTCATCTGGCTGGGCCGGGCCGCCATCGCCGGGATCGTGCCCGGCCGGGAGCTGGTCGCCTCCGGACGGATCGCGGTGACGCACGGCCGTCCGGTGCTGTTCAACCCCCGATACCAGCTGCGACCCCTCGACAAGGAGTAGCCAGGTGACCCCACCTGACCAGCAGTCCCCGGCCGACCGGCCCGCCATGGCGCCGCAGGCGCCCGACCAGGAGGCCACCAAGGCGGCGTTCTTCGAGGCGTTCGGCGGCGTCCGCGGCATGGTGGAGACCACGGTGCCGGGTCTGGTGTTCGTGCTCAGCTACACCATCAACCGCGACATCAAGATCTCGGCGATCTCGGCCCTGGCGATCTCCGCGGTGCTGGCGGTGAGCCGGCTGATCCAGCGCGACACGGTCAAGCACGCCTTCAGCGGCGTCTTCGGGGTGGCCTTCGGCGCGGTCTTCGCGATGATGTCGGGCGACGCCAAGAACTTCTACCTGCCCGGGATGCTCTACACCCTGGGCCTGGGCATCGCCTACGTGGCCACGGCGGCGGCCGGCGTACCGCTGCTGGGACTGATCCTGGGCCCCGTCTTCCGCGAGATGCTGTCCTGGCGCACCCGCAACCCCGGGCGCAAGGCCGCCTACATCAAGGCGAGTTATGTGTGGGGCGCGATCCTGCTGGCCAAGTCGGCGATCACCTTCCCCATCTATCTGTGGGGGGACGCCACCCAGCTGGGCTGGCTGCGGGTGGCGCTGGGCATTCCGCCGTTCCTGCTGGCCGTCTATCTGACCTGGATCATCCTGGTGAAGGCCCCGGCACCGATCGATGTGGTCGCCGAGATGGAGGCCGAGGAGCGGGCGGAGAAGGAGCGCGAACACGAACGGAAGCGGGCCGCCGCCGAGCAGCAGCCCTAGCCCTGGCCCTGGCCCTGGCTCTGGTTCTCGTTCCCCGGCTCTCCGGCCGCTCCGGCGGCCTTCGCGGGGCGCGGTGACAGCAGGGCCTGCAACTGGGCCTCGCGGGCGGGGGCGGCGACGAACAGCAGCTCGTCGCCCGCCGCCAGCGCGTCGTCCGGATCCGGGATCAGCACCTTCACGCCACGGATGATGGTCACCAGCGCGGTGTCCTGCGGCCACGCCACCTCGCCGACCCGGGTGCCCACCAGCGCCGCGCCCTGCGGCAGGGTCAGCTCCACCAGGCTGGCCTCGCCCTGACTGAACCGCAGCAGCCGCACCAGATCGCCGACGCTCACCGCCTCCTCCACCAGCGCCGACATCAGCCGGGGGGTGGAGACGGCCACATCGACGCCCCAGGCGTCGTTGAACAGCCATTCGTTCTTGGGGTTGTTGACCCGGGCCACCACCCGCGGCACCCCGTACTCCGTCTTGGCCAGCAGCGATACCACCAGATTGACCTTGTCGTCGCCGCTGGCGGCGATCACCACCTGGCAGCGCTCCAGGGCGGCCTCGTCCAGGGTGGCGATCTCACAGGCGTCGGCCAGCAGCCACTCCGCCTCCGGCACCCGCTCCACTGCCACCGCCTCGGGGGCGTTGTCGATCAGCAGTACCTGATGGCCGTTCTCCAGCAGCTCCCCGGCGATGGAACGGCCCACCGCGCCGGCTCCGGCGATCACCACCCTCATGGCTGCCGCTCCTCGTCGGGTCCCAGCAGACAGGCCGCCTCGACCTCGGCCACCTGATCGCTGTACATCATCACGTGCACCAGATCGCCCTCCTGGAGAACGGTGCGGGAAGTCGGCAGCATCGCCTCACCCATCCGGGTGAGAAACGCGACCCGGACCCCGGTGCGCTCCTGGAACCGGCTCACCTTGTGCCCGACCCAGGCCGGGGTGATGTGCACCTCGGACAACTGCACCCCGCCGCTGGGGTCGCGCCACAGCGGCTCGGCACCGGCCGGCAGCAGCCGGCGCAGCATCTGATGCGCCGTCCAGCGCACCGTGGCCACCGTCGGGATGCCGAACCGTTCGAACACCTCGGCGCGGCGCGGGTCGTAGATCCGGGCGGTCACGTTCTCCACACCGAACACCTCACGGGCCACCCGGGCGGCGATGATGTTGGAGTTGTCGCCGCTGCTGACCGCCGCGAACGCCCCCGCGTCCGCCATCCCGGCCTCGGCGAGGGTGTCCCGGTCGAAGCCGAGCCCCGTCACCCGCTGCCCGCCGAAACCGGAGCCGAGCCGGCGGAACGCCTTGGGGTCCTGGTCGATGACCGCGACCGAATGCCCCCGCTCCTCAAGGGTCCGCGCGAGGGTCGCACCGACGCGTCCGCAGCCCATGATCACGATGTGCATAGCCGTTGTGCCCCGCACCTTCTCTCCAGCAGCCGGCCGGCACCCGGCCCGTGCGCACCACGCTACCCGGCCCCCCGGACACCGGCCGGACGGGCACCCGGACGGCGCCGCAGCACGGGTGGCGACCGGGGACCCGGCCTACGGTGAGCGGTATGCGCGTCCGTGGCCGGCCACGGCGGCCGGGGGGCGGGACGTGGCGCCTGCGGGTGCCCACCTGGCTGGCCGCCCTGTTCACCGGGGTGGCGCTGGTGTGCGCCCTCAGCGCGCTGGCCGCCGGCCCGCGCCGCTGGCTGGGCCCGGTGCGGGCCGGCATCGACGTCGCGCTGCTGCCCAGCCCGCCCAGCCTGCCGTACGCCGTCTTCCTCCTGCTGCTGGCGGCGGCGGTGGCGGCCCGTAAACGGGTCGCCTGGTGGATCCTCACCGGGTACGCGGCGGTGCTGGTGGTCCTCGACGTGCTGCCGGTGGACCGCCATCCGTTGCCGCAGACCCTGCTGGGCACCGGCTGCGCGCTGCTGTTCCTGGCGCTGCTGCTGGCCACCCGACGGGTCTTCCTGGCCCGGGTACGGCGCGGCGCGGTCTGGCGGGCGCTGGGCGCGCTGGCCGCCGGGCTGATCGTGGCCACCGCGGCCGGCTGGCTGCTGGTGGCGGTGCTGCCCGGCAGCCTGGCGCCCGGCGACCGGCTGCCGTACGCCGCCAACCGCGTCTTCTTCGGCCTGGTCGCCGAGCGCTACTTCACCGGGGCGCCACCCGGCTTCGTACGATCGCTCCTCGATCTCATCGCCGCGCTGGCGCTGCTGAACGCCGCCGCCGTCCTCTTCCGCTCGCAGCGGGCCAGGTCCGGGCTGCACCCCGGCGACGAACTGCGGCTGCGCGCGCTGCTCGCCCGGTACGGCGGGGCGGACTCGCTGGGCTACTTCGCCACCCGCCGCGACAAGAACGTGGTCTTCGCCCCGGACGGCCAGGCCGCCGTCACCTACCGGGTCGAGGCCGGGGTGTGCCTGGCCTCCGGCGACCCGGTCGGCCGCCCGGCGTCGTGGGCGGCGGCGATCGGCGCCTGGCGGGAGCTGGCCCGCAGCTACGCCTGGAGCCCCGCCGTGATGGGCGCGGGCGAGGAGGGCGCGCGGGCATACGCGCACGCCGGGCTCGGCGCGCTGCACCTGGGGGACGAGGCGATCGTCGAGCTGGCCGGCTTCGGCCTGGAGGGCCGGGACCGCAGGGCGATGCGGCAGGCCGTGGCCCGGGTACGGCGCGGCGGCGCGGTGGTACGGATCCGCCGGCACCGCGAGCTGACCGACACCGAGCTGGCCGGGGTGCACGCCGACCTGGACGCCTGGCGCGGTCCCGGCGCCGAACGCGGCTTCTCGATGGCGCTGGGGCGCATCGGCGACCCGGCGGACGGCCAGTGCCTGCTGGTGGAGGTGTACGACGGCGACGGCACCGACGCCCGCCGGCTGGGGCTGCTGTCGTTCGTGCCGTGGGGCCCGGACGGCATCTCGCTCGATGTGATGCGCCGCGCACCGCACGCCCCCAACGGGGTGATCGAGTTCATGATCGCCGAACTCGCCGTCCAGGGCCGCACCATGGGCCTGCGGCGCATGTCGCTGAACTTCGCCGTCTTCCGCTCCGTGTTCGAGGAGGGCGCCCGGATCGGGGCAGGACCGGTGCTGCGGCTGTGGCGCCGGCTGCTGCTCTTCGGCTCCCGCTGGTGGCAGCTGGAGGGCCTCTACCGCTCCAACGCCCGCTACCGGCCCGAGTGGTACCCGCGCTTCCTGTGCTACGCGGAGCCCCGGATGCTGGCCCGGATCGGCCTGGCCTCCGGCATCATCGAGGGCTACGTCTGGGCGCCGCCGGGCCACCGCCGCCCCGGCAGCCACCCGCCGGTCGCCGCCCCGGGACTGCCCCCGCTCACCGGCCAGGAACTGGCCCTGGCCCGCGGCACCGCCGCGCTGCCGGCCGCCGCCACCCACCGGGCCGGGATGCGCGAGCCCGAGCAGGTACGGCTGCGGCGCGCCGCCCTGGACCGGTTGCGGGCGGCCGGCACCGACCCGTACCCGCCGCAGGCATCGCGCACCCACACCCTGGCGCAGGCCAGGGACGCACCGCGCGGGCGGCGCGCCCGGGTCTTCGGCCGGGTGCTCGCGGTGCGGGACTTCGGCGGGCTGGTCTTCGCCCCGCTGCGGGACAGCACCGGGGACCTTCAGCTGATGCTCACCCGGGAGGCGGGGTTCGCCGCCGTGGTGCGGCGCGGCGACCTGGTGGAGGCCGAGGGCGAACTCACCAGCAGCCACAGCGGGGAGCCGACCCTGCGGGCGGCGACCTGGCGGCTGATCGGCGCCGCGCTGCGCCCGCTGCCCGACCGGCCCGCGCTGCGTACCGTCGTCCTCACCCGCGCCGCCGTGCTGCGCTCGCTGCGCGCGACGCTGGACGGGGCGGGCTACGCCGAGGTGGAGACCCCGGTACTCCAGCGCGAGCCGGGCGGCGCACAAGCCCGCCCGTTCACCACCTACAGCAACGCCGATCACCGCCGGCTCGCCCTGCGCATCGCCCCCGAGCTGTATCTCAAACGGCTGTGCGTGGCCGGCCTGGACCGCATCTACGAACTGGGCCGGGCGTTCCGCAACGAGGGCCACTCGCCCCGGCACCACCCCGAGTTCACCCTGCTGGAGGCGTACCGCACCGGCGCCGACCAGGGCGGCATGCGGGAGCTGGCACGGCGGCTGATCCAGGGCGCGGCGGACGCCGCCGGGGGAGCGGCGCGCGAACTGTCCGGGCCCTGGCCGGTGCGTACGGTCTGCGGCGCGCTCTCCGAGACGCTCGGCGAGGAAGTGACCATCGACGCCCCGGTGGACCGGCTGCGCCGCTGGTGCGCGCGGCACGACATCCCGCACGCCCCGCACATGGACCGCCCCGACCTGATCGCCCAGCTGTACGAGCACCTGGTGGAGGCGCGCACCCGGGAGCCCGTTTTCTACACCGGCTTCCCCGTGGAACTCTCGCCGCTGGCCCGCGCCGACCGCACCGACCCCCGGCTGGCCGAGCGCTGGGACCTGGTGGCGTACGGCATCGAGCTGGGCACCGGCTGCTCGGAGCTGACCGACCCGGTGGAGCAACGCCGCCGGCTGGCCGCCCAGGGAGACGGGGACGAGGAGTTCCTGGCCGCGCTGGAGCGCGGCATGGCCCCCACCGGCGGGCTCGGCATCGGGGTGGACCGGCTGATCATGCTGTTCACCGGGCTGCCGGTGCGCGGGACACTGCCGTTCGGCGGGCGGCGGGGGAGCCCGTAGACTGGGCGGCCGTTGTCTCCCTCACCCCCCTCTTCCCGCTCTGGAGCCGTCGCCACCATGCCTGAATCAACCCCCACGGCGGCGTCGCTGGTCGGCGAGGAGTACGAGGTCGAGATCGGCGCCGTCGCACACGGCGGGCACTGCGTGGCCCGTACCCCCGGCGGCCAGGTGCTCTTCGTACGGCACACCTTCCCCGGCGAGCGGGTCATCGCCCGCGTCACCGACGGCCGCGCCGACTCCCGCTTCCTGCGCGCCGACGCCGTCACCGTGCTCGACCCGGCGAAGGAGCGCATCGAGGCGCCCTGCCCCTTCTCCGGGCCCGGCCGCTGCGGCGGCTGCGACTGGCAGCACGTGAAGCCGGGCGCGCAGCGCAAGCTCAAGGCGGCCGTGCTCACCGAACTGCTCGGGCAGCTGGCCGGTGTCACCCCCGAGGAGGTCAGCTGGGACGGCACGGTCGAGCCCGCGCCCGGCGACAAGGTGGCCCCCGGCGAGGTGCCGGCCTGGCGCACCCGGGTGCAGTACGCCATCGACGCCGAGGGCCGGGCCGGGCTGCGGCGCAGCCGCTCCCACGAGGTGGAGCCCATCGACCGCTGCCTGATCGCGGCGGAGGGCGTCACCGAACTCGGTATCGAGGCGCGCCGGTGGCCGCAGATCGCCTCGGTGGACGCGATCGCGGCGACCGGCTCGAACGACCGGATGGTGGTGCTCACCCCGCGCCCCGGCGGGCGGCTGCCGCTGGTGGAACTGGACAAGCCGGTGTCCGTGATGCGCGCCCAGGAACGCCGCGGCAAGGGCGGCGGGCCTGCCCAGCGCACGCTGCACCCGGTGCACGGGCGGACCTTCGTACGGGAGCGGGCCGACGGCCGCACCTGGCGGGTCGGCGAGGGCGGCTTCTGGCAGGTACACCCGCAGGCCGCCGAGGTCCTGGTGGACGCCCTGATGCGCGGGCTGACCCCGCGCAAGGGCGAGACGGCGCTGGATCTGTACTGCGGGGTGGGCCTGTTCGCCGGGGCGCTGGCCGAACGGGTCGGCGAGAGCGGCGCGGTGGTCGGCATCGAGTCCTCCAAGCGCGCGGTGGAGGACGCCCGGCACAACCTCGCGGACGCCCCCCGGGTGCGGATCGAACACGGCCGGGTCGACCAGGTGCTGCCGCGCACCGGGATCACCCGTGCCGACCTGATCGTGCTGGACCCGCCCCGGGCCGGCGCCGGCAAGCGCACCGTGGACCTCCTGGCCACCCTGGGCGCCCGCCGCATCGGCTACGTGGCCTGCGACCCGGCGGCCCTGGCCCGCGACCTGGCCCACTTCCGCACCGTCGGCTACGTCCCGCGCTTCCTGCGCGCCTTCGACCTCTTCCCGATGACCCACCACATGGAGTGCGTGGCCATCCTGGAACCGGTGACCAAGGCCCGCTGAGGGTGACGCGTACGACGCGGGGGCGCGTCAGTGATACACCTCAATACGTGAACGACTCCGCGCACCCCGAACAACTCGCCCACCTCCAGCGCCGGCTGGCGGACTTCGCCGCCGCCCGGGACTGGGGGCAGTACCACACGCCCAAGAATCTGGCGGCGGCGCTCAGTGTGGAGGCGGGGGAGTTGCTGGAGATCTTCCAGTGGCTCACCCCGGAGCTGTCCATGACCGTGATGGAGGAGGCCGAGTCCGCCGCGCGGGTCGAGGACGAGATCGCCGATGTGCTCGCTTATCTGCTCCAGCTGTGCGCCGTGCTCGGGGTGGATCCGCTGGCCGCGCTCGCCGCCAAGATCGACCGCAACGAGGAGCGCTTTCCCGTTCGGTGATCTCCAGGGGACACAATGGGGCCCATGGATCTGCGTATCTTCACCGAACCGCAGCAGGGCGCCAGCTACGACACCCTGCTGTCCGTCGCCAAGGCCACCGAGGAATACGGCTTTGACGCCTTCTTCCGGTCCGATCACTATCTGAAGATGGGCAGTGTGGACGGGCTGCCGGGCCCGACCGACGCGTGGATCACGCTGGCCGGTCTGGCCCGGGAGACCAGCCGCATCCGGCTCGGCACCCTGATGACCGCCGGGACCTTCCGGCTGCCGGGCGTGCTGGCCATCCAGGTCGCCCAGGTGGACGCGATGTCCGGGGGCCGGGTGGAGCTGGGTCTTGGCGCGGGCTGGTTCGAGGAGGAGCACACCGCGTACGGCATCCCGTTCCCGAAGGAGAAGTTCCCCCGGCTGGAGGAGCAGCTGGCCATCGTGACCGGCCTGTGGGAGACCCAGCCCGGCGACACCTTCTCCTACGACGGTGTCCACTACCAGCTGTCCGACTCGCCCGCGCTGCCCAAGCCGGCCCAGGCCAAGGTGCCGGTGCTGCTCGGTGGCCTGGGGCCCAAGCGGACCCCGGCGCTGGCGGCCCGCTACGCCGATGAGTTCAACATCCCCTTCGCCTCGGTCGCCGACAGCGCGGCCCAGTTCGACCGGGTACGGGCCGCCGCCACCGCGATCGGCCGGGATCCGGGGGAGCTGGTGTACTCCAACGCCCTGGTCGCCTGCGTCGGCCGGGACGACGCCGAGGTCGCGCGCCGGGCGGCGGCGATCGGCCGCCAGGTGCCCGAACTGCGCGAGAACGGGCTGGCCGGCTCGCCCGCCGAGGTGGTCGACAAGATCGGCCGGTACGCGGAACTCGGCGCCACCCGGATCTACTTCCAGATCCTGGACCTGTCCGATCTGGACCACCTGGAGCTGATCGCCTCCCAGGTGCAGAGCCAGCTGTAGATCCGGCCACCGCCCGCGCCTCCGTTACGGGTGTGAATTCCGGCCGTGTTGTGGGGGCGGGTGGCGGGTGGGTATTGCGGGCCGGGCGGACAAAAGCCCAGGTGAGCGCCGTACCACCGATATTGAATCTTTAACAGTGAGTAGTCGAAGCGTGACGGCACGTGACTGGATCATGGCCCCGCGGTACGGAGCCCGGCCGGCGCTCCGGCAGACTTTCACCGGTGCCGGGCACCTCCGCCGTGCAGGGTGGAGGTACGCCGTCACCCTCCGGAGCGCGCGCCGGCCCTTGCTTCCCCGCCCGGCCGCCGTGCGCTCCGGCCCTTGTCACAGGGGGTCGCGCAGAAATCCGGCCAGCAGGGCCGCCGCCTCCGCCGGCCGTTCCAGGGACGGCAGATGGCCGGCCCAGGGCAGCTCACGATGGCGGGCGTTCGGCAGCTGGTGCGGCAGGGAGGCGGCGATCTCCCGGAAGTCCGGGAAGTCGTGCGCGCCGGAGACCGCCAGGACGGGAGTCGCGCCGATCCGGGACAGCCGAGGCGGCTCCGGCGGCGGATCTTCCGCCTCGTACTCCTCGGCGGCCAGTTGCACATCGAACGCCCGGCGCTGCATCAGCCGTACCATCGCCCTGGTGTTGCCGTCGGCGTCCGGGCCCAGCCAGGTGCTCACATTGAGTTCGACGGCTCCGGCGATGTCGCCGGCCTCGATCAGCTGATCCTCCTTGTCCGAGAAGGCGGCGAGCGCCGCCGAGGGGTGGTGGCCGGGTGCGCCCGCGCACAACAGGGCCAGCGATCCCACCCGTTCGGGCCAGCGGGCGGCGAACTCCAGCGCCACCCGCCCCCCGAAGGAGGAGCCGATCACGGCGGCCCGGTCCACATTCAACTCATCCAGCAGATCCCGGACATCCTCCGCGTCACTGTGCGGGCCGAGCGGGGCCGGACTGTCGCCGTGCCCCCGGAAGTCGGGCCGAACCAGCTGAAAACCCGCGTCGATCAGAACCCGCCACTGCGGATCCCACATCCGGCGGTCGCAGACCGAGGAGTGCAGCAGCAGCACCGCCGGGCCATCTCCTGCCACATCATGGGAGAGATAAGGGAGGCTCATCCGATTCCTTCGTTGCGGAACCCTGCGGATCCCCTCGTTCACGAGGAGTACGTCATGGGACATCATCACCCCATGACGGAGCGCGGGACAAACGCCTACAAGCAACTCACCGATCTGCCTGCGCCGGTGGCCCGGGCGGTGCGGGTGGCGGAGCGGGCCGGCTTCGCGTTCTCCTGCCGCCCGGAGCAGGGCCGGCTGCTGTACGCGCTGGCGGGCGGGGCCGCCGGTGCCGCCGGGGTGATCGGGGAGACCGGTACGGGCTGCGGGGTGGGCCTGGCCTGGCTGGCCGCCGGGGCGGGTCCCGGGGTACGGCTGGTGAGCGTCGAACGTGACGCGCGGCGGGCCGAGTGGGCGGCCGGGCTGTTCGCGGACGACGCGCGGGTGACGGTGCTGCACGCCGACTGGACGGCGATCGGGGCGCACGGCCCGTTCGATCTGCTGGTGCTGGACGGCGGCGGCCAGGGCAAGACACCGGGGGACACCCCGGCCGACCCGGAGCGGCTGCTCGCCGCCCACGGCACGGTGGTCATCGACGACTTCACCCCCGCCACCACCTGGCCCCCCACCCACCAGGGCGCCCCCGACCACCCCCGCCTCCACTGGCTGACCCACCCCGCCCTGCGCGCGACGGAACTCCGCCTGGCCCCCGACCTGGCCACCATCGTCGGCACCCGGCCGGGCTGACGCCCCGCGCGAACGCCCGGCCGAGGGTTAACCTGCCGGGCCCAGCGTCTCCGGTCGGCGGAGTCCGGCCCCGGGCACCGGGGCCATGCCGAAGCGCGCGTAGTACGGCTGGAGCGGGGTGTCGCACAGGACGTCGACGGAGTACAGGTGCTCGGTGCCTTTCAGCACCCGGCGCATCAGCTCGGTGCCGATGCCGCGGCCCCGGTGGGTGGGCAGCACCTCCAGCCACGGGATCGCGGCGGTCAGTACCCCGTCGCTGATCATGTGCACAAAGCCGACCGCACGCTCCGGTGCGTCATCGTCGAGCGCCACCACCGCACGACAACTGCCGCGCAGCACGGCCAGATGCTGCTCGGGCGTGGCAGGCCGGGGCCAGCCGGCGAAGAAACCGCCGCCGAGCATGGCCGCGTTGATCGTGGCCATGTCGTCCTCGTAACGGATCACGAGGGTCGGGTGGGGAGGAGCAGTTCGGTCTCCAGGACGGTCATCAGGATCAGATCGTGCCAGCGGCCGTCGCGGCGGAAGCCCTCGCGTTGGCGGCCGTCCTCGGTGAAGCCGGCCTTGGCGTACGCGCGGCGGGCGGCGGCGTTGTCCGCCACCACCCACAGGGTGATGGAGTGCAGCCGCAGCTGGTCGAAGCCGTAGCGGCACAGGGTACGGACCGCGTCCGTGCCGTAGCCCTGGCCCCAGGAGTCCTTCTCGCCCAGGTAGATGTCCAGCACGGCCATGCCGTTCTCGGCCTCGAAGTCGCGCAGGCAGGTCACCCCGATCAGCCGGCCCTCGTCGCGGGTCTCGATGGCCAGCAGCAGCCGCTCATAGCTGCTGTTGGGCTCCCGCTCCTCCATCCGGCGGCGGGTGTGTGCCAGCGACTGCGGATAGGAGGTGTCCAGCCAGCGCATCACCTCCGGGTCGTGGTTCCAGCGCCACAGCGCTTCGGCGTCCTCGGGCTCCATCGCCCGCAGTCGTACCCGTTCTCCGGTCAGCATCCCCGAGAGATATCAGCTGGTCCGGCCGCCGATCAACGCAATTCCCGGCGGGGTCAGCCCAGCGTCGCGACCATCAGCGCCTTGATGGTGTGCATGCGGTTCTCCGCCTGGTCGAAGACCACCGAGTGCTCCGACTCGAACACCTCGTCGGTGACCTCCAGCGAGCTGAGCCCGTACCGCTCGTACAGCTCCTGGCCCACCCGGGTGCCCAGGTCGTGGAAGGCCGGCAGGCAGTGCAGGAAGCGCACGCCCGGCTTGCCGGTGGCGCGCAGTACGTCCATGGTGACCGCGTACGGCGTCAGCAGTCCGATCCGCTCCTCCCAGGTCTGGACGGGCTCGCCCATCGACACCCACACATCGGTGGCGACGAAGTCCGCGCCCGCCACGCCCTCCGCCACGTCCTCGGTGAGCGTGATCCGCGCCCCGGTGCGCTCCGCCAGCGCCCGTGCCTCGCCGACCACACCGTCGGTGGGCCACAGCGCGCGTGGCGCGACGATCCGCACGTCCATGCCGAGCAGCGCGCCGGTGATCAGGTAGGAGTTGCCCATGTTGTTGCGCGCGTCGCCCAGATAGGCGTAGGCGATCCGCTCCAGCGGCAGGTTGCTGTGCTCGGTCATGGTCAGCACATCGGCGAGCATCTGGGTGGGGTGCCAGTCGTCGGTGAGGCCGTTGTACACCGGCACCCCGGCGTGCGCCGCCAGCTCCTCCACGGTGTGCTGGCCGGAACCCCGGTACTGGATCGCGTCGAACATCCGGCCGAGCACCCGGGCGGTGTCCTTGGCCGACTCCTTGTACCCGATGTGGGTGCCGGACGGGTCGAGGTAGGTGGTGGCGGCTCCCTGCTCGGCCGCCGCCACCTCGAACGAGCAGCGGGTACGGGTGGAGCTCTTCTCGAAGATCAGGGCGATGTTCCTGCCCACCAGCCGCCGCTGCTCGGTGCCGGCCCGCCGGGCGGCCTTGAGTTCGGCGGCCAGCGCGATCAGCGAACGGAACTCCCCGGGGGTGAGGTCCAGCTCCTTGAGCAGGTGGCGGCCGGTGAGTTCTGTCGCCATGAGGGGCTCCCGGGTCGAAAAGATGACTGATGACATGACTTCGATGGAAGTGTATACGGTGCCCCTCATGGCTATGCAAGGCGTCGGTCAGCTCACCTCAGCTCACCGGATCCCGCTCCACCGGGCAGCTCATGCAGCGCGGCCCGCCCCGCCCCCGCCCCAGCTCGCTGCCCGGGATCTCCAGCACCTCGATCCCGTTGGCCCGCAGATACGTGTTGGTGGTCACGTTCCGCTCGTACGTCACCACCACCCCCGGCTCCACCGCCAGCACATTGCAGCCGTCGTCCCACTGCTCCCGCTCCGCCGCGTGCACATCCTGGGTCGCGGTCAGCACCCGGATCGAATCCAGGCCGAGCGCCGCCGCGATCGCCCGGTGCATGTGCTCCGCCGGATGGTCGGTCACCTTCAGCTCACCGTCGTCCGACCCCGGCTCGATGGTGTACGAGCGCAGCATCCCCAGCCCCGCGTACTGCGTGAAGGTCTCGCCGTCCACCATCGTCAGCACCGTGTCCAGATGCATGAACGCCCGCCGCTTGGGCATGTCCAGCGCCACGATGACGCGCGCCGACCCCGTCGCGAACAGCCGCCGCGCCAGCAGCTCCACCGCCTGCGGGGTGGTCCGCTCGCTCATCCCCACCAGGACGGCCCCGCCGCCGATCACCAGCACGTCCCCGCCCTCGATGGTGGACGGATGCCCGCCCTCCCCCCGCGACCAGCGGTGGAACGGACCCGCCTGCGGGCCCGCGAACAGCGGATGGTGCCCGTACACCGCCTCGAAGTGCACGCTCTCGCGCTGCCGGGCCGGCCAGCGCATCGCGTTGATCGCCACCCCGTCGTACACCCACGCCGAGGTGTCCCGGGTGAAGAGGTGATTGGGCAGCGGCTGGAGCAGGAAGTCGTCCGGCTCCATCACATGGAACCGCACCGAGGACGGTTCCCGGTGCGCCGCCAGATACTCCCGCTTGGTCATGCCCCCGATCAGCGCCTGCGCCAGCTCGCCGTCCGGCAGCCCCTCGAACACCGCCCGCAGCTCATCGGTGGCCAGCGGCCCGTACTCGCGCTCGTCGAAGACCCGATCCAGCACCAGCTCGCGGGCCGCCGGGATCGCCAGCGACTCGGCGAGCAGCTCCCCGAACAGATGGACGGTCACGCCGCGCTCGCGCAGCAGCTCCGCGAAGATGTCGTGCTCCTGCTGCGCCCTGCGTACCCACAGCACATCGTCGAAGAGCAGATCGTTCTTGTTGCTGGGGGTGAGCCGCTTCAGTTCCAGCCCTGGCCGGTGCAGGATGACGCGGCGCAGCCGCCCGGTCTCGGAGTCGACATGGAAGGTCATGGCCCCATCCTGCGCCATGCCCTCCCGCGCCCTACTGTCGGATCATGGCGCGCACCCGGCTGTACCGCGATGGCTCCCTGGCGCTGGAGAATTTCCCGGTCCACGACATCTCCGGGTATCTCGCCGAGCCGGGCGCGCTGATCTGGCTGGATCTCTTCCGGCCGTCCCAGGAGAAGCTCGCCCGGGTGGGGCAGGCGTTCGGCATCCATGAGCTGGCCCTGGAGGACGCCGCCAGCGCCGGCCAGCGGCCCAAACTCGACCGCTACCGGGAGCACGAGTTCTTCAGCGGCTACGCGGTGACGGTCGACGGGCCGGGCGGCCGGCTGCGTACCAGCGAGATCTCCGCCTTCCTCACCCCGCGGGCGCTGATCACGGTGCGCCAGGACGACCGGTTCGACATGGACGACGTGGTGGCCCGCTGGGACGACAGCCCCGAGCTGGCCGGCCAGGGGGTGGGCTTCCTGCTGCACGGGCTGCTCGACCATCTGGTGGACGGGCACTTCCAGGCCGTGCAGCAGATGGACGACGCCATCGAGGAACTGGAGGAGCTGCTGTTCGCCGAGGACGCGAGCCGGATCCGCCAGGTGCAGCGCGACGCGTACGAGCTGCGCAAATCACTGGTACGGCTGCGCCGGGTGGTGCTGCCGATGCGCGAGGTGATCAACACCCTCATGCGCCCGGGGCTGCGGGTGGTCACCGACCCGCTCATGCCGTACTACCAGGACGTGTACGACCATGTGCTGCGCGCCGCCGAATGGACGGAGTCGCTGCGCGACATGGTGGCCTCGGTGATGGAGACCAACCTCTCCGTCCAGAGCAACCGGATGAACCTCATCATGAAGAAGGTGACCAGCTGGGCGGCGATCATCGCGGTGCCCACCGCGATCACCGGCTTCTACGGCCAGAACGTGCCGTACCCGGGCTTCAGCGACCACGTCGGCCTGATCACGTCCAGCGCGCTGATCGTGGCGGTCACGGTGCTGCTGTACTTCCTCTTCCGCCGCAACGACTGGCTGTGACCTGAGGGGTCACAGGAACGCCCCGGCCAGCAGATACGGCAGGCTGCCGGCCAGCAGCCCGGCGAAGACCACGGTGGCGGCCGTCGTACCGGTGCTCTCGTGCCGCCGGGCCAGCACCCCGGTGGCGACCAGCCCGCCCGCGCCGAACAGCAGCCCGTACAGGGCGATGACGGGGGAGGCGAGCAGCGCCAGCACCCCGGTGACGGCGAACAGCACCAGCGTCCAGCGCGCGGTCCGGTGCCCCATCGCGAGGCCGGAGGTCTGATGCGTCGTCGTCTGGGTCATGACGTAACTCCTCAGCGCAGTCAGATGGTTGACCGTCTGCGGATAAGGTTCCCCACTCCCGCACACGATCATGCACCGACACGCGCCCGGATCACACACTTTCCACACATGGGTGTGCCGGCGGAAAACCCGTGCCGCTCCGGCCGCCGAGGGGGGAGACTCGGGCCCATGGCTGACATGGAGTCCTTTCGGGAGGCGGTCATCGGCTGGGCGGCCGGTGGCCCCGGTGACGCGGCCGGCGAGCTGGCCGCGCGGCTGCCCGTCCGGGCGGCCGTCCTGCTGGAGGGCCCCAGCGACGTCGCGGCGGTCAACGCGCTGGCCGCCCGCCGCGGCCGGAACCTGGATGCCGAAGGGGTCTGCGTGCTGCCCATCGGCGGCGCGATGAGCGTGGGGCGCTTCGCCCGCCTCCTCGGGCCGACGGGTCTGGGCCTGCGCCTGACCGGACTGTGCGACGAGGGGGAGCGTCCCTTCTACGCGAGGGCACTGGAGCCCGGGGCCATCGTGCCGCGGACGTTCTTCGTCTGCGCGGCCGACCTGGAGGACGAGCTGATCCGCGCTCTCGGTGTGTCCCGGGTGCGCGAACTGATCCGGGCGGAGGGCGATCTGTGCGCCCTGGAGACCTTCGAACGCCAGCCCGCCCAGCGCGAGCGGACCGCGCACCAGCGGGTGCGGCGTTTCCTCGGCACCAAGAAGGGGCGCAAGATCCGCTACGGCCAGGTCCTCGTCGAGGCCCTCGGGCCGCAGGACGTCCCCGCCCCGCTCCGGGACCTGTTCGCCGCCCTGTGACCGGCCGGGCCCCGCCGTCCGGCCCGACCCCCCGTCCCGCCACCCCGGTGCCGGCCGCCTGAACAACGCCGTGGGGCCCATCAGGACGGCGGTGCCTGGCCGCCCGGCGGCTGGAGGAGCCGTTCCAGCAGCAGCAACCCGCTCTTGAGATCGGCGCCTTCGTCGAGCAGCCACTGGGTGCTGAGCCCGTCGGCCGCCGCGAGGACCAGCGAGGCCGCATCGTCGAGGGGGATGTCCGAGCGGACGGTTCCCGCCGCCCGGCCTTCTTCGAGGAGCGCCTTGATCTCTCCCCTCAGATGGGCGTACCGCTCGGAGAAGTGCGCCCGTGAGCGGTCGTTCCCGGCCTCCAGTGCGTGCGCCACCATGCTGTTCAGCAGGGCCATCAGCCCCGGCACCCGCATGCTGTGCTCCGCCGAGCGCCGGACGAGGTCGATGAAGGAGCCGCTGCCCTCGTCGGTGGCGTCGAGGAAGCGCCGGTCGTACTCCTGGAGCACCTCCAGGAAGAGCTGTTCGCGGGTGCCGAAGTGGTGCTTGAGCACCGGATGTGTCACGCCGATCGCCTCCGCGACGGCGCGCAGCGACGTGCCCTCGAACCCGAGCCGGACATAGACCGCCAGCACCTCGTCGATGATCTGCTGCCGCCGGGCGAGGCCCTTCGCGTACTTTCCCCGCTTCGCCTCGCCCTCCTGCCGTGGCGCCCGGGCGCCCGGGGGTTCCTGCTCGGTCATGGCACACCTCCACTGCGCTCGCCGGGCCGGGCCGGTGCGGCGCGGCGTGGCCCGCTCGATCCTAAGACCGCGACCACGAAAATATCCACCTGGATATATTTGCGGTACGGTCGTTCCAGTGACCGCTCACGTCGCCACCCCTCGCTGCACGGTGACGCGAACGAGGAGCCCACGCGGGCGACTTCCCGGTGGCCACACCCACCCGAAGCGGCCCGGACGAGCACACACAGGAGGAATGGGCATGGCATGGCAGTTGTTCCGGCTCGGGCGCTGGTCGTTCCGGCACCGCTGGACCGTGGTGGGACTGTGGACCCTGCTGCTTCTCACCATCGCGGTCGGAGCGGCGACCCTCTCCGGCAGGACGAACGACAACTTCGAGCTGTCCGGCCTGGAATCAACCCGCGCGTTCGACCTCATCAAGGACCGTGACCCCGAGGCCGCCCCGGACGGCGCCTCCGCCAGGGTCGTCTTCCAGGCACCCGACGGCGCGTCGCTCACCGACCCCGCCCCCCGGCAAGCCGTCACCGACGCCCTCGCCGCACTGACGACCGACAACGTCCTGGCGGTCCTCGACCCGTTCACCATCGGCGCCGTCTCCGAGGACGGACGCACCGGCTACGCCTCGGTCAGCTACGCCCACAGCGCCCCCGACCTCGCCCCGGCGGACCGCGAAGCCCTCGAAACCGCCCGCGACATCGCCGAGCGGGCCGGCCTGACGGCCACCGTCGGCGGCGATGTCCTGGGCGTGGAGATGGACGGAGCCCTCGCCGAACTCATCGGCGTCGCCATCGCCCTCGTGGTGCTCACCCTCACCTTCGGCTCGCTCCTCGCGGCCGGAATGCCGCTGCTCACCGCGCTGTTCGGTGTCGGCGTCGGCATCGCCGCCATCGCGACCCTGACCGGCTTCACCGAGCTGAGCACCACCACCCCCGCGCTCGGCACGATGCTCGGCCTGGCCGTCGGCATCGACTACGCGCTCTTCATCCTCTCCCGCTACCGGACCGAGGTACGTCAGGGCCGCCCACTGGAGGAAGCGGCCGGCCGCGCCGTGGGCACCGCCGGCTCGGCGGTGGTGTTCGCCGGACTCACCGTGATCATCGCGCTCGTCGGCCTCTGCGTGTGCGGCATCGGCTTCCTCACCGAGATGGGCCTGGGCGGAGCCTTCACCGTGGCCATCGCCGTACTCGTCGCCCTCACCCTGCTGCCCGCGCTCCTCGGCCTCGGCGGCACCCGCGTCACCGCACGGCGCTTTCCGAAGAAGCCCACCACCGCACCCGGCACCGACGACACCCCCGCCGAGCCCCGTACCCTCGGCCGCCGCTGGGTCGAGGGCCTCGCCCGGCACCGCTGGCCCGCACTCGTGGCGGGGATCGCGATCGCCGCCGTGGCCGCCCTCCCCGTGGCCTCCCTGCAACTCGCGCTCCCCGGTGACAGCACCAAGCCCGCCGACAGCGACGCCCGCGTCGCCTACGACCTGATCTCCGACCAGTTCGGGGCCGGAGCCAACGGCCCGCTGCTCGTGGTCGTCGACACCGACCGGGCCCCGGAGCCCGCCACGGCGGTCGACACCGCCACCGAGACCCTGGCGGTACTGGCGGCCCGCGACGATTCCCCCATCGCCGCCGTCATCCCGGCCCTGATCGGCGACCACCCAGAGGAGGTGCGGGCCTACACGCAGCAGTTGGAGACGGCGCGGTTCGCGACCCTTACGGTGATCCCCGCCGCCGGGCCCTCGCACCAGTCCACCAAGGACCTCGTCGCCGACCTCCGCGCCACCCTGGCGGACCTGCCCGACCGGACCGGGGCCCGCGCGATGGTCACCGGCCTCACCGCCGTCGACGTCGACATCTCCAACGAACTCATCGACGTGTTCCCGCTCTACCTCGCCGTCGTCGTGGGGCTGGCCGTTGTCCTGCTCATCGCGGTCTTCCGCTCCATCTGGGTCCCGCTGAAGGCCGCCCTCGGCTTCCTCTTCTCCGTCGGTGCCTCGATGGGCGCGACCGTCGCGGTCTTCCAGTGGGGCTGGCTGAACGAACTCGTCGGACTCGACGCCACCGGCCCGGTGCTGTTCCTGCTGCCGATCCTGCTCACCGGCATCCTGTTCGGCCTGGCCATGGACTACGAGGTCTTCCTCGTCACCCGCATGCGAGAGGCGTACGTGCACGGAACTCCGGCACGGCAGGCGGTCATCGACGGATTCACCCACAGCGCCCGCGTCGTGGGCGCCGCCGCCCTCATCATGGTCGGCGTCTTCGCGGGCTTCACGCTCACCGACGACATCATCCTGAAGACCATCGGCTTCGCCCTGGCCGTCGGCGTCCTCGTCGACGCGTTCCTGGTCCGCATGCTCATCGTCCCCGCCGCCATGTTCATCATCGGCCGGCGCATCTGGTGGATGCCCCGCGCGATGGACCGCCTCGTCCCCACCGTGGACGTCGAGGGCGAGGCACTCGCCGCACGCCTTGCGGCGAACGGCTCGCGCACACCGGAGAGCAACGCGGCGGCAGCCCCCGACAGGTCAGCCACCAGGGAGCCCATCGCTTAAGACCTTCAAGCGATGCCCGACCGTTCGCGGCAGGGGACACAACAGGGCGACGACCAGCGCCGCCACGCGCCCGACCACATCCGTCGGTCGGGGAGCACACCGCTCCCCGCCCGACGGGCGCGCGTCAGCCACCTGTCCCTCTCGTCGAGATTCCCACTCGGCGGACAGGGAACGGCGTCCCAGCGGTCACTGAGCGCTGCGACCAGCGCCGGGCCGCGCCCGGAGGGCAACAACTCGTCGACCATGGCGCACATTGAGGAAGCCTGCGGATAGACATCCCCCCTGGGCATCCGTGACCTCGACCCGCAGACGGCCTGCCGAGGCGGCGAAGACCATCCCGAGCCGCACATCAGGGCCGGGCAGCGCGGCGTTGGTGGCGAGTTCCGCGATGACCATCTCGGCCCGCTCGCCCAGATCCTCCGGTGCGCCCCAGCACCGCAGCTCATCCACACCCAGCAGCCGCGCGAGCGCCGGGTCCCGTGCCAAGTGGACGGGAACAACCGAGTCGTGGTGCGGACGGCGGTGCCGACGTGTGGAGTCGCTTGGTTCATGCCGCCGAATGGGCGGCTGTTCCGCGCGTCCGCGATCCCTTCGCCCCGTACACGGGGTCAACGTACGCACACGCGGAGTGGACAGTACGCGGGCGGTGTCCTCACAGGCTGAGGGCGGGTGGGAGAGCGCGGGGTAATGAGAACGCGAACCCCACCCCTCCGACAGTCTGCGTACCTTCTGCCCGGTCCGCGAACACGTCGGACTCAGCCGCGTCGAACTCGCCGAGCGGGTGCGGCACTCCAGGCACACCGTCGATTCCGCGGAACGGGGCCACCGGATGCCGGACGACGCGTTCGTGGAACGCGCGGAAGAAGCCCTCGGCAACACCGGCGCATTGCGCCGGGGGCCGAGGCCGGATTGGCGGCATGGTTCCGCCGCTGGACGCGGCTGGAACGCGAGCCGGTGAGCCTGTGCACGCACGAATGTCGGCTGGTGCCGGGGCTGTTGCAGTCGCAGACATACGCGCGGGCGGTGTTCGAGGGCACGACGAAGAGCTGGAGGCGCAGCTCGTCGCCCGAATGCACCGCCCGGAGACGATGCACGAACGTCCCACCGTCCCCTTCGGCTTCATCGTCGAGAACACGTGTTCCGGCGTCGCTTCGGCGACGCCCAGGCGATACGCGAGCTGATCGACCACGCGCTGGAACGCAGCGCTCCACGCAACGTCTCACCGCAAGTGGCGCCGCTCGAAGTCCCCCGCAGACGCGGGGATGGGTCGACCATGTGCAGGGGTGGCTCGGAAATGCCGTCGCGCCCCGTGTCCGATCCACCGTGATGGTGATGGGTCGGACGGGGTGCGGCGGTTGGGGGTGGGGGTCAGATGTCGCGGAAGGTCTCGATCTGGGCGCCCACCGAGTTGAGGCGTTCGGCCAGGTCTTCGTAGCCGCGGTTGATCACGTAGACATTGCGGAGCACCGAGGTGCCCTCGGCCGCCATCATCGCCAGCAGGACCACCACCGCCGGGCGCAGGGCCGGGGGGCACATCATCTCGGCGGCGCGCCAGCGGGTGGTGCCCTCCACCAGGACCCGGTGCGGGTCCAGCAGCTGGAGACGGCCGCCGAGCCGGTTCAGATCGGTGAGATAGATGGCTCGGTTGTCGTACACCCAGTCGTGGATCAAGGTGGAGCCGTGCGCGGAGGCGGCGATGGCCGCGAAGAACGGGACGTTGTCGATATTGAGGCCGGGGAACGGCATCGGGTGGATCTTGTCGATGGGCGCCTCCAGTTTGGAGGGGCGCACCGTCAGGTCGGCGAGCCGGGTACGGCCGTTGTCCGCCGGGTATTCGGCGCTCAGGTCGTGGTTGAGGCCCATGCCCTCCAGGACGGCCAGCTCCACCTCCAGGAACTCCACCGGGACCCGCCGGATGGTCAGTTCCGACTCGGTGATGACGGCGGCGGCGATCAGGCTCATGGCCTCGACCGGGTCCTCGGAGGGGGAGTAGTCGACGTCGCGGTCGATGCGGGGCACGCCGTGCACGGTGAGGGTGGTGGTGCCCACGCCCTCCACCCGTACGCCCAGCTCCTCCAGGAAGAAGCACAGGTCCTGGACCATGTAGTTGGAGGAGGCGTTGCGGATCACCGTCACCCCGTCGTGCCGGGCGGCGGCCAGTACGGCGTTCTCGGTGGCGGTGTCGCCGCGCTCGGTCAGCACGATCGGCCGCTCGGGGTTGATCTGCCGGTTGACGGTGGCGTGGTACATGCCCTCGGTCGCGGTGATCTCCAGCCCGAACCGGCGCAGCGCCGTCATGTGCGGCTCGATGGTGCGGGTGCCCAGGTCGCAGCCGCCCGCGTAGGGGATCTTGAAGTGGGTCTCGCGGTGCAGCAGCGGCCCGAGGAACATGATGATGCTGCGGGTACGGCGGGCCGCGTCCGCGTCGATGCCGTCCAGGTTCAGCTGCTGCGGGGGCTGCACCTCCAGGTCGGCGCCGCCGTTGATCCAGCGGGTGCGGACGCCGATGGAGTTGAGCACCTCCAGGATGCGGAAGACCTCTTCGATCCTGGCCACCTTGCGCAGCACGGTGCGGCCGGAGTTGAGGAGGGAGGCGCACAGCAGCGCGACGCAGGCGTTCTTGCTCGTCTTGACGTCGATGCTGCCGGAGAGCCGGCGCCCGCCGACCACCCGCAGATGCATCGGGCCGGAGTAGCCCAGCGACACGATCTCGCTGTCGAGGGCCTCGCCGATGCGGGCGATCATCTCAAGGCTGATGTTCTGATTCCCCCGCTCGATCCGGTTGACGGCACTCTGCGAGGTGCCGAGCGCGTCGGCCAGTTGCAGTTGCGTCCAGCCACGATGTTGGCGGGCGTCCCGGATGAGCTGCCCGATCCGGGCGAGGTAGTCATCGGTCATGTGAGCGACCCTATCTCAGATATGAGATGAGGCATCCGGGCGGGGGCCATTGGAGTGAGAGGCCCGGGTTTCCGGGGCAAAACGCCGGTGTCGGGACGAGTCGGACGCCGGTGCGGGGAGCCGCCGGACACGAGCCCCCTCGGCGCGTGGCGCCGAGGCCGATGTACTAGAGTTATCTCGACATCGAGATATCTAGTGAAGGTCCCTGAAGGAGAAAGTCGTGTCGGCCAACACCTTCGACGCCCGCGGTACGCTGCGGGTGGGCGACGAGTCGTATGAGATCTTCCGGCTGGACAAAGTGGAGGGTGCCGCCCGCCTCCCGTACAGCCTCAAGGTGCTGCTGGAGAACCTGCTCCGCACCGAGGACGGCGCGAACATCACCGCCGAGCACATCAACGCCCTCGGCTCCTGGGACCCGAACGCCCAGCCCAGCCAGGAGATCCAGTTCACCCCCGCCCGGGTGATCATGCAGGACTTCACCGGCGTGCCCTGTGTGGTGGACCTCGCCACCATGCGCGAGGCCGTCCGCGAGCTGGGCGGCGACCCGGCCCGGATCAACCCGCTGGCCCCCGCCGAGCTGGTCATCGACCACTCCGTGATCGCCGACAAGTTCGGCACCCCCAACGCCTTCCAGCAGAACGTCGAGCTGGAGTACGGCCGCAACCGCGAGCGCTACCAGTTCCTGCGCTGGGGCCAGACCGCCTTCGACGAGTTCAAGGTCGTCCCGCCCGGCACCGGCATCGTCCACCAGGTCAACATCGAGCACCTGGCCCGTACCGTCATGGTGCGAAACGGCCAGGCCTACCCCGACACCCTGGTCGGCACCGACTCGCACACCACCATGGTCAACGGCCTGGGCGTGCTCGGCTGGGGCGTCGGTGGCATCGAGGCCGAGGCCGCCATGCTCGGCCAGCCGGTCTCCATGCTCATCCCGCGTGTGGTCGGCTTCAAGCTCACCGGCGCGCTGCCCACCGGCACCACCGCCACCGACCTGGTGCTCACCATCACCGAGATGCTGCGCAACCACGGCGTGGTCGGCAAGTTCGTCGAGTTCTACGGCGAGGGCGTCTCCGCCATCCCGCTGGCCAACCGCGCCACCATCGGCAACATGTCGCCGGAGTTCGGCTCCACCGCCGCGATCTTCCCGATCGACGACGAGACCATCAGCTACCTGCGGCTCACCGGCCGCGACGCCCAGCAGCTGGCGCTCGTCGAGGCGTACGCCAAGGAGCAGGGCCTGTGGCTGGACACCGACAATGAGCCGGTGTTCTCCGAGTACCTGGAGCTCGACCTCGCCACGGTGGTCCCCTCCATCGCCGGACCCAAGCGCCCCCAGGACCGGATCGCGCTCGCCGACGCCAAGCAGAAGTTCGGCGCCGACGTGCGCAACTACGTCTCGGCCGCCGACGCGGACGAGGCCGGCAAGGAGTCCTTCCCGGCCTCCGACGCCCCCGCCGTCTCCGACGGTGTCCCCTCCAAGCCGGTCACCGTGACCGCCGCCGACGGGTCCACCTTCGAGATCGACCACGGTGCCGTCACCGTCGCCGCCATCACCTCCTGCACCAACACCTCCAACCCGTCCGTCATGGTCGGCGCGGCGCTGCTGGCCAAGAAGGCGGTCGAGCGCGGCCTGACCCGCAAGCCGTGGGTCAAGACCACCCTGGCGCCCGGTTCCAAGGTCGTCATGGACTACTACGACCGGGCCGGCCTCACCCCGTACCTCGACAAGCTGGGCTTCAACCTCGTCGGCTACGGCTGCACCACCTGCATCGGCAACTCGGGCCCGCTGCCCGAGGAGATCTCCCAGGCCGTCAACGACAACGACCTCGCCGTCGTCTCGGTGCTCTCCGGCAACCGCAACTTCGAGGGCCGGATCAACCCCGACGTCAAGATGAACTACCTGGCCTCCCCGCCGCTGGTGGTCGCCTACGCGCTGGCCGGCTCGATGAAGATCGACATCACCACCGAGCCGCTGGGCACCGACCCCGAGGGCAAGCCGGTCTACCTCGCCGACATCTGGCCCTCCGAGAAGGAGGTCGAGGACGTCGTGGCGTCCGCGATCGGCCAGGAGATGTTCGGCCAGAGCTACGCCGATGTCTTCGCCGGCGACGCCCAGTGGAACTCCCTGCCGATCCCCACCGGCTCCACCTTCGAGTGGGACCCGGAGTCCACCTACGTCCGCAAGCCCCCGTACTTCGAGGGCCTGACCATGGACCCGGCCCCGGTCACCGACATCTCCGGCGGCCGGGTGCTTGCCAAGCTCGGCGACTCGGTCACCACTGACCACATCTCGCCGGCCGGCGCCATCAAGGCCGACACCCCGGCCGGGAAGTACCTCACCGAGCACGGCGTGACCCGCCGCGACTTCAACTCCTACGGCTCGCGCCGCGGCAACCACGAGGTGATGATCCGCGGCACCTTCGCCAACATCCGGCTGCGCAACCAGATCGCGCCGGGCACCGAGGGCGGCTACACCCGCGACTTCACCCAGCCGGACGCGCCGGTCTCCTTCATCTACGACGCCTCCCAGAACTACCAGGCGGCCGGCGTCCCGCTGGTCATCCTGGCCGGCAAGGAGTACGGCTCCGGCTCCTCCCGCGACTGGGCCGCCAAGGGCACCGCGCTGCTCGGGGTGCGCGCCGTGATCGCCGAGTCGTACGAGCGCATCCACCGCTCCAACCTGATCGGCATGGGCGTCCTCCCGCTCCAGTTCCCGGCCGGCGCCACCGCCGGGTCGCTGGGGCTCACCGGCGAGGAGACCTTCTCCTTCACCGGCGTCACCGAGCTGAACGAGGGCCGCGTCCCGGCCACCGTCAAGGTCACCACGGACACCGGCGTGGAGTTCGACGCCACCGTCCGGATCGACACCCCCGGCGAGGCGGACTACTACCGCAATGGCGGGATCATGCAGTATGTGCTGAGGTCGCTGCTGCGCAAGTGACCCCAGGGGGCCACGCGATTTTGGGCCGTCTTTCCCCCCGATCGGGGGAAGGACGGCCCTTCCGTGTGTATCCCGCAGATCTCAACTCGGAAAAGCCTTCTCACAAGCCCCGTTGGCGACCTTCCCCGGCCGCGGCGAGTGGACTATACCTGTCGGCACCCGGGCGGACCCACGCCGCCCGAGTCCCGTATGAAGGCGAGGACTTGAGCCATGTCATCACGTCCGCACCGTCCGCACGCCCCCCACCCCTCGTACGTCGGCCGCCGCACCCTGCTCACCCGGACCGCCGCCGCCTCCCTGTTCGCCCTCCCCGCGCTGGGCGCCCTCACCTCCTGCGCCGGCGGCGGCAGCGGCAGCGGCGGCGACAAGGCCCTGGGACGCGTCGAACCCAGCGCCGACAACCCGCTGGGCGCCCACCCCGACGGCGACCTCGAAGTCGTCATCTTCGACGGCGGGTTCGGCGACCAGTACGCCATCGACGCCGAGAAACTCTACGAACAGCGCTTCGGCACCGTCACCCACGTCAAGACCCAGGAGATCCAGTCCCGGATCCAGCCGCGCATGGTCAAGGGCGACCCGCCGGACGTCATCGACAACTCCGGCGCCGAGGCCATGGACATCGCCGCCCTGATCCGCAACGACCAGGTGCACGACCTCACCGAACTCCTCGACGCCCCCTCGCTCGACGACCCCGCCGTCACCGTGCGCGACACCCTCCAGCCCGGCACCGTGGAGATGGGCCAGTTCGGCAGCCAGGCCGTCTACCGCCTCAACTACGCCTACCACGTGTACGGCCAGTGGTACTCCCGCACCGCCCTGGACCGACTCGACGCCGAGTACCCCCGCACCTGGGACGAGATGCTCGCGGTCTGCGAGAAGGCCAAGCGGGCGGGCATGGCCGGCTGGACGTACGCCGGCCAGTACCCGTACTACTTCAACTTCACCCTCTATCCGTTCATCGCCAAGATCGGCGGCGCCGACGTACTGCGCGCCATCGACAACCTGGAGCCCAACGCCTGGCGCCACGAGGCCGTCCGCGCCGCCTTCGAGGCGTACCACGAGCTGACCGCGCGCGGCTATGTCCTGGAAGGCAGCCCCGGCCTGAGCCACGAGGAGTCCCAGGACGAATGGTGCGCCGGACGCGCGCTGTTCATCCCCAACGGCTCCTGGGTGGAGAACGAGGCGGCCAAGAACACCCCCGCCGACTTCGACATGGCGGTCGGCCCGCCCACCTCGCTGGACGCCTCCGACGCCATGCCCTTCGAGACGATCTGGGCCTCGCCCGGCGAGCCCTTCTTCATCCCCGCCGACGCCGCCAACGTGGCCGGCGGCATGGAGTTCCTGCGCATCATGCTGGGCCGCGAATCCGCCCGCAACTTCACCAGCCTGGTGTCCTCCCTCACCTGCGTCCGCGACTCGGTCGACGGCCTCGACCTGCCGCCGGGGCTCAGCTCCGCCAACGACACCCTGGCCGCCGCCGGCGACCACCTCGTCACCCCCCGGATGCCCGACTGGTACCGCCGCCTCAACAACGAGGAGATCGGCGGCGCCATCGCCGCCATGATGGCCGGGGACATCGACCCCGACGAGGCCATCACCCGCTGTCAGCGCGCCGCGGACACGGCCGCCGCCGACGACTCGCTCCAGCACTTCGAGCACATCTGATGGGGTGGGGGGACCGGCTGCTGCTGGGGGTGGCGCTCTTCGTGCCGCCCCGCCTCACCCCGCGGCGGATACGCGAGGGCCGGCACTACCGCACCATCGACGAGTACCGCTTCATCGGCTGGTTCCTCGCCGCCCCGCTGCTGGTCTACGCGATCTTCGTCATCTCGCCGTTCGTCCAGGCGTTCTTCTACTCCCTCACCGACTGGACCGGATTCACCGCCGAGTACACCTTCACCGGTCTGGACAACTACGAACGGCTGTGGAACGACGCCAAGTTCTGGGGCGCGCTGCGCAACAGCCTGCTGCTGCTCGGCCTCGCCCCGCTGATCACCCTGTCGCTCGGCCTGTTCTTCGCCTTCATGCTCAACGCCGGCGGCCGGCGCGGCGGCGGCCAGGCGGTCGCCGGGGTGACCGGCAGCCGCTTCTACAAGATCTTCTACTTCTTCCCGCAGGTGCTGTCCATCGCGATCATCGCGGTGATCTGGTCCCGGATCTACTCACCGCGCAGCGGCATCCTCAACGAGGGCCTGAGCACCGTCGGCCTGGGCTCGCTGCGGCAGAACGACTGGCTGGGCGGCAAGTTCGCCATCTACTGCGTACTCGCCGTGCTGTGCTGGTCCTTCGTCGGCTTCTACGTGGTGCTCTTCTCCGCCGCGATGAGCGCCATCCCGCACGAGATCTACGAGGCGGCCCTGCTGGACGGGGCGAGCCGCCCGGTGACGTTCTTCCGCATCACCCTCCCGCTCAGCTGGGACACGGTACGCACCGGCTGGCTCTACATGGGCATCCAGGCCCTGGACGCCTTCGCGCTGGTCTCCATCATGATCCCCGAGCACGGCATCGACGTGGTGCCCAGCTATCTGTACGACATGGCGTTCTACGAGGGCCAGGCCGGCTACGCCACCGCCATCGGCGTCGCCCTGTTCGCCGTCATGCTGCTGTTCGCCGCCCTGATGATGCGCCTGGCGCGGCGGGAGCGGATCGAGCTGTGAAGGAGCCCCAGGCCATGACCCGTACCCGCGGCGCCGCCCGCCGCACCGAGGGCGGGGTGCTGAACGTCTTCGCCCACTCCTTTCTGCTGCTGTGGACCGTGCTGGCGGCCGGCCCGCTGATCTGGGTGCTGCTGGCCGCCTTCCGCCCGCACCCGGACATCGTCTCGGACCCCTTCGGGCTGCCCACCGGCCTGCACTGGGAGAATTTCACCAACGCCTGGACCACGGCCAATATCGGCCGCTACACCCTCAACTCGCTGATCATTCTCTCCGGTTCGCTCACCGGCACCATGCTGCTCGGCGCGATGGCGGCCTATGTCATCGCCCGGTACGACTTCCGGGGCAACCGGATCGTCCATCTGCTGTTCACCAGCGGCCTGATGTTCCCGGTCTTTCTCGCCCTGGTGCCGCTGTTCTTCGTGCTCGACAATTTCGGGCTGCTGAACACCAGACAAGGGCTGATCCTGGTCTACATCGCCTATTCCTTGCCGTTCACCGTCTTCTTTCTGGTGTCCTTCTTCCGCACCCTGCCCAGCGCCGTCCAGGAGGCGGCCGTCCTGGACGGCGCCTCACACACCCGGATCTTCTTCCAGATCATGATGCCGATGGCCAAGCCGGGCCTCATCAGCATCGGGATCTTCAACTTCCTCGGTCAGTGGAACCAGTTCGTGCTGCCCAAGGTGCTCAACATCGGCTCGCCCGACGACGCCGTGCTCCCGCAGGGCCTGGCCGCCCTGCTGGTCCAGCAGCGGTACGAGGGGGACTGGGGTGCCCTGTACGCGGGCGTCTCGATGGCGATGCTGCCCGTCCTGGTGGTCTATGTGACCTTCCAGCGGCAGGTGCAGACCGGTCTGACCGCGGGAGCCGTCCGGTAACCGGCCGCTTCCCCTGCGGCCCCGCGTGCGGTCAAATAGTGTACGCGGGCGGCTAGATAAGGGGTGTGAGCCGTGCAGACTCCGGGGTCGCAGTCGTCACTGCACCGGGCCAACCTGGAACGGGTGGTACGCGCCGTGCGCACCGCCGGAGCCCTGACCCAGGCGGACATCGCCCGGACCACGGGGCTTTCGGCGGCCACGGTGTCCAACATCGTGCGGGAGCTGAAGGACGGTGGGCACGTCGAGGTGCGTACCACCTCGGCCGGTGGCCGCCGGGCCCGCAGCGTGTCGCTGGCGGCCGACGCCGGCATCGTGGTGGGCATCGACTTCGGCCACTCGCATCTGCGGGTGGCCGTGGGGAACCTCTCCCACCAGGTGCTGGCGGAGGAGGCCGAGCCCTTCGACGTGGACGCGTCGGCGGCCGAGGGATTCGACCGGGCCGAGAAGCTGGTGGCCAAGCTGCTGGGAACCGCCGGGGTGGACCGTACCAAGATCCTCGGCATGGGCCTGGGCGTGCCTGGCCCCATCGATGTGGCCACCGGCACGCTGGGTTCGACCGCGATTCTGCCGGGCTGGCGCGGCACCAACCCGCGCGAGGAACTGGCCGCCAGAACCGGCGTACCGGTCCATGTCGACAATGACGCCAACCTCGGCGCGCTCGGCGAACTCGTGTGGGGCTCGGGCCGCGGCTGCGGCGACCTCGCCTACATCAAGGTCGCCTCCGGGGTGGGCGCCGGCCTGGTGATGAACGGCCGGATCTACCGGGGCCCGGGCGGCACCGCCGGGGAGATCGGGCACATCACCCTGGACGAGTCGGGCCCGGTGTGCCGCTGCGGCAACCGGGGCTGCCTGGAGACCTTCACCGCGGCCCGCCACGTACTGCCGCTGCTGCACGCCAGCCACGGCCCGGATCTGACGATGCGCCGGGTGGTGCAGCTGGCCCGCGAGGGCGACCCGGGCTGCCGCCGGGTGGTCGCCGACATCGGCCGGCACATCGGCTCGGGCGTCGCCCAGCTGTGCAATCTGCTCAACCCCTCCCGGGTGGTGCTGGGTGGCGATCTGGCCGAGGCCGGGGAGGTGGCGCTCACCCCGATCCGGGATTCGGTCGGCCGCTACTCCATCCCGTCCGCCGCCCGCAACCTCACGCTGGTGCCGGGTGCGCTGGGCGGTCGAGCGGAAGTCCTGGGGGCGCTGGCGCTGGCGCTGAGCGAAGTGGGCGACGCGGCTTTGGTGAGCCACTGAGCAATCGGTCCGGAAAACCACAGGAGAAGGCGGAAAGAATGCCCGAACGGGCAGGCAGCGTTCATCTCTTGAATCCCCGTCGGAGCGCCGGACAGCGAATCCGTATCGTTTTGCGAGATGCCTGTTTTAAGTATTGACGGCGGCTAATTCGCGGAGTTATCTCTTGCGCCGACCCCGGCCGCACCGTGGCGGCCGGGCCAGGGAGGCGAAATCATCATGCGTATGCAGTTGCGCCCGATAGCCGTGGGCATCGTGTCCCTCGGACTTGCGGCGGCCCTGACCGCCTGCGGCGAGGCGGGCGGCGGCGGCTCCGACGACGGAAACGGCACCGGCGGCGGCGAGCGGGAGGGCAAGGAGTCCGGCACCATCGGGCTGCTGCTGCCGGAGAACGCCACCACCCGCTACGAGTCCTTCGACCGGCCCTCCATCGAGAACAAGATCGCCGAGCTGTGCGGTGACTGCAAGGTCCAGTACAACAACGCCAACGAGGACACCGCGCTCCAGAAGCAGCAGTTCGACGCGATGCTCACCCAGGGCGTCGACGTCATCATCCTGGACGCGGTGGACTCCGCCTCCACCGCGTCCTGGGTGGAGGAGGCCGCCGCCCAGGGCGTGCCCGTGGTCGCCTACGACCGGCTCGCCGAGGGCGATGTGGTCGCCTACATCTCCTACGACAACTTCGAGGTCGGCCGGCTCCAGGGCCAGGCCCTGCTGGACGCGCTGGGCGACGACGCCGAGGGCGCCGGCGTGGTGATGATCAACGGCTCGCCCACCGACCCCAACGCCGCGATGTTCAAGGCCGGCGCCCACGAGGTGCTGGACGGCGTGGTCGACATCATCTACGAGTCCGACGTGGACAAGTGGCTCGCCTCATCGGCGAACGAGGACGTCGCCGGTGCCGTGGAGTCCCTGGGCGCCGACGCCGTCGACGCCGTGTACTCCGCCAACGACGGCATGGCGGCCGGCATCATCACCGCGCTGCACGCCGCCGATCTGCACGAGGTGATCGTCGGCGGCCAGGACGCCGAACTCGCCGGGCTCCAGCGGATCGTCGCCGGCGAGCAGACCTTCACCATCTACAAGGCGCTGGTCCCGCAGGGCCAGCTCACCGCCGAGGTCGCGGTGCGGGTGCTGCGCGGCGAGGACTTCTCCGACCTCGTCCCCGACACCATCGACTCCCCGACCACCCAGGGTGTCCCCAGCGCGCTGCTGAAGGCGGTCGTCGTCACCCCCGACACCATCGCGGAGACCGTCATCGCCGACGAGTTCTACTCCGTCGAGGAGATCTGCACCCGCGACTACGCGGACGCCTGTGCCGCCGCCGGCCTCGGCTGATCCGCTCCTTCCCCCGGCTTCCCCCCACTTCCCCGTCTTCGGGGCCGGGCCGCACCCCGGCCCGGCCCCATCACCAAGGAGAACGACCCCCCATGACCGCCGCCCCCGTACTGGAGTTGCGCGGTGTCTCCAAGCGGTTCGGCGCCGTCCAGGCGCTCACCGACGTCGATCTGGAGATACGCCCCGGCGAGGTGACCGCCCTGGTGGGCGACAACGGTGCCGGAAAGTCCACCCTCGTCAAGACCATCGCCGGGGTGCACCCCATCGACTCCGGCGCCATCCACTTCCGGGGCACCCCGGTACGGATCGCCCGGCCGCACGACGCCCAGGAACTCGGCATCGCCACCGTCTACCAGGACCTGGCGCTGTGCGACAACCTCGACGTGGTCGCCAACCTCTTCCTCGGCCACGAGATCCGCCGCCACCTGGTGCTGGACCACGTCACCATGGAGCAGCGCTCCCGCGAACTGCTGGACACCCTCGCCATCCGCATCCCCTCGGTCCGGATCCCGGTCGCCTCGCTCTCCGGCGGCCAGCGCCAGGTCGTCGCCATCGCCCGCGCGCTGATCGGCTCGCCCGAGGTGGTCATCCTGGACGAGCCCACCGCCGCCCTCGGCGTCGAACAGACCGCCCAGGTCCTCGATCTGGTGGAACGGCTGCGCGAACGCGGCCTCGCCGTCATCCTCATCAGCCACAACATGGCCGATGTCCAGGCCGTCGCCGACCGGGTGGCGGTGCTGCGGCTCGGCCGCAACAACGGCGTCTTCCCGGTGGCCGGCACCTCCCACGAGACGATCATCGCCGCCATCACCGGCGCCGCCGACAACGCGGTCAGCCGCCGCCGCGACCGTATCGCCGCCCTCGACCAGGACGGCGACAGCACCGAGCGGTCGCAGGAGGACCCGTCATGACCCAGCCCGCCCCCGACCCCCGGCTGCTGGTCCGCGAAAGCGGCCTGGCCGGCTATCTCACCGAATTCCGCCGCCGGATCAGCGGCGGCGAACTCGGCTCCCTCCCCGTCGTCGTCGGCCTCGTCATCATCGCCGTCGTCTTCGAGGCCCAGACCGGCACCTTCCTCACCCCCGGCAACCTCTCCAACATCTCCGTCTACATCGCCGGCCCCGGCATCATGGCGGTCGGCATCGTGCTGGTGCTGCTGCTCGGCGAGATCGACCTCTCCATCGGCTCGGTGGCAGGACTCTCCGCCGCCCTGTGGGCCGTGCTCTCCGTCAGCCACGGGGTCAACGACCTGCTCGCCATCGCCCTGGCCATCGCCGGCGGCGCCACCGTCGGCCTCATCCACGGCTTCTTCTTCGCCAAGATCGGCGTCCCCGCCTTCGTCGTCACCCTGGCCGGCTTCCTGGGCTGGAGCGGCCTCCAGATCTGGGTGATGGGCAACGAGGGCACCATCAACATCCCCCGCGACTCCCTGGTGCGCGACTTCACCACCTTCTACTTCTCCGACATCGCCTACGGGTACGGGCTCGCCGCGCTGATCACCGCCGGGTACGTCCTGGCCCTGCTGCGTACCGAACGCCGCCGCGAGCGCGCCGCCCTGCCCACCCGCCCGCTCACCGAGATCGTGCTGCGCGGCGGCCTGGTGGCGCTGGCCTCCTTCACCGTCGCCTACACCCTCAACCAGCACCGCGGACTGCCGCTGGCCCTGGTCATCTTCCTGGCGGTGCTGTTCGCCGGCCACTTCGTGCTGCGGCACACCACCTACGGCCGGCAGATCTACGCAGTCGGCGGCAGCGCCGAGGCCGCCCGCCGGGCCGGAATCAACGTCGCCCGGGTCCGGCTGACGGTCTTCGTCATCGCCGGATCGCTGGCCGCGCTCGGCGGCCTGTTCTGGGCCGCCCAGGCCGGCGGCGCCTCCAAGTCCCTGGGCTCGGGCAACCTGCTGATGAACGTCATCGCCGCCGCCGTCATCGGCGGCACCAGCCTCTTCGGCGGCCGGGGCTGGGTCTGGTCGGCGCTGCTGGGCACCCTCGTCATCCAGTCCATCACCACCGGACTGAACCTGCTGGGCATGGCGGCCGAGATCCAGTACATGATCACCGGCGCGGTGCTGCTGCTCGCCGTCGTTCTCGACTCCGTGTCCCGGCGCACCCAGCGCACCGCGGGGCGCACCTGACGCCGTAAGGTGAGCGGATCATCACCGGGCTCTGCGCGATCGATACGCCCCACGGACGATCGCGCCCGGGGCCCGGTGACGTATCTCGCATACTGAGACCCCTGCCTCCGGGCAGGGGACCATAAACTGCTTGACGTACCGAACGCTCGACAGCTAGGAGGAATGGTGGCGCTGCTGACCCGTCTGATGGGACCGCGCGATCTGGACGGGCTCACCCCGGAGCAGCTGGACCAGCTGGCCCAGGAGATCCGCACCTTCCTCATCGAGTCCGTCGCCAGAACCGGCGGCCACCTCGGCCCCAACCTCGGCGTCGTGGAACTCACCATCGCCCTGCACCGGGTCTTCGACTCGCCGGCCGACTCCATCCTGTGGGACACCGGACACCAGTCCTACGTCCACAAACTGCTCACCGGCCGCCAGGACTTCTCCCAGCTGCGCGCCAAGGGCGGCCTGTCCGGCTACCCCTCGCGCGCCGAGTCCCCGCACGACGTCATCGAGAACAGCCACGCCTCCACCGTGCTCGGCTGGGCGGACGGCCTGGCCAAGGCCAACGAGCTGCGCCGCCGCGACCAGCACGTGGTGGCCGTCACCGGCGACGGGGCGCTCACCGGGGGCATGGCCTGGGAAGCACTCAACAACATCGCCGCCGCCAAGGACCGCCCGCTGGTCATCGTCGTCAACGACAACGAGCGCTCGTACTCGCCGACCATCGGCGGCCTCGCCAACCATCTCGCCACCCTGCGCACCACCGAGGGCTACGAGCGCTTCCTGGCCCGCGGCAAGGAGATGCTCAACCGCACGCCGGTGGTCGGCAAGCCGCTGTACGACACGCTGCACGGCGCGAAGAAGGGCCTCAAGGACGTCATCGCCCCGCAGGGCATGTTCGAGGACCTGGGGCTGAAGTACGTGGGCCCCATCGACGGCCACGACATCGGCGCGCTGGAGTCGGCCCTCAAGAGCGCCAAGCGGTTCGGCGGCCCGGTCATCGTGCACTGCATCACCGAGAAGGGCCGCGGCTACCAGCCCGCCCGCGACGACGAGGCCGACCAGTTCCACGCGGTGGGCGTCATCCACCCCGACACCGGCCTGCCGGTGGCCACCCCCGGCGCCGACTGGACCTCGGTCTTCGGCGAGGAGATCGTCAAGCTCGGCCGCGAGCGCGAGGACATCGTGGCCATCACCGCCGCGATGCTGCGCCCGGTGGGCCTCCAGGCGTTCGCCGAGGAGTTCCCCGACCGGATCTACGACGTCGGCATCGCCGAGCAGCACGGCGCGGTCTCCGCCGCCGGGCTGGCCACCGGCGGACTGCACCCGGTGTTCGCGGTGTACGCGACCTTCCTCAACCGGGCCTTCGACCAGTTGCTGATGGACGTGGCGCTGCACAAGTGCGGGGTCACCTTCGTCCTGGACCGGGCCGGTGTCACCGGGCCCGACGGCGCCTCGCACCACGGCATGTGGGACATGTCGATCCTCCAGGTGGTCCCGGGCCTGCGGCTGGCCGCCCCCCGGGACGCGGAGGAGGTACGCCGCCAGCTGCGCGAGGCCGTCCAGGTCTCGGACGCGCCCACCGTGGTCCGCTACTCCAAGGGCGCGGTCGGCAAGACCGTCCCCGCCGTGGGCACCATCGGCGGCATGGACATCCTGCGGCACGCCGGCACCGACCGCCCCGACGTGCTGCTGGTGTCGATCGGCGCGCTGGCCCCCGTCGCCCTGGAGGCGGCGGCGCTGCTGGAGCAGCAGGGCATCACCTCCACCGTGGTGGACCCGCGCTGGGTCAAGCCGGTGGACGCGGCGCTGCCGGGCCTGGCCGCCGAGCACCGGGTGGTGGTCACGGTCGAGGACAACAGCCGTGCCGCCGGGGTCGGTTCGGCGATCGCGCAGGCGCTGCGGGACGCCGATGTGGACATCCCGCTGCGCGACTTCGGGATCCCCGAGCGGTTCCTCGACCACGCCTCCCGCAAGGAGATCATGGCCGAGATCGGGCTGACCGGGCCGGACATCGCCCGGCAGATCACCGGCCTGGTGGCCCGGCTGGACGGCCGCCTGGACGCGGCCACCGCCGGGGCCTGAGTCCGTATCCGAGCCGCCCCGGGAGGCTCGCGGTCGCCCTCCGCGAGCCTCCCGCGCCCCCCGCCCCGCCCCCGTTCCGTTTCCGTTCGCCGGTCAGGCGTTCTGCATCGAGGCCGGGTCCATCCAGAAGACCTCCCACAGGTGGCCGTCCGGGTCCTGGAAGCTGCGCTGGTACATCGACGCGTCCTCCATCGGCTCCTTCGCCGGCTTCCCCCCGGCCGCCAGCGCCCGGTCGGCCAGCTCGTCGACCTCCTGCCTGCTGCCGGCCGAAAGGCCGTTCAGCACACCCACCGTCCGTCCGGTGTCCGCGATCTCCTTGTCGGTGAACCTCGCGAAGAACGGCTTGGTCAGCAGCATCACGTAGATGCTGTCGGGCTGGACCACGACACAGGACGCCTCCTCGTTCGTCATCTGCTCGCTGATGGTGAAGCCGAGCCGGGTGTAGAACTCCTTGGACCGGTCGAGGTCCTCGATCGGCAGATTGATGAAGATGCCCCTGGTGGCCATCGCTGACGCCTCCTGAAATCGTGATCCCGCGGTGCCGTGGCACGGCCCTCGTGAGATCAGACCCGGGCGGCGCGCGGAACTCATCGTTCCCGCGCCAGAAAACCCGGCCGGTTCCAGCCGTCCGGCTCAGCCCAGCTCCCGTACGGTGCGGGGCCCGGCCACCTCGGCGCCGAGCTCCGTCACCCGGGCGCGCAGCCCCCGGTCGGCGGTCACCACCAGCACCGGCCGTCCCGGCCCCTCCTCCCGTACCAGCTCGACGATCCGGTCGTCGCCGCTGCCCGGCGCGGACTCCACCCGCACCCCGGGCACCGGCGCCACCCCCCGGGCGGCGCCCTCGACGACCAGCACCAGCTCCACCGGACCGGGGTACCCGGTCAGCCGGTCCCGCAGCCGCTCGGCCGCGCCGCGCCGGTCCCGCCACCAGCCGTCGGGGACGGATCCCACCACATTGGCCCCGTCCACCACGACCAGCGGCTCCATCATTCCCCCTCTGCGGTGGCGTCCTTCGGTACCGGGGTCCCGGTGCGCAGCGCCTCCCACACGCTATCGGCCGCCGCGCCGGGCGCGGGCAGCGTGACGGTGCGCAGTTCGCCGGTGTCCACCCCGCTGAGCCGCTGGGCGAAGTCCAGCAGATCGGTGAGCGAGCCCAGTTCGGAGTCGGTGGTGAGGGACTTGGTGGCGGCGTCCGCCAGCCGGTAGAGCTTGGCGGGGCTGGAGAGCATGCCCTCGGAGTCGACTTCGGTGAGCAGGGCCAGCAGCATCCGTTCGCGCAGCGCGGGCTGGCCGTCGGCGGGCTGTGCGGCCCGCGCCGCGGCGAGGGCCTGCACGCCGCTGAGGGTGTGGGTGCCGCGGTCGAGTACGACGGCGCCGGTCGCGTCGTACACCGGTTCGGGGAGGGTGAGCGTCACCCCGCCGACCGCGTCGGCGAGCTGGGCGAAGCGCCCGAAATCGACCTCCAGGTAGTGGTCCATCCGGATGTCGGACATCTCTTCGACACTGCGCACCACGCAGCTGGGCCCGCCGGCGCCGTAGATCTCGCCGAAGGGCAGTACGCCGCCGGCCGCCGTATCGGCGCCGCCGTCCGGCGCCGCGCACGCCGGGCGGGGTACGGAGATGTCCCCGGGCAGGCCCACGACGGTGACCGCGTCGCCGTCCTCGGGGAGATGCACCACCATGGCGGACTGCTGGCCGGCGGTGGGATCGGCGCTGAGCACGAGGATGTCCTGGGCGGGCTGCTCGGGGTCGGGCTGCGGCCGGTCCTGCTCGCCGAGCTCGGCGTTGATGTCGACACTGCGCAGATTGCCGTTGATCTGGCGGTAGAGCCAGAACCCCGTGCCCGCGCCGACCACCAGCAGCCCGGCCAGGGTCCAGCCGAGGATGTGACGCAGCCTGCGCGGCAGGCCGAACGTGAGGTATGGCATGTCAACCGATGATATGTCCGGCTCGCTGGATTGCCAGACCCCACGCGCGAAGGCGCCCGGCCGTCTTGCGACAGCCGGGCGCCCCCGTCACTCCCCGCCCACTACTGCGGTACGGAGGCCACGCCCCGCTCCAGCAGCCGCCGGCCCAGCACCCGCTCGGACACCCCGGCCCGGTCCAGGTACGGGGTGATGCCGCCCAGATGGAACGGCCAGCCCGCGCCGGTGATCAGACACAGATCGATGTCCTGCGCCTCGGCCACCACGCCCTCGTCCAGCATGAGCCCGATCTCCCGCGCGATCGCGTCCAGCGCCCGGTCCCGTACCTGCTCACCGGTCAGCGGCGCGTCGGCCACCTCGAACAGCGCCAGCACCGCCGGATCGAGCACCGGGCTGCCGGTCTCATGGCGGTAGAAGGTCTTCTTCCCGGCCTCCACCACCCGGCCCAGATTCGCCGACACCGTGAACCGGTCCGGATACGCCCGCTCCAAGGTGCCCGCCACATGGTGCGCCACCGCCGGGCCCACCAGCTCCAGCAGCTCGATCGGCGACATCGGCAGCCCCAGCGGCGCCAGCGCCCGGTCGGCCACCGCCACCTCGGTGCCCTCGTCGATCGCCCGCAGCACCTCACCCATGAACCGGGTCAGGATGCGGTTCACCACGAACGCCGGCGCGTCCTTCACCAGCACCGAGGTCTTCTTCAGCTTCCGGCTGACCGCGAACGCCGTGGCCAGCGCGGCGTCATCGGTACGCTCCGCCCGCACGATCTCCAGCAGCGGCAGCACCGCCACCGGGTTGAAGAAGTGGAAGCCCACCACCCGCTCGGGGTGCTCCAGCTTGGCGGCCATCTCGGTGACCGACAGCGAGGAGGTGTTGGTGGCCAGGATCGCGTGCGGCGGCACCACCGCCTCCAGCTCCGCGAACACCTGCTGCTTGAGGCCCATCTCCTCGAAGACCGCCTCGATCACGAAGTCCGCGTCCGCGAAGGCGGCGGCGGTCTCCAGCGACCCGGTGACGGACGCCTTCAGCCGGTTGGCCTTGTCCTGGCTGACGCGCCCCTTGAGCAGCAGCAGATCGATCTGCTCGTGCACCCAGCCGACGCCCTTGTCCACCCGCTCCTGATCGATGTCGGTGAGCACCACCGGCACCTCAAGACGGCGGGCGAACAGCAGCGCCAGCTGCGAGGCCATCAGCCCCGCGCCCACCACACCGACCTTGGTGACCGGCCGGGCCAGCGACTTGTCCGGCGCACCGGCGGGCCGCTTGGCGCGGCCCTGCACCAGGTTGAAGGCGTACAGCCCGCTGCGCAGCTCGTCCCCCTGGACGAGATCGGCCAGCGCCCGGTCCTCGGCGTCGAACCCGGCGGCGATGTCGCCGTCCCGCACCTGCGCGATGATGTCCAGCGCCCGGTAGGCGGCGGGCGCCGCCCCGTGCACCTTGGCATCGGCCAGCGCCCGGCCCCCGGCCACCGCCTCGTCCCAGGCGTCCCCGCGATCCGGCTCCTGGCGCGCCACCGTCAGCTCGCCGCGCAGCACCGCCGAGGTCCACACCAGGGACTGTTCCAGGAAGTCCGCCGCGTCGAAGAGCGCGTCGGCGATCCCCAGCTCATGGACCTGGACGCCCTTGAGCTGCCGGTTCTGGTTGAGGGAGTTGCCGATGATCACCGAGACGGCCCGCTCCGCGCCGATCAGCTGCGGCAGCAGCGTACAGCCACCCCAGCCGGGCACCAGGCCGAGGAAGACCTCCGGCAGGGCGAAGCCGGCGATCGAGCGGGAGACGGTGCGGTACGTGCAGTGCAGCCCGATCTCGACCCCGCCGCCCAGCGCCGCGCCGTTGTAGTACGTGAAGGTCGGCACCGGCAGCGCGGACAGCCGTTTGAACACCTCGTGCCCGCCGCGCCCGATGGCCAGGGCCTCCTCATGGGTGCGCAGCGCGGCCACGCCCTTGAGGTCGGCGCCCACCGCGAAGACGAACGGCTTGCCGGTGATCCCGACGCCGACGATCTCCCCGGCCGCCGCCTCGGCCGCCACCTGGTCGATGGCGGCGTCGATGTTCGCCAGCGAACGGGGCCCGAAGGTGGTGGGCTTCTTGTGATCGAACCCGTTGTCGAGGGTGATCAGCGCGAACCGGCCGCCGTTCGCCGGCAGCTCCAGATGACGTACCTGCGCCTGGGTGACCACTTCACCCGGGAACCGCTCGGCGGCGGCCTTCAGCAGCTCGGACGAGCCGACGGTGGTGCTCACGGCATCTCCTTGTTCGCTTCTCCGCCCGCCGGGCGACGGTGCGGCATGTGTGTTGTCCGACTCCGGGCGGCCCGGCATGCGTCGCTCACCGGCCCTCCCACAGCGGGTTCTCCCAGATAACCGTGCCGCCCATGCCGAGCCCCACGCACATGGTGGTCAGCCCGTACCGGACCTGCGGCTGGTCCTCGAACTGGCGGGCGAGCTGGTTCATCAGCCGGACGCCGGAGGACGCCAGCGGATGACCGTACGCGATCGCCCCGCCGTACTGATTGACCCGCGGATCGTCGTCCGCGATCCCGAAGTGGTCCAGCAGCGCCAGCACCTGCACCGCGAACGCCTCATTGACCTCGAAGAGCCCGATGTCCCCGATCGACAGACCGGCCTTGGCCAGCGCCTTCTCGGTGGCCGGCACCGGGCCGATGCCCATCACCTCGGGGTCCACCCCGGCGAAGGCGTACGACACCAGCCGCATCCGCACCGGCAGTCCCAGCTCGCGCGCGGTGTCCTCGTCCGCGATCAGCGAGGCGGTGGCCCCGTCGTTGAGCCCGGCGGCGTTGCCGGCCGTGACCCGCCCGTGCGGCCGGAAGGGGGTCTTGAGCCCGGCCAGCCCCTCCAGTGTGGTGCCCGGCCGCATCGGCTCGTCCTCGGTGGCCAGGCCCCAGCCCAGCTCGCCGCCGCTCTCCGCGCTGGTACGGCGCACCGTCACCGGTACGAGGGAGGACTGGATCTTGCCGTCCGCGTACGCCTTGGCCGCCTTCTCCTGACTGCGTACGGCGTACTCATCGGCCCGGGCCCTGGTGAGGTGCGGGAAGCGGTCGTGCAGATTCTCCGCCGTCATGCCCATGAAGAGGGCCGACTCGTCGACCAGCCGCTCGGAGACGAACCGCGGATTGGGGTCCACGGCCTCGCCCATCGGATGCCGGCCCATGTGCTCGACGCCGCCGGCCACCGCCACATCGGCGGAGCCGAACGCGATCGCCCCGGCGACCGAGGTCACCGCCGTCATCGCGCCCGCGCACATGCGGTCGACCGAATAGCCGGGGACGGACGAGGGCAGCCCGGCCAGAATCGCGGCGCTGCGGCCCAGCGTCAGCCCCTGGTCACCGATCTGCGTGGTGGCGGCGATCGCCACCTCCTCCACCCGCTGGGGCGGCAGCCCCGGATTGCGCCGCAGCAGTTCCCTGATGCACTTGATCACCAGATCATCCGCGCGGGTCTCGTGGTAGATCCCTTTCGGGCCCGCCTTGCCGAACGGGGTGCGGACGCCGTCGACGAAGACGACATCCCTGACGGTACGGGGCACGTTGGCTCTCCTCCACGCGTGGGATCCCGGCCGGGGCGGGGCGGTTACGGGCTCGGCCTCGTGCCCCGGCGGGAGTATGCGGTCCACCACCCATGCTACTCGTGGGTAACCGCCTGGCAAGGGCGATCCACGCCCCAATCCCCGCCGAACCCCGCCCGGTTACGCCTCGGCGGCCAGCGCCTGTGCCAGCAGCGGCACCGTCTGCTCGATCTGCCACTCCCGCGCGCCCAGCGCGCGCAACGACTCGGCCACCAGCTCCGGCTCCGGCCGGGCCGGCGGCTCCCAGCACAGCCGGCGCACCGTGTCCGGCGTCAGCAGATTCTCCTGCGGCAGCCGCAGCTCCTCCGCGTGCGCGGTCACCGCCGCCCGCGCCGCCGTAAGACGCGCCGCCGCCGCCGGATCCTTGTCCGCCCACGACCGGGGCGGCGGCGGTCCCGCCGCCGGCTGCCCCGGCTGCGGCAGCTGCGACTCCGGCAGCCGCTTCGCCCGGTCGATCGCCGCCTGCCACTGCTGCAACTGCCGCCGGCCCATCCGGTGCCCGAACCCGGGCAGCGCCGCCAGCGCCGTCACATCGGCCGGCACCGCCAGCGCCGCCGCCACGATCGCGGCGTCCGCCAGCACCTTCCCCGGCGACAGATCGCGGCGCTGCGCCGCATGATCGCGGGTGGTCCACAGCTCCCGCACCACCGCCAGCTGTCTGCGCCGCCGCACCTTGTGCACCCCCGAGGTGCGGCGCCAGGGGTCCTTGCGCGGCGGCGGCGGGGGAGCGGCGACGATCGCCGCGAACTCCTGCCGCGCCCACTCCAGCTTCCCCTGCTTGGCCAGCTCCTCCTCCAGCGCGTCCCGCAGATCGACCAGCAGCTCCACGTCCAGCGCCGCGTACCGCAGCCACGGCTCGGGCAGCGGACGCGAGGACCAGTCCACCGCCGAGTGCCCCTTCTCCAGGCTGTAGCCGAGCACGTTCTCCACCATGACGCCCAGGCCCACCCGGGCGAACCCGGCCAGCCGGCCCGCCAGCTCGGTGTCGAACAACTGCTCGGGAACCATTCCTATGTCGCGCAGGCACGGCAGATCCTGGGTCGCCGCGTGCAGCACCCACTCGGTGCCGGACACCGCCGCGCCCAGCGCGCTCAGATCGGGGCAGGCCACCGGATCGATCAGGACCGTCCCCGCGCCGTCCCGCCGCAACTGCACCAGATACGCGCGCTGCCCGTACCGATAACCGGACGCCCGCTCCGCGTCCACCGCGACCGGCCCGCTCCCCGCCGCGAAGGCGGCCACCACCGACTCCAGCGCCGCCTCATCGGCCGTGACCTCCGGAACGCCCTCCCGGGGGGCCAGCAACGGAACCGCCGCCGGACCGGACGGCTCGGCGGTCGGTGGGGCGGCGTCATCGGCGGTTTGCTGAGCGTCGGTCACCTGTCAAGGGTAACGGTGTGCGTACGGTGCGCGGTGTCCGACCGTATCCGACCGCAAACGCCCCGCTGCCCGCGGGCGTCCGGCACGGACACCGCGGGCAGCGGGGCGGTCGATGGATTCTGTGGGATCCGGTGGAAACAAGTCGATCAGTGAATGATCCCGGTACGCAGCGCCACCGCCACCATGCCGGCCCGGTCACCCGTGCCGAGCTTGCGGGCGATCCGCGCCAGATGGCTCTTGACGGTCAGCGCCGACAGGCCCATCGACACCCCGATGGCCTTGTTGGACTGCCCCTCCGCCACCAGTCGCAGCACCTCCACCTCGCGCCCCGACAGCTCGCGGTAGCCACCCTGGTGGGCGGGCGCGCCCGGCGGGCGCCGGTGGTGGTGCATCCGGGCGGCGGCGCCGATCTGCGCCGCGCCGTGCCGGGCCGGCGGGCCCAGGTTGTTGCGGGTGCCGGTGACGACGTAGCCCTTGACGCCGCCCGCCAGCGCGTTGCGGACGGCACCGATGTCATCGGCGGCGGACAGCGCCAGCCCATTGGGCCAGCCCGCCGCCCGGGTCTCCGACAGCAGGGTCAGCCCCGAACCGTCGGGGAGGTGGACATCGGCGACGCAGATGTCACGGGGGTTGGCCACCCGCGGGCGGGCCTCCGCGATGGACGACGCCTCGATCACATCCCGCACCCCCAGCGCCCACAGATGGCGGGTCACGGTGGAGCGGACACGGGGATCGGCCACGACGACCATCGCGGTGGGCTTGTTGGGGCGGTAGGCCACCAGGCTTGTGGGGTGCTCAAGGAGAACTGACACCGGGCCTCCGGGCTGGATGGGGACGGAGCCGACTTATCTACTGAAGCCGGGGCGATCCGGATGGAAGGGTCATTGACTCCTTCGGCATGAACTCCTTGGGCCTTTAGAGAATGATCACGAACCGGTGATTCGTAGGTTTCTCCTTCGGTTCGCCTTGTCATACGGCCCGTTGTGCGCTTTCCTGCCCCCCTACACCGGGCGCGGCCCGCGCCGCCGGGGAAAGGCCGCCACCGTGCCGCCGCCCGCCGGCTCCGGCGGCAGCCCGGCGCACTGGGCCAGCAGCCCGCACCAGGCCAGCAGATGCCCGGCCGCCTCCTGCGGATCCTGCGGCGTCCACGACGCCCGCAGCTCCACCTCGGTACGCGGCGGCCGGTCACCCAGCCCGCCGAAGAAGTACGAGCCGGCCCGGGTCACCGTGCCGCTCGGCTCCAGCCAGGACAGCCCCCGCCCCTCCAGCGCCTCCGTCAGCCACGACCACGCCACCTCGGGCAGCAGCGGATCCGCCCCCAGCTCCGGATCCAGATCGGCACGGGCCAGGGTCACCACCCGGAACTCCCCGCGCCAGCTCTCGTCCCCGTGCGGGGCGTGCAGCAGCACGAACCTGCCGTCCGCCACCTCCGCACCGTCCACCGTGACCGCCGCCTCCAGGGCGTGCGCGTACGGGGCGAGCCGGCGCGGGGCCGGCAGCGGCGACAGCCGCACCTCGGGCCGCGGCCGGGCGGCACCCAGCGCCGCCACCGCCCGCCGGAACGCGTAAGGAGCCTCAGCGCCGGGGCCGTTCATGTCTCCGGAATCCTCCGTCGGCTCAATTCGTGACGCTGCCATGGCCGGTAACCCTAGGTCCTCACCCCGCCGATCACCGCGAGGCCACGCCGCCCGGCCCACCGCACCGCCGGGACCGCGCGTGCGGGGCGATCCGGGCGGCGTGCGAAACTTTGCAGCGTGACTCACAGCAGCGTGGCGCAGGACAAAGCCGTAGCCGATTCCCCGTTTCTGCGGGCCTGCCGCCGGGAGCCGGTGCCGCACACCCCGGTCTGGTTCATGCGCCAGGCCGGCCGCTCGCTGCCCGAGTACCGCAAGCTGCGGGCCGGCACCGCGATGCTCGACTCCTGCATGCGGCCCGACATGGTCACCGAGATCACTCTCCAGCCGGTGCGCCGGCACGGCGTGGACGCCGCCATCTACTTCAGCGACATCGTCGTCCCGCTCAAGGCCATCGGCGTCGACCTCGACATCAAGCCCGGCGTCGGCCCGGTCGTCGCCCACCCCATCCGCAGCCACGCCGACCTGGACCAGCTGCGGCCCCTGGAGCCCGACGACGTCTCCTACGTCACCGAGGCCATCGGGCTCATCACCGCCGAACTCGGCGCCACCCCGCTGATCGGCTTCGCCGGCGCGCCCTTCACCCTCGCCAGCTACCTCATCGAGGGCGGCCCGTCCCGTAACCATGAGCACACCAAGGCCATGATGTACGGCGACCCGAAGCTCTTCCACGCGCTGCTGGAGCGGCTGGCCGGCATCACCGCCGCCTTCCTCGACATCCAGATCAAGGCCGGCGCCTCCGCCGTCCAGCTGTTCGACTCCTGGGTGGGCGCGCTGGCCCCCGCCGACTACCGGCACTCCGTGCTGCCGCACTCCGCCAAGGTCTTCGAGGCCGTCGCCCACCACGGCGTGCCCCGCATCCACTTCGGCGTCGGCACCGGCGAACTGCTCGGCCTGCTGAGCGAGGCCGGCGCGGACGTGGTCGGCGCCGACTGGCGGGTCCCGCTGGACGAGGCCGCCCGCCGCATCGGCGGCGGCAAGACCGTCCAGGGCAACCTCGACCCCGCCGTACTCTTCGCCCCCCGCGCCGCCGTCGAGGCCCAGGCGCAGCGGGTGCTGGACGCCGCCGCCGGACTGCCCGGCCACATCTTCAACCTCGGCCACGGGGTGCTCCCCGACACCGACCCGGACGCCCTGACCCGGCTGACCGCGTACGTCCACGAGCGGACCGCGCGCTGACCATGCAGGTGATCGTCATCGGCGGCGGCATCGCCGGCCTGGCCGCCGCGCACCGGCTGGCCGGATCCGGGGTCCGCGTCACCGTCCTGGAGGCGGACGGCCGGTTCGGCGGCAAGCTGCGCCGCGGCGAGGTGGCCGGCGTCGGCGTCGACCTCGGCGCCGAATCGATCCTCGCCCGCCGCCCCGAGGCCATCGAGCTGGCCGAGGCCGTCGGCCTCGGCGACGCCCTGCACCCGCCCGCCGCGGTCGGCGCCGCGATCTGGACCCGGGACGCGCTGCGCCCCATGCCCGGTGGCCATGTGATGGGCGTCCCCGGCAGCGCCGCCGCCCTCACCGGGGTACTCTCCGACACCGGCCTGGCCCGGATCGCCCGCGACGCCGAACTGCCGCCGCTGCGGATCGGCGAGGACGCCGGCATCGGCGCGCTGGTCGCCGAGCGGATGGGCCCCGAGGTCGTCGACCGCCTCGTCGAGCCACTGCTGGGCGGCGTCTACGCGGGCGACGCCTACCGGATCTCGCTGCGCTCCGCCGTTCCCCAGCTGTACGAGGCGGCCCGCACCCACGACACGCTGCTGTCCGCCGTGCGCGCCGTACAGCGCCGGCAGGAGGAGGCCCGCGACGGCCGGCCGGCCGGACCCGTCTTCACCGGCATCGACGGCGGCATCGGCCGGCTCCCCGAGGCGGTCGCCGCCGCCTGCCGGGCGGCCGGCGCCACCCTGGAGAGCGGCGTCGCGGTCACCGGCCTGCGCCGTACCGCGCGCGGCTGGGCCGCCGCCCTGGCGGACGGCCGCTCCCTGACGGCGGACGGCGTGATCCTGGCCGTCCCGGCGAGCGCCGCCGGCCGGCTGCTGGCCGCCGAGGCCCCGGCCGCCGGCCGCGAACTGGCCGCCCTGGAGTACGCGTCGATGGCCCTGGTCACCCTCGCCCTGCGGCGCGCCGACCTGGCCCGGCTGCCGCGCGGCAGCGGCTTCCTGGTGCCCGCCGTCGACGGCCGCACCATCAAGGCCGCCACCTTCACCAGCACCAAGTGGGGCTGGGCCGCCGCGGCCGACCCCGAGCTGTTCATCCTGCGCACCTCCATCGGCCGGTACGGCGAGAGCGGGCCGCTTCAGTGGGAGGACGCCGAACTGGTACGGGCCGCCCTCGCCGACCTGGGTGAGGCCACCGGGCTGGCGGCCCGGCCCGTCGACTCGGTGGTCACCCGCTGGTACGACGGGCTGCCCCAGTACCAGGTCGGCCACCCGTCGTGGGTGGCGCGGGTGCGCGGATATCTGGCCGCGCTGCCCGGAGTACGGCTGTGCGGCGCCTCGTACGACGGGATCGGCATCCCGGCCTGCGTGGCGGGCGGGACCCGGGCCGCGGAGGAACTGCTGCGCACCGTGGACCCGGGCCCGCGCGAGGAAATCGGAAAGTGAGGACAGGACGGACATGACGACCGCATCCGACAAGGCCCCCAACGCGGGCAAGCGCGCCAAGGACCTGAACGAGACCATCCGCTACACCCTGTGGTCGGTGTTCCGGCTGCGCGACGCGCTGCCGCAGGAGCGCGGCGGCATCGCGGAGGAGGTCACGGAGCTGTTCGAGCAGCTGGCCGGCAAGGACGTCACCGTACGCGGCACGTACGACGTCTCCGGACTGCGCGCCGATGCCGATGTGATGATCTGGTGGCACGCGGAGACCTCGGACGCGCTCCAGGACGCGTACAACCTCTTCCGCCGCACCCGGCTCGGGCGCGCGCTGGAGCCGGTGTGGTCGAACATGGCGCTGCACCGCCCCGCCGAGTTCAACAAGTCGCACATCCCGGCGTTCCTCGCCGACGAGCAGGCCCGCGACTATGTGAGCGTCTACCCCTTCGTGCGGTCCTACGACTGGTATCTGCTGCCGGACGAGGAGCGCCGGGCGCTGCTCGCCGAGCACGGCAAGATGGCCCGCGGCTACCCGGACGTCCGGGCGAACACGGTCGCGTCGTTCTCGCTCGGCGACTACGAGTGGATCCTGGCCTTCGAGGCGGACGAACTCCACCGCATCGTCGACCTGATGCGCCACCTGCGCGGCTCGAAGGCCCGGCTGTACGTGCGCGAGGAGATCCCCTTCTACACCGGCCGCCGCAAGCCGGTGTCGGAGCTGGTGGCCTCGCTCGCCTGACCGGACTGCGGCGCGGCGGCGTACCGTACCGCCATGCGACTGGAAGGTGTGGGCCGCCGCCGGGGACGCTCCGGGCCGTGGACCCTGCGGGAGATCGAACTGGACCTGCCACCGGGTGCGCTGATCCGGATCGAGGGCGGGAACGGCAGCGGCAAGTCCACCTTGCTGCGGCTGATCGCGGGTGTGGACGCCCCGGCCGGCGGCCGGATCACCGGCCGGCCCGCCCGCACCGGGTACGTACCCGAACGCTTCCCGCCCGCCCTTCCGCTGACCGCGCGCGGCTATCTGCGCCACCTCGGCCGCGTCCACGGACTGCGGCGCGGTGCGGCCGTCCGGGCCGCCGACCACTGGCTGGAGCGGCTGGGCGCCCTGCCGTACGCGGACGCCCCGCTGCGCGAGCTGTCCAAGGGCAGCGCGCAGCGGGTCGCGGTGGCCCAGGCACTGCTGGCCGACCCCGCGCTGCTGGTGCTGGACGAAGCCTGGACCGGCCTGGACCTGGCCGCCCGCCACACCCTGGACGAGGCGGCCCTGGCCCGGGTGTCGGCGGGCGCGACCGTGGTCTTCGTGGACCACGACCCCACCCGCCTGATCGGTGCGGCCCCACGACGCCATCTGATCGAACACGGCACCCTGACCCCGCTGTCCGCCCCGGACCGGACCGGGCCCGCCGCGGAGGCGCCGGTGCCGGTGCGTGTCCCCGGGGGAACCGGCCCCGACGGTGTTGAGCGGGACGGGCCCGGGCGGCCCGATGAGCACCGGGGCACGGTGTCGATCGAGGCCCGGCCGCCGGCCCCGGCCGGGATGGCGCCGCCGGTGGACCTGCCGGGCGCGCCGGTCGGGCAGTGGCTGCCGGACGGCACGCTCCGACTGACCGTGCCGGCCGCCCACTCGGACGCGCTGCTGCGCACCCTGCTCACCGCAGATCCCACCTGGCACATCCACGCGGTACGACCCCACCCATGACCACCCCCGCGAGCCGCGCGGCCCGCGCTGTGCGCTCCGTGCCGTGCCGCGCCGGGCTTGGCCGGTCCGGTGCGTGATCTGTGGCAGGGAACCGTTCATGTATCGCCCGACGGAGGAAGACCGGTGAGCGTGCTTCTCGCTCTGACGCGTTATCAGCTGGCTCTGCTGCTGCGTTCGCACCGCTGGCTGCCGCCCTTGTTGCTGTACGGGATTCTGCTGGTCATCGGGGTGCGGCCGGGGGAGCCGGTGCTGGACGGGCTCGGGTTCGCCGTCGCCGCGCTGCTGCCGGTGGCCGTGTGGCTGACCCGGGTGTGCGTCAACGGTGAGCCCGAGGCGGCCCGGGCCTGTGCCGTCGCCGCCGCCGGCCGGGTGCGGACGCAGCTCGCCGCTGCGCTGGCCGGGCTGCTGGCCTCGGCCGGCGCCGGGGCGGTGGCCACCGCCGTGGTGCTGTGGAGCGGCGCCGCACACGGCGCGGACCGCCGTACCCCGATCCCGCTGGACGGCGCGGCCCTCGCCGCGCTGCTCGCCGTGGTGTGCTGCGCGCTGCTCGGTACGGCGGTGGGGCTGCTGGGACACCGGATGCCGCGCGGCGCGGTGTGGTCCGTGCCGGTGATGTCGCTGGGCGCGCTCGTGCTGCTGGTGTCCTCGGCCTCCCCGGCCAACGCGGCGGTCGGCGCGCTGGTCACCGGCTCCCAGGAGGGCAGAGTGGGGCTGCCCGTACTGCCCTGCGCGCTGGCCGCCGCCGTGGCGGCCGGGGTGTTCGCGATCGTCGCGCGGCTCGCCCAGCGGCGCGGGTGAGCCGGGGGCTCACTCCGCCAGCAGCCGCCGCCGCGCGTCGGCCGGGTCGAAGCTGCCGGTGGGGTACTTCGGGTCGATCTCGCGCAGGTGTTCCAGCAGCAGCCGGCTCACCGCCCAGTTGCGGTACCAGCGGTGGTTGGCGGGCACCACGTACCAGGGCGCGGCCTTGGTCGAGCAGCGTTCCAGCGCCGCCTCGTACGCGGTGCGGTAGTGCGGCCACAGGCCGCGTTCGGTGATGTCGTTCTGGCTGAACTTCCAGTGCTTGTCCTCGCGGTCCAGCCGCCGCAGCAGCCGGTCGCGCTGTTCGTCGTGGCCGATGTGCAGGAACACCTTCACCAGCACCATGCCGTCCCGGGTCAGGGCCTCCTCCCAGGCGTTGATCTCGGCGTACCGCCGTGACCACACCTCCTTGGGGACCAGGTGGTGCACCCGTACCGCCAGCACGTCCTCGTAGTGCGAGCGGTCGAAGATGCCGACCTCGCCGGCGCGCGGCAGCCCGTTGCTGATCCGCCACAGGAAGTGGTGCGCCAGCTCCTCGGGGGTGGGCGCCTTGAACGCCCTGATCCGGCAGCCGGCCGGGTTGAGATGCCCGATCACATGCTTGACGGTGCCGCCCTTGCCGGCGGTGTCCATGCCCTGGAGGACCAGCAGGACCCGGTGCCGGTCGCCGCCGGTGCTGGCCGCGAACAGCCGTTCCTGGAGGTCGGCCAGGACCGGGGCCATCGCGTCCACCTCGGTGCGCGCCTTGGCCTTCTTGCCCTTGAAACCCGGGGTGTCGTCCGGGGCCCGGCCGGCCAGCTGGGCCTTGCCGCCCGGCGTCACCCGCAGCAGATCACGCAGGTCGCTCGCCATGTCCCGATGATGGGCCCGCCCGCGCGGTCCCGCCACCGGGCCCCGCCACCGGGGCTCAGACGGCCGGCACCAGCCGCCCGGCGTCGCGGGCCAGGGCGGTCAGCCGGGAGATCGCCCGGAAGTACTTCTTGCGGTAGCCGCCGCGCAGCATCTCCTCGCCGAACAGCTCGTCGAACGGCACCCCGGACGCCAGCACCGGGACCTCCCGGTCGTACAGCCGGTCGGCCAGCACCACCAGACGCAGCGCGGTCGACTGGTCGGGCACCGGCCGTACCCCGGTCAGCGCCACCGCCGTCAGCTCCTCGCACATCGCCCCGTACCGGCTGGGGTGCACCCGGGCCAGGTGGGCCAGCAGATCGCCGAAGTCGTCGAGCGAGGCACCGGGGGTGGCGTACGCCGCGCGGGTCACCTCGTCGTCGGTGCGCGGCGCCGGCGCCTTGGGCAGGCCGCGGTGCCGGTAGTCCTCGCCGTCGATGCGCAGCGGTGTGAAGTGCGCGGACAGGCCCTGGATCTCGCGCAGGAAGTCGGCCGCCGCGAACCGGCCCTCGCCCAGCTTGCCGGGCAGCGTGTTGGAGGTGGCGGCCAGCGCCACGCCCTCGGCGACCAGCTTGCCCAGCAGCGAGGAGACCAGCACGGTGTCGCCGGGGTCGTCCAGCTCGAACTCGTCGATGCACAGCAGCCGGTGCCCGGACAGGGTCTTCACGGTCTGCTGGAAGCCGAGCGCGCCCACCAGGTTGGTGAGCTCCACGAAGGTGCCGAACGCCTTGCGCTCGGCGGGGGCGTCGGTGGCGTGCCACAGGGAGGCCAGCAGATGGGTCTTGCCGACCCCGTAGCCGCCGTCGAGGTAGACGCCGCCCGCCGCGGCGGGGGTACGGGGGGCCCGGCGCCACAGGCCGCGCCGTCCGCCGCTCTTCGCGGCGGGTGCGCCGAGCCCGGCGGCGAAGGCGCTCAACACCTCGACCGCCGCCGTCTGGGAGGGCTGGGCGGGGTCGGGTACGTAGGTGGCGAAGCGCACCGCGTCGAAGCGCGGCGGCGGGACGAGCTCGGCCACCAGCCGTTCGGCGGGCACCTGCGGCGCACGGTCGGCAAGGGCGGCGGGGGCGGTTATCCCGCTGCTGGGCTCGGGTTCGGCGGTGCTGGACACAATCCGCCATTTTACGGGGCGGGCGAGCCGGCCACCGTCGGCCCGTGTGCCACACTGCGCCCCATGCGACGCCTGCTGCCCCCCGCCATCGATGCTCCGGACGACGCCCGCGACCGCCGGTGGGAGCCGGCCGAGCTGGCCGAAGCCTACGGGTACCCCGAGGAGCATCTGCACGGGCGGGGCTGGCTGCGCGCCAACATGGTCTCCTCGGTGGACGGCGCCGCGCATCACGACGGGCGTTCCCAGCCGCTGTCGCACCCGGCCGACATGCTGATCTTCGGGGTGCTGCGGGCGCTGGCCGATGTGGTGGTGGTGGGCGCCGAGACCGTACGGCAGGAGCGGTACCGGCCGGCCCGGGAGCGGGCGGGGTTCGCCGAGCGCCGGGCGGCGGCGGGGCAGACGCCGGTGGCGGCGATCGCGGTGGTCTCGGCGAGTCTGCATCTGGATTTCTCGCTGCCGCTGTTCACCGAGCCGGTGGTGCCCACCATGGTGATCACCGGCCCGTTGGCCCCCAAGCACGGTCTTGACGCCGCCCGGGCGGCCGGTGCCGAGGTGATCACGGTGGGGGAGGGCGCCGAGGTGGATCCGGCGCGGGTCAAGGCGGAGCTGGTGCGCCGCGGCCACACCCGGCTGCTGACGGAGGGCGGCCCCCGGCTGCTGGGCGCTTTCGCCGGGGCGGGCGCGCTGGACGAGCTGTGTCTGACGACGGCACCGCGCTATGCGGTGGGTACCGCCGGGCGGGTGATGAGCGGTCCGGGGATCGAGGTGCCGCGCGAGCTGGCGCTGACCTCGCTGCTGGAGGAATCCGGCTTTCTGTTCGGGCGGTACCGGAGGGTCTGACAATCTGCGGAATGGAACGTTCCGCTTATCCTGATGTGGGCAGACTGATGGCGCGACGCCCCGTGTGTCCACGGGGAAGGATGGTTTCTGCCGCACCGGGCGGGACCCGGCCGCGAAGAAGGGCGCTGACCATGTTCACGAGCATCCTCATGATCGAAAAGCCGCTGGTGCCCACCGACGTCGAACTCGTCACCACCCTGCACGGCGACGAGGAGATGTCCTTCATCGTCCTCATGCAGCCGCGCGGCGACCAGGACCGGCTGCTGCGCGCCCTCGACGACGTGGCCCTCGGCGAATTCGCCGAGGCCGGGCACGAGGCCGACGAACCCGAGGACGAGGCCGCCCGCGAACCCGCCGAACGCGCCCTCACCCACTCCGTGGCCGCCCTGCGCGACGCCGGCGCCCACGCGGTCGGCCAACTGGTCGACGACCACCCCCTGCAACTGCTCACCGCCGTCGTCGCCGAGACCTCCGCCGACGAGGTCATCGTGCTGACCGCCCCGCACCTGGTGGAGGAGTTCTTCCACCGCGACTGGGCCTCCCGCGCCCGGCACAAGGTCGACGTACCGGTCCTCAAGCTCTTCGCGCACGCCGAGTGACCCGCACACCGCGCGATGCGCCCGCCCTCGTGACGGGGTGCGACAATCGACCGGCAGCGCAGACCAGGGAACCGCGCACCAGGGAACCAAGGGAGACACACGCATGACACCGGCGATCCCGCCCGCCATGGAACGGCCCCACTTCATCGGCATCGGCGGCGCGGGCATGTCGGGCATCGCCAAGATCCTGACCCAGCGCGGCGCCCTCGTGGCCGGCAGCGACTTCCGCGAGTCGGCCACCGCCGCCGCCCTGCGCGAACTCGGCGCCACCGTACGCATCGGCCACGACGCCGCGCACCTCGCCGACGGCACCAGCTGCGTGGTCATCTCCAGCGCCATCCGCGCCGACAACCCCGAACTGACCGCCGCCCGCTCCCAGGGCATCCCCGTGGTGCACCGCTCCGAGGCGCTGGCCGCCCTGATGACCGACAGCCGCGCCATCGCGGTGGCCGGCACCCACGGCAAGACCACCACCACCTCGATGCTCGCCGTCGCCCTCGGCACCCTGGGCCTGCACCCCTCCTACGCCATCGGCGGCGACCTGGACGGCCCCGGATCCAACGCCCACCACGGCAAGGGCGAACTCTTCGTCGCCGAGGCCGACGAGAGCGACCGCAGCTTCCACCGCTACACCCCCGAGGTCGCGGTGATCCTCAACGTCGAGCTGGACCACCACGCCAACTACGCCTCGATGGAAGAGATCTACGAGTCCTTCGAGATCTTCACCGCCGCCGTCCGGCCCGGCGGCACCCTCATCGTCAACGCCGACCAGGAGGGCGCCCGCGTCCTCACCGCCCGGCTGCGCGACCGCGCCGCCGACGGGCTGCGGATCATCACCTACGGTGAGTCCCCCGAGGCCGACGTACGGGTGCTCGACGTCACGCCGCACGGCCTCACCAGCACCGTCACCGTACGACTGGCCGACGGCACCGAACTCGCCTTCGCCGTCTCCGTACCCGGCCGCCACTACGCCCACAACGCCGTCGCCGCGCTCGCCGCCGGCATCGCGGCCGGCATCCCGGCCGCCGAGCTGGCCGGCGCGCTCGGCTCCTACACCGGGGTCGGCCGCCGCCTCCAGCTGAAGGGCACGGCGGCCGGCGTCCAGGTCATCGACTCCTACGCCCACCACCCCACCGAGATGACCGCCGACCTGGAAGCGATCCGGGGGGCGGCGGGCGAGGGCCGGGTGCTGGTGGTCTTCCAGCCGCACCTGTTCAGCCGCACCCGCGAACTGGGCACCGAGATGGGCCAGGCCCTCGCGCTGGCCGACGCCTCCGTGGTGCTGGAGATCTATCCCGCCCGCGAGGACCCCATCCCCGGCATCACCAGCGCGCTGATCACCGAGGCCGCCACCGCGCACGGCGCGCGGGTGCACCCCGAGCCGGCCGGCGGCAAGGACGCCGTGCCCGAGGTCGTCGCGGGAATGGCGCAGCCCGGTGATCTCGTTCTGACCATGGGGGCCGGGGACGTCACCGACCTCGGGCCGAAGATCCTGGCCCGGCTGGCCGGGCCGGCGCGGTAAATCGTTTGTGAATGAGGAGAGCGGAACCATGGGTTATGAGGTCGAGAAGACCGACGCGCAGTGGCGCGAGGAGCTGACCGACGAGGAGTACCGGGTCCTGCGCGAGGCCGGCACCGAGCGGGCGTTCACCGGCGAGTACACCGACACCAAGACGGTCGGCGTCTACAACTGCCGGGCCTGCGGCGCCGAACTGTTCCGCTCCGGGACCAAGTTCGAGTCGCACTGCGGCTGGCCCTCGTTCTACGACCCGGCCGACAGCGACGCGGTTCAGACCAGGACCGACACCTCGCTGCCGGGCCGCCCCCGTACCGAGGTGCTGTGCGCCACCTGCGGCTCGCACCTGGGCCACGTCTTCGAGGGCGAGGGCTACGGCACCCCCACCGCCCTGCGGTACTGCATCAACTCCATCGCCATCCGGCACGTGGAGACGGGAGCGGAGGCGGCGGAGGGGTGACGCTCGACGTCATCGTGATCGGCGCGGGCGGCACCGTGGGTGCCGCCGTCGCCGGCCGACTGGAGGCAGCCGGCCACCGAGTGGTACGCGCCTCCCGCACCGGGCAGGCCCGGGTCGATCTGACCGAGCCCGCCACCATCGACGCGCTGTTCGCTGCGCACGGCCCGGTGGACGCGGTGGTGTGCTGCGCCGCCAGCGGCGGGATGGCCCCGGTGGCCGGCTCGTCCGACGCCGCGTTCTTCAGCGGCCTGGACGGCAAGCTCGTCGGCCAGGTCGAGCTGGTGCGCCGGGCCCTGCCCCAGCTGCGGGACAACGGCTCGATCACCCTCACCAGCGGCACCATCCCCGACTCGCTGCGGGACGCCGCCCTCGGCCGCCTCATCAACGCCGGCCTGGAGGCGTTCGTCCGGGCCGCCGCCAGGGAACTGCCCCGCGGGGTACGGCTCAACGCCATCAGCCCCGGCTGGATCCGCGAAACCCTGATCGCCCTGGAACTGGACCCGGCCCCCGGCACCCCGCTCGACGAGGTCGCGACGCACTACCTGGAGGCCGTGGAGGGCGCCGCGCGCGGCCACGTCTTCACCCTGGAGTGACCTCCGGCGCCGGCTCCGCCGCCGTACCGCCGCCGAGCCGGGCCACCTCGGTGCTCAGCTCGGCAGCGGTGATCTGCCGCTCGTGGGTGCCCACCTGGGTGCACGCGAACGCCCCCGACACAGTGCCCGCCAGCGCGCACTGTCCCAGATCCCCGCCCGCGAACAGCGTGGCCAGGAACGCCGTCACAAACGCGTCCCCCGCGCCGTTGCTGTCCACCACCGGCGCGTCCGGCGTCACCGCCGGGACGTGCCGTACGGCGCCGTCCCCGTCCCGGCTCAGCAGATGCGCGCCGCGCTCCCCGTCCGTGGCCACCACCAGCTTCGCCTTCCCGCGCGCCAGGATCAGCCGCAGCGTCTCCTCGATCCGGCCCCGCACACCGGCCGCGCTGAGAAAGACATAGTCGGTACGGAACGCCCACGGGTGGCTGTCCGGATCGACCCCGTCCCAGGCGTGCAGATCCGTCGAGGACGGCAGCCCCCGGCGCTCCAGCTCGCCGAACAGCTCCCGGTTGAAACCGGAACGGCACACATGCACATGGCGCGCCCGGTCCAGATGCGGAGCCACGAAGTCGGGCGGCAGCAGCAGATCGGCCGGATGCCGGCCGTCGTAGAAGGAGAACCGGCGCCCCGCGTCGTCCACCAGATTGACGCTGCGCGGCGTGCCGTTGGGCGCGGGCAGCACATCGAAGCCGAGCCCGGCGGAGGTGAAGCGGCGGCGGATCAGATCGCCCTGGAGATCGTCGCCGAGGAAGTCGAGGAAGTGGGTGCGCAGCCCCAGCGCGTGAAAGCCCAGCGCGGCGCCGGTCCCGGTGTGCGCCACATAGTCGCGGATCGGCGGGACATGCAGCAGATCGGCGTCCGGCACCTCAAGCCGGGGCACCCGCACGATGGTGTCCACCCCGGCGGCGCCCACCACCAGCACGTCGTACAGCGGTTCGCTCGTGTTGCCCATGTCACCGATGATGCCAGCGAAACCGGATGTTCCGGGGCCCACTGCGCCGCCCGCGTTCCCGTCCGCTCCGGTCACCCGCTCCGGTCCCGTTCCGCTCAGCCGGAACGCAGCACCGCCGCCGATTCCGGCGGCAGCCGCAAGGGGGCGGCCGGGGGGACGGGGTGGGTGGCCGCCAGCAGCGTCAGGGGGAACGGGGGAAGCGGCACGGTCGCGGGGCTGGTGCGGGAGAAGTTCACCGCCACCAGCAGCCGGCCGTGGCGGACCGTCAGCCAGCCCGCCGCCTCGTCGTACGCCGCCGTCACCGCCGACAGCGGCTGCTCCGCGTCCAGCAGCGCGTGGCGGATCCCGATCAGCCGCCGGCACCACGCCGTCGCCTCCGGGTGGTCGGCGTCCGGCGGGTGCCGCACGCACGACCGCTCCCGGGTCGCCGGATCCTGCGGATCCGGAATGTCCTGCGCCGCCCAGCCGTGCGCCGCGAACTCCGCCCGCCGACCCTGCCGCACCGCCTCGGCCAGCGCCGGATCCTGATGGTCGGTGAAGAACTGCCACGGCGTCCTGGCCCCCCACTCCTCACCCATGAAGAGCATCGGCGTCAGCGGCCCGCACAGCACCAGCGCCGCCCCCAGCGCCGCCCGCCGCGGCCCGGCCAGCGCCGCCAGCCGGTCGCCCAGCGCCCGATTGCCGATCTGATCGTGTGTCTGCGCGTACCCCACCAGCCGGTACGCCGGCGTCGCCGCCCGCTCCAGCGCCCGCCCGTGTCCCCGCCCCCGGAACGCCGAATAGCCGCCGTCGTGGAAGAAGCCCCCCGTCAGCGTCTTCGCCAGCGCCGCCATCGGGGCCCGGGCGAAATCCGCGTAGTACCCGCCCGCCTCACCCGTCAGCGCGGTATGCAGCGCGTGATGGAAGTCGTCCGTCCACTGCGCGTGCAGCCCCAGACCGTTGTGCTCGCGCGGCGCGACGGTGCGCGGATCGTTCCGGTCCGACTCGGCGATCAGAAACAGCGGCCGGCCCACCTCCACCGCCAGCGCGTCCACCGCCGCCGACAGCTCCGCCACAAACGGCGCGGCCCGGTCGTCCGCCAGCTCGTGCACGGCGTCCAGCCGCAGCCCGTCAAGACGGAAGTCCCGCAAGAACGCCAGCGCGCTGCCCGCGAAGTACGCCCGCACCTCGTCCGAACCCCGCCCGTCCAGATTCACCGCGGAACCCCACGGCGTGTGATGCCGGTCGGTGAAGTACGGGCCGAACTCCGGCAGCCGGTTGCCCGAGGGCCCCAGATGGTTGTGCACCACATCCAGCACCACCCCCAGCCCCACGCCGTGCGCCGCGTCCACCAGCCGCGCCAGCCCCGCCGGCCCCCCGTACGGCTCGTGCACCGCCCACGGCGCCACCCCGTCGTACCCCCAGCCGTGCCGCCCCGGGAACGGGCACACCGGCATCAGCTGCACATGGGTGACCCCCAGCTCCGCCAGGCGCCCCAGCCGCCCCGCCGCCGCGTCGAAGGTGCCCTCGGCCGTGAACGTACCGATGTGCAGCTCGTACAGCACCGCGCCCGGCAGCCCGCGCCCCGGCCACGGATGGCGCCAGCGGTACGCCTCCAGGTCCACCACGGCACCCGGACGCTCCGGGCCCTCCGGCAGCCGGCGGGCCCGCGGGTCCGGCAGCACCGGCGCGTCCGGCTCGTCGAGCACGAAGCCGTACCGGGCGCCCGGTACGGCTTCGGCCCGCGCATGCCACCAGCCACCCGCGTCCTCACGCAGCGGCAGCCGCGCACCCTCCAGCCACAGCCAGACCCGGCGGGCCCGGGGTGCCCACACCTCGAAGCGACGCATGGACACCATGGTCGGGGGTGTCCGCACCGTTCCGCCTGCCGGGCGACACCCGGTACGCGCGCTCGCCGCGCCGTCGAGCGCGCCGGGTGGCCCACGGCGAGGACGCCCCCGCCGCCCGGCGCCACGGTGAAGACACCCCCTCGGGCCCGCCGTGGCCTCACGCCATGCAGTAGCGGTGCTGCGTCACCGGATAGCCCGCCCGGGCGAACGCCTTGGCCATCGGCACATTGCCGGTGTCGGTGGCGGCCCAGACCCGCCGCGCGCCCTCGGCGGCCAGCTGCCGGGTGCACTCCACCAGCAGGTCGTACGCGTAACCGTGGCCGCGCTGCTCCGGCACCACCCCGATGAAGCCGACCACCGGGCCGTTGGGGTTGCGGGCCGGGGCCTGGAAGCCGACGAGTTCGCCCGCCGGGGTGTGCGCGGTCCGCCACCACTCGCGCGGTGAGGGGCACCAGCGCAGGAAGTCCAGCTCCTGCCGCGCCGCCGCGTCCGGCCCTTCCGCTGCGTGGGCCCGCAGCGCGTGGGTGTCCAGGGTGGAGCTGTGGATGCGGCGCAGCACGTCGAGGACCACGTCGTCGTCGGGCTCGGGCCGGAACACCAGCCGGCCGGGCGGCTCGGGGATCCCGCACTCGGGGGTCCAGGTGTAGCGGAACCGTTCCACCAGCGGCTCGTAGCCCGCCTCGGCAGCCGCCGAGATCCGGGCCCCGCCGGCCGCCCTGGCGAGCGGGTCGGAGCGCCAGTCGGGCGGCAGGATCAGCTCGTACTCGGGGCGCAGCCCGGTGGCCCGCAGCAGGGCGGTGCCGGCCGCCGGGTCGGTGAAGTCGAACCAGTCCAGCGCGAGCGGCGCGGGGTCATCGGGCCCGCCCCAGTACGCGGCGCGGGCCACCACCGTGTCGCCGCGCAGCGCGAGCCAGGTCCGGTCGGGCCGGTACTGGCCGCCCTCGGCGATCGTACGGAAGACGTTGTTCGGCGGATCGAGCAGCGCGGGGCCGACCAGACCGGCGGTGGGCAGGGAGGTGAACAGAGCACTGTTCTCGCCCTCGGCGAGGCAGCGGAAGACCAGATCGGTCATGGGGGGAAAGAATCCTTCCGGACACGGATGGCGCGCCGCGCATCCGTCCGGTCAGTGAAGACGCCCGGGGACAGGAAGGAGGCGGAAGCAGGGCACGCGCGAGTCGGTGACACACATGGCAGACGCCTCCCTTCCGGATCCGTGGGCGTGCGAGCACCGTAACCCGGTGCCCGCGCGCGGCGCCAGCGAGTTATCTGGACAGAAGCAACTGCCGTCCCGGAAACTCTGTTTCATGACCTCGATCGAGTCCGGCGTGCCCTCCCCGCGGATATCCGACGCGGATCGCGAGCGTGCTCTCGGCGCGCTGCGGGAGGGCATGGTGGAGGGGAGGCTCTCCCAGGACACCTTCGAGCGGCGGCTGGACCAGATCATGGGGGCCCGGCGGCCGGAGGAGTTGGAGCTGGCGCTGCGTGATCTGCCCGCGCGCCAGGGGCCGGTGGAGCGTTCGGGCTGGCTGGTGCAGACGGTGGGCCGGATCGCCTCGTTCCAGCACCGGGTGTCCACGGCGTGGCGGGCGGAGCGGCTGCCGCAGCTGGTGCTGCCCAACCCGGGGCCGCATCCGCTGTCGATCGGCCGGGCCCCCGGGTCGGCGCTGCGGCTCAATGATGTGAGCGTCTCCCGCTTCCACGCGCAGCTGGCGGCCACGCCGACCGGCTGGCTGGTACGGGATCTGGGCTCGGCCAACGGCACCTGGGTGAACGGCCGGCGGGTGACCGACACGCTGCCGGTGCGGCCGGGGGACGAGGTGCGGTTCGGCGCCGTGTCGTACCGGCTGAGCATGCGCTGAGGGCGGCGGTTCGTGCCCGGCCCGGCCGTTCGGAAGCCGGTCTGCCGCCCGAGCGGGGGCTGGTGGTGTGGACGGCAGACCGGAGTTCCGTGGGGTGCGACGACGCCCGTGGGAGCGCTCCCAGTGTGCTGGCAGGGCACTCGCTTGTAAAGACGGCGCGTCGTCATCAGAACGTGTCGGCCCGGATCAGCAGGGCGACCGGACGGTGCGCGAACAGCCGGGCGAGCGGCGTCTTGCCCTGGTACCCGGTCCGGTCCGGGGTGTCGCCGGCCAGCACGTCGTACCAGCGGCCGGGCGGCAGTGGCAGGACGGTGGAGTCCCAGCCGCCCGCGGCGGCGAGCGTCCGGGTGAGCCTGCTGACCGCCGTGAGCGCCGCCCCGGAGCGCAGGAACGCCAGCGCGTGGTCCGCCGCCCGGCCCTCGGCGGTGAGCGGTTGGTACGTGGCGCGGGCCCCGAACCACTCGGGGTGCGCCCGGCGCAGCCGCAGCGCCACGCCGGTCAGCCACAGCTTCTCGGCGGGCAGGCCGCCGGTGGTGCCGCCGTCCACGGTGGCCGGATCGGCGGGGGGCGGGTCCGGCGGCCGGCGGTTGTCGGGGTCCACCAGGGCGCGGTAGACGGTCTCGCTGCCCCGGTAGATGTCGGGGACGCCGGGCATCGTCAGATGCAGCAGGGCGGCGCCGAGGATGTTGGCGCGGATCTGCGGTGCGAGCCGCTGGGCGAGGGTGGCCGCGGGATACCCGGGCGCGCCGCACGGCCCGCCCCGTACGAAGCGCTCCAGCGCCGTCTCGTAGGCGGTGTCGGGTTCGGTCCAGGTGGTGCGCAGGGCCGCTTCGCGTGCGGCCTTGAGGGTGGCGTCGAGCAGCCGCTCGGGGTCGGGGGCCGGGGCGAGCGCGAACGCGGTCTGCCAGCAGTGCCACGCCAGCAGCGGATCGGGGGCCGGCACGCCGGCGCGCGCGGCGCGTTCCGTCACCTCGGCGAGCAGTTCTGCCCACCCGCGCGGATGTTCGGTCAGCGTGGCGAGGGTGGCCCGGACATCGCCGCTGCGCTTGGTGTCATGGGTGGCGTACACGGTGCCGGTGCACGGCCACTCGCGCTGGACGCGGGCGCAGTGCGCGTGGAACGCGTCGGCCGACAGGGCGGGTTTGCCCGGCTCGCCGCCGACCTCGGCGGCCGACAGCAGGGGGACGTACCGATATCCGGCACAGTCCTCGACGGCCTTGGCCCGCAACGCGGAACTCACCTGGGCGAACCGCACCCGGAAGTCATCGGCGTCCGGGAGGCCCCCGGCGTCGCCCGCCGCCCCGGCCCGGCCGCCGGGGTGAGGGGAGCCGGTCTCCGGGTGGCCGGTGCGCGGGCGGCGCTCCCGCTCCCGCTCCCGTTCCTGTTCCCGATCCCGCGCCGTGGGCCGGTGGGCTGTCCCGTCGGCCGGGCCACGGCCCAGGGCCAGGGCGTGCACGGCGTTCACCGCCCCGGTCTCCACCGGGGTGGTCACGGCCGCGCGGGCGGCGCGGGCGGCTCGCTCCAGCAGAGTCGCGTCGGCCGGGGAAGGTGGGCCGGCGGCCGGGACGTACGGGCGGTAGACCGGCAGCCGTACCAGCAGTTCGGTCAGCGCGGTGCGCAGCGCGTCCAGCGGAAGCTCCGCGCCGCACAGCCGGTGCGCGGTCCGCAGCAGGCGTTCGCGCTCCGCCGCCAGGTCGTGGCCGATGACCTGACGCGCGGCGCGCCGCACCGTCGCCTCCCAGACGCCGCCCAGGCCATCCGGTGCGCCGGTGAACTCCCGGTAGTGCGCGGTGAGCCGGGCGGCGCCGTCCGGGTCGGTGAGGACCGCGTCGATGTGCCGCAGCGCGTCGTACCCGGTGGTGCCGGCCACCGGCCAGCCGGCCGGGAGGTGTTCGTCCGCCGCCAGGATCTTCTCGGCCACCACCCAGGCCCCGGTCCCGGCCCGCTTCCGCAGCCGCCGCAGATAGCCCTCGGGGTCGGCGAGCCCGTCGATGTGGTCGATCCGCAGCCCGTCGATGACGCCCTCGGCCAGCAGCCGCAGCACCGTGCCGTGGGTGGCCTCGAAGACGGCGGGGTCCTCCACCCGTACCGCGATCAGTTCGTTGACGGTGAAGAACCGGCGGTACGTCAGCTCGGTGCGGGCGAGCCGCCACCAGCCGAGCCGGTAGTGCTGGGCGTCGAGCAGCGCGGGCAGCGGCAGGGTCTCGGTGCCGGGGCGCAGCGGGAAACGATGGCGGTCCCCGTACCGCAGTACGCCGTCGGCCACCCGCAGTGCGCCCAGCTCCTGCGCCAGTGGCGCGCCGAGCACCGGCAGCAGCGGTCTGCGGTCCTCGCCCGAGGGGTCGATGTCGAACCAGGCCGCGGCGGGTGATCGCGGCCCGTCGCGCAGGAACTGCCACAGCGGGGCGTTGAGTTCGGTGTCGGCGGGCAGCGCCATGTGGTTGGGCACGATGTCGGCGATCATTCCCAGCCCGTGGGCCCTGGCCTTTTCGGCCAGCTCGCGCAGGCCCGTCTCACCGCCGAGTTCGGCGCGTACCCGGGAGTGGTCGGTGACGTCGTAGCCGTGCCGGGAGCCGGGCACGGCTTCCAGGACGGGGGACAGATGGAGGTGGGAGACGCCGAGGGAGGCCACCTGCGGCAGGGTCCGCGCGACAGCCGCGAATCCGAGGTCCGGCTCCAGCTGGACGCGGTAGGTCGCCGTGGGGGTACGGGGCGGCGCCGTCATGACCGCCTACCGTCCCGACTGCCCTGCCCCGCCGCGTGGTTGAGTCCGTACCGTGCTGCGCGGCCGGCCGGACGCGCAGTAGGCTTCCTTGATCCAACGGCGGGGTGGAAGGCGGTGCAGGCGGTGGGCTCCTCTGGGCTTGAGCTCCCCTCGGGGAATGGGGGTGAGACCGCGGAGGCGCCCACCCAGGCGGTGCCCGTGCCGCGTCCGGTGGAGATCGGGGCGGATCTGGGCTGGAGCGAGGCGGACTGGTCCGAGGTACGCACCCGGGTGGAGCGCGCCGGTCGGGCATATGTCTGGCTCAATCTGGTCGAACAGCGGCTGCGCTCGGTGGTGGCCGCGGTGCTGCGCCCGGTGTACGAGCCGGTGCACGGCGAGGAGTGGGAGATCGCGGCGGCCGGCCCGGCCGGGCAGGAGTGGGTGCAGCGGGCGGCGGCGCTGCGGGAGGTGAGCCGCCGCAAGGGGCTGGTGCTTGATCCGGCCGATGACACGGTGCTCGCCTTTCTGACCCTGCCTCAGTTGCGTGAACTCATGGTGCAGCACTGGCCCTGTTTCGCCCCGTATTTGGACAATCGGCGCGAGCTGGAGCTGACGCTGGACGAGCTGGAGGTGGCGCGCAGCGCGGTCAGCCGCAACCGGGGGATGAGCCGGGCGGTGCTGGAGCAGGCGGAGCGGGGCTGTGCCCGGCTGCTGCGGCTGCTGGATTCCGGGGCGCCGGGGGTGGCCGGGCGGCTGCCGGCGGACGCGGTGGAGCATCTGGTGGGGGACCGGTTCACGGATGTGGCAGGGGTGCATCCGGACCGGGTGCGGTTGCAGCGGCAGCTGCCGCCGGAGGAGCTGTTCGGGGGTGCCCGGCGGATCGACGCGGTGGGGACCGGGCTGGGGCTGCTGGTGCAGAACTATCCGGGGCGGCGGCTGGCGCATCTGGCGGCCTCGGGGTGCCGGGTGCGGCTGCTGTTCCTGAACCCGGCGAGCGGGGCGATGCGGCGCCGGGAGCGGGAGCTGGGTCTCAAGCGCGGGGAGCTGGGGCGCTCGGTGGAGACCAACATCCTCCAGATGCGCCGGGTGCGCAGCAAGGTGCGGGATCCGGAGGCGTTCGACATTCATGTGTTCGATGAGATCCCCCGATTCAGTGCTTATTTCGTGGACGGCGACAGCCCCGATGGGGTGGCCGTGGTGCAGTCATATCTAAGGAGAATACGGGGAATGGAAACCCCGGTTCTCGTTCTCCGGCGTGCGGGTCGGGAGATATCGCACCGAACGGACGCGGCGGCGGACGGCGAAATGACGCTTTTCGAAACGTACCGCGAGGAGTTCGAATGGACCTGGGAGAATTCCCGGCCGGTTTCGTGACAGCGCGTCGCGCGTGAAGTGGTAGCGTCTTTCAGGTCCTATTTCCGCCTGGAAGCAGACCATGCGTCACGACATTCCCCCCCTGACAGAGGTGCGCCGGACCACGCAGAAGAAACGGGACGCGTGGTGGACCGTCCTGCTGGTGGACCCCCTCGCCACCCCGCTGGTGCGCTGGACCGCGCTGTGGACCAGGATCACGCCGAATCAGATCACCTGGCTGGCCCTGTTCTTCGGCCTCGCCGCCGCCGGCTGTTTTGCCTTCGGCACCTGGAACTGGCTGCTGGTCGGCGCCCTGCTCTATCACGTGAGTTTCGTCCTGGACTGCATGGACGGAAAGCTGGCCCGACTGACCAGAACGGGTTCGGTATTCGGCGCCTGGCTCGATTATGTGTTTGATCGCATTCGGGTATTGGTGTGCGCGGTCGCCCTGATGGGCGGACAATTCTCCCGCACTGATGATGTGATCTATCTGTGGCTGGCGCTCGCCGTGGTCTTCCTCGACATGCTGCGCTATATCGACGCCCTCCAGATCTTCAAGATCCGGCACGGGATGCGCAAACAGATCAAGGCCCGCGCCCGCCGGGCGCGGGAAGCCGAGAACGCCACCGAGCTGGCCTTCATGGAAGACCTCCTGCGGGAGAACCCGGAGGCCGACGCCGACGCCCTCGCCGCCCACCACGAGAGTGAGCGGGAGCCGGTGGCCGAGCCCACCGCCGAGGAACGCGCGGTACCCGCGCAGCGCGCCGCCGATTCCGCCGCCTCGGCGACCACGGGCCCCCTCCCCGCCGACGCACGCGCCGCCCGCCCGGTGAGCGCCATCGTCGATCTGCACCGCGAGTTCCGCTCCCGCTTCCCCGGCTATCTGCGGCTGCGCTCCTTCCTGCTGCGGCACCGGATCCGTACCCATCTGATGAGCGGCATCGAGTTCCAGATGGCGGTGTTCATCGTCGCCCCGGCGCTGGACGCGGTGATCCCGGTGACCATCGGCGCCGGCGTGCTGCTGCTCGTCTTCGAGCTGGCCATCATCTACAAGCTGCTGCTGTCCACCCGGGACTTCGCCCGCACCCTGGACTCCTTCGACGCGGCCGAAAGCGCGCGGCGCGCCGAGGAGGAGGCCGCGGCGGCCGAGTCCGGCGCCCCGGTGGCCGGCTAAAAGGTGCTGCGGAAGGCCGCGACCTGCCAGATCACAGCCTTCCGCAACACCTTTTAGGCAGCCAGCAGTTCCCTCGCCAGAGCGGCGCTCCACCACTCCTCGATACGGCCGGGCGGCCAGCCGCGTTCGGCCGTGAGGGTGGTGTACACGTCGATGGTGCACAGCGCGGCGTAGATGTCGACGGCCGACGGTACGTCGAGGCCCGCGCGCAGCGTGCCGTCCGGCCAGGCGCCGAACACCTGCCGCCGGGTCCCGTCACCCCGGCGCCGGCCCTCCTCGTACGCACCGGCCAGCTCGGGCTCGGCGCGCCCCGCCTCGCGCAGTGCGAGGATCACCTCCCCGGCCCGCTCGTACAGCCGCCGGTCATAGCCGGCCATCGCCGACAGCTGCCGTACGGGATCGCCCTCCGCCGCCTCCAGATCGGCCACCAGCCGGTCCACCCCGGCGGAGAGGTCCGCGGCGTCCGCCACCGCACGGATCAGCCCGGTCTTGTCGCCGTAGGCGGCGTAGACGGTCGGTACGGAGACGCCCGCCTCCTCCGCCACAGCCCGCACGGTGGTGGCCGCCCAGCCCCGAGTGGTGAACAGCCGGCGTGCGGCCTCCGCGACGCCGGCCCGGGTGCGGTGTGCCTGGGCGGCGCGGTGCAGGGAGTCGTAGCGGCGCCTGGCCGGTTCGGTACCCATGGTGGCCTTTCATTTTTCACTGTCTATATTCAATATATGCTTACTCTATCGAAAGATGGCGGGGCGCGCTCCGCCCTGCCCGTCGCCCGGCTCGGCGGCCTCGCCTCCATCGGCTTCGCCACCCTCATCGTCCTCGGCAACGCGATCCTGGTGCCCGCCGGACTCCCCACCCCCGGCGCGCCGCTGCGCGACGCCCTCGACTTCTACGGATCCGCCCCGGCCGCGCTGCCCGTCGTCCTGGCCCTCGGACCACTGACCTGGGTGCTGTCCACGGTCTTCGCGGCCGGCGCCGGCGCCGCCCTGTGGCGCGCCGGGCAGCCGCGCGACGCGGGATGGTCGCTGGTCGGTGTCGCCGGGGTGCTGCTCCAGAACGTCACCTTCGCCACCGTGACCGCCCTTCGGCTCGCGCTCGCCGACGGCGGGGTCGGCACCGAGGGGCTGTGGGCGTTCCAGGACGCGCTGTTCATTCTCAACGGCACCTTCCTGGCCCTCGCCCTCATCGGATTCTCGCTCGCCGGGCTGCGCGCCGGGCTGATCCGCCCCGCGCTCGGCCGGCTCGGACTGCTCGCCGCCGCCCTCCACCTCGCCTCGGCCACCCTCACCCCGCTGATCATGGACGGCCACGGCCCGCTGGGCCTGCTCGGGCTCATCGGCTGGCTGCTGTGGGTGATCTGGCTGATCGGCTACGGCGCCACCCTGATCCGGCGGCCGGGCACGGTCAGCGCCGCCGCCTGAGCACACCGCGCCGGGGCGCGGGCGGGCCGGCACCGTCCCGCCGCCGCCCCACTGTCGGTGCCCGCTT
>NZ_JCAJZV010000011.1:0-175305 GCF_059510435.1 Streptomyces sp. NTD107 | reverse complement strand
TCCGCTGTCGGCGCACTCCCGTGCGCCACCATCAGCCGTCAGCGGCTCCCGGCGGCCCCGTCTGCCCTGTCCGCAGCGGCAGTCGGGCACGGACCGGGACCACGCCGGGGAAACCGTCCGCGACCTCCAGGGGCTGGCCGCCACTGGCATTGCCGCAGTTGCTCGCGCGCCGCACAGCGGCGCTCAAGTCGGGTTCGCCGGCAGGCATGTCGCACTGTCCTCCACCAGAGAGCGGACGAACGCCAACGACTCCACTGGGGTAAGGGCCGCGTCGCGCAGCCGTTCGTAGGCCGGCTTGCGGCACGCCACCTCTCCCCGTTCTTCCATCACCTCCCCCACGGTGGAACTCTCCTCATGGACGACAGAGGGTCCGTTGACCGGCGTCAATACGGTGGGCGAACCGCTCAAATCCTGTGCCGGGGCGAGGATGGCGGTGACCGTGCCGGTGGGGACCTGCCCGCCGGCCGGCGGGCCGCGCACGTCTACGGCCGGTGGGTCTGCGCCGCTTGCTGTGTCGCTCCCCTGGGGCGGTAGTGGGAGAGGGTGACCGAGACCGTGACGGGGACCGGGGCGTGCTGTTCGGTGAGCCAGGTGCGGGTGGCGTCGGTGTTCAGGTGGTGGGCGGAGGGGCCCATCGCGATCAGGTTCGCCACGTCCTCGGGTGGCAGGTCCGCCCGGTACTCCACGACCTGGCTGCCCCGTTGCTCGAAGTGGCCGCCCAGGGTGCGGGCCAGCCGCTCGTCCTTGGCGGGGTCGATGGCCAGCAGGCCCAGGCGTTCGCGGGGCAGTCCCGACAGGTGGCGGGCGGTGGGGGTGATCACCAGCAGGGTGCCGCCGGGGCGCAGCACGCGGTGGAATTCGGGGCCGTTGCGGGGGGCGAAGACATTGATGAGGAGATCGACGGACGCGTCCGGCAGCGGCAGCGGGCGCCAGACGTCCCAGACGGCGGCGGTCAGCCGGGGGTGGGCGCGGGCGGCGCGGCGCAGCGCATATTTGGACAGATCCAGGCCGATTCCATGCGCCTCGGGGAGGCTGTCGAGGACCGTGGCCAGGTAGTAGCCGGTGCCGGTGCCGGCGTCCAGAACGGTCCCCCGCGGGGGAACCTGTGCCCCGGCGCTCTCCTCGGCGAGGGCGCGGGCCAGCGGGGCGTAGTGCCCGGCGGTCAGGAAGGCGTCGCGGGCGGCGACCATGGCCTGGGTGTCGGCGCCGGCCGGGGCCTTGCCCCCGGTCAGAAGGCTGGCGTAGCCCTGCCGGGCGATGTCGAAGGTGTGGCCCCCGGGGCAGCGCAGGATGGTGTCCTGACGGCGCAGTGATTGCCGGCACAGCGGGCAGCGGAGCGGTGCGGTCGGTGGGGGTGTGGTGGCAGGCACGAACGTTTCCTGGGGGTGCGGGGCACCCGTCACCCTATCTCCGGGTGTCGCGCCCTGTCCCAGATACCTCTGCTGTCACTCCTGCGGGTGACTTGGCCGTTGGCATAGTCCCATTGGGCCATGCCAGATGGGACCGACTGGGGGTGTTGCCATGCCGTCGCATTCCGTAACGTCCTCAGCTGGGAATGGTCGTGAGACCGTGGGAGGACGGCACCGGCATGAGTTGGGAAACCGACTGGAGCAAGCAGGGGATCTGCCGCAAGGCCGATCCGGACGAACTGTTCGTCCAGGGAGCTGAGCAGAATCGCGCCAAGGCGGTGTGCACCGGCTGTCCGGTGAAGACCGAGTGCCTGGCCTACGGTCTGGATCACCGGATCGAGTTCGGGGTCTGGGGCGGGATGACCGAGCGGGAACGGCGGGCGCTGCTGCGCCGGCGGCCCACGGTCACCTCCTGGCGGCAGTTACTGGAGACGGCCCGCGCGGAGTACGAGCGCTCCGCCGGAGCGGGCGGCCAGGAGCGGGGGGCGGCCGACGCGGCGTAGACCGTTCCGGTTGCGGGGGCGTCCTGTGGCGCCGAGCATGAAGGGAGGCAGCCGCCCCAGTCCGGGAGGAACCGTGCAATCGGACATCCATCCCCCTTATCGGCAGGTGGTCTTCCGGGACCGCTCGGCCGGGTACGCGTTTCTCACCCGGTCGACGGCCACCAGCGACCGCACCATTGAGTGGGACGACGGGGAGACCTATCCGGTCATCGATGTGGAGATCTCCTCGGAGAGCCATCCGTTCTACACGGGCAAGGCCCGGGTTTTGGACTCCGAGGGTCAGGTCCAGAAGTTCGAGCAGCGGTACGGGCGCCGGGAGAGCTGAGCCACCCCTACACGCCCCCACCCGCCCGTACCCCCGTCGGGGGCCGGGTGAGAGCATCGGCCGGATGACGTACGAGCACGCGGTGACCTCCGCCGACGAACTGTCCGAGATCATCGGCACCCCGCACCCGGTCGTGATCGACAAGGTGAAGCGGGAGCTGGGCGAGTTCGAGCGGAAGTGGCTGGCCAAGTCGCCGTTCTGTGTCCTGTCCACCTCGGCGGCGGACGGCAGTTGCGATGTCTCGCCACGTGGCGATCCGCCCGGGTTCGCGCAGGTGCTGGACGACTCCACGATCGCGATACCCGACCGGCTGGGCAATCGGCGGGTGGACAGCTGGCGCAATGTGCTGAGCAATCCGCAGGTCGGGCTGGTCTTCATGATCCCCGGCCTGGGCGAGACGCTGCGCATCAACGGCCGGGCGACCCTGGTGCGGGACGGGGAGTTCTTCGACCGGATGGCGCTCAAGGGCCGCCGCCCGGCGCTGGCCCTGATCGTGCGCACCGACGAGGTGTTTCTGCACTGCTCCAACGCGCTGCGCCGCTCCGGGCTGTGGGATCCGGCGTCCTGGGACGGGGATCTCGCCGATCTCAAGGTGACCTATTAGCCATCATTAGGGTAGCCTTCCCTAACTTGAATGGCCGGGCGCACAGACAGACACGATCAGACACATGGGCATACGCACCGAGACGGCCGCGCCGTCAGCGCGCAGCCGCCCGCTGCTCGCCGCCGGACTGCTCCCGGCCGCCGCGGCCCTGCTGCTCGCGGTGGCCGCCTCGCTCGCCCTGGGCACCGCGAACATCCCCGTACACACCGTGTGGCAGGCGCTCACCGACTACGACCCCGGCGACACCCAGCAGCTGATCATTCATGAGGTACGCGTCCCGCGCACCGTCATCGGCCTGCTGACCGGGGTCGCGCTCGGCCTCGCCGGGGCCGTCATGCAGGCGGTGGCCCGTAACCCGCTGGCCGACCCGGGCATCCTCGGAGTCAACGCCGGCGCGGCCCTGTTCGTCGTCGTCGCCATCCACTCCCTGGGCGTGGACACCCTCAGCGGCTATGTCTGGTTCGGCTTCGCCGGCGCGCTGTGCGCCTTCGCCCTGGTCTACGGGGTCAGTTCACTGGGGCGCGAGGGCGCCACCCCCATCAAGCTGGCACTGGCCGGCGCCGCCACCACCGCCGCCCTCGGCTCCCTCACCACCGCCATCATCCTCTCCAGCAACGACGCCTTCGAGCAGTACCGCTTCTGGCAGGTCGGCGCCCTCACCAGGACCGAGGACGGGCTGCTCACCCAGGCCGCCCCGTTCATCGCGGCCGGCGCGGCCTGCGCGCTGCTCAGCGGCCGGTGGCTCAACACCCTCAGCCTGGGCGACGACACCGCCCGGTCGCTGGGCCAGCGCGTGGGCGCCGTACGCGGCCTGGCCGCCTGCGCCGTGGTCCTGCTGTGCGGCACGGCCACCGCCATCGCCGGGCCCATCGCCTTCGTCGGCCTGGTCGTCCCACACCTCGCCCGCGCCCTCACCGGCCCCGACTACCGCTGGATCCTGCCCTACTCGGCGCTGCTGGCCCCCACCCTGCTGCTCACCGCCGACATCGTCGGCCGGCTCATCGCCCGCCCCGGCGAACTCCAGGTCGGCATCGTGACCGCGGTGATCGGCGTACCTCCGTTCATCGCCCTGGTGCGGCGCCGGAAGACGGCCGGGCTGTGACGGCGACCGCGACCCCGGCCACCCCGGTCACCCCGGTCACCCCGGCGACCACAGCGGTACGGCGCGCCCGCCGGGCCCGGCAGCGGCGCACCCTCGGCGTCTGCGCCGGACTGCTGGCCGCCGCGCTCGCCGCGTTCCTGCTCTCCCTCGCCACCGGCGACCGATCGATCCCGCTGCCCGAGGTGCTGGCCACGCTCACCGGGGGCGGCAGCCGGGGCACCGAGTTCATCATCATGGAGCTGCGGCTGCCGCGCGCCGTCACCGCCGCCGGGGTGGGCGTCGCGTTCGCACTGGCCGGGGCCATCTTCCAGACCCTGCTGCGCAACCCGCTGGCCAGCCCCGATGTGATCGGCATCAGCGCCGGGGCCGGCGCCGCCGCCGTCATCGCCATCGTGCTGCTGGGGCTGAGCGGCCCGGCCGTCTCGCTGGCCGCGCTCACCGGGGCGCTGGCCGCCGCCGTGCTGATCTACGCGCTGGCCTGGCGGCGCGGCGTCACCGGCTACCGGCTGGTGCTGATCGGCGTCGGCGTAGCCGCCGCGCTCACCAGCGTGATCTCGTATGTGATGACCCGTTCGGAGACCATGGTCGCCCAGCAGGCGATGGTGTGGCTGGCCGGCTCGCTCAACGGACGCTCCTGGGACCAGGCCGGCCCGCTGCTGCTGGCGCTCGCCCTGCTGATCCCGCTCACCGCGCTCGCCGCCCGTGCCCTGCCCGCGCTCCAGCTCGGCGAGGACACCGCCACCGGCCTGGGCGCCCGTACCGAACCGGCCCGGGTCGCCCTGCTGTTGTGCGCCGTGGCGCTGGCCGGTGTCGCCACCGCCGCCGCCGGGCCGGTGGGTTTCGTCGCCTTCGTCTGCGGCCCCATCGCCCGTGGCCTGCTGCGCCGCCAGGACCCGGCGCTGCTGCCGGCCGCCCTCACCGGCGCGCTGGTGGTGCTGGTCTCCGACTATCTCGGCCAGCACTGGCTCGGCCCGCACCAGATTCCGGTGGGCGTGGTCACCAGCGTGGTCGGCGCCCCGTATCTGCTGTGGCTGCTGGCCACCGCCAACCGTGTCGGCCGGGGCGGCTGAGCCATGTCCGCGCCCCCGGCCCGTACAAGGGAGAACCCCAGCCCATGACCGTTCAGCACACTCTGCGCACCGAGGATCTCCGGCTCACCTATGACCGCAACGAGGTGGTCAAGGGCCTTTCCCTGGAGATACCGCCGGGCCGCATCACCATGATCGTGGGCCCCAACGCCTGCGGGAAGTCCACCCTGCTGCGCGGCCTGGCCCGGCTGCTGACCCCCGCCTCCGGCACGGTGCTGCTGGACGGGGCCAGCATCCACTCCCGCCCCACCCGCGAGGTCGCCACCACGCTCGGCATCCTGCCGCAGACCCCGGTGGCGCCCGACGGCATCACGGTCACCGATCTGGTGGGCCGGGGCCGCTATCCGCATCAGGGCTGGTTCCGGCGCTGGAGCGAGGAGGACGAGCGGGCGGTGGCCGAGGCGCTGGAGGCCACCGATGTGGCGGAGCTGGCGGACCGCGCGGTGGACGAGCTGTCGGGCGGCCAGCGGCAGCGGGTGTGGATCGCGATGGCGCTGGCGCAGGGCACCGATCTGCTGCTGCTGGACGAGCCCACCACGTACCTGGACATCACCCATCAGGTGGAGGTGCTCGATCTGCTGACCGATCTCAACAAGTCGGCCGGCACCACCGTCGTGGTGGTGCTGCACGATCTGAATCTGGCCTGCCGGTACGCCGATCATCTGGTGGCGATGCGGGACGGCACGATCGTGGCGGAGGGGCCGCCGGCCGAGGTGGTCACCGAGACGGTGGTCTCCGAGGTGTTCGGGCTGCGCTGCACCCTCGTCCAGGACCCGGTCTCCGGGACGCCGATGGTCGTACCGATGGGGCGGCACCACTCCAGCAAGTAAGGGTAGGCTAACCTCATTCGCATGAGACACAAGCCCCGCCTGCGCCTGGCCCTGCTCGCCGTCGCCGCGCTCGCCCTGCCCCTCACCGCCTGCGGCTCCGGCGACGACGCCGGGAAGAACGACGCCCGGAAGGATGACGCCGCCGCCACCCCCGGGGCAAGCGACGGTGCCTTCCCCGTCACCATCCCCACCGCCTTCGGCGACATCACCGTCGAGGAGGAACCGCAGCGGGTGGTCGCGCTCGGCTGGGGCGACGCCGAGACCGCGCTGGCGCTCGGCGTGCAGCCGGTCGGCGCCAGCGACTGGCTGGCCTTCGGCGGCGACGGGGTCGGCCCCTGGGCGGAGGGCATGTACGACACCGCCCCCGAGCTGATCGGCACCATGGAGCCCGAGCTGGAGCGGATCTCCGAGCTGGAACCGGATCTGATCCTGGACCTCAACTCCAGCGGTTCCCAGGAGCGGTACGACATGCTCAGCCGGATCGCCCCCACCCTCGGTGTCCCGGCCGGCGCCGAACAGTACAAGATCTCCTGGCGCGACCAGGTCACCATGACGGCCGCCGCGCTGGGCCGCGCCGACGCCGGGGAGCGGCTGATCGCCGACACCGAGGCGGCGTTCGCGCAGGCCGCCGCCGAGCACCCCGAGTTCGCGGACAAGACGATCGTGGTGGGGTCGTACACCTCCGGCGGCTACGGCGCCTATGTGCGCGGCGGCGGCCGGGTGGACTTCGTGGAGGCGCTGGGCTTCACCAACAGCCCCGCCATCAACGAGCTGGCGGGTGACGAGTTCTTCGTGTCCGTCTCCAAGGAGCGGCTGGACCTGCTGGACGCCGATGTCACCATCGTCTCCCCCATCGGCGTGGCCGCCACCGAGATCAGCGAGGACCCGCTCTACCAGGCGATCCCCTCCGTCAAGGACGGCCGCGCGCTGATCCTGGACGACGAGGACATCTCGCTGGCCTTCGCCACCAACACGGTGCTGTCCCTGCCCTACGCCCTGGACCTGGTGGTCCCGCTGCTGTCGGACGCGGTGACGGGCGGCAACTAACCCCGCCGGCCGCCGCACAACAACGGCCCGGGCCCGTACGGTACGTACCGTACGGGCCCGGGCCGTTTCCGAGGGCCGGCCGGATCAGGAGGCGGGCTGGCGCTCCGGCTCCGGGGTCCCGTCGTTCTCGGTGGACTGGGGCGGCGGCAGCTGCCGCTCGCGCCGCGTGATCAGCGCGCTGCCCACCAGCAGACCCACCAGCGAGGCCAGCACCAGCACGATCACGGCGGCGTGCGTCCAGTTCGCGGCGTTCCCGATCAGGAAGCCCGCGACGCCGAAGTCCGCGTCGGAGAAGGTGGAGTTGGCCAGGCCGACATCGCCCAGGCGGGGCAGGATCAGCAGCGGCAGGAAGGTGATCAGCAGGCCGTTGGCGATCGAGCCGAGGACCGCGCCGCGCCGGCCGCCGACCGCGTTGCCGATGACGCCGGAGGCACCGCCGGTCATGAAGTGCGCCACGATGCCCGGGATGATGATCGTGCCGCCGACGGCCGCCAGGACGCCCATGCCGACCAGACCGGCCGCGAAGCTGGCCAGGAAGCCGATCAGCACGGCGTTGGGGGCGAAGGTGAAGACGATCGGCACGTCCAGGGCGGGCTTGGCGTTGGGGACCAGCTTCTGCGAGATGCCCTTGAAGGCGGGGATGATCTCGGCGAGCACCACCCGGACACCGGCCAGGATGATGGTCACACCGGCGGCGAACATACCGGCCTGCATGATGGCCCAGATCAGGAACCACTGGCCGCCGCTCAGCTCGCTCTCCACGTAGCTGGGCCCGGCGATCAGGGTGACCAGCAGGTAGATGATGCCCATGGAGACGGCGATGACGACCGTGGTGTCACGCAGGAAGCCCAGACCCTTGGGGATCTTGATGTCCTCGGTGGACTTGCTCGCGTCGCCCTTGGTCAGCTTGGCGACCAGACCCGAGGTGGCGATACCGAAGTTACCGGTGTGGCCCAGCGCCACGTTCTCCTGCTTGGTGGCCTTGCGCATGAACGGCTGCACCAGGGCGGGCGAGACGGTGTTGATGACACCCAGCGCCAGGGAGCCCCACAGCACGGCCTCCCACGACTCGAAGCCGTTGGCCATCAGGATCACCGCGATCATCGCGGCCATGTACAGCGCCACATGGCCGGACATGTAGATGTACTTCAGCCGGGTGAAGCGCGCCAGCAGCACGTTCACCACCATGCCGAAGAAGAAGATCAGCGCGGCCTGGGTGCCGAAGTCGGTGAGGACCGTACCCACGATGGCCTCGTTGTTGGGCACCACGCCCTGCACGTCGAAGGCGTGCTGGAACATGTCGCCGAACGGGGTCAGCGCCCCGGAGACCACGCCGGCGCCGGCCGCCAGCACCAGGAACCCGACGAAAGCCTTGATCGTTCCCTTGAGGGTGTCGGAGACCGACTTGCGCTGGAGGACCAGACCGAGCAGAGCGATCAGGCCGATGATGACCGAGGGCTCGCGGAATATGTCCACGAGGGTGTTGAGGAAGCCGTTCACGGTTGGCGCCTTTCTACGGCACGACGATGGGCTCAGGTCGCGATGCAGGTGACGTCAGCAGTGGACAGACGTTCCTTGCTGTGGATGGGGAGTGAGCGGGGGGACAGCGAAGTGGGGGCAGGGGCAGGGGTTACAGCAGGCCCTTGCGCACGGCGGCCGACTTGACCGCCTCGCGCAGTTCCTCCTTGTCGATGATGCTTTCCAGCACCACCACGTCACCGAGGCCGGCGGCGGTGTCCGCCAGGTCCTTGGCCACGAAGAACACATCGGCGCTCTCCGGTCCGGCGGAGCCGATGTCGGTGTGGTCGACCTCGACGCCACTGATGCCGAGTTCGCCGAGCACCTCTTCGATGTTCAGGTGGACCATGAAGCTGGAGCCGAGGCCCGAGCTGCACATCGCCAGGAACTTCATTTCTTCTCCTCGAATTCGCTGATGAGCTGGGTGACATCGGCCGCCGAGCGGGCGGCGCGCAGCGCCTCCCGGGTGTCGGTGTCCGACAGGATGCGGGCCAGGGAGGACATCGCCTGGGTGTGCGCGGTGGCGTCGACGGCCGCGAAGCAGAAGTAGAGATCGACGGCGTGCTCGGGCTGGTCGAGCAGCGGGGCCGGCTGCTCCAGCCGCAGCATGGAGATCGAGGTGCGCACCGCGCCCTTCTCGGGACGGGTGTGGGCCAGCGCGATGCCGAAGCCGAGATCGATGTACGTGCCGCCCGCCTCGATGGAGGCGATCATGGCGTCCACGTAGGCCGGGGTGATGTCACCGGCGGTCAGCAGAGGTTCGGCGACCTGGGTCACCGCCTCCCGCCAGCTGAGGCGGTCGGCGGAGAAACGTATCTTCTCCTCGGTCAGCAGTTCGCTGAGCATGGCACTCACTCCGTGATCTCTCGTGCTCGTCGTGCTCGTCGTGCTCGTCGTGCTCGTCGTGCTAGTCGGCGTCGGCGATGATGTCGAAGGACAGCTCGGCGCTCTCGGGCAGGAATTTCGACGTCCCGTGGACCACCGGCCGCCGCTCCAGGTCGAAGACCGTGGAGGTGGCCAGCAGCAGCGGTGATCCGTCCAGCACATCCAGCAGATAGGCCTCGCGGCCGTCGCAGGTGTGCAGGCCGACGACGATCTCGTTGCGCGTGAGCACCACGTCGTGGTGCGCGCGCAGGTGGGCGTACAGGGAGGTGGCGGTGAAGTCCGCCCCCAGCACATCGGGGAACCGCTCCTCCGCCACGAATGACTCGGCGAGGTGGTGGGTGGCCCCGTTCACCCGGCGCAGCCGCTCCAGCCGTATGACCGTCGCGGCCGGCGAGATGTCGAGCGCGGCGGCCAGCCTGGTGCCCGCCCGCATCCGCTTCTGGGCCAGCACCTCGGAGGTGACGGTGTGGCCCTGCCTGGTCATCTGGGTGAAGAAGCCGGTGACCTCGCTGACGAACCTCTCGCGGTGCTTGAGGGCGTAGCGGGGCCGGCTGACGAAGGTGCCCCTGCCGTGCTGGCGGATCAGATATCCGTCGTTGACCAACTCGTCGACGGCCCGCCGCAGTGTGATGCGGCTCACTGCGTACTCCTCGCAGAGCGCCGCCTCGGGCGGCAGCTGTCCGCCGACCGGGAGATCGTTCACCCGGTTCAGCAGATGGTCGCGCACCTGGGCGTACTTGTGCTCGGCCACCGCCGCCTCCTCACTGAGAACGTGTCGTCGAGACGTCATGATGACTAGAAACCCAGAGGACGTCAATAGGTCAATTCGTTGTAACCGTACTGCTTCCCGGAAGCTTCCGGAATGGGACAGATCCCCTCAACCAACTCCGTACAAAAGGGACAAATCACTCCCTAGCGACGGCGAAGACCCATGAGTTACGTTGTCTCAAGTCATCATGACGACATGATCTCGTAGCTCACAGAGGAGCCCGCCGTGACCGGAACCGGATCCATACTCGGCCCAGCCGACCGCCAGGCGGTCGCGGTAGCCCGCGCCCTGGCCATGGACGCCGTCGAGGCAGCCGGCTCCGGTCACCCCGGTACGGCGATGGCCCTGGCCCCGGTCGCGCACCTGCTCTACCAGCGGCACCTGCGGCACGACCCGGCCAACCCCGCCTGGGAGGGCCGGGACCGGTTCATCCTGTCCTGCGGCCACGCCAGCATCCTCCAGTACACCCAGCTGTATCTGACCGGCTACGGACTGGAGCTGACCGACCTGCGGCGCTTCCGGCAGCTCGACTCCCTCACCCCGGGACACCCCGAACTCGGCCACACCGCCGGGGTGGAGATGACCACCGGACCGCTCGGCCAGGGCGTCGCCACGGCGGTCGGCATGGCCATGGCCCTCAAGCGCGACCAGCACCGGCTGGCCGGCGCCGCCGAGGCCGGCCTCCCGGACCGTACGGTGTGGGTGCTCGCCTCGGACGGCGACCTCCAGGAAGGCATCTCCTACGAGGCCGGCGCGCTCGCCGGCCGGCACAAGCTCGACAACCTCGTCGTCATCTGGGACGACAACAGCATCCAGATCGAGGGCGGCACCGACCTCGCCACCCACGAGGACACCGGCGCCCGGTTCGCCGCCCAGGGCTGGGCGGTCCGGCTGGTCGGCCTCGGCGCGGACGGCGACATCGACACCGGCGCCCTGGACGCCGCCCTGACCCAGGCCAGGGCCGAGCGGCACCGGCCCTCGCTGATCATCCTCAAGTCCCAGATCGCCTGGCCCGCCCCCAACGCCATCAACACCCCCGCCGCGCACGGCGCCCCGCTCGGCGCCGCCGAGGTCGCCGCCACCAAGCAGCGCCTGGGGGTCGCCGCCGAGCCGTTCACCGTACCGGCCGACGTCCTCGCCCACACCCGCACCGCCCTGGCGCGCGGCGCCGAACTGCGCCGGGCCTGGGACGAGTCGCTGGCCGGCTGGGCCACCGCCCACCCCGAGCGCGCCGCCGCCCGCACGCACGCCATCACGCTGCCCGGCACCGCCGACCTCGCCGCCGCCCTCCCCGACTTCACCCCCGGCACCTCCATCGCCCCGCGCGACGCCTCCGGCACCGTCATCCAGGCGCTGTCCGCCGCGCTCCCCCGGCTGTGGGGCGGCTCCGCCGACCTCGGCGACTCCAACCGCACCACCGTCAAGGGCGGCGGGTCCTTCCTCCCCGAGACCCCGGACGGCCGCAACATCCACTGGGGAGTCCGCGAGCACGCCATGGCCGCCGCCCTCAACGGCATCGCCATCGTCGGCTACGACAGCCCGTTCGCCGGCACCTTCCTGGTCTTCAGCGACTACCAGCGCCCCTCGCTGCGGCTGGCCGCCCTCATGCGGCTGCCGGTGATCCACGTCTGGTCCCACGACTCCGTCGCGCTGGGCGCGGACGGCCCCACCCACCAGCCGATCGAGCACCTGGCCGCGCTGCGCGCCATGCCGGGACTGGCCGTGGTACGCCCCGCCGACGCCACCGAGACCGCCGCCGCCTGGCTGGCCGCGCTCGGCCAGGACCGCCCGGTCGGCCTGGTCCTGGCCCGGCAGGGCCTGCCGGTGCTGCCCACCCCGGCGCAGGCCGTACGGGAGGGGGTGGCGCGCGGCGGGTACGTGGTCGCCGACGGCACCGACGGCACCGACGTCCTGCTGCTGGCCAGCGGCAGCGAGGTCGCCCTCGCCCTCACCGCCCGCGAACTGCTCGCCGCACAGGGCGTCTTCGCCCGCGTCGTCTCGGTGCCGAGCAAGGACTGGTTCCTCGCCCAGGACCGCGACTACCGTGAGACGGTGCTGCCGCCCGCCGTACGGGCCCGGGTCGTCGTCGAGGCCGCCTCGCCGTTCGGCTGGCACGACCTGCTGGGCGAGGCCGGCACCACCGTCACCATCGACGACTTCGGCCTGTCCGCCTCGGCCGGCGACGCGCTGGCGGCCAAGGGCATGACCGCCGAAGCCGTCGTCACCGCCGCCCTCGACTCGATCAAGGCGGCCCGGTCTTGATCAACGACACCGTGGATCTGGTGATCTTCGACTGCGACGGGGTCCTGGTGGACACCGAGACCATCGGCCCCGCCGTGGTCGCCGAGATGGCCACCGAGTCCGGCTGGCCACTCACCCCGCAGGAGGTGCGGACACGCTTCCTGGGACGGCCCGAGTCGTACCTCTACGACCAGCTGCGTACCCATGCCACCGCGCCCATCGGCCCCGACTGGCTGGCCACCTACCACGCCCGGGTCAGCGAGGCGTTCGCCGCCGCCCCGCACACCATGCCAGGCGTCGCAGAGCTGCTGGACGCCCTGGACGCGCGCGCCCTGCCGTACTGCGTCGCCTCCAGCGGCAACCACGCCAGGATCCGGCACTCCCTCACCCACTCCGGGCTGTGGCCGCGCTTCGCGGGCCGGATCTTCAGCGCGCAGGACGTGGCCCGTGGCAAACCCGACCCGGACCTGTTTCTGCACGCCGCCCGGGAGATGGGCGTCAAACCGGACCGCTGCCTGGTGATCGAGGACAGCCCGGCCGGCGTGGACGCGGCACTGGCGGCCGGCATGCCGGTCATCGGCTACACCGGCGGCCCCACCACCGCGCCCGAAGTCGCCCACGCGACCCACGGCGTGGTGGCCGACCTGCGGCGGATCGCTACCCTCTGACGGACAGCGCGGTGGCGCGGCCGGGCGGACCCCGGGCCGCGCCACCCGCCCCCCCGCAGCGGAGGAGCCGGCCATGGCATGGGACCCGACGACTTACGCCGAACGCGCCCGGCGCGGACCCTGCTTCATCTGCGCCTTTCTCGCCGGCGACCCCGGCTACCGGCACGAGACCGTGTACGAGGACGACGACCACATCGCCTTCCTCGACCGCTACCCCACCCTGCCCGGCAAGCTGCTCGTCGCCCCCAAGGCCCATCTCGAACACGCGGTACGGGACTTCGACGAGGCCGGCTATCTGCGGATGATGGCGGTGGTGCGGCGGGCGGCGCTCGCCGTCGAGGAGGTGCTGGCCCCGGAGCGCACCTATCTGCTGTCGCTGGGCAGCCAGCAGGGCAACTCCCACCTCCACTGGCACGTCGCCGGCCTGCCGCCCGATGTCCCCTACCAGCGGCAGCAGTTCCACGCCCTCATGGCGGAGAACGGCGTCCTCGCCCCGCCCGCCGCCGAGACCGCCGCCCTCGCCGACCGGCTGCGGGCCGTACTCGGGCACTCCTGACCGCGCGGCGAGGACGGCCGGGCGCAGGACCCCGCCCTCCCGTGGATCACCGCCGGACGGTCACCAGGTCCTCAGCTCCCAGACGCCCGGGATGCCCTCCGTACAGCTGAAGCCGATGATCTTCCCCTGCTGTGCCAGCCGGTTGCCCTGGGTCTGGCACAAGAGGTACGAGGAGTAGAAATCGCCGGCGGCGGCCTCCACGCCGGTGGGGTGCGCCGAGGCGGCACCGGCCGTGGCGACGGTGGCCCCCGAGAGCAGGACCAGGCCGACCGTGACAGCGGCTGCCCGGGACGTGAGCGTGCGCATCTGCGTCCTTTCCATCAACTGGCGGAGCGTGACGGGGCGTTCCCCCACTCCACGCACCGGCCCGGGGAAAGGTTCAGTACGCGGCCGGCGGAGACGGCCGGGCGGGCGGCCCCGCTGGGCCACTGCGTCGCCCGTGGTCTGACCTCCCGACCGCCGAGTTGTACTTCTGAGTGGCGTCGGCCGGGGCGGACCCGGCCAGGGCCGCGACCCGTGATCCGAGCGTGCGGGTCCTCGTCCTTTCGGTCATTCGGCGGGAGCCGCCCCCCGCCGTCCGAGCGCATCATGGTCCAGGTGGTGCGCTGTCCGCCGGCCCCGCCCCGCGACGACATGGGAGAACATCATGGAACGAGCCCCGCATGCGTGACCTGATCCGGACCCTGACCGATCCCGGCACCTTCACCGAACTCCCCGTCGAGCGGCGCGCCCAGCCGCTCGACGGGCCGATCGGCTGGCCCGGCTACGACGCGGTGCGCGCCCGTGCCGCCGAACGCACCGGCGAGGACGAGTCGGTGCTGGTCGGCACGGCGGAACTCGGCGGGGTACGGGTGGTGGTGCTGTCGTTCGTCTTCGGCTACCTCGGCGGCTCGCTCGGCGAACGCACCGGGGACCGGCTGGAGGCGGCGTACGCGGCGGCGCTGGCCGAACGGGTGCCGCTCGTCTCGCTGATCGCCACCGGCGGCAGCCGGATGCAGGAAGGCATGCGGGCGCTCACCCAGTTGCAGCGGGTCGCGCGCCGCTCGGCGGCGCTGCGGGGCGCCGGGCTGCCGCAGTTGGCGGTGCTGTGCGACCCGACCACCGGCGGCGGCTGGGCGGTGCTGGGCGGCGGCGCCGATGTGGTGATCGGACTGCCGGGCGCCCAGGTCGGGTTCGCCGGGTCACGCGTCAGGCCGGCCGGCGCCGACCCGGCCGCGTACACCGCCGAGAGCCAGCTGGCGACCGGCCAGATCGACGCCATCGTCGCACCGGGCGACCTGCGCGCCACGCTCACCGGCTATGTGACGGCGCTGACCCGCCCGTACGACGGCACCCCGCCGCCCCCCGCGCCGCTGACCGACACCCCACTGCCCGCCACCGGCTGGGCGGCGGTCCAGTCGGCCCGCGACCCGGGACGCCCGCGCGCCGACGCCTACCTGGACGCGTACTTCGGGTCCCGGCTGCCGCTCAGCGGCGACCGGACCGGCGGTGCCGACCCCGGGCTGCGCTGCGGCATCGGCATGCGTGACGGGCGGGCCATCGCCTATGTGGCGCAGTGCGGTACGGCCACCACGCCCGCCGGATTCCGCACCGCGAGCCGGGTGATCCGGCTCGCCGGGCGACTGGGGCTGCCGATCCTCACCCTCATCGACACCCCGGGCGCCGCCAACGACGCCGCCGCCGAACGGGCCGGGGCCGGCCCGGCCATCGCGGACGCGTTCATGGCGGTGGCCACCGCCCCCGTGCCGCTCACCTCGCTGCTGATCGGCGAGGGCGGCTCGGGCGGGGCGATGGCCCTGGCGGCGGCCGGCAACACCTGGGCCACCCCCGACAGTTACTTCTCGGTCATCGCCCCCGAACTGGCCGCCGCCATCCTGAAGTTGCCACCCGATCAAGTTCCGGCCCTGTCGGACACCCTGCACCTGCGCCCCCAGGACCTCGCGGCCCTGGGGGTGGCCCGTATCGCCGGCCCACGGGGGCGGGGGCGGGGGCGGCAGCCGGACGAACCCTGACCGACAACCGCGCGGAACCCCCGGGGCGAAGCGCCCCGTCGACGGACAACGACACACCACCGGACGCCGAGGCCGCCGCACCATGACGGCGCGGCGTCGTGCTGCGCCGTCATGGTGCGGCGCAGCCCGACGCTGACGGGGCGATGCGCCGGCGCCGGCGCTGGACGCCGACGCCTGTCCGGTCGGCCTGCGGCGGGCCCACGCCTCCCCCGGCCTGCGGCGGGACATGGCCGGGGCCCGGGGCGCATTACCTGCTGCACCCCGCGCCCCGGAAGACACCGCGCGTGCGGCGCGGGAACGGCGAGCACCGGCGCGGTCGGACACCAGACACCGACGAGGGAAACCAACGCCCGTTCGACGGGGGCCACTTGGGCACTGGCCGGAGGCCAGGTCCGGGCCCGAGACCGGGACCCGAGACCGGGACCGGGGGCCGGGGCCGGGGCCGGGGCCCGAGGCCGGGGACCGGGGCCCGAGGCCAGGGGCCGGGGGCCGGGGCCCGAGGCCAGGGGCCCGAGGCCAGGGGCCCGAGGCCAGGGGCCGGGGCCCGGGACCAGGGCCGGGGACCGGGACCCGGGACCAGGACCCGGGACCAGGGCCCGGGACCAGGACCCGGGACCAGGGCCCGGGACCAGGGCCGGGGACCGGGACCCGGGACCAGGGCCGGGGACCGGGACCCGAGGCCAGAGGCCCGAGGCCCGAGGCCCGAGGCCAGAGGCCGGGACCGAGGCCAGAGGCCCGAGGCCAGAGGCCGGGACCGAGGCCAGAGGCCGGGACCGAGGCCAGAGGCCTCGCCGTACCGGCCTCCGGCCCCCCGGGCCGGTCGGCCGACCCGCCGACCCGCCGGCCGGCCTGGCCAAGGCCCGGGCACCGCCGGCAGCCCCTACCGCCGCGAGCCGTCCAGCGCCCCGATCACCGATCGGCCCGTGCCGGCCCGGTTCAGCGGGCTGCGCTGCGTGGGACGGAGGAAGTCGCCGTGCTGCGGCGTCCCGTCCCGCCCGCGCGCGTACCGCTCCGGCAGGTCCAGCGACCGGAAGTCGGCGGCCGTCGCCACCGTCGTACCGTCCGCGTTGCCGGCCCGCTCCCCGTCCCACAGCACATTGGTGCGGTCGACGTCCCCGGAGATGAAGTCCGTCTCCGGCTCGGCGCCGCCCCGGCCGCCCGCCGTGCGGAAGGACAGATTGTCGCGGTAGACGCCCTGCTCCTCCGGGGTGACGTAGGGGTTGAAGCGGATCAGATAGTTGAACCGCTTGTTGTCGAAGGCGGTGTTGTTGGTGAGGGTCAGCCGCCCCGGATTGAAGTTGTCCGAGAAGCCGTCCATGTTGTTGTCGTACGCGATGTTCCCGCGCACCACATGGTCGACCGGCAGGCCCTCGCCGCCGAGCTTGAAACCGTTGCCGGTGTTGCCGTCCTCGTTGTAGCCGTTGGAGAGCCGGCCGTTGGCATAGGCGACGTTGTTCTCCAGGGTGATGGGCAGATTGGCGCCCTCGTTGGTGCGGTTGTACAGGTCCCAGCCGTCATCGATGTTGTGGTGCGCGATGTTCCCCCGGAACACATTGCCCGCGCCCACCCCCAGCTTGGCCGCGAAACCGTCCGCGTTGATGTCGCTGGCGTCCCGGTTGTCGTGCGACTCACAGCCGGTGATGAGATTGTGCGAGGGCCAGTACGCCGGGTCGTCGCCACTGCCGGTCATCTGAAAGCCGGTGTCGCTGTTGTAGTTGAACGTCATCGCGCTGATCGTGTTGTGACTGCCGCTCATCCGCAGCGCGTTGCTGGCCGCCCGGGTGATCCGGAACCCCTCGATCCGCCAGTGGTCGGCGTCCAGCCGCAGCACCACCGGAAGCGCGCCGCGCCCGTCGACGACGACCTGCTCGCCACGGTACGGCTTCACCGTCTTCGGCTTGTTGGGCAGCCCGCTGTAGGCGGCGCCGATGCTGAGCGAGCCGGCTGGCTCGTACGTACCGCCGTGCAGCAGCACTTGGCCGCCGGGGGCGACGAAGCGCAGCGCGGTGGCGAGGTCCACGGGACGGGCGGCGGTGCCGGGATCGGCGGCCGTGCCGGTGGGCGCGGCGTGGATGACGGCGCCGTCGCCGCGTTCACCGTACGCGCTGCGGGTGACGGTGAGTGGCTGGGTGAGCGGCGAACCGCCCCCGTCCGGGGCGAAGCCGAAGGTGAACGCGGTCCGGTCGGCGTGCAGCCGCACCGGATGCGAGAAGACCTCGCCCGCCTCGACCCGCTTCCGCGCGACCTTCTTCCCGTCGGCGTCGGTCACGGTGAGCGTCCCGCCGACCGTGGGCCGGGCCCGCAGCGTGTAGGTGCTGGTGCTGGTGTCGGGCGGGGAGAGCAGGGCGAGGGCCGGCGGTACGGGGGTGGTCTCGGTGGGCGGGCGCGGCTGGGTGTGCGCGTCGCTCAGTTCGAGGCGGGCGTTCTCGAAGGACACCTTGGCGTTACGGGCGGCGTAGAAGCCGACGTACATGTGGTCGGGGTCGATGTCCTGGACCCAGTCGGCGCCGGTGACCCGCTGTTCGAAGGTGGCGGGCTCCCCGGCATGGGTGAAGGTCGCGGACATCACGAACTCGGTGTCGGTGCGTTCCAGGCGCAGCGCGACCGGGGTTCCGGTGGGCAGCGTGTAGCGGGAGTCGGTGGTGAGGGCGGTGGCCGCGAGGGCGCTGCCCGGGTTGCCCCACGGCTCGGTGACCCCGGTGCGTCTGAGGCCGCTGATGCCCTGGCGCATCATGCCGACGCCGAAGATGTTGGAGGCGGCGGGGACTTCCTCGAAGCCGGCGACCATCGGGTCCTGGCGGGGCGCGCCGTTGACGTCGCGGACCATGATGCCCGCGCTGTCCTGCGAGTTGGGGGCGGCGCCGGTCTCGGGCCCGAACTGCTCGACGGTCATGTCGGCGGTGAGCACGAAGTTGGTGGTGTGGGCGTCGAGGGCGGTCTGATAGAAGGTCAGACCGTCGTGTCCGGGGGCGATTTTGCCGCCCCGGCTCTCGACGACGATCTTCCCGTCGATGGTGCCGGGGTGCTCGGGCGCCGCGTAGTTGGTGCCGACCTTCTCGGGCAGCACATTGGAGGCGAAGTTGAGGTCGGTGGACTGGCCGAAGGTGATGGCCTGCCAGACCTGTTCGGCGTTCGGCTCCGGTACGGGTTCCGCGGCGACCGCCGCCCCCGCACCACCGGTCAGCAACGCGACGGTCAGGCCGCCCGCGCAGCCCCGTATCCACCATGCCCGGGATCTCATGACCCATCCACTCCCTCTCGCTCGGCCGCGCACAGTCAAAGCGAGCGCGCAGGCCGGGGTCAACAGGTAGGAAGCGCTTTCTTTCCCCGACTTGAGGACAGAAAGTGTCCTCAAACCTCCCTACCGTCTCCCTCATGACGACGATCCACCCCTTCCGTATCGACATCCCGCAGGCCCACCTCGACGACCTGTCCGCCCGGCTGGCGAACACCCGCTGGCCCGCCGAACTCCCCGGCGTCGGCCGGTCCCGGGGCGTACCCCTGGCGCGGCTGAAGGAACTGGCCGAGTACTGGCGCACCGGCTTCGACTGGCGGGCGCGGGAGGCCGGGCTGAACCGGCACCCGCAGTTCCGTACCACCGTCGACGGCCAGCAGCTCCACTTCCTGCACCTCCCCTCCGCCGACCCGGACGCCACCCCGCTGCTGCTGCTGCACGGCTGGCCGGGCGGGGTGACGGACTTCCTGGACCTGATCGGCCCGCTGGCCGGCTTCCACCTGGTCATCCCCTCCCTCCCCGGCTTCGGCTTCTCCACCCCGCTGGCCGGCCCCGGCATGAACGCGGCACGGATGGCGGGCGTCCTGCTGGAGCTGATGTCCCGCCTGGGGTACGGGCGGTTCGGCGTGCACGGGTACGACACCGGTGCGTGGGTGGCCCCCGCGATCGGCAGGCAGGCCCCTGAGCGGGTGCTGGGCATCCATCTCAACGCCCTGCTGACCTTCCCGGCCGGCGAGGACGGCGAACTGGACGGCCTCACCGAGACCGAGCGGCGCCGCTGGGAGTCGATGCGGAACGTCAACGACGGCTATCTCCAGTGCAATTCCAAGCGCCCGCAGACCGTGGGGTACGCGCTGCACGACTCACCGGTGGGCCAGCTGGCGTGGATCGCGGAGAAGTTCGACGAGCTGTCCGAGCTGCCGATCGACCGCGACCGGCTGTTGACGAATGTCTCGCTGTACTGGCTGACCGGAACCGCCGGTTCGGCGGCGCAGATCTACTACGAGGAGATGTCGGCGGCCGACTGGTCGCGGGAGCCGGCCCGCGGCACCGTACCCACCGGCGTGCTGGTGTCGGCCCGTGATGTGACGATCCGCCGCTGGGCCGACCGCGACCACCACGTGGTGCACTGGCGCGAACTCGACCGAGGCGGTCACTTCCTCTCCCAGGAGGCCCCCGGCGTCCTCGCCGAGGACCTGCGCGCCTTCTTCGCGGCCCGCACCTCCTAGATCCCGCACGCCTGTCGCCGCCGGTCCCGGGCCGTCCCGGGCCGGCCGGGCGTGCGACCCGCGGGCCGGCGTCACCCGACTGCCCCGCAGCGGCAGGCATCACCCCATTCCAGGCGAGACCATACCTATGGCCTGCTCTCGGACATCCAGGGGTGTGAGCACATGGCAGCTGCGGACGGCCGGGATCGGGACGCGGAAGTCTCTGTCACCGTGGTCATGCCCACCTACAACGAGGCCGAGGGCCTGCCCGGCATCGCCGCCGAGCTGCTCGACCTGCCGCTGCCCGGACTGCGGCTGCTGGTGGTCGACGACGCCAGCCCCGACGGCACCGGCCGGATCGCCGACGAACTGACCCGGCGGCACCCCGGCCGGATCCAGGTGCTGCACCGCGCCGCCAAGGACGGTCTCGGGCGCGCGTACGCCGCCGGGATGGCCGCCGCCGTGGCCCGCGGCGCCCACTACGTACTCCAGATGGACGCCGACGGCAGCCACCCGCCCCGGCACATCCCGCAACTGCTCGGCAGCGCCCGGGCCACCGGCGCCGACCTCGTCATCGGCAGCCGCTACGTACCCGGCGGGCAGCTCACCGGCGACTGGCCCGTACACCGCCGGCTGCTGTCCCGCTGGGCCAACCGCTACGCCGGGGCCGTACTGCGCACCGGGCTGCGCGACCTCACGGCCGGCTTCGTGCTGTGGCGGGCCGGCGCCCTCACCTCACTGCGCCTGGACCACACCCGCAGCGCCGGCTACAGCTTCCAGATCGAGCTCAAGCACGCCGCCGTCCGGGCCGGCTGCTCCGCCGTCGAGGTGCCCATCCGCTTCGAGGAGCGCCGGCACGGCACCTCCAAGATGTCGGCCGCCGTGCAGCTGGAGGCCGCCCTGCTGCCCTGGCGGCTGCTGCTGCGGCGGACCGGGCCCACCGGCCCGTGACCGCCGCCGACCGCACCACCACCACCGGGCCCGCCGTCCGCCCCGCGCGCGCCCGGGCCCGTACCGCCCTGTCCGCCGCCGCCCCGGCGCTGCTCGCCTACGCGGCGGTACGCGCCGTCGGGCTGCTGATCCTGGCGATCTGGACGGCCGCCGAGGGCAAGAGCATCCACCACATGCTCGCCGAACGCTGGGACTCCCTGTGGTACGCCCGGATCGCCGGCGACGGCTACGGGCACACCGAGTACATCGGTGGCCGCGCCGAACACGACCTCGCGTTCTTCCCGCTCTTCCCCGCCCTGGAACGCCTGGTCGGCGCCGTCCTCCCCCTCCAGGCCCACGACGCCGGACTCGTCGTCGGCTGGACCGCCTCCCTCGCCGCGGCCTGGGGCATCTACGCCGTCGCCCTCCACCTGACGGACGGGCGGCGGGCCGTGGGCATCGTGCTGGTCGTGCTGTGGGCCGCCGTGCCGCCCGCGTTCGTACAGTCCATGTCGTACACCGAGACCCTGTTCACCGCGCTGGCCGCCTGGGCGCTGTACGCCGTGCTCACCGGACGCTGGTGGGCGGCCGGCGCCCTCGCGGTGGCCGCCGGGCTCACCCGGCCGTCCGGCGTCGCGGTGGCCGCCGCCGTGCTGGCGGGCGGCGCGCTCGAACTGTGGCGGCGCCGCCGGGTACGGCCCCGGGTGCTGGCCGCCATGGCGCTGGCCCCCCTCGGCTGGCTCGGCTATGTGGCGTACGTGGGGCTGCGCCGGGGCAGCCCCACCGGCTACTTCGACGTCCAGAAGGACTGGGGCAACGGCTTCGACGGCGGCGCCGGGTTCCTGCGCTTCGTCACCGAACGGCTGCGCACCGACCCCGGCCACGGCCTGCTGCTGACCGCGGTGGTGGCGGCCGTCGCCGTACTGCTGATCCAGTGCGTACGGCAGCGGCAGCCGCTGCCCGTCCTCGTGTACACCCTGGTGATCGTCGCCACCGCCCTGGTCAGCGAGAGCTACTTCTCCTCCCGCCCCCGGCTGCTGATGCCGGCCTTCGCGCTGCTGCTCCCCCTGGCCGGCTGGCTGGCCCGGCTCCCCCGCCCGGCCACCGCCGGCGTGCTGACGGCCGCCGCGCTGTCCTCGGGCGCGTACGGCACCTGGTTCCTGCTCACCCAGTCCCCGCCGTGAACGGCCGACGCGCTCGGTTGACAGCCTCCCCCGCCCCGCCAACACTGCCCGCAACCCCCACAAGGAGGAAGCATGCACGAGGACAACTCCAGCGACGCCGCGTTAGCCGCCGGCCGCCTCAGCCGCAGAGGTTTCTTCACCCGGGCCGGCGCCCTCACCCTGGCCGGCTCGGCGGCCACCCTGCTGCTGCCGGGCACCGCCCACGCGCAGACCATCACCCAGAACCAGACCGGCACGCACAATGGCTTCTACTACTCGTTCTGGACGGACGCCCAGGGCACCGTGTCCATGACCCTGGGCAACGGCGGCAACTACAGCACCTCCTGGAGCAACACCGGCAACTTCGTGTGCGGCAAGGGCTGGCCCAACGGCAGCCGCCGGAACGTCAACTACTCCGGCAGCTTCAACCCGTCCGGCAACGGCTATCTGTGTCTGTACGGCTGGACGGCCAACCCGCTCGTCGAGTACTACATCGTCGACAGCTGGGGCACCTACCGGCCCACCGGCACCTACCAGGGCACCGTGAGCAGTGACGGCGGTACGTACGACGTGTACCGCACCATGCGCTACAACGCGCCATCCGTCGAAGGCACTCGCACCTTCCCCCAGTACTGGAGCGTCCGCCAGTCCAAGCGCGTCGGCGGCACCATCACCACGGGCAACCACTTCGACGCCTGGGCCCGGTACGGCATGAACCTCGGCGCCTTCAACTACTACATGATCATGGCGACCGAGGGCTACCAGAGCAGCGGCAACTCCAACATCAACGTCAGCGGCTGAACCCCGCCCCGGCGGGCGTCACGATCCGCGCCGCGGGTGCGGCGTCAGGAGCTGGTCCACCGGGGCGAAGTCGTCCGTCAGGACCTGAGCGCCGCCGACCCACCCCGCCAGCTCGGCGCCGTCGATGGCCCGCCAGTCGGTGCCGCGTTCCGCGATGCGCTCGTTCCATGCCGTCGGGTCGAGGGCGGCGTCCGAGGCCGCCGCCACGAAGTTGCCGCCGCCCGTGCCGTCGAAGGCGGTCGGCTCGGCCGCCACCGCGACGTGATCGTACTCCGCCAGCAGCGTACGGACGGCGGCCCGGGCGAACGCCGCGTCGCCGTAGTCGATCATGTTGACGACGTAGTGGCCGCCGGGGCGCAGTACCCGCCGCGTGTCGGCGACCGCCTCCCGGGTGGTGAGGTGCCACGGCACGCTCACGCCACCGAAGGCGTCGCCGACCACCAGATCGCGCGAGCCGGTGGCGATCCGCCGCAGGCCGAGCCGGCCGTCCTCCACCCGCACCTCCAGCGTGTCGCCCGGCTCCACCCCCAGCCACGTCCGGTCGACCTCGATCACCCCCGCGTCGATCTCCGACACCACACTGGTGGAGCCGGGGCGCACCGCCTCCAGGTAGCCGGGGATGGTCAGCCCGCCCGCCCCGAGGTGGTACGCGTCCAGCGCCTCGCCCGCCGGGTAGGCGGTGTCGACGAGGGAGGCGATCGCCCGGGTGTAGGGGTACTCGATGTGTTCGGGGTCATCGAGGTCGACGTACGAGTGCCGCAGCCCGTCGAGGACCAGGGTCCGGCCGCTCTCCCGGTCCGGGTCCGGCAGGATCGCCGCGCAGTGGTAGCGGGTCTCCGCGTCGCAGCCGCTGGGGACGGCCACGCCCGCCCCGACGCTGCCGGCCACGACGACCCCCGCCACCACCACCCGCCGGGCGCGCCACCGCTCCCGTACCGAGCGCACCGAGGCGTCGACGAGCACCCCGGCCACCAGCAGGATCGCCCCGAGGGCGAGCAGGATGACGCTGACCGGGATGACGGAGATGAGGACGAAGCCGGTGAGCACCGTACCCGCGATGCCGCCCGCCGTGCCGATCCCGGACAGCCGCCCCACCACCGTGCCGGTCGCCTCCAGATCGACCAGCAGCAGCTTGGTGACCATGGGCGTCACGGCGGTGAGCAGCGCGGCCGGCAGAAACAGGCAGAACCCGCCGACCAGCAGCGCCGCCGAGCCCTCGGCCGCGCCGACCAGGCGTACGAGGGTGGGGGTCAGCGCCACGACGACCCCCGACAGCGCCAGCAGCGGGCCGAGCGCGCGGCGCGGCGGCATCATGTCGGCGGCGCGCCCGCCGGCCCAGGAGCCCAGGGCGATCGCCGACAGGGCGATGCCGATCACCATGGTGTTCATCTCCAGGGTGAGCCCGACATAGGGCGCCAGCAGCCGCAGCGCGACCAGTTCGACGACGAGCACCGCCGCCGAGGAGCCGAAGACGAGGGCGGCGCCGGTACGGGGCCCGATTTCCGGCGCCTGCACGGCTTCCGCGTCGGCGGCGTCCGCGTCGCGGGCGTCCGCGTCGCGGGGCGGCTGAGGCTGAGTCGCGGTCACGATCGGTTTCCTCTCCCAGGGTCCGTCAGGACATGTGGGTGGCGAACCAGTCGAGCATAGGCCGCGGCCTGCGCTGGAACTCCAGGTAGCCGTCCCACCTGGCCTTCGTCCCCTCGATCCACTGGAGTTGCTTCTGCGCGACGGGGATGTTGTCGAACATCGCCTGGACATCGCCGGGGTGGGTGAGCACGTCATCGCGCACTTGATAGAGGTACGTCGGGACGCTGACGTGCTTCGCTCACTCCTGCGGGCTGCGGGCGGCGAAGTCGATGCCGGTGCGCAGGACGATCCGCCGTTCCAGGTCGTCGATGCGGCCGGGGAGGCCGAGGGCCGCCAGCCGCCGCCCCATGATGGTGCGCGCGGTCACCGGCTGCGGGGCGACCAGGCAGCGCACCCCTTCGAACGCCTCGGGGAACCGACTCATCGCGGCGAACGTCGAACTGGCCCCGAGGCACCGGCTGAACAGGCCGATCGCCGCGCCGTCGGTGTCAGGGCGCTCCCGCACGTACTCGATGGCGCCGACGACGTCGCGGGCCTCGAAGATCCCGCTGGAGCTGATGCCGCCGTTGGCGGCGCCGCTGAGGCCGTGGTTGCGCAGGTCGTAGGCGAGAACGTGGTACCCGGCCCGGTGCAGGATCGCGTAGTCGGGGACGAGATCCACCTCGAACCCGTTGCCGCTCGGTGCCCAGACCGAGTGCCACGGTTCGAGATGCGTGGGCAGTCCGGACCGGGTGAAGCCCATCGGATGGTTGGCGATGACGAGCTTGTCCGAGCCGGGCGCGGGGATGAACCAGCCTTCCAGGGGCGTCCCGTCGCGCGAGGGGAAGGTGACCTCCTGGAAGTCCAGGCCGTGTTCGGCCGGCGAGTGCAGCACCGGGGAACGGGCCTGGTGGCTGAACGCGTCCGCGATCCCGTCCAGCAACCGCTCCTCGTTCTCATCGGTCATGGTGGTGGGTTCCCTTCTCCATGGGGTCACTGTCATCCCCCGGCCGACAGCCGGTCGCGCAGCGCGCCGAGGGCGGCGGCCATGGCGCCCGGCGGGCGGTCGAAGGTCGAGGTGGGTACGGCGGCGGGGCCGGTGCGTACGGTGATGGCGTGCGGGTAGCCGAACTCCAGCAGCCCCTCGTCGCCGTGCTTGCGGCCGTGGCCGCTGTCGCCGCGCCCGCCGAACGGCAGGCCGGGGATCGCCGAGAAGGCGAGGGCGTCGTTGACGCTGGTCATGCCGACCCGCAGGCGGCGGGCGATGGACTCGCCGTGCTCCCGGCTGAACACGGCGCTGCCGAGACCGTACGGGCCGGCGTTGACGCGGGTGATCGCCTCCTCGGTGTCGCGGACCCGCACGATCGACAGCACGGGGCCGAAGGTCTCCTCGGTGACGGCCGGCGCGTCGGCGGGGACGTCGACGAGGATGGTGGGCTGTACGTACCGGTCGGTGATCTCCTGCGGGCCGCCCACCAGCGCGGTCGCGCCCCGGCTGATGGCGTCCTCGATGTGGCGGCGGATCACCGCGAGCCGGCCGGGCAGCGGGACCGGCCCGATCTGGTCGCCGTCCGCGCTGCCGGCCCGTACGTGCCGGGCCCGTTCGGCGATCGCCGCGGCCAGCGCGTCGTGCACCGGGTCGGCGACATAGGCCACTTCGAGGCTGATGCAGCCCAGGCCGGCGTTCTGCAACGCCCCCCAGGTGATGTGGGCGGCGGCCAGCTCCAGATCGGCGTCCTCGGCGACGATGACGCCGTCGCTGCCGCCCAGTTCGAGCAGCACCGGGGTCAGCCTCGGCGCGCAGTCGGCGGCGACGGCCCGGCCGGACCGGACGCTCCCGGTGAAGGCGATCTTGTCCACCCCGGCGGCGACGAGGGCGCGGCCGGTGGCGGCGTACCCGATGAGGTTCTGGAAGACCCGGGGCTGGTCGGGCACCGCCCGCGCCCAGGAGCGGGCCAGCCACTGGCCCACCCCGGGGGTGAGTTCGCTCGGCTTCAGGATGACGGCGTTGCCGGCGGCCAGCGCGTGGACGACGATCGCGCCCGGTGTGCCGAGCGGGAAGTTCCACGGGCCGATGACGCCGACGACGCCGTACGGGAGCTGTTCGACCCAGGCCCGCTGGTGGGTCATCGTGGGCGGTACGGGGACCTCCCGGCGGCCGAGTACGCGTTCGGCGTGGTCGATCGCGAAGGTGAGGTGCCCGACGATGGCGAGCACTTCGGCGCGGCCGTCCTCGACGGACTTGCCGTTCTCGGCGTGGATGAGCGCCGCCAGTTCTTCCCCGCCGCGCGCGATGGCCCGGCGCCAGGCGCGCAGCCGGGTGGCGCGGCCGTCGAAGCCGAGGTCCCACCACGGTCCGGCGGCCGACGCGGCGGCGGCGACCGCGGTGGCCACTTCGCCGGGTCCGGCGACGGGGTAGCGGGCCAGTTTCTCGCCGGTGGCCTGGTCGAGGGTGACCACTTCCTCCAGCGCGTCCGTGCCCGTACCCATGCCCGTACCCATGCCCGTGTCCGTGTCCTTGTTCATCGATCACCCTCCGTCGTTCGGTCGTGGCCGGTCAGCCGCGCGGACGCACCGGGGGCCGCCCGGATCAGCCCCATCACCCGGGCCCGCAACTCGGCGAACCCGGCGAGGCTTTTGGTGGCGACCTGATCCCGCGGCCGGGGCAGATCGACCGCCACCGTCCCGACCACCACACTGGGCCGGGCGGACATGACCACGACCCGGTCGGCCAGGTAGACGGCCTCGTCGATGTCGTGGGTGACGAGCAGCATGGTGACGCCGGTGGTCTCCCGTACCCGCAGGATCAGGTCTTCCAGACCGGCCCGGGTCTGGGCGTCCACGGAGGCGAACGGCTCGTCCAGCAGCAGGATTTCCGGCTCGTACGCCAGGCCGCGGGCGATCGCCACCCGCTGCTGCATGCCACCGGACAGCTCCCAGGGGTAGCGCGCGCCGAACCCCTCCAGGCCGACGGCGCTCAGCGCCCCGGCGATCCGGGCGGCCCGCTCGGTGGCGGAGCGGTGCTTGTTCCGCAGCGGCAGCCCGATGTTGCGCTCGACCGAGAGCCAGGGCATGAGCGATCGGCTGTAGTCCTGGAAGACGGACGCCATGGCCTTCGGCGGCCCGGTGACCGGCCGGCCGTCCAGGAGCACGGTGCCCGCCGAGGGAGTGAGCAGGCCGCACAGGCATTTCAGCAGCGTCGTCTTGCCCGCGCCCGAGGGTCCGACGATGCAGACGAACTCGCCTTTCTCCACCGTCAGTGTCAGATCGCGGATGGCCTCCACGGCCTGCTCGCCGACGCCGTACGTCTTGCGCACGCTGGTGACCGACAACATGTCATTTCCTTCCGGTCATGCCGATGTGCCAGTGCAGGACGCGCCGTTGGAGCGCGAGGAAGAGCGCGGTCAGCGCCGCGCCGAGCAGGCCGAGCAGCAGGGTGCCGGCCCACATCTGCGGGATGTCGAAGGAGTTCCGGGCGCTGACCGTGACAAAACCGACGCCGTTGGTGGCCGCGTACAGCTCGGTGACGACCATCATGATGAAGGCCATGCCGAGGGCGGTGCGGATCCCGGCGAAGATCTGCGGTGCGGCGGCGGGCAGCAGCACCGAGGTGAGCCGCTGGGTGCGGGTGAGCCGGTACGTACGGGCCACGTCCTCCAGTTGCGGGTCGATCCCGCGCACCGCGTCGGCGGTGTTCAGCAGCACCGGGAACGCGCAGACGAAGGCGATGACGCCGATCTTCGCGCCGTCGCCGATGCCGAGCAGCACCACGCTGACCGGGATGAGGGCGGTGCCCGGCAGGGAGCGGCAGAACTGGAGGGCGGGGTTCAGCGCCCGGGCCAGCGGTCTGCTCCGCCCCAGCGCGACGCCGGCGGCGACCCCGGCGGCCGAGGCGATCAGCAGCCCGGCGAGCAGGCGGGTGAGGCTCGGCAGCACGTCCGAGCCCAGCCGGGCGAACAGCCAGGTCTCCTGGAAGGAGGCCAGCACCGCGCTCAGCGGCGGGTAGAAGGGGGACGTGCTGCGGGCGGAGGTGGTCCACCACAGCAGCACCAGCAGGGCGGGGAGCACCAGCCGGAGAGCGATTCGGGTCGCGCCTGTTGTCACGGTTGCCCTCCTCATGCGGTCCGGGCCCGGTGGGAGGGGTGCCAGCGCAAGGCCCACCGTTCGAGCCGTTCGAAGCCGGCGTTGAGCAGCACCCCGAGCAGTCCGGTCAGCACGATGACGCCGTACATCGCGTCGTAGACGCCATTGGTGGCATAGGCGCCCAGCGTGGCGCCCAGCCCGGGGACCGCGCCGATGAGTTCCATGGCGATCGCCACCAGGAGGGTGATGGTGGACGCGATCCGTATGCCGGTGGAGAGGTAGGGGGCGATGGCGGGCGCGGTCACCCACACCAGCCGCTGCGTTCCGGTCAGCCCGTAGACGCGCGCGGTGTCCCGGGTGAGTGGGTCCACGGCCCGTACCCCGTAGAACGTCTGCGACAGCATCGGCCACACCGCGGCCACCGCGGCGAGCACGACCACCACCTGGGAGGTGGCGCCCAGCAGCAGGAGCATGACCGGCAGATAGACCACGACGGGGATGGGCCGGAAGAACTCGACCACGCCCGCCAGCAGTTCGTTCAGCACCGGGACGGCTGCCATCGCGCCGCCGAGCGCGGCGCCGATCGTCACCCCGGTGAGCAGCGCGAGGCCCCAGTGGCCCAGGGTCTGTCCGACGGCCGTCCACAGCTCGGCGGCGCCGAGGTTGCCGGCCAGCCATCCGCCGACGGTGGAGGCCGGGGGGATCTCGGCCGGGAGCGTGCCGGTGGTGGACAGCGTTTCCCAGAAGGCGAGCAGCGCGGCGGTGGTGAGCGCCGGGAGCGCGAACGCGAGCCTGTCGCGCCTCACCCGGAGACCTCAAGGCCGCGCGGCGGCGTGCTGAGATCGGTGGCGTCCGGCGCCTGCGGCCAGGCGTACTCCTCCAGCGCGGGCGCCGAATCCAGCCGGCCGTACTCGACCATCAGCGCGGCGATGCGCTCGGCGGAGTCGCGGTCGATGCCGCTCACGTACCAGGGCAGGGGCAGTGCGGCCACGGTGTCCGGGGGCGCGCCGGTGGTCTCCGCGATGGTCGCGCGGATCTCGTCGGGGTGGTCGTTGGCGTACGCGGTGGTCTCGTCCCAGGCGGCGAGGAAGCGCCGCATGACGTCCTCGTTCTCGGTGACGAACTGCCGTGCCGCCATCATGACGCCGGCGCTGCTGCGCGGGCCGAGGGCGGCGGTGGCGGGGTTGCCGATGGAGCGGAAGCCGTCGGTGGTCAGCTGCCCGGCGAACGGCTCGATGGTGCTGACCGCGTCCACCCTGCCCTGCCGCAGCGCCGCGAGCTGGTCCTCGAACGGTACGGCGATGACGCCGACCTCGTCGGGGTCGCCGCCCGCCTGCCGGACGGCCTCGCGCACCGTGAGGTCGAAGAAGCTTTCCAGGCCGTTGACGGCGACGGTCCGGCCGGCGAGGTCGGCGAAGGTCCGGATGGGGCTGCCGTCCGGCACGACGAGGGAGAACGCGTCGCCCTGCGGGGACTCGTAGTCGGTGACCAGGGAGGTGACGATCTGTACGGGGAAGCCGGCGGCGACGGCGGCGGGCAAGGCGGTGATCTCGGTGACGGCGAGATCGATCTGGCCGTTGAGCAGCAGGGCGACGCTGTTGGCGCTGGCGCCGGAGCCGGGCACCTGGGCGATCTCGATGCCGTGCCGTGCGAAGATTCCGCGCTCCACGCCGAGCGACAGCTGGGCGTTGTTGGCGGTCGGGCTGTAGTCGATGACCAGCCGGGTCAGTTCCGGGCCGGTCGTGGTCGCCGTGGCCCCGCCGCCGCCACCACCGTCCGCTCCGCACGCGGCGGTCAGGGCGAGGGCGGCCAGGAGGCCGAGCACCGTCCCGGCCCTTCGCGGTAACGCACGCGTACCGGCGATCACACTCCTCACTCGGCCGTTCCGGAGCCGGGCGGCCCGAGCGCGCGGCGCGCGGTGCGGTGGGCGATCGAGTTCGCGTACCGCGCGCCCCGGCCCAGGGACGGCGGACGCCTCCTCGGGGGCGACATACCTCGTGGCTGTCATGCCGAGCAATGTATCAAGTTCTTGATAGACAACAAGACCTGTATGAATGTGAAGGTGTTGTAAGCTCAGCGATCGTGACCGAACCACCCGGGACCACCCGCAACGCGGAGGTACTCAGCCGCGCCGTATCCCTGCTGCGGCGCGCCGACTTGGCCCTGCAAAGCACCAAAGAACCCCCGCTGCGCAAGCTCGGCGTCTCCGGGTCCCTGTACTCCGTCCTGATCAACCTTGAGGTGGAACCAGGACTGACCGGCGCCGAACTGGCGCGCCTGGTCGGCGTGACCCCGCAGGCGATCACGCCACTGGTCGGCAAACTCGTCGACCGCGGCTGGATCGAACGCCACCCGCACCCCAGGCACGCCAACGTCCAGGAGCTCTACCTCACCGACACCGGCCGCCGGGAACTCACCGGCGCCGACCGGCTGCTGGTACACCTCGACGGCCATCTGCGGGACTCACTCGGCGAGGACGACTACCAGCGGCTGTGCACCCTGCTCGGCGAGGTCATGAAGCACCTCCCCACCTGGACCCCGCCGACCGACACCCCGGCCTGACGCCCCGGCCGGGGCGAAGAAACCGGTGGGTTCGCGAATCACCGCATCCGGCCGCTCTTCGGAGATGCAGTGCCCGCCGCCCCGCACCTCCACCACCCTGATGCCGGTGCCCTCGTCCGGCCCCATCGGTTCACGGAGCGCGGCGTGGAACAACTCGCCGGCCATCGTCAGGACGGGAACCGTCACACCGGCGCGCGGGTGGCGAGATCCGCGACGTCCTGACGCATCGTCCGATACCAGTCGTTGCTGGCCCGGATCGCGGCGGGGGAGTCGTACGCATGGGCGCAGATCGCCCGCGCCTCCTCCTCGACGGACGCCCGGTCGACCAGCAGGTGGCCGTACAGCCGGTCGATCACGAGCCGGAACCGGCCCGCGAGCACCTGCGCTGTCTGTACCTGGCGTACGGGTTCCGTGAGGGGGCGGCCGGAGCTGAATCCCGAGGCCACAGAGACGTACGCGATGCACGTCCGCCGCTGCATCACGCCCGGCCTCGGGGCGCAACGGCTCGACAAGCTCACGGTCCGGGGTGCTGTGCCCAGGGCCGGGACGCCAAGCGTCCGGAGCGCCACCGCGACCCCCGCCGGCGGGTGCCCTCCCGGCGGACGGTGCAGGACGCTCGGACGGCGCTGCGGTCGGCGCTCGCACGCCACAACCGAGAAAATAATCGGCAAGAACGTGGCGGGCCAGGTCAAGGCGCGGCCCGTACGGCGGAAGAAGCCGCGGCTGGTCGGTCGACGAGGCGCGGACCCTCCGCGATCCGCTCCACTACCCGGCGTACGTCCTCACCCTCGTGCTCGGCCCCCGATAGCGAACTCAGAACGTCGTTGTTGTACTTCGCTGCTTGCACGCACGCGAAAGCCCCCGTCGATTGACTCGACGGGGGCTTTCGCCGGTCCGTTCCACCTGGTCTTGGGAACGGCCCTTGTTGTGGACCTGAGGGGATTTGAACCCCTGACCCCCTCGTTGCGAACGAGATGCGCTACCAGGCTGCGCTACAGGCCCTTGCAACGAGGGAAACTCTAGCATCCGTCGTGGGGCGGGCCGAAATCCGCTGTTACTCGCCGGCGGCGCGGGGGTGGTCGTCCTCTTCGAACTGGTCGAACAGCGGGGTGCGCTGCGGGCCCGGCTGGCCGCCGCCCGCCGCCGGGGGCTGCTGGCCGTGCTGGCCGTGCGGCTGCGGCGGCTGCTGGGCGGGGGTGGAGCGGGCCGCGCTCCAGGTGCCGGGGGCGTCCAGGTCCACGCCGCGGGTGGTGCGCGGGGCGACCGGGGCGCTCACGTAGGTGGGCAGCGGCACCGGGGCGGGCTCCCAGCCGTTCGGCTCGTCCTCGGCCGCCGGGCCCCGGCGGCGCTGCTGGTCGATCCATTCGGCGTGGTCGGTCTGCTCGACCACGGCCCGCGAGGGCTGTTCGGGGCGGGCCGCCGGGCCGGCCTGGGTGCGTTCGCGCAGCCGCCGGGCGGCGTCCTCCGCGCGGCGGCGGTCCATGGTGACCGCGTACCGGCGGCGCTCCTGGGCCCGTACGTTGATGATGTAGGCGCTCAGCAGCACGCCCGGGACGGCCGGGATCCACAGGGCGCCGCCCCCGGCGCTCAGCGCGAAGATGCCGCCCCCGGCGAAGGCCACGAACAACACCATCGTGGTACGCCGCCGGCGGGCCAGGACCTTCGCGCGGGCGGCGGTCACCGGTTCTGGCTCGGGTTCGGGGACGGCTTCGGGCTCCGGCTCGGGGTCGGGTGCGGCGAGCGCGGTCACCGGTTCGGCGTAGGCGCGCACGTCGGCGTCGCGGTCGCCTGGTGACGCGTCCCCCTCCGCGGCCCGCCGGGCGGCGCGCCGTTCCAGTGCCGCGCGGCCGGACAGCAGCCGGATCGCGGTGCTGAAGCGTTCCGTGGGACGGGCCTCGTTGAGCTCGTCCTGTCTGCGCAGCCACATGGGCACGAGGTACGCGGCCCAGGCCCCGACGATCATTGCGAAGATGAGACCACTGCCGCTCACGCTCACACGGTAGAGGGGTTTGCATGAGTCCATCTGCCAAATAGCGCGGTGTGTCGCACGATCCGGAGCGCATACCGGGCATTTCTTCGGATTTTATGGATCAGTTAAGGATTATCCGAATACGCGTTCTATTTGTTGTGTTGCTGGTGACTGCTCCGCCGGTGCCAGCGCTCCCCCAGCCCCTCCGGCACCTCATCCGCCGTCAACGCGAAGATCAGATGATCCCGCCAGGCGCCATCGATGTGCAGATAGCGTGGCCGCAGCCCCTCCTCCCGGAACCCCAGCTTCTCCACCACCCGCCGCGACGGCGCGTTCTCCGGCCGGATGCAGATCTCCACCCGGTGCAGCCCCACCGACCGGAAACAGTGATCCGTCGCCAGCGCCACCGCCGCCGGCATCACCCCGCGCCCCGCCACCTCCTGATCGATCCAGTAGCCCAGGTGCGCCGAACACATCGACCCCCACGTGATGCCCGCCACCGTCAACTGCCCCGCGAGACGCCCCCGGTACGTCACCACGAACGGCAGCATCCGCCCCGCCTGCGCCTCCGCCCGCACATGCCGCACCATCTGCCGGTACGACGGCCGGTGCCCCGGCAACTGCCCCGGCGGCGGGGGCGGAATCGTCGCCTCCCACGGCCGCAGCCAGTCCCGGTTGCGCTGATTGACCTCACGCCAGGCACGCTGATCACGCTGTCTGATGGGGCGCAGCCCCACCTCGCCGTCCCGCAGCTCCACGGGCCAGGGAATGTTCACGGCCGGTGATCGCCGCCGCGCAGCTGGTCCACCGCGTGCCGCGCCAGCGGCTCCAGCACGGCCAGCCCGTCCCGTACCCCACCCGTCGAACCCGGCAGATTCACGATCAGCGTCCGCCCCCCGGCCACCCCGGCCAGCCCGCGCGACAGCGCCGCCGTGGGCACCTTCGCCAACCCGGCCGCCCGGATCGCCTCCGCGATGCCCGGCACCTCGTAGTCGATCACCGCGCGCGTCGCCTCCGGCGTACGGTCCCTGGGCGTCAGCCCCGTCCCGCCCGTCGTCAGCACCAGGTCGTACCCGGCCGCCACCGCCGCCCGCAGCGCCGCCGCCACCGGCTCGCCGTCCGGCACCACCTGCGGCCCCTGGGCCACGAACCCCCACCCGCGCAGCGCCGCCACCAGCAGCGGCCCGCCCCGGTCCGGGTACACGCCGGCCGAGGCCCGGTTCGACGCCGTCACCGCCAGCGCCCGGTACTCCCGCTCACCGCTCATTCGGCGCGACTCCAACGCCCGGACTTGCCACCCGTCTTCTCCGCCACCCACACATCGGAGATCACCGCGCCCGGGTCCACGGCCTTCACCATGTCCACCACGGTCAGCGCCGCCACCGACACCGCCGTCAGCGCCTCCATCTCCACCCCCGTACGGTCCGTGGTGCGCACCGTCGCCGCGATCTCCACCGCGTCGTCCGCCACCGTCAGCTCCACCGTCACCCCCGACAGCGCCAGCGGATGACACAGCGGGATCAGCTCCGGGGTGCGCTTGGCGCCCATGATGCCCGCGATCCTGGCCACCGCCAGCGCATCCCCCTTGGGCACCCCCGCGCCGCGCAGCAGCGCCACCACCTCGGGCGACACCCGTACCCGGCCGGTGGCCCGCGCCGTGCGGGCGGTGATCTCTTTGGCGCTGACGTCCACCATCCGGGCCGCGCCCGACGCGTCCAGATGGGTCAGATGAGGGCTGCTCATGAGGAGCTACCGTACTCCTGCGCCTCCCCGCCCAGCGGCACCACCGTCAGCTCCGCCCCACACGCCGCGGCCGTGGCCGCCTCCGGGATCTCGATCAGCGCGTCGGCGCGGGCCAGCGCCGCCAGCAGATGCGAGCCCGCGCCGCCCACCGGCCGCACCGTGCCCAGCCGTTCGCCGGGCACCGGCGGCGTGTAGGCGCCGCGCAGATACTGCCGCCGGCCGGCCGGCGAGGTCAGCGGCGCCGCGCACTCCAGCCGCGCCCGCACCCGGGGCCGCTCCACCCGCGCGTGCCCGGCCAGCGCCCGCAGCGCCGGGCGCACGAACAGCTCGAACGACACGTACGAGCTGACCGGATTGCCGGGCAGCGCCAGCAGCGGCACCCGCTGCCTGCCGACCAGCCCGAAGCCCTGCGGCTTGCCCGGCTGCATCGCCAGGCGCCGGAACTCCACGCTGCCGCGCAGCGCCTCCTTCACCACGTCGTACGCGCCCACGCTCACCCCGCCGCTGGTGATCACCAGATCGGCGCGCGAGAGCTGGTCCTCCAGGGCGGCCCGCAGCCGCTCCGGCTCGTCCGCGACGGTGGCCGCCCGGTACGCGGCGGCCCCGGCGGCGCGGGCGGCGGCGGTGAGGGTGAAGCTGTTGGAGTCGTGGATCTGCCCGGGGCGCAGCGCACTGCCGGGGGGTACGAGTTCGCTGCCGGTGGACAGCACCACGACGCGCGGGCGCGGCCGTACCTCCACCGTGGCCCGGCCGACAGCCGCCAGCAGCCCCAGCTGCGGCGGCCCCAGCACGGTGCCGGCCGCCAGCGCGAGGGTGCCGGCCGCCGCGTCCGAGCCGCGCGCGCGGATGTGCGCCCCGCGCTCGGCGGGCCGGTGCACCCGTACCCGCGCCCCCTCCGCCACCCGCCCGGCCGGCATCGCCGCCACCGGGCCGCCGCCGAGCCCGCCGTCCGTCCACTCCACCGGGACCACCGCCTCGGCGCCCGGCGGCAGCGGCGCGCCGGTCATGATCCGGGCGGCCTGCCCCGGCTGGAGCGCCGGAAGTTCCGCGCCGCCGCCCGCCGCGATGTCGGCGACCACCGCGAGGCGGGCCGGCCGCTCGGCGGTGGCGGCGGCGATGTCGGCGCAGCGCACCGCGTACCCGTCCATCGAGCTGTTGTCGAACGGCGGCAGCGCGGTGGGGACGGTCACGTCCTCGGTCAGCACGCAGCCGTCCGCCTCCAGCAGCGGCAGGGCGATCGGGTCCAGCGGGCGGACCGCCCGCAGAATGTCGGCAAGGTGGTCATCGACCGACCACAGGTCACTCAAGTGCCCGCATCTCCTCGTTGACATAGGTCTTCAGCCAGGTCCGGAACTCGGGCCCGAGGTCCTCACGTTCGCACGCGAGCCGGACGATGGTGCGCAGATAGTCGGCGCGGTCGCCCGTGTCGTAGCGGCGGCCCTTGAACACCACCCCGTACACCGGGCCGCCGGTCACCTCCGAGGTGGCCATCGTCTGGAGCGCGTCGGTCAGCTGGATCTCGCCGCCCCGCCCCGGCGGGGTCTTGCGCAGCACCTCGAAGACGCCGGGGTCGAGGACGTAGCGGCCGATGACGGCGAGGTTGCTGGGGGCGTCCGCCTGGTCGGGCTTCTCCACCAGGTCGGTGACCCGGTGCACCCCGTCCTGCCCGGTGGATTCGACGGCGGCGCAGCCGTAGAGGTGGATCTGGGACGGGTCGACCTCCATGAGCGCGATGACGGAGCCGCCGCGCTCCTCCTGGACGGCCGTCATCCGGGTGAGCAGCGGGTCGCGCGGGTCGATGAGGTCATCGCCCAGCAGCACGGCGAACGGCTGGTCGCCGACGTGCGGGGCGGCGCACAGCACGGCGTGGCCCAGGCCCTTGGGGTCGCCCTGCCGCACGTAGTGGATGGCGGCCAGGGCGGTGGACTCCTGCACCCGGGAGAGCCGGTCGAGGTCGCCCTTGCGGCGCAGCGCGTCCTCCAGCTCGTAGTTGCGGTCGAAGTGGTCTTCGAGGGGACGCTTGTTGCGCCCGGTGATCATGAGGACGTCGGTGAGGCCGGCGCTGGTGGCCTCCTCCACGACGTACTGGATCGCCGGCTGGTCGACCACCGGCAGCATTTCCTTCGGGGTGGCCTTGGTCGCGGGGAGAAACCGGGTCCCGAGCCCGGCGGCGGCGATGACAGCCTTGCTGATCCGGGGGCGAGGTGATGTCATGCCCGTCACTTTATCCAGCTAGTGTGCTTGGACCCTTTACGCGAGGATGACGAAATGGATCATGTCGCAGGGACCGCACGGACCGCGCGGGACGGCAAGCGGGTGGTGCGCCGCGATCTGCTCGCGGTACGCGCCGCGCTCGGCGCCGACGAGGTGACCCAGGCCGCCGCGGAGCTGGCCGCCCAGGCGCTGGGCCTGCCGGAGCTGGCGGCGGCCCGCACGGTCGCCGCGTACGTGTCGGTCGGCCACGAGCCGGGCACCGGCGCGCTGCTGGACGCGCTGCGCGAGCGCGGCGTACGGGTGCTGCTGCCGGTGCTGCGGGAGGACGACGACCTGGACTGGGGCGCGTACGAGGGCCCCGGGTCACTGGTGGAGACGGAGCGCGGCGGCCGGATGCGGCTGCGCGAGCCGGGCGGGGCACGGCTGGGCCGGGAGGCGGTGCTGGCGGCGGACGTGGTGCTGCTGCCCGGGCTCGCGGTGGACGCGCGCGGGGTACGGATGGGGCGCGGCGGCGGCAGCTACGACCGGGTGCTGGCGCGGCTGGCCGGCGCGGGGGCCGATCCGGCGCTGGTGGTGCTGCTGTACGGGCACGAGGTGGTCGGCGAGCTGCCGGTGGAACCGCACGACCGGCCGGTACGGGTGGCGGTCACCCCCGAGGGCGTACACCGCTTCCCGCCGCGCTGAGCGGCGGCCGGGCGGCAACGACGGCGGGGCGGGGCGAGCCGGGGCGGCAACGACGGCGGGGCGGGACCGGCTCGTACCGGTACCGCCCCGCCCGCCGCGTTCAGTACGGCCTCACTCCCCGCTTTGGCCGCCACCCGCCGCCGGGGTCAGGGTGAGCGTGTCCCGGGTACGTTCGGCCACCGCCTCCGCCGTCGACGGCCACGGCAGGAACTCGCCGCGCGCCCACATCCCCGTCTGGTCGGTGTAGTTCTCGTGGTACGCGTGCCCCGAGGCGCCCGACAGGTTGATCCACAGCGAATCGTCGAAGTCCGCCAGCGACACGATCATCCGCATGGACGGCACCCACGTCGTCTCGTAGCCGCCCGCCGCGTTCCAGCCGGTGGCGTTGACCGCGTCCGCGCCGCCCGACAGGTTCCACGGCCCGCGGTTGAGCATCCAGCGCAGCGGGCCCGGGCCCTCCTCGCCGAGGGTCTGGTTGGTGAGCGTCAGCTGGTGCAGCCGCCCCCAGCTCCAGGTGTCGATGTCCTTGCCCAGCTTCGCGGTCAGCTCCCAGCGGGCATCGCGCAGGGCACGCGCCAGCAGCTCGTCGCGGTCGGTGGCGGCCGGCTCCGTACGGGTGGCCGGGGTCGTCCACCAGTCGCTGTCGGGCTCCTCGATCAGGTTGCCCACCACCTCGAACCAGCGGTCACCGCCGTCCGGCCACGCCGAGTCCGGGGAGCGCTCGCCGCACTCGGTCTGGAACAGCGTGTCGCCGTTGGCGTCCTCCAGCGGCGCCGAATCGTCGGCCGGGCGCACCCGCAGGCACTGGCCCTCCACCCGCAGCTCCTTGGGGAGCTTGTGGCCGAAGGCGAGCTGGAGCATGTTCGCCCACACCGCGTTGTAGTAGGCGGCTGCCGCCGAGTCGGAGTCCTGGCTGTAGTCCCAGCCCTCCAGCAGCTGCTGCGCCTCGCGGACGTAGGGGTCGGAGATGTCGATGTCCAGCAGGTAGGGCACCAGGACCCGCGCCATCTCGTTGCTGTTGTCCAGCTGGATGGACTGCATGTCGCCCATCGAGATCTTCCCGCCGTCCTCGATCTTCGACACCAGCAGATCCTCGATGCGCTGGCTGCGGGTGCCGTAGCTCCAGTCCTCGGTGAGGAAGTGGTCGTAGCCGGCCGGGTCGATGACGGCCTGGTTGGCGGTGACGATGTAGCCGCGCTCGGGGTTCAGCTCCCAGGGCAGCTCGTCGGCCGGGATGTAGCCGGTCCAGTCGTAGGCCGAGTCCCAGCCGGGCGCGGGGTAGCGGCCGTCGCCCTTGCCGCGTACCGGGATCTTGCCGGGCGCCTGATAGCCGATGTTGCCGGCGGTGTCGGCGTAGATCATGTTCTGCGCCGGGACGGCGAAGTCGGCGGCGGCGGCCCGGAAGTCGTCGAAGGTCGCGGCGGTGTTGAGGCCGAAGACGGCGTCCATGGTGTTGGACGGCTCCAGCGCGGTCCAGGTGAGGGAGACGGCGTAGCCGTTGCCGCGGTCCGGGGCGCCCGACTCCACGGGCGCGGTCTGGCCGGTCTCGGCGAACTCGTCGTGCCGGTCGGAGACGATCGGGCCGTTCTCGGTGGACCGTACGGTGATCTCCCGGTCCTCGCCGCCCGCGACCTTGATGATCTCGGTACGGGTCTCGTACGGCTTCTGCTCACCGTCGCGCAGATAGTTGCCGTCGCTGAGCTTTTCCAGCCGCAGATCGGTCACATCCGCGCCCAGGTTGGTGAAGCCCCACGCGATGTCCTCGTTGTGGCCGATCACCACGCCCGGCATCCCGGAGAAGGTGAACCCGGACACCTCGAACGGGCACTCCTCGCTCACCTCGTTGCAGTACAGCCCCATCTGGTACCACACGGACGGCAGCGCCGGCCCCAGGTGCGGGTCGTTCGCCAGCAGCGGCAGCCCCGTCGTCGTGTACTGCCCCGACACCACCCACGAGTTCGAACCGATGCCACTGCCCGCCGGACCCAGCAGCGCCGGGATCGCGTCCAGGGTCGCCGACAGCGCGCCCAGCTGCGTGGTGACCCCGTCCACCGCGTCATCGGCGGACGACCCGCCGTCCGGCGATGTGGAGCCGGAACCGTCCGCACCGTCACCGATCGTCTCGACGATCGGGTTGTGCCGGTCGTACGGGTACTCCGGGTACAGCTCCTCGATCTGCTCCGGGCTCAGCCGCCCCGCCAGCAGCGACCGGTCGACCTCGTCCTCCATGTTGCCGCGCAGATCCCAGGCCATGGCCTTCAGCCACGCCACCGAGTCCACCGGGTCCCACGGCTCGGGCGTGTAGTCGTTGAGGAAGCCGAGCGCCGCGTACTCCACCGACAGATCCGCGCCGGAACGCGACCCCAGATACGCGTTCACGCCCTCCGCGTACGCCTCCAGGTACGCCTTGGTCTGCGGCGCCAGCTCCTCGTCGTACTCCTGCTGGGCCACCTGCCGCCACCCCAGGGTGCGCAGGAACGCGTCCGTCTCCACCTGCCCGTCGCCGAACATCTCCGAGAGCCGGCCCGAGGTCAGATGCCGGCGGACATCCATCTCCCAGAACCGGTCCTGGGCATGCACGAAGCCCTGGGCGCGGAAGAGGTCATCAGCGGTGTCGGCGTACAGGCGCGGGATGCCGTTCGCGTCCCGCTGCACGGTGACCGGGCCACTGAGCCCGTCGATTTCTATCTCCCCGGACACCTGCGGGTAGGACGCCCGCACGGTGCTCACGGTCCAGAACGCGCCGTACCCCAATCCGGACAGGACGATCAGTACGACAGCGATCACGAACACGCGGAGGCGCCGCGAGGGCTTCTTGGCGGGCATCTGTGTCCTTCACAGGCCAGGTAAGCGGATGGAAGCAACCATAGACATACGGCCACTGGGGTGAGCCTACGGGGAGTCACCCGCCGCGATGGTCTGCGTCATAAGGGGGCGAAGCGCGCTCGGCGGGCGCTGCCGGGTGCCGGTGGCGCCGGTCGGCGGGGGTCGGCAGTGGACTTCCGTACCCGGAATGTTGCACGATGGACCGTCGTTAGCACTCGGTGGAGAAGAGTGCCAGGAGGATCACGTGCCGACGTATCAGTATCAGTGCACCGCATGCCAAGAGGGCCTTGAGGTGGTGCAGAAGTTCACCGATGACGCCCTGACCGAGTGCCCGAGCTGCCAGGGGCGGCTGAAGAAGGTGTTCTCGGCGGTCGGCATTGTCTTCAAGGGCTCCGGCTTCTACCGCAACGACAGCCGCAACAGCTCCTCCAGCAGCAGCCCGGCGGCGTCCTCGGCGCAGAAGGCGGACGGCGGCGGCAAGACGGAGAAGAAGGCGGGCTCCGACGCGGGCAGCGGCAGCACCCCGGCCGCCACCTCGTCGTCCTCGTCGTCGTCCTCATCGCCGTCGTCGACCACGTCGACCGCCGCGTCCTCGTCGTCGTCATCCGCCGGCAGCTCCGCCGCATGAGCGCCGCCGCCGCGGAGATCGGCGTCATCGGAGGGTCCGGCTTCTACTCCTTCCTGGACGATGTGACCGAAGTCACCGTCGAGACGCCGTACGGGGCGCCAAGCGACTCCCTTTTCCTCGGCGACATCGCCGGCCGCCGGGTGGCGTTCCTCCCCCGGCACGGCCGCAAACACGGCCTGCCCCCGCACCGGATCAACTACCGGGCGAACCTGTGGGCACTGCGCTCACTGGGCGTACGCCAGGTCCTCGGCCCGTGCGCGGTCGGCGGACTGCGCCCCGAGTACGGGCCCGGCACGCTGCTGGTCCCCGACCAGTTGGTGGACCGCACCAAGAGCCGGCGGCAGACCTACTACGACGGCGAGCAGCGACCGGACGGCCGAGTGCCGAACGTCGTGCATCTGACGTTCGCCGACCCCTACTGCTCCACCGGCCGCCGGGCGGCGCTGGCCGCCGCCCGAGGGCGCGGCTGGGAGCCGGTGGACGGCGGCACGCTGTGCGTGATCGAGGGGCCGCGCTTCTCCACCCGCGCCGAATCGCGCTGGCACGCGGCGCAGGGCTGGTCGGTGGTGGGCATGACCGGCCACCCGGAGGCGGTGCTCGCCCGGGAGCTGGAGCTCTGCTACACCTCGCTGACCCTGGTCACGGACCTGGACGCGGGCGCGGAGAGCGGCGAGGGCGTCTCGCACGCGGAGGTGCTCGAAGTCTTCGGCCAGAACATCGGCCGGCTGCGCGAGGTGCTCTTCGACGCGGTGGCGGCGCTGCCGGCGGAGCGCGACTGCGGGTGCGGGACGGCGCTGCTGGGACAGGATCCGGGCATCGAGCTGCCCTGACTCACTCCTGTGGGTGACGAAGTTATCCACAGCCCCGGAGTTGTCCACAGCCCGCGGCAGGTTCTTGCGAAGGCGGCCAGAGTGGCCGCATGACACGGACGACACCCACACCCCCCTCTCGCACTTCCCACACTCCCTTCGCTGCCCCCACCGCGACCGCCCCCACCCCGACTGTCCCCACCGCGACTGTCCCTGCCACGGCCGCCACCGGCACCTCGACCCGCCCGGTGGTGCCGGAGTTCGCCCCACTGCGCCCGCGCGCCCGGCGGTTCGGGCTGCGGCGGATCGTACGGGGCCGGGGCCGCGCGCTGGCGGCGGCGCTCGCGGTGGCAGCGGCCACGCTGGCGATGGCGCTGCCCGGCGATGGACCTTCGGGCCGCCGGGCCGATCCGCTGACGGTGCCGGTCGCCGACGCCCGGGAGGGCCCGGGGACGCCGGCGGCGGAGCCCCGTACCGAGCGGCTCGTCTCGGCGGCGGTCCGGATCGCCGACGCGGAGGTCGTACGCCTGCTGGAGCCGGGCGACGAGGTGGACGTCCTGGCCGCCGACCCCGGTACGACGGACCCGGCCCGGGTGGTCGCCCATCGGGCCCGGGTGTCCGAGATCCCGGCCGCCGCCGACCCGGAGACCCGCCCGGCCCGCCCGTCCCCGTCCCTGTCCCCGCCCCTGTCCGGCGAGGGCGCGCTGCTGGTGCTGTCGGTCTCCCCCGGCACGGCGGCCGAACTGGCCGGTGCGGCGGCTGGATCACAACTGGCGGTATCCCGATGGTAGTTCGAACCGATTGGACACGGAATGCCATTGTGGTGCACCGTGCGGGGTCCGACGCGGATCTCACCCCAGAAGGACAGTGCAGTGAGCGAGACCAAGGGAATCCTGAGCGGATTCAAAGAATTCCTGATGCGCGGGAATGTCATCGAGCTGGCGGTGGCGGTCGTCGTCGGCGCCGCGTTCACCGGGATCGTCAACTCGGTGGTCGACGGAGTGATCAATCCGCTGATCGGCGCGTTCGGGACGCAGGACCTGGACCAGTACGTGCTGTGCCTGACGGGGGACTGCGACACGGCCGGCGGGGCCGCGATCCGCTGGGGGTCGGTGCTGACGGCCTCGCTCACCTTCCTGATGACCGCCGCCGTCGTCTACTTCCTGATGATCATGCCGATGAACCGGTTCAATGCCCGCCGGGCGGCGAAGACCCCGGTGAGCGAGGTGCCGGCCGCCAAGACCGAGCTGGACATCCTCATGGAGATCCGCGACGAGCTGATCGCCCAGCGCACCGCCGGGAACCCGTTGGGGGCGCCTGCGCTGGTCGGCCAGCGCGCCGCCCCCAACGGCTCGGACCCGGGCGCGGATCCGCAGCGGCCCTCGGACGGCCCCGGCACCCGCTGACCCGGGGCGGGCCCGCCGCCCGCCTACTCCACGACGAGCTGGACCTCGATGTTGCCCCGGGTGGCCCGGGAGTACGGGCACACCTGGTGCGCCTGGGCCACCAGCTTCTCGCCCCGCTCGCCGGAGAGCGCGTCGGGCAGTTCGACGCGCAGCACCACGGCGAGCCCGAACCCGCCGCTGCCGTCGTCGGACTTGCCGATGCCGACCTCGGCGGTGACGGACACCTCGCTGGTGTCGACCTTCTCCTGGCGGCCCACCGCGCCCAGCGCGCTGGCGAAGCAGGCGGCGTAGCCGGCGGCGAACAGCTGCTCGGGGTTGGTGCCCTTGCCGCTGCCGCCCAGCGCGGGCGGCGGGGCCAGGGTGAGGTCGAGCTGACCGTCGGAGCTGACGGCCCGCCCCTCACGTCCGTTGGCGGTCGCGATCGCGGTGTACAGCGGTTCCATGACGGTCTCCCTCATCCATGTCACTGTCGGCCGACTCTCTTCTCTCCCCAACCTAAGCACACAACTAAGTTGTGCACAACTAAAACGCGGACGAGGCACCCCCGGTATGGTGGAGAACATGACCACCGAGCCCACCACCACATCACCCAGCCGGCCGCAGCGGCCACCGGGCGAGGGCGAATTCCTGCGACTGCACCACCAGATCTGCTTCTCCCTGCACGCCGCGTCACGCGCCTACGGCCGCGTTTACCGGATTGTGCTCAAGGATCTGGGGCTGACCTACCCGCAGTACCTGGTGATGCTCGTGCTCTGGGAACACGGCGAACTGCCCGTGAAACGGATCGGCGAACTGCTCCGCCTGGAATCCGGCACCCTGTCCCCACTGCTCAAACGGCTGGACACGGCCGGCCTGGTACACCGGGAACGCAGCCCAGAGGACGAGCGCTCGGTGACCGTACGCCTCACCGAGCAGGGCACCGCCCTGCGCGAGCCGGCGCTACGGGTGCCACAGCGGATCGCCACGGCCACCGGCCTGGCTCCGACGGAGATCTCCGAACTGCGCGAGCGGCTGAACCGGCTCACCGACGCCCTGGACAACGCCCGCTTCGACGACTGATCCACCCCCGCGCCACGCCGCACCGCCTCACAGGTGGTGCGGGGGCCGCTCGTCCAGGAAACGGAGCAGATCGCCCGCGGCGCCCTCCTCCACGGGACGCTCGCCCCAGCCCTGATCACTGTCATCGGCGGAGCGGCGCTCCAGCGGGTCGTCGAAGATCAACAACGCCGGCACGGCCGACGACGGCGACGGGGTGGCGGACTGCTCGGGGGCGCTGCTCATGACTCCAGCGTACGGTCCGCCCGGGACCGGCCCGGCGGCCAGCGCCTCGTGCCACCACAGATCACGCCCGGGGGTCCAGGGCAGCGGCCTGGCCAGCTGCTGCACCACCAGGACGGAGTGCACGTCCGGACAGGCCCATAAGGCACGGTCGAGACCCGACTTGATGTCCCAGACGGTGCCGTCGACGGCGCAACTCCCGGCGGTGATCACCACTTTGGCACCCGAGGTACGGATGCGATGGCGGATGAACCCCAGATGGTCCCCGACCGGGAGGGTGAGGCGCTGGGCCTCCAGCCGGATGCACGCGAGGGTCGCCACCACGGACTCCAGGGACATGGGCAGCAGAACGGCGACCTGGTCGCCGGGGCGCACACCGAGCCGCGCCAGGGCCACGGCCGCCCGCTCACCCTGGTCGAGAAGCTGAGCGTGATTGAGCACATCGACCGGGCCATGTTGATCCACCATCATGACCGGCAGCCTGAAGGGAGGCGATTGACGTCGGATAAACGTGCGCTGTACGCCTGGCCCACCCATCGCAAGGCGTGATAGCCCTGATCATATGAGTTATCTGGGTTGGGTTCCGGGTCCTGCCGACGCGCTGACAGACGTACCCGGTATCCGGGTCGGTCATGCCCAGCGGATCGGGGACGGCCGGCTGACGGGGGTGACGGTGGTGCTTGCCCCGGAGGGCGGGGCGGTCGCCGCGGTCGATGTCCGCGGCGGCGGCCCCGGCACCCGGGAGACCGATGTGCTGGACCCGCGCAATCTCGTGGAACGGGTGGACGCCATCGTCCTGACCGGCGGCAGCGCCTTCGGGCTCGACTCGGCGTCGGGCGTCGTCGGCTGGCTGGAGGAACAGGGCCGGGGGTTCCGGATCGGCCCGGAGGCCGGCCAGGTTGTGCCGATCGTGCCGGCGGCGGTGCTGTTCGACCTGGGCCGGGGCGGCGACTGGCGCGCCCGCCCGGACGCGGCCCTGGGCCGCGCCGCGGTCCAGGACGCCGCCGCCCACGACACCGGCCCCGGCACGCCCGTCGCCATGGGCACCATCGGCGCGGGCACCGGAGCCACCACCGGCGCAGGACAAGAACGGTGGGAGGGGGAGGGGGGTGGGTCCCCCGAAGGGCCGCCGAAACTCAAAGGCGGCATCGGCACCGCCAGCGCGGTACTGCCCAACGGCATCACCGTCGCCGCACTCGCCGCCGTCAACGCCGCCGGTTCGCCGATCGACCCCGACACCGGAGCGTTCTACGGCGACGACCCCGCCCTCCCGCCACCCACCCCCGACCGGCACGCCCGGGCCCGCCGCCTGCTGGCCGACGCCCAGCGCGCCAACGCCCGCCGCTCCCCCACCGCCAACCGCCCCCCGCTGAACACCACCCTCGCCGTCATCGCCACCGACGCCGTCCTCTCCCCCGCCCAGGCCCAGAAACTCGCCGGCTCCGCACACGACGGCCTCGCCCGCGCCATCCGCCCCGCCCACCTCATGACCGACGGCGACACGATCTTCACCCTCGCCACCGCCACCCGCCCCCTCACCCACTCCCACCCACACCCACACCCACACCCGATGGAAGCCGCCCTGCTGCTCAGCGACCTGCTCACCGCCGGCGCCGACGTCCTGACCCGCGCCATCGTCAAGGGCATCCGCGCAGCAGAAGGCACCGACACCCCCGGCGGCCGCTTCCCCTCCTACCGCGAGCTGTACGAAACCTGACCACCCACCAGCCCCTCGGAACCCCCACACATGCCACCCCAGCTCCCGCCGCCCCACGTCCGAGATGCTGCGAGAATGACCGTCAGCCGAAGAACTCTTGAGACAACTGATCCCCAACCCAATCCCGTTGATCGCCAAGACCAGAAACCGGCGAACCAAATGTCCCCTAAGCCCGACTCTCCACAACTAAGTAAAAACCCCACCCCCTCCAACTAAAACCCCAGGCCACCCCCTCTGCCCCCGCGCATGCGGGGCTGTTCCCTCGGCGCCACCGTCCGCCCGCTGGAGGCGTGGCTGCCCCCCGCGCATGCGGGGCTGTTCCCCGCTGGTGCGGGCTCACCGGGACCGCTGCGGCCCAATCCCCGCGCACGCCGCGCTGCTCCACGGACGGGGCCTACATGCACGCGAGTGAGCCGCTGATTCCCGTGCAAGGGCGGCGGGTTCGCCGTGGGGTGGTTGGGTGGGGGGTGGGGGTCTCGTAGGGTTTGGGGGTCGGGTTTTTGGCGGTTGACTTCGGGATGTTGCGTGCGTGATCAGACGGTCTCCGAGTACCTGTCTCAGCTTGCCGACCGGGTGCCCGCGCCCGGTGGAGGGGCTGCTGCTGCGTTGCATGTCGCTCAGGCGGGTGCGTTGCTGGGGATGGTGGGGCGTTATTCCACCGGGGCGAAGTACGCGGACCACCGTGATGCCGTCGAGCGGATCATCGGTGAGGCGGATACGCTGCGGGCCGCCGCCGTCCGGCTCGGTGAGGAGGATGCTGCCGCGTTCACCGCCGTGACCGATGCCTATCGCCTTCCCAAGGACACCGATGCCGCCAAGGCCGAGCGCTCCGCCGCGATCGCGCGGGCGCTGGCCGGTGCCGCCCGTCCGCCGGCCGAGGTGATCGGCCTGGCCCGGGCCGCCGTCGAGCTCGCCGGTGAGTTGCTGCCCATCGGTAATCGGAACGTCATCACCGACGTCGCCGCCGCCACCGAGGCCGCCCGGGCCGCCGCCACTACCGCGCGGGTCAATGTCGAGATCAATCTCGGCGGCGTCAAGGACGACGCCCTGCGCGCCGAGTTGGCCGCCGTGATCGGCGCTGTCGATGACATCGCCGCCCGTGCCGCCCGTATCACCGAAGCCGTCCGCGAGGAGATCGCCCCGTGACCGACACCGCGCCCCTGTCCGGCCGCGAGCACGCCGCCCGCCTCCGCGAACGGACCACGGCGGAGGCCGCCCGCCTCGCCGAGGACGGTACGCCGCCCCGTCTCGCCGTCGTCACCGCCACCGCGGACGAGTCCAGCGCCTGGTACGTGCGGTCCATCGCCAAGGCCGCCGAGAAGGCCGGCATCCACTGCCACATCGCCGACCTGGGTCCGGACGCCAACCCCGCCGCCCTCCGTACCACCCTCACCGAGCTCAGCGCCGACCCCGCCGTGCACGGCATCATCCTCCAGACCCCGCTGCCACCCGGCGCCAACGCCCAGGAGCTGGCCGGCGCCATCGCCGTCGCCAAGGACGTGGACGGCGCCAACCCGCTCTCCCTCGGCAGGCTCGCCGCCGGGCTGCCCGCCTTCGCCCCGGCCACCGCCGAAGCGGTCGTGTCGGTCCTCGACGCGCACGGCATCGACGTCGCGGGACGTCATGTCGTTGTCGTCGGACGCTCCACCGTGGTCGGCAAGCCGGCCGCCCACCTTCTCCTCGACCGGGACGCGACCGTCACCGTCGCCCACTCCCGTACGAAGGGTCTCGCCGCGCTCACCGCCACCGCCGACATCGTGGTGGCCGCCGCCGGCCGCCCCGGGCTGATCACCGCCGGCCACATCCGTACCGGCGCCATCCTCATCGACGTGGGCACCAACCCCACCCCCGACGGCGGGCTCACCGGCGATGTGGACGCCGCCTCCGTCTCCGGCAAGGCTGCGGCCCTCACCCCCGTACCGGGCGGCGTCGGCCCGGTGACCACTGCGCTCCTGCTCCAGCACACGGTACGAGCGGCGGCGGCGACCACCCGCCCCTGATCACCGCGTCACTCGAAGCGGCGCCGCGCCGCCTCGATCTCCCCACGGTGCCGGCGGGTCCACGCGCACAGGCCGAACACCGTCTCGCGCAGCTCGCGCCCCGCCTCGGTGAGCCGGTACTCGACGCTCGGCGGCGCCGTCGGGTGCACGGTCCGCCGCACCACCGCGTCGCGCTCCAGCGCGCGCAGCGTCTGCGCCAGCATCTTGTGGCTGATGTCCGGGACATTCCGTTTCAGCTCGCTGAACCGCAGGGTCCGGTCCGCCAGCTTTTCGAGGATCAGCAGCGCCCATTTACCGGCCACGCCGGTAAAGATCTCCCGCGCCAGGGCGGGTACGGGATCGGGGCCGTCGGCAGCAGCACCGGAGGTGGTTTCCATCGGGTGACCTTCTCACGGAGAAGTGCGTTCTTCCAGGTCAGAGGATACTTCCCTAAAGTTACCGAGGAACGAACGGAAACCCTCACCACCCACGGAGCACCCGCACATGGCCATCCTGAAGACGTACGCCCGGCTGTGGTCCGACAGTCTCGATCAGGCCCTCCCCCTCCTGGAGCGGCTGACCGGCGCCACCCCCGATCTGCGGGTCGGCTTCGAGTCCGTCGAGCTGGCCGCCATCGGCGACCTCCTGGTGATCGCCGGGCCGCCGCAGGAGCGGGCGAAGTACGCGCACGCCTCCGCCACCGTGGTGGTCGACGACCTCGATGCCGTGATGGTCGCGCTCGCCGAGGCGGGTGCGGACATCACCACGGCGGTCGCCCCGGCCCCCACCGGCCGCTTCCTGTACGCGCGGCACGCGGACGGGGCGGAGGTCGAGTACGTCGAATGGGTTCCGGAGCTGGTGCGACGCATCATCGGTCGCCCCGCTTGACCTCAGGCCGACCGAAACCGTCCTGAACGCCGCCGTGTCCCCGACAGCGACCCGTACCCCCGGCTGCTCAGCCACTCCGGCTGAGCAGCCGGGCCGCGACCTCAGGCCGCCGTCGTGGTGGTCAGCGCGGTGGCGGTGGTCTCCGGCGCCGTCGCCCGCTCCCCCGCTGTCTTCCTGGCGTGGGCGCTCTTGAGCACGATCACCAGACCCGCGCTCACCGCCGTGCCCGCCGCGATCGCGATCAGGTACAGGAACGGGCTGCCGATCAGCGGTACGACGAACACCCCGCCGTGCGGCGCCCGCAGCGTGTTGTCGAACGCCATGGTCAGCGCCCCGGTGACCGCCCCGCCCGCCATCGCGGACGGGATGACCCGCAGCGGGTCGGCCGCGGCGAACGGGATCGCGCCCTCGCTGATGAAGGACGCGCCAAGCACCCACGCCGCCTTGCCGTTCTCCTTCTCCGTCTTGGTGAACAGCTTGCCGCGCACCGTCGTGGCCAGCGCCATCGCCAGCGGCGGGACCATGCCGGCCGCCATCACGGTGGCCATGATCTTGAGGCTGGTCTCGCTGGGGTCGGCGACGGCGATGCCGCCGGTGGCGAACGCGTACGCCACCTTGTTGACCGGCCCGCCGAGGTCGAAGCACATCATCAGGCCGAGCAGCACGCCCAGCAGGATGGCGTTGCTGCCGCTGAGCCCTTCCAGCCAGTTGGTGAGGCCGGACTGGGCGGAGGCGATGGGCTTGCCGATGACGATGAACATCAGGAAGCCGACGACGGCCGAGGAGAGCAGCGGGATGACGACCACCGGCATGATGCCGCGCAGTGGCGCGGGCACGTTCACCCGCTGGATCGCCATCACCACCGCACCGGCGATGAGGCCGGCCGCGAGGCCGCCGAGGAACCCGGCGTCGATGGTGACGGCGATGGCGCCGCCGACGAAGCCGGGGACGAGTCCTGGCCGGTCGGCCATGCCGTACGCGATGTAGCCGGCGAGGACCGGGATGAGGAAGCCGAACGCGGCGCCGCCGATCTGGAAGAGCAGTGCGGCCCAGCTGTGTGCCTCGGTCCACACGAAGTGGTCGGCTACGGACGGGGCGCCGGCGATCTCGTAGCCGCCGAGCGCGAAGCCGAGGGCGATCATGAGGCCGCCGGCGGCGACGAACGGCACCATGTAGCTGACGCCGGTCATCAGCCACTTGCGCAGCCGGGTTGCGTAGCCGTCGCCGCTCTCGGCGGGGTCGCTCGCCCGGTCCATGGGGGCCGCGGCGGTGCCGGCCGGGGTTTCGGCCGCACGGCGTCTGGCCTCGGCGATGAGTTCGGCGGGGCGGTTGATGCCGGCCTTGACGCCGACGTCGACGGTGGGTTTGCCGGCGAACCGGTCGCGTTCCCGTACTTCGACGTCGTGCGCGAAGATCACCGCGTCGGCGGCGGCGATGACGGCGGGGTCGAGGCGTTCGAAGCCGGCCGAGCCCTGCGTTTCGACGCTGATCTCCACGCCCTCCGCCTGGGCGGCGCGGTCGAGGGATTCGGCGGCCATGTAGGTGTGGGCGATGCCGGTGGGGCAGGAGGTGACGGCGACGATCCGGAACGGGGCCGGTTCGCCGGCGTCCGGCGTGTCGTCGGCGGGTTCCGGTGTGGCCGGTGTGGCCGGCGTGGTCGGCGTGGCCGGCGTGGCCGGCGGTGCCTGCGGTGCCGGGTCCTCGCCGCGGATCAGGGCCGCGGCCCGCTCGGCGGAGGTTTCGGCGCGCAGCGCGTCCGTGAACTCGGCGCGCATCAGTTCGCGGGCCAGGGTGGACAGGATGCTGAGGTGGTCCTGGTCGGCGCCGGCCGGGGCGGCGATCAGGAAGATGAGCGTGGCCGGTCCGTCCGCCGCGCCGAAGTCGATGCCGTCGGTGCTGCGTCCGAAGGCGAGGGTGGGTTCGGTGACGTGTTCGCTGCGGCAGTGGGGTATGCCGATGCCGCCCTCCAGGCCGGTCGGCATCTGGGCCTCGCGGGCGGCGACGTCCGCGAGGAAGCCGTCGAGGTCGGTGACCCGTCCGGCGGCGACCATGCGCCGGGCCAGGGCCCGGGCGGCGTCGTCCTTGGTCGCGGCGGTCAGGTCGAGGTCCACCAAATCAGCGGTGATCAGGGGAGTGTTCATCTCGTGGCTCCATCGAGGGGGCGGTCAAGCGGTACGTCGGTGGTGACGGTCACCGTCTCGGGGCGCAGGTCGTGCGGGGTGGGCATGACGGACCCCGGGAGTTGTACGGCGGCGGCGCCGTGGGCGAGTGCGGCGGCGAGGGCGGCCGGGCCGCTGCCGCCGGCGGTGAGGAAGCCGGCCAGGGAGGCGTCTCCGGCGCCGACGTCGCTGCGGACCCCCGCGACCCGCGCGCTGCCGAAGTGGACGCCGTGTTCGTCGACGAGCAGTTGTCCGGTGGCGCCGAGGCTGGCGAGGACGGCGCGGGCGCCGGCGGTGCGGAGTTCCTCGGCGGCTTTGACGGCGTCGCCGATGGTGCCGATGGCGTGCCCGACGGCTTCGGCGAGTTCTTCGGCGTTCGGTTTGATGACGTCGGGGCGTTCGCGCAGTGCGGCCAGGAGTGCGGGGCCCGAGGTGTCGAGGGCGATGCGGGCGCCGGCGCGGTGGGTGCGGGCGACGAGTTCGGCGTACCAGTCGGTGCTGACGCCGCCGGGCAGGCTGCCGCAGCACACGGTCCATTCGGCCGCCGCCGCGCGTTCCCTGGCGGTCTCCAGGAGGGTCTCGGTCTCTTCCGCGCTGAGCCGGGGCCCGGCGGCGTTGAGTTTGGTGAGGGTGCCGTCGGGTTCGGCGATGGAGACGTTGACGCGGGTGTTGCCTGCCACGGGTACGCCGATGACCTCGACGCCGAGGCCGGTGAGCAGTTCGGTGAGGAGGGCGCCCTCGGCGCCGCCGAGGGGCAGGACGGCGGTGGTACGTACGCCGGCCGCCGCGACGGCGCGGGAGACGTTGACGCCTTTGCCGCCGGGGTCGACGCGGTCGGTGCCGGCGCGCAGGACGGCGCCGCGCTCCAGTGCGGGGATCTCGTAGGTGCGGTCGAGGCTGGGGTTGGGGGTGATGGTGAGGATCATGCGCGGATCACCTCGGGGCCTTTCTCTTCGATGGCGTGCACGGCGTCCGCGCTCAGGTCGGTGTCGGTGATGAGCAGGTCGACCTGTTCCAGGGTGCCAAACCGGGCGAAATGCTCTTCGCCGTATTTGCGGGAGTCGGCGAGCAGGATGACGCGGCGGGCGGCGGCGATCTGGGCGCGTTTGACGGCGGCCTCGGCGAGGTCGACGGTGGTGAGCCCGGTTTCGGTGCCGAAGCCGTTGGTGGCGAGGAAGAGGACGTCGGCGGTGATCTCGCTGTAGGCGCGCAGGGCCCAGGCGTCGACGGCGGCGCGGGTGCGGTGGCGGACCCGGCCGCCGGCGATGTGCAGTTCGATGCCGGGGTGGTCGGCGAGGCGGGCGGCGAGTGGCAGTGCGTGGGTGACGACGGTGAGCGCGGCGTCCAGGGGGAGGGCGGCGGCGAGGGCGGCGGTGGTGGTGCCGGCGTCCAGGATGACGCTGCCGTCCTGCGGGAGGTGCTGGAGGGCGGCGGCGGCGATGCGTTCCTTCTCGCCGACGGCGGTGGTCTCGCGTTCGGTGAGGTCGGGTTCGAAGTCGAGGCGGCCGACGGGGATGGCGCCGCCGTGCACGCGGCGCAGGAGTCCGGCGCGGCCGAGCGCGTTGAGGTCGCGGCGGATGGTTTCGGCCGTGACCTGGAATTCGTCGGCGAGTGCGAGGACCTCGACCCGGCCGCGTTCGCGGGCCAGGCGGAGGATGGCCTGCTGCCTCTCCGGTGCATACATCTTTGTTTGCGTCCGTTCTACGCCCGAACATGTGGTTTCGCCGCCACGTTACGTCCGTACTGCCGGAAAGTAAACACATCCGGAAACGGATGGGCCCCCGCAGCCGGTATCGGCTGCGGGGGCCCTCGCCCGGGAGCAGGCAGGGATCAGTGCGCGAGCACCGGCACCGGCTCCCCCTCCCGGCCGTCACCGGCGCCGGCCTCCTGGCCGCGCGCCGCCGCCGCGCCCTTTCCGTTGATCAGCACGGCCGCGATCGCCGCCGCCAGCAGCAGGATGCCGAACGCCCACCAGATGCCCCGGGCGAAGCCGTGCACCTGGCCCTCCAGCGCCAGCAGCCCCTGCGCCTGGTCGCTCATCCCCACCTGCGTCCGCGCCGCGATGTACGTGGTCGTGGCGGAGGCGGCGATGGTGTTCAGCAGCGCCGTGCCGATGGCGCCGCCGACCTGCTGCGAGGTGTTGACCATGGCGGAGGCGATCCCGGCGTCGGCCGGCTGCACCCCACCGGTGGCCAGCTGCATCGCCGGCATCATCGCGGTGCCCAGGCCGAGGCCGATCAGCACCATGGCGGGCAGGATCAGCAGCGGGTACGAGGTGTCCATCCCGATCTGGGTCAGCATCAGCATGCCGACGGCCGCGGTCAGGTAGCCGGGCACCATCAGCCGGCGCGGCGGCACCCGCAGCATCAGCCGGGTGGCGATCTGCGTCGAGCCGGTGATCATGCCCGCCACCATCGGCAGGAAGGCGACGCCGGTGATCACCGGTGAGTAGCCCTGGATCAGCTGCATGTAGAAGGTGAGGAACAGGAACAGGCCGAACATCCCGATCACCGCGATGCCGGTGGCCGCGTACGCGCCGCCCCGGTTGCGGTCCAGGACCACCCGCAGCGGCAGCAGCGGGTGCGCCACCCGGGCCTCGACGGCCACGAACGAGGCGAGCAGGACGGCCGCCGCGACGAACATGCCGACGGTCATGGCGTCGCCCCAGCCGGATTCCTCGGCGCGGCTGAAGCCGTACACGAGGGCGACCAGGCCGGTGGTGGCCAGGAGCACGCCGGGCAGGTCGAGCGGGGAGCGGTTGCGCGCCCCTTCCGGCTCCTTGATGAAGGAGACCGCGCCGACGATGGCGACGATGGCGAACGGGATGTTGACGTAGAAGGTCCAGCGCCAGTCGAGGTACTCGGTGAGCACCCCGCCCAGCAGCAGGCCGACCGCGCCGCCGGCGCCGGCGATGGCGCCGAAGATGCCGAACGCCTTGGCACGCTCCTTGGCCTCGGTGAACATCACCGTGAGCAGGGACAGCGCGGCCGGGGCCAGCAGTGCGGCGAAGACGCCCTGGAGGGCGCGGGAGGCGAACAGCAGTCCGGCGTTCTGGGCCGCGCCGCCGAGTGCGGAGGCCAGCGCGAAGCCGGTCAGGCCGGTGATGAAGGCGTTCCGCCGGCCCCACAGGTCGGCGATCCGGCCGCCGAAGAGCAGCAGTCCGCCGAAGGCGAGGGCGTAGGCGGTGATGACCCACTGGCGGTTGCCGTCCGACAGGCCGAGGTCCTCCTGGGCGGAGGGCAGCGCGATGTTCACGATGGTGGCGTCGAGGACGACCATCAGCTGCGCTATGGCGATGAAGGCGAGGACGCGCCAGCGGCGCGGATCGAGTGCGCCGGGGGCGGGGGCCGGGGTCACAGAGGTGTCCGGTGGCATGGGAGCAGTAACCTCACGTTGAGTTTCTTGGTAAAAACTGAGCAAAGTTGAACAAAGGGGACTCGATGGGGCGCACCGAGCCCCGGTGTGTCGGGGTGGGGGTGGGTCAGCTGAACTCGCCTTCGAGGTCTTCCACCTGTGCCGCGTTCCCTGGGAGTTCGGACCGCGCCGGAGCGCGGAGTCCGTCCAGGAAGATCTGGAGATGCCGGCGGGCGAGCAGTTCGCCGCCGGAGCAGCGGGTGCCGGGCAGTGGCCGGGTGAGCCGGCTGACGGCGATCAGCAGATCGCCGGGGCCCACATCATGCCGCAGCTGTCCCGCTTCCTGGGCCCGTTCCAGCAGCCTTCCGCAGACATCGAGCAGTCGGTCGCGGCTGGCGGTCAGTTCCGGGTCGTCCGGGTCGATGCTGACGCCGAGGACGGGACAGAGCGCGCCGATGCGCTCGTCGGCCGAGCCGAGGACGGTCCGGCGCAGCGCCTCGAAGGGGTCGCTCTCCTCCTCCAGTGCCTGCTGTGCGCGCTCGGTGATCCGGTCGTTCACATAGAGCACCACGTGGTAGAGGAGCGATTCCCGGTCCGGGAAGTGCCGGTACAGGGTGGCATTGCCGACGCCGGCCTGTCGAGCGATTTCGTCGAGGGGGGCGTCCTTGCCGTCCGCGACGAACGCCTCGCGCGCGGCGGCCAGGATCCGCTCCCGGTTGCGTACGGCGTCGGCGCGCAGCCGGGGCCGTGCTGTCGCCGTGGCGCAGTCGCTCATCATTCCGCCGCCTTCTCCTGCCGTCCGACCGTCGGGCCCTCAAGTGGGGAGTGGCTCCCCGCTTGGACATACGGAAGACAAAACGGGGAAGCCATCCCCGGTTATTTCGGCCGCCGCTGTGCCGTGGGTCACATCGGGGAGGCATCGCCCGGCCCATCCGAGGGATAATGGGCCACATCAGACGATATGCATACAAAGCATCCCTCGGAGGTGTGCCATGACCCTCCTTCCCGTCACGGCGGGGGTGGACGGCTCGGCGGAGTCCTCGGCCGCCGCCCGCTGGGCGGCCGAAGAGGCGGTACGGCGCGGGCTGCGGCTGCGGCTGGTGCACGGCTGGGGGCTGGCGTCACCCATGGAGCCGCTGGTGGACCGGGCCGGCGAAGAGCAGCGGCGGGCGCAGCGGATGCTGCGGGACGTCCAGGACGTGCTGCTGACCCGGCACCCGCGGCTGAACGTATCCCTGGAGGCGATGGCGGACGGCCCGCAGGCGGCGCTGCTGGACGTGTCGCACGACTCGGAGCTGCTGGCGCTCGGCTCGCGCGGGCTCGGCCCGATGTCCGGGTTCCTGCTCGGGTCGGTGAGCGGCCACATCGTCAGGCACACCGGCTGCCCGGTGGTCGTGGTGCGCTCGGCATCGCCCCCGGACGCGAGCGACGAGAGCGCCGGCGACGGTGGCGAGGACGAGGGCACCGGCGACGGGGGCGACGACGGCGAGGTGGTGGTGGGGCTGAAACGGCTGACGGAGCCGGACGCCGCGCTGCTGGAGTTCGCGTTCACGGCCGCCGCCGGCCGCCGGGTGCCGCTGCGGATCGTGCACGCGGGCGAGGAGCACGACACGGCGGTGGGGGCGGCCGTCGCCCGCTGGCGGGCGGCCCATCCGCAGGTGGTGGTGGTCGAGACGGCGGTGGCGGGCAGTGCCTCACCGGTGCTGCTGGCGGCGGCGGCCGATGCCGCGCTGGTCGTGGTGGGGCGCGGGCCCGGCCGGGTGGGCCCGGTCGTCCACGGACTGCTGCATCACGCGCACAGCCCGGTGGCGGTCGTACCGCGCGCCTGACCGCGCCCGCACATCACTGAAGCCAAGGGCCCCCACCCGGCTTCCTGCTCTCCGGGCCCTTGATGTGGTGCACCTTCTCCACTCCATCAAGGTGGTCCTTGGCTCCAGTTCCAGCATGCCACCGAAAACGGCGAAACGCTACAGAAGCGGCAAAATGCTCACGCCCCGGCCGCCGCCTCCAGCCGCCGCAGCGCCAGCTCCGCGTACAGCGCCGCACCGTCCGGCAGCACCGACTCGTCGAACTCCGCCAGCGGCGAGTGATTGCTGGGCGCCGTCTCCGGGTCGCGGCCCAGCGGCGTCGCCCCCACGAAGACCATCGCCCCGGGCACCGCGTCGATCACCCGCGAGAAGTCCTCCGCACCCAGGCTCGGATTGTCCATCGGCGCGAACCGCTCCTCCCCCAGCAGTTCCCGCACCGCGTGCGCCGCGAAGTCCGTCTCGGCGTGGTCGTTGACGGTCACCGGGTACTGCTCGGAGAAGTCCGCCTCCACCTCCACCCCGTACGCCGCCGCGATCCCCCGGCACACCGCCACCGTGCCGGCCCGCAGCCGCTCCAGGTTCGCCGCCGAGAAGCAGCGGATCGTCGCCGAGAACTCGGCCGTGTCCGGGATGATGTTGGTGGCCGTACCGGCGTGGAAGGTGCCCACCGTCAGCACCACCGGGTCGAACACGTCGAAGGTCCGGGTGACCCAGGTCTGGAGCGCGCCCACCATCTCGGCGGCCGGCGGGATCGGGTCCTTCCCCTTGTGCGGGGAGCTGCCGTGCGCACCCGCGCCCCGTACCGTCACCTTCAGCACATTGGACGACGCCATCTGCGGGCCGCCGCGCGCCGTGAACACCCCGGCCGGCCAGCTGTGCGACATCACATGCAGCGCGTACGCGGCCACCGGGCGCTCCCCGGTGCCCGCCGCGTCCAGCACGCCCTCGGCCAGCATCTGCCCGGCGCCGTCGTAGCCCTCCTCGCCCGGCTGGAACATGAAGATCACATTCCCCGCCAGCCGCTCCCGCCGGGTACTCAGCAGCTGGGCGGCGCCCGCCAGCATCGTGGTGTGCAGATCGTGCCCGCAGGCGTGCATCCGGTCCACCGGGGCGGTGAAGTCCAAGCCGGTGCGCTCGGCCAGCGGCAGCGCGTCCATGTCACCGCGCAGCAGTACGGTCGGCCCGGGCCGCGCGCCGCGCAGCACACCGGTGACCGAGCTGAGCCCCTGCCCGGTGGTGATCTCCAGCGGCAGGCCGTCCAAAGCGGTCAGCACCGCCTCCTGGGTACGGGGCAGGTCGAGCCCCACCTCGGGCAGGGCGTGGAGCTTGCGGCGCAGCCGGGTGAGGTCCCCGGCGAGCGCGCCGGCGTCGTCGGTGAGGGAGGCACTGTTCGTGGTGGTGGTCATCGTTCGCGGGGCTCCTTCGGTACTGCGGACGGTGCTGGGGAAGCGGGGTCGTCGTCGACCCGGATCACGGGGGTGAGGATGGTCGCGTTGCCCGCGGGCTCGGTGGACGCCTTCCCCGCGCTGTCGCTGATTCTGATCAGCAGCGCGACCAGCAGGAAGTTCGCCACCGTCGAGGAGCCGCCCTGCGCCAGGAACGGCAGGGCCTTGCCGGTCAGCGGGATCAGCCCGGTGACGCCGCCCGCGACCACGAAGACCTGGAGCGCGATGACCGTGCCGAGCCCGGCCGCCAGCAGCTTCCCGAACGGGTCGGTCACCGACATGGCGGTACGCAGCGCCCGCTCGATCAGCAGCACGTACAGGAGGATCACCGCGGTGACCCCGGCCAGGCCCAGCTCCTCGCCGACCGTGGTGAGGATGAAGTCGGAGCGCCCCGCGAACCCGATCAGATCCGGGTGCCCCTGCCCCAGACCGGTCCCGGTGAGCCCGCCGGTGCCGAAGCTGAACAGGGCCTGTGCCGACTGGTCGGAGATCAGCCCCGGCGGGCGCTGCTCGGGCGGCAGATAGATCGCCATCGGGTCGAGCCACGCCTGGACGCGGCCCTTGACGTGCGGCTGGGTGGCGGCCACCAGCAGGGTGCCGCCGATCGCCATCAGCCCGCCCAGCACCACCCAGCTGGTGCGTTCGGTGGCGATGTACAGCATCACGATGAACACGCCGAAGAAGATCAGCGAGGTGCCCAGGTCGCGCTCGTAGAAGAGCACCACCAGCGAGACGCCCCACACCAGCAGGACCGGTCCCGCGTTGCGTCCGCGCGGCAGGGCCAGGCCCAGGAAGCGGCGGCCGACGAGGGCGAGCGCGTCGCGGTTGGCCATCAGATAGCTGGCGAAGAACACCACGATCATGACCTTGACGAACTCGCCCGGCTGGACGGAGAGCGGGCCAAGGTTGATCCACCGCTTGGCGCCGTACATGTCGGCGCCGAAGAACGCGGGGGCCATCAGCAGGAGCAGCGAGATCGCCATGCCGACGTAGGTGTAGCGGGCCAGCAGCCGGTGGTGGCGCAGCACGATCAGGAGGCCGATGAGGAGGCCGACGCCGATGACGGTCCACATGACCTGGTTGGCGGCGACCGGGTCGGAGCCGTACCGCTGCGCGTAGGAGTGGTCGAGGCGGTCCATGAGGATCAGGCCGATCCCGGAGAGCATGACGGTGACCGGCAGGATCAGCGGGTCGGCGTGCCGGGCGAAGCGGCGTACCGCCAGATGGGCGGCGAGGGCGGTGCCGCCGAGCAGGGCGGCGTACCCGGGGAGGCCGGACGGTATCGACCCGGTGAGGGCGAGTCCCGCGCCGGCGTGGCCGGCGGCGCATATGAGGACGGCGAACGCGATGAGCAGCAGTTCGGTGTTGCGGCGGTGGGAGATCCACCGCCTGACGTCGTCCGCGCCGCGCGTCTTGCGCCCCATGCCGTGTACCGCCCCGCCCCTGTTGGCCGTGTCCGCCGGTTGCCCGCCGCTTGCCCGTTTCGCCTGCTCGCCGAACTTACCCCGGGTGGTGCCCCCGGGTCATCACCAGCGGGTGACGCGTACCTGGTGGGAGCCGTCGGGGTGGGCGGCCAGGACCTCGATACGGATCCGGGCGGCGTCGTCGGTGAAGGTCTCGCCGGGGATGAAGGGGGCGTCGGTCAGCTCGGCGGTCACCTGGGGGTCGGGGCGGTCCTGGCAGCCGGCGGATCCGGGGGTGGCGTCCACCACCCGGACCGGGCCGCGGCCGGTGGGGACGGCGGCGTCCACCCGGGAGACGAGGACGCCGGGGCGGCACACGACGCGGTCGAGTTCGCCGCGGGTGCGTACCTCGACGGCGATCGCCTCGCTGGCGCCCGTGCGCAGGGCGAGCAGCTTGACGCCGGGGGTGGGGTCGGCGAGGGGCCGCAGCAGGTAGTCGGTGGTGCTTCCGTCGCCGGGGACGCACACCACCTCGTCGGGCAGCAGCCAGCCCAGCTTCCACTTGTGCCAGGCGAGGAAGTCGTTGGTGGGGCCCCAGTCCTGTTCCATCACGTCCCAGTGGCCGGCCAGCAGCGGGGCGGTGTCCTGGCCGGTCCAGTACAGGTCGGGGAGGCCGAAGGCGTGGCCGTTCTCGTGCACCAGGACCCGGTAGGGGCTCTCGCCCGGCTGGCGGCTCCAGATGAAGCTCACGTTGGCGAGCGGCCCGGTGGGGGTCCCCGCGAGCGGGCGGCCGGGGAAGGAGACGGACAGCACCTTCTCGGTGGCGGGCGGCCCGGCGTTGGGGGCGGCCAGCACATTGACGAGGTCGTACCCGGAGAAGTCGAGACCGTCCTGGTCGAGGGCGGCGACGATCTCCTTCAGCAGCCGGTTGTAGCCCTGCGGATCGTCCGGGTGCCAGCCGGCGCCGCGGTCTATGCCGTACTCCTCGAACGGCTGGGACATCCGCAGCCAGCGGTGTACGGGCTCGGCCCGGTAGCTGAGCCGCCCGTAGGAGCTGGTGGCGAAGTAGTCGCTGGTGGCGGGGAAGAACTCGGCGTACCGCTGCTGGGTGGTGCCGCGCGCCTCGGCGCCGGGGAAGTCGATGAAGACGGTGAGCGCGGTGATGTCCCCGGTGGTGGGGGTGAACCCGGGCGAGGTGGGCATGCCGACGCTGAGCCCTTCGTGCTCGGCGGGTGCGCAGGAGCCGTCCACGGCGGCGGCGGCGCGCAGCACGTGGTGCGGGAGTACGGAGGCCGTGCCCGGCGTTGAGCCGAGTACCAGGGTCAGGGCCCCGCCGATGGCGGTGCAGGCTCGCCGGGGGCGGCCGGGTATGTGGGGCATCTCGCTTCTCGCCCTTCTCCGCCGCCGCGGCCTCCCGGGGTGCGGGGGGTGGCGGTGGCGGTCCGGTCGGGGTGGAGGCCGGTTGGGAATCCACCCTCGATCGGCGAAAGGGGGGCCGCGCGCCGAGTGACGCATCCGGGTGGTGGGCACTCGCGCAACCATCGGAGGACGCCGTTCGTCTTCACAGGCGTGGGGGTGAGGTTCGAGTGGGGTACGAGTGGGCGCGGCGGCTTGGCGTGGGCGGGCAGGATACTGCATCGCCAGAAAAAGATGCGCCGCTTGGGAATTCTGTCCGGATTCCCGTCGTTGATTCGTTACGGACGCGGGAGGCGAGGGGGCATCCCAGGCGTCCGGGTTGACCAGCGCGTCAATCGAACAGCATTCGATCACTCGCAAGGGAGCACGTATGGCAACCCGTGCCGTCGCCCGACGTAAGGACACCGTGGAGGGTGCCGAATCGACGGGCAGTGTCCGGTCCAGTGCAGGCGGCGATGTCACCGAGCGCGACCTCGTGGGCATGTACCTCGATGAGATAGCCCGCACCCCGCTGCTCGACGCGGCGAAGGAGGTCGAGCTGTCCCTCGCGATCGAAGCGGGGCTGTTCGCCGAGCACCTGCTGAACGGCGACGAACCGCCGGTGACCAAGGGTCCGGTCGCGGACATCACCCGTGAGGAGCTGGCGGCGATCGTGGCCGCCGGCGAACGCGCCAAGGACGTCTTCATCCGCTCCAACCTGCGCCTGGTGGTCGCCGTCGCACGGCGCTACCCGCGCAGCGGGCTGCCGCTGCTCGACCTGATCCAGGAGGGCAACGCCGGCCTGGTGCGGGCGGTGGAGAAGTTCGACTACAGCAAGGGCTTCAAGTTCTCCACCTACGCGACCTGGTGGATCCGGCAGGCCATCACCCGCTCCATCGCCGACCAGTCGCGCACCATCCGGCTGCCCGTCCACCTGGTGGAGGAGCTGGGCCGGATCCGGCGCGTCCAGCGGGAGTTCAACCGCGAACAGGGCCGCGAGCCGGAGCCGCAGGAGGTGGCGGCCGAGCTGGGCTCCACCCCGGAGCGGGTCCAGGACGTCCTGGACTGGGCGCGCGACCCGGTCTCGCTGAACATGTCGGTCGACGACGAGGGCGAGACCCAGTTCGGCGACCTGCTGGAGGACACCTCGGCGGCCTCGCCGGAGCAGTCCGTGCTGGTGATGCTGCGCCGCGAGGGCCTGGAGGACCTGATCGGCCGCCTGGACCAGCGCACCGCGGCCATCATCCGGGCCCGCTACGGGATCGAGGACGGCCGCGAACGCACCCTGACGGAGGTCGGCAAGCAGCACGGCCTCACCCGCGAGCGCATCCGCCAGATAGAGAAGCACGCGCTGCTGGAGCTGAAGAAGATGGCCAGCGACTCGGGCTTCGACGCGGCGGCGTAACTCGGGTTCGAAACGGTACGAGGCCCCCGGCGGCAGCACCGCCGGGGGCCTCGCCGTACCGCCGTTCGTCAGTGGAGGTCGCCGGCCCGGTGGAGGTGGTCGAAGATCAGCCGCACCGCCGGGGAGACCCGCTCGCGGTCGGCGTAGCCGAGCCAGAGCAGTTCCTCGATCTCGCTGCTCGGGGCGAGGGTGCCCCGGTAGTCGGCGGTGTAGCAGGTCAACCGGACCGTGACCCCGGAGTCCTTGCCGTGCGCCCGCGCCTCGAACGTACCGGCGTGCGCCGCGCTGCCCGGGTCGATGTCCACCGTCAGCTCCTCCCGGATCTCCCGCACCAGCGTCTCGATGTCGCTCTCCCCCGGCTCACGCTTGCCGCCCGGGACATAACAGGTGTCCTTGCCCCGGGACCGGGCCGCCAGAATCTTCCCGTCCGCCAGCCGCAGCCAGGCGACCTTGTCGATCAGGGTCATCACGTTCCAACTCTCATGCGTTTCAGCGGGGCGGGGGACGACAGCGATGATGTCAGGGCCACAGCGGCGAACCCCCGGCCGGGCCGTCCGCGGCCGGCCCGTGGCCGCCCTGGACGGCTGGACGGGAGCCACCACACGCCGGGGCGACCTGCGCTTCGCGGCCTCGGGCGAGTGGCATGCCGGTGCGCCGGCGGCCTTCGCGGCGGACCTGCACTACGCGTGGCAGCCGCCCCAGGGAGTGGTGCGGATCTCGCCCGGGGCCGTTGGTCTGCACGAGGTGGCGGACGAAGAGGTCGCCGTTCGGCGGTGGGTCGCGTTCCGGATCTCGCTGGTGACGGGGGCGGATCCGTCGGTCCTTGCGGCTCGGGACGAGGTGGCGAGAAGGGTGGACGTCCGTCTCGAAGACCTCTCCGCCGACGCGCTGTGGGCCGTCTCGGGGCTGGCCGAAGAGGCAGCACATCCGCTGCCGCCCGGCGGAGTTCCCGGGTTCCTGGCCCCGGACGCTTCCTATGGACGGGGGGCGTCCGGAGTGCCCCGCGCCGCCCCGCCGGGCACCGGCTGAGCCCGGGGCAGTGCCTCCTGCGCGGGCTCACCATTCGGCGAACGCGCCGTCGTCGTGGCGCCAGATCTGGTTGCGCCAGCTGTGGCCGCTGCGGGCGGCCTCGCGTACCGCCTTCTCGTCGATGTCGATGCCCAGGCCGGGCGCGGTGGGCACCGCGAGGTGCCCGTCGCGCAGGGTGAAGGGGGCGGTGTCCACCAGGTAGGACAGCAGCGGGTTGTCCCGGTCCTGGTGGATGTTCAGGCTCTGCTCCTGGATGAGGAAGTTGGGGGTCGCCGCGTCGATCTGGAGGCTGGCGGCCAGGGCGATCGGCCCGAGCGGGCAGTGCGGGGCGAGCGCCACCCCGTACGCCTCGGCCGCCGCCGCGATCCGCCGCACCTCGGAGATGCCGCCGGCGTGCGAGAGGTCGGGCTGGGCGACGGCGATGCCGGTGGGCAGGACGTCGCGGAAGTCCCAGCGGGAGTAGAGGCGTTCGCCGGTGGCGATGGGTACGGAGGTGGCGGCGGTGACGGCGGCCAGGTCGCGGGAGAGTTCGGGGACCAACGGCTCCTCGGCGAACAGCGGCTGGAGCGGTTCGAGCAGCGGCAGCACCCGGCGGGCCATGGCGGCGGAGAACCGGCCGTGCAGGTCCACCGCGATGTCCACGCCGGTACCGACCGCCTCGCGCAGTTCCGTCAGCCGGTCCACCACGGCGGCTGCGGCGGCTGGGGTGTCGATGGCGCGCAGTTGGTCGCCCGCCGTGCATTTCACGGCGGTGTAGCCCTCGGCCGCGGTGGCGCGGCCGGCTTCCGCCAGTGTCATGCCGGGTTCACCGTGGATCCAGCTGTAGACGCGGATCCGGTCGCGGACCGGGCCGCCCAGCAGTTGGTGCACGGGGACGCCCAGCGCCTTGCCCTTGATGTCCCACAGCGCCTGGTCGATGCCGGCCAGGGCGCTGGAGAGCACCGGGCCGCCCCGGTAGAAGCCGCCCTTGGCGAGGACCTGCCAGTGGTCCTCGATCCGGTACGGGTCGGCGCCGATGAGCCGCTCGGACATTTCGGCGACGGCGGTGGCGACCGTTCCTGCCCGGCCTTCCACGATGGGCTCGCCCCAGCCGGCGATGCCGCTGTCGGTCTCGATCCGGACGAACAGCCAGCGCGGGGGCAGGAGGAAGGTCTCCACCCGGGCGATTCTCATGGTGGCGGGGCCTTTCTGAGTCGTGGTCAGGGGGTGGTCAGCGGTGCCGGATGCTCCAGCCGCCGTCCACCGGGAGCACGGCCCCGGTGATGAACGCGGCCTCGGCGGAGGCGAGGAAGGCCACGGCGGCGGCCACCTCGTCCGCGGTGCCGAAGCGGCCGAGTGCGGTGCGTTCGGCCTCCTCCCGCATCGCGTCCTGCGGGGTGTGGTCCCACTGCGGGGTGGTGACGGGGCCGGGGGCGACGGCGTTGACCCGCAGCGCCGGGCCGTATTCGACGGCGAGCTGCCGTACCAGGGCCTCAAGTCCGCCCTTGGCGGCGGCGTAGGCGGGGAAGCCCGGCACCCCGGCCCGGGCGTGCACGGAGGAGACCGCGACGACCGTGCCGCGCGCCGCCAGCAGGGGCTCGGCGAAGGCGCGCACTCCCAGATAGGTGGCTTTGAGGCAGACGTCGGTGATCCGGTCGAAGTCCGCTTCGGGCAGTTCGTGGGCGGGGGCGACGCGCAGCGCGTAGGCGTTGGAGACCAGGATGTCCAGCCGCCGGTGGGTGGCCAGCAGGGAGTCGGCCAGGCGCTGCCAGTCGGTGGCGGAGGCGACGTCGCAGTCGTGGTGCTCGCCGCCGATCGCTGCGGCGGTGGCGCGGCCGGCCGCCTGGTCGGTGTCGGCGACGACGACCTGGGCGCCCTCGGCGGCGAGGCGGGCGGCGCAGGCGGCGCCGATGCCTTTGGCACCGCCGGTGACCAGGGCGACCTTGCCGGTGAAGCGGCTCATGGGGTGGTCTCCTCGGGCTGCGGGCGGGGGCGTTCGCCGATCCGGTTGAGGGCGGCGGCCAGTTCGGGGGTCTCGCCGAGCATCAGGGCGGCGCCGCCCAGCGCGCCGGAGCGGGCGCCGGGTTCCAGTTCGGCGGGCCGGATCGTCACCTCTCGTACCAGTGACAGCGCGTACCGGCGGATCGCGGTACGCATCGGGTCCAGCAACACGTCGCCGGCGAGGGAGAGTTCGCCGCCGACCACGATCCGTTCCGGGTTGAGGAGGTTGCACAGGTTGGCCAGTACCCGCCCGGTGGTGGCCCCGGCGTCGGCGAACACCCCCTGTACGGCGCGGTCCCCGGCGGCGCAGCGGCGCAGCACTTCGGGCAGCGTCGCCTTCTCGCCCAGCACCGGACGCAGCGCGCCGAGTACGGCGGGCAGTCCGGCGTACAGCGCGAGGCAGCCCCGGTTGCCGCAGCGGCAGGGCGGGCCTTCGATGCTGACGGAGACGTGGCCGAGTTCGCCGGCGGCGCCGACGGAGCCCCGGTAGAGCCGGCCGTCCAGGATGAGCCCGGAGCCGATGCCGCTGGAGAGCCCGAAGTACAGCAGGTCGGGTACGCCGCGCCCGGCGCCCCAGCGGGCCTCGGCGACCGCTTCCAGCCGGGTGTTGTTCTCGATGGCGACGTGCAGGCCGAGCCGGCGGGCGAATTCCTCGGCGGCGTGGACGTGGGCCCAGGGCTGGCCCGGCAGGGAGACGCCGACGACCCCGGTGGCGCTGTGGATCGGCCCGGGCACGCCGATGCCGGCGCCCAGCACGCTCTCCCGGCCGCGCCCGGCGTCCGCGAGCAGCCGGTCGAGCAGCGCGGCGCCGACCGCGATGCGTTCGCGCGGGGTCAGGCCCGGGTCGAGCGGGGCGCCGGCGCCGCCGATCTCGCGGGCGGAGAGGTCGGCGAGGTGGACCCACACGCTGTCGTGGGTGTAGTTGAGCCCGGCGACGGCGGCGGCGCCGGGGTTGACGGCGAGCAGGTCGCCGGCCCGGCCGTCGCCGCTGTGCTCCGTTCCGGCGGGCGGGGGTTCGGCGATGGTGAGCAGTCCACGGGCGAGCAGCCGGCCGACCAGGGTGGACACGGTGGTGCGGGACAGTTCGGCCCGGCGGGCGAGTGCGGCCCGGTGCAGCGGGCCCTCGCGCAGCAGCAGGGAGAGCAGCCGTTCTTCGTTCGCCCGGCGCAACGTCTTCAGTGATCCGCCGGTCTTCGTACTCATGTCGGTGACGATACCCGCCCGTTTCGAAAGTATGTCAAGACTCTTGACACACATCCCCTGTCGGGCAGATGCTCCCCCTCAATTCCGCGCGGTCTTGCGCTGAAATGTTGAAAGGTGGTGCGGTCATCATGCGTTCCGGCAAGGGCGCCGCCATGAACCGACGCCGATTCCTGTCCCTCGCCGCCGCCACCACGGCCGCCGCCACGGCCTCCGGATGCGCGCTGCGGGTGGCCACTTCGGGGCGCGGCCGGTACGAGGTCACCGTGATGAGCACGGTCGCCGACTTCCCGGCCCACCTCGTCGAAGCGGCGGCGGACGAACTCGACATCAAGGTCACCCTGGTCCCCTACGACGTGACCCGGCTGACCGCGATGATGGCCGGCGGCAAACCCCCCGACCTGGTACGCGGCCTGGGCGCCCTGGACACCCCCTACCTCGTCTCCCGCCAGGTGGCCGAGAACCTGGACCCGTACTTCGCCGGCAGCTCCGTCCTGCGCGTGGACGATCTCGACCCGGTCAACGACCTGTGGCGCTACGACGGCCGGCTGCAAGGCGCCGGCCCCCGGTACGGCATGGTCAAGGACTACTCCCAGGACGGGATGTTCTGGTACAACACCGAACTCTTCGACGCGGCCGGCGTCCCGTACCCCTCCGACACCGAACCTCTCAGCCACGCCGACTGGCTGGAACTCGGCCGCCGGCTGACCGACCGCCAGGGCGCCCGTACCCAGGTGTACGGGATGAGCGCCAACGGCCTCGGCCACCTCAGCAACCTCATGAGCATCACCGCCACCGCCGGCGGCCGGATCTTCACCGACGACTTCGGCGCCGTCGACTTCTCCGGCCCCGAGGCCCGCGCCGCCCTCACCTGGTACATCGACTACGCCCGCGCCCAGGTCGGCCCCACCCTCATCAACCCCATCCAGGACAACTGGGACTGGCCCACCTACCAGGCCGGCCGGATGGCCATGGCGAACGACGGCTACTGGTTCGGCGGCGCCATGGCCGGCACCCCCACCGGCGCCGCCTCCCGGCTCGCCCCCGCCCCGCAGTTCGGCGGCGGCCCCCGGATCAGCGCCTGCCAGGGCGGCACCGGGCTGTGGATGCCGAAGGCCGGCCGCAACAAGGAACAGGCGTGGCGGCTCTTCGAGTGGTACCTCGGCGGGCCCCCGGCCGCCGAGCGGGCCGGCGCCGGCTGGGGCATCCCGCCGCTCGCCTCGCTGCGCGCGCTGATGCCCGACGCCGAGCCGCACCAGCGCCAGGCCCTCGCCGTACAGAACGCCGAACTCCCCTACTACGCGGTGCTGCCCTTCACCCCCTACGTCCGCTCCGCCACCCTCGACGCCACCATGACCCAGGTGCTGCCCGCCGCCATGCGCGGCGAACTGCCCACCGGCGCGCTCGCCGATGAGCTGACCGAGCGGATGAACCACCAACTGGACCTCGGAAAAAGGCTGGTGGCGCCATGATGCCGCGACAGACCAGAGCCTTCTATCTGTTCATCACCCCCTGGCTGGCCGGCTTGATCCTGCTCACCGCCTTCCCGCTCGGATACGCGCTGTGGCTGAGCTTCACCAACTTCGACGGGATATCCCCGCACTGGAGCTACGTCGGGCTCGACAACTACCGCGAGGTGCTCACCGACCCGGTGACCCGCGGCTCCCTGGTACGCACCGGGCTGTTCGCCGCGCTCTCCGTGCCGCTGTCGATCGCCGCCGGGCTGGCGCTGGCGGTGCTGGTCAACCGGCCGCTGCGCGGGCGCGCCCTCTTCCGCACCCTGCTCTATCTCCCGGCGGTGGTCCCGCCGGTCGGCGCGGCGCTCACCTTCAAGATGTTCTTCGACCAGAACTCCGGGGCCGCCAACGGCATCCTGGACGGGCTCGGGCTGTCCCCCATCAGCTGGCTGACCGACCCGTACGCCCGCTATGTGCTGATCGTCGCCGTGCTGTGGGGCGTCGGCAACATCATGATCATCTCGCTGGCGGGGCTCCAGGACGTGCCCCGCGAACTGGGCGAGGCCGCCCGGGTCGACGGGGCGAGCCGCTGGCAGTCCTTCTCCCGGATCACCCTCCCGCTGCTGACCCCGGTGCTGCTCTTCCAGACCGTCACCGGGGTCATCGGGGCGCTGCAAACCTTCCTCCCGCTGCTGCTGGCCGCCGACGCCACCCCGGCCGGGGTCACCACCGTCCCCGAAGGCAACTACCTCTACATGATCAACGTGTTCGCCCAGTACTTCGCCTTCGGCCGCTTCGGGTACGCCTCGGCGCTGCTGTGGGTGCTGTTCGCGGTGATCCTGGCCGTCACCGGCCTCATCTTCAAGGCCACCGCGGGCGCGGTGTTCTACACCGTCGAACCGGAGGCGAAGAAGCGATGACCACGTTCTCCCTCAAGCGGCTCGCCCTGTACGTGGTGCTGGTGAGCATCACCGGGCTGCTGCTCGGCCCGTTCGGCTGGCTGATCCTCACCGCGCTCAAGTCCCCCGCCGAACTGGCCGCGCTGCCCATCCACTGGCTCCCGGAGAAGTTCTCGCTCGGCACCTTCCGCGAGGCGCTCACCAGCGTCGACTACCTCGGGTACGCCCGCAACTCCCTGATCATCGCCACCCTCTACACGGTGCTGGCCACCCTCAGCTCGGCGCTGGCCGGCTACGCCTTCGCCCGCCTGGCGGCCCCGGGGAAGAAGGCGGCGTTCGGGCTGCTGCTGTCCACCATGATGCTGCCGTCCGTCATCACCCTCATCCCCACCTATCTGCTGTTCGCCAAGCTGCACATGGTGGACACCTACTGGCCGTGGGTGCTGTGGGGGCTGTCCGGCACGCCGTATCTCATCTTCCTCTTCCGGCAGTTCTTCGCCGCCCTCCCCAAGGAGCTGGAGGAGGCGGCCATCCTGGACGGCTGCGGGTACGGCCGGATCTTCTGGCGGATCTTCCTCCCGCAGTCCTGGCCGGTGATCGCGGCCGGCTCGATCATCGCCTTCACCTGGACCTGGGGCGACTTCATCGCCCCGGCGCTGCTGCTGTCCACCGACCGCACCACCCTCGCGGTCGCGCTCAACACGGTCTATGTCAACGAGACCGGCCTGCCCATCACCAACCTCGTCGCGGCGGGAGCCGTGATGTACGTCCTGCCGGTGCTCGCCCTCTTCCTCTTCGCCCAGCGCGGTTTCCTCGCCGGTGCCGCCACCAGCGGCCTCAAGTAAAGGACGTACCCCCATGACTCCTCCCCTCAGCCGCCGCGCCCTCCTCCAGGCGGCGGGCGCGACGGCGGCGGCCGGCGCGGTGACGGCCAACGCCCCGGCAGCGGCCACGGCGGGCGCGGCGGGCGCGGCCGGCCGCCCGGCACGTCTGGTCACCTACCCCCGCCCGGCCGGCGCCCCGGTGAACGACTCCTTCACCATCCGGGTACGCACCCCGGGCGGCCCATGGCAGCGGGTGGACCCGTACCTCGCGCTGCTCAACCTGGTGGACACCACCACCGGCGCCGGCCTGCAACAGCGCTCCACCATGGCGTACTTCGACTTCACCGGCACGGTGGAGGTGGCGATCACCCGTACCACCGGCACCATCGCCGAGGCCAGAATCCGTCCCGACTCGCTCGGCCTCAGCGGCGACGTACGGCGCGACGGCACCCTGCGGCTCACCCTGGACCGGCCCCGTAACCTGGTGATCCAGACCGGCGCGGACGAGATCTTCGACTGCGTGCACCTGTTCGCGGGGGCCGTCGAGGCCGGCGCCCCCGACCCGGGCGCCGCCGATGTGATCCACTTCGGCCCCGGCCGGCACACCACCCCCGACGGCACCCTGACCGTGCCGTCCGGCGGCACCGTCCATCTGGCGGGCGGCGCCGTGCTCGCCGCCCGGGTGATCTTCAAGGACGTGGAGCACGCCCGGCTCACCGGCCGCGGCGTCATCCACGCCGCGCCCGGCGGCGGCGTCACGATCGAGGGCTCCCGGCACATCACGGTGGAGGGCGTCACCTTCCTCAACCCGGACGGCTACGCGGTCACCGTCGGGGAGTCGGAGGATGTGACCATCACCGGGGTGCGCGCCTTCAGCGCCAAGGGCTGGGGGGACGGCATCGACATCTTCTCCAGCTCCCGGGTCACCATCACCGGCGCCTTCCTGCGCACCTCCGACGACTGCGTGGCGATCTACACCCACCGCTGGGACTACTACGGCGACACCCGCGACATCACGGTGGCCGACTCCACCCTGTGGGCGGACGTGGCGCACCCCATCAATGTGGGCACCCACGGGAACACCGCCGCCCCCGAGATCATCGAACGGCTCACCTTCCGCAACCTCGACATCTGCGACCACCGCGAACCGCAGATGCTCTACCAGGGCTGCGTCGCGCTCAACCCGGCGGACAGCAACCTGCCGCGCGACGTCACGCTGGAGGACATCCGGGTGGAGGACTTCCGGCAGGGGCAACTGCTCAACATGCGGGTGATGTTCAACGAGAAGTACAACACCTCGGCCGGGCGCGGCATCGAGAACGTCTACATCAAGAACCTCAGCTACACCGGCCGCAACGCCAACCCCATGATCCTCACCGGCTACGACGAGACCCGCGTCATCACGGACATCACCTTCGAGAATCTGACCGTCAACGGCACGGTCATCGCCGACAGCATGCGCAAGCCGGGCTGGTTCCTGACCTCCGATCTGGTCCCGATGCACGCCAACGAACACGTGAAGAACCTGCGTTTCCTCACCACGGCGGAGGCCGCCGCCGAGCGGGGCTGAACGGCGTCGTCGGGACCCCTGGTCCGGGACGGTGACCACACGGCGCGATCATCGGATGTTCAAGCCCGCGAAGGCAGGGTCCACCCCCCGCGATGCCTCCTCGGAGCCGATTCATCCGATGAATGCGCTGTAGGGTTGGCGCGTGACCGACAGTGATGAGGGGCCCCGCTCCCGGACCGACGTGGTGGTCGACGGCGTCAAGCACATGATCATGAACGGGGAGCTGGCCGCCGGCGCCCGGCTCCCCGTGGAGAAGGACCTCGCCGCCCGGCTCGGCGTCTCCCGCGGTTCCCTGCGCGAAGGCGTCCGCGCCCTCACCCTCACCGGCGTGCTGGAGACCCGCCAGGGCGACGGGACGTACGTCACCGCCCTGGACCCGCGCAGTCTGCTCAGCCCGATGGGCTTCCTCGCCGACCTGCACCGCCCCGAGAACGTCGCCGAACTCCAGTCGGTCCGCCGGGTGCTGGAGGTCGAGGCCGCCGGCCGCGCCGCCCTGCGGATCACCGACGCCGAGCTGGAGCGGGCCGAGCAGATCCTGGCGGCGATCGACGAACGCATCCACGACCCGGGCGCCGGGTCCCACGAGGCCGCGATGGAGGCGGACATCGCCTTCCACCGGGTGATCGCCAGGGCCGGCGCCAACGCGACCCTCGAAGCGCTGATCGAGGCGCTGGCCGGGCGCACCGTACGGGCCAGGCTGTGGCGCTCCATCAACGAGAAGGGCGCCGAGCAGGCCGCCCACCACGAGCACCGGGCGATCCTGCGGGCGCTGCGCTCGCGCGACCCGGAGGCCGCCCGGCTGCGGATGGGCGTCCATCTGCTGGCGGTCGAGCAGTACCTGGCCGATCAGGACCCGGCGCTCTGAGCCGCCGCCCAGTACGCCCCGTCCGGATAGGTGTACGTGGCCAGGCTCTCCTCGTGCATCCGGGCGCTGTAGCCGGGCCGGGCCGGCAGCACGTACGCCCCGTTCCGTACCACGCACGGGTCGGTGAAGTGCTCGTGCAGATGGTCGACATACTCGGTGACCCGGCCCTCCAGTGAGCCGGAGACGGCGACGTAGTCGAAGACCGACAGATGCTGGACGAGCTCGCACAGCCCGACGCCGCCCGCGTGCGGGCAGACCGGCACCCCGAACTTCTTCGCCATCAGATAGACGGCGATGACCTCGTTCACACTGGCCAGCCGGGCCGCGTCCAGCTGGCAGAAGTCGATCGCTCCGGCCTGGAACATCTGCTTGAACAGCACCCGGTTCATGCCGTGTTCGCCGGTGGCCACCCCGATCGGGGCGACCGCCTCGCGGATGGCGGCGTGGCCGAGGATGTCGTCGGGGCTGGTGGGCTCCTCGATCCACAGCGGCTTGAACTCGGCGAGCGCGCCCACCCATGCGATGGCCTGCGGTACGTCCCACACCTGGTTGGCGTCGATCATCAGCTGGGCGTCCTCGTACCCGATGACCTCGCGGGCGATCCGCAGCCGCCGGACGTCATCCGCCAGGTTCGCCCCGACCTTGAGCTTGATGTGCCGGTAGCCGGAGTCCACCGCCTCCTGGCAGAGCCGGCGCAGCTTGTCGTCGGAGTAGCCGAGCCAGCCGGCGCTGGTGGTGTAGCAGGGGTAGCCGGTGCCGGCCAGCTCGGCAATGCGCTGGTGGCGGGTGGGGGCGAGTTCGGCGAGCAGGCCGATGGCTTCGTCCCGGGTGAGCACATCGGAGAGATAGGTCAGATCGGCGACATCGACGAGCTGGGCCGGGGTCATGTCGGTGAGCAGCCGCCACAGCGGCTTGCCGGCGGCGCGGGCGGCGAGGTCCCACACGGCGTTCATGACGGCGGCGAGCGCGAGGTGTTCGACACCCTTGTCCGGGCCGAGCCAGCGTAGTTGCGCGTCCGACTTCAGATGCCGGTACGTACCCCCGAGGTCGCCGGCCACCTCCGCCAGGGTCATCCCGACCAGCGGTCGTCCGCGCAACCGGGCGGCGAGCACACAGATGTCATTGCCGCGCCCGATGGTGAAGGTGAACCCGTGGCCGGACAGCTCGGGGTCATCGGTCCTGATGACGACGTAGGCGGCCGAGTAGTCGCCGTCCTTGTTCATGGCATCGGAGCCGTCCATGCTCAGGGAGGTCGGGAACCGGACGTCGATCGCGTCGACGCTGACGATGGTGATCATCATTTCTCCACGCTCGGGGGACGGATCAAGCCGGAGCATAGATCCGATGATCAACCCCTACAAGGGAGATCGTCCCGCCACAAATGGGGAAACCTCTCAAGCGATCAAGACATTCATCTGATGTATCATTGGGACGCCGGAGTGCGCACCCCCGCCGTCACCGGCGCCCGGTGGCCCGGCACGGCCTCCCCCCTCCACCGCACGGACCCCGTCACCCGCTGATCACGAGACCACCACCCGCTACACTGACGGCGGTGGTTCACCCACCAGATCGCCCCCGTAGCTCAGGGGATAGAGCACGGCTCTCCTAAAGCCGGTGTCGCAGGTTCGAATCCTGCCGGGGGCACCAGCACATGAACATGAAGCCGCTCCGGCCGGGATCCCGGCCGGAGCGGCTGCTTTCCCGGACGCGGCCCCGCGAAGATCCGAAAGAGCCGGCCCAGCCGGGCCTAGACGGCCGAGTCGGCGCGTTCCGCTTCCCGGGGCTGCTCGTCCGGCGCCGGCCGCCGCTTCGAGGCGTGCCGGCCGGGGAGTACGGCCAGGACGATCATCGTGCCGGCCGCCATGATGATGCCGCCGATGAGGCTGGTGGTCGCGACGCCCTGGGCGAAGGCGGTGTGCACGGCGTCCAGCAGAGCCTGGCCCTGCTGGACGCCGCCGGCCGGGTCCTGGGCGACGCGCTCGGCGACCGCCAGGCCGCCGCCCACCGAATCCTTGGCCGTCTCCAGGGCCTCCGGCGGCAGCTGACCGCCCGCCAGTTCGGTGAGTTCGTCGCGGTAGGCGGTGCCCAGCAGCGAGCCGAGCACCGCGATGCCCAGTGCGCCGCCCAACTCCAGCGCCGTGTCGTTGGCGCCGCCGCCCACGCCCAGTTCGGACTCGGGGAAGGTGCCCATGATGGTGTCGGTGGCCGGCGAGACGCTCAGCCCGATCGCGAGGCCGAGCAGCACCATCGGCACCAGGAAGTCGGGGTACGCCGAGCCCTTGTCGACGAGCACCAGCAGGAAGACGCCCACCGTACCGATGGCCATGCCGGCCGACACCATCACCTTGACGCCGAGCCGCGGGGTCAGCCACCCGGTGGCCGCCGCCCCCACGAAGACCGCGCCGGCCAGCGGCAGCAGCAGCACGCCGGTCTCCAGCGGGCCGTAACCGAGCACGAACTGCAAGAACTGCGTGGCGTAGTAGATCGCGCCGAAGGTGCCGAAGAAGAAGAACAGCACCGCGATCATCGAGCCGCTGAAGGAGCGCAGCCCGAACTTGCGTACATCCAGCATCGGCTGGGGGTGCCGCAGTTCCCACCCCACGAAGGCGGCGAGCCCCACGACCGCCGCCACGGCGGCGGTCACCGGTCCGGCGCCCCAGCCGAAGTGCGGGCCCTCGATGGCCGCGTACACCAGGCTGCCGACCGAGACGATGGACAGCAGCCCGCCCACGTAGTCGATCCGGCCCATGCCCCGGGCCTTCGACGGCGGTACCAGGAGCAGTGCGCCGATGACGGCGGCGCCCGCGATCGGCACGTTGATCAGGAAGGTGGCGCCCCAGGTGTGGCTCTCCAGCAGCCGGCCGGCGAGCAGCGGGCCGGCGGCGATGGCGAGTCCCGAGGTGGCGGTCCAGGCGGTGATGGCGCGGGACCGTTCGCCGCGCGGGAAGGTCGCGACCAGGAGCGACAGCGTGGCGGGCATGACGACGGCGGCGCCGACCCCCATGATCGCGCGGGCCGCGATGACCGTCCCCGTCGCGTCGGCGACGGTGCCCAGCACCGAGCCGCCGGCGAAGATCAGCAGCCCGGTGATCAGCGCCCCGCGCCGGCTGTACTTGTCGCCCAGCGCGCCCAGCACCAGCATCAGCGCGGCGTACGGGACGGTGTAGCCGTCGATGACCCACTGGAGATCGCTGCTGGTGAGGCCGAGTTCCCGGGTCATGTCCGGGGCGGCGACGATCAGCGAGGTGTTCGCCATGACCACGACCAGCAGGCTCAGGCAGAGCACCAGCAGGGCCCACCAGCGCCGGGTGTAGGGCCCGGTCATCCTCTCCACGGGGGTGGTTGCGAGCAGGGGCATCGAAGGCTCCTCGGGAACGGATTTAATTGCCCATCGATGAGCAGATTAAATTATTGCCCGTGGACGTGCAAATATCCTGCGAGCGGGCAGCCCGAAGCCACCCGTGCACCAGCTCGGATCGCCCCCGCGGGGGCAGCTGCGCCGTCAGCCCCCGGCAGCGGGCGTACCCGGCGCGATCGCGGCGACCACCACGCGCGCCCGCTGCTCCGGCACCCCGGCCGAGATCAGCGTGGCCACCGCCACCCGGCGCCCGTCATCCGCCAGCTCCCCGGTGTTCACCGCCTCCAGCAGCGCTGGCGTCATCGCCTCCAGCGCCGCGCTGAGCGCGGTGGCCGGCAGATGGGAGTGGAAGACGCCGTCCCGCTGCCCGCGCTCCAGAATGGACCGCACCGCATCCCGGGCCGGCGCCAGAATCGTGGCCACCCGATCGGCACCCAGATCCCGCCGGGCCAGCGCCAGCAGCAGCCGGTACCGGTCCCCGATCGGCCACATCGCGAACACGCTGTGCGCCAGCGCCCGCTCCGGCGGCTCCGCCGCCAGCTCCGCGCCGGCCGCCACCGCCCCGCGGATCGCCTCGGCCGCCTCCTCCGCCAGCGCCTCCAGCAGCGCCGCCCGCCCGGGGAAGTGCCCGAACAAGGTGCGCCGCACTACCCCGGCGGCCTGCGCCAGCTCCTCCAGCGTCACATCGGGGTTGCGCCCCAACTCCCGCCGGGCCGTGGCCAGAATGCGCGCCCGGTTGGAACGCGCGTTGCGGCGCTGCGGCTCACGGGCCACGGGCTTGGACACGGCATCAACCTCGGCGGAATCACGGAGCAGGACGGATGTCCCACCCATGGTGACACGCCCGCCGAACCACCCATCGGCCCCCGGCGGACCGGCCCAGAACAGCCGGCCGTCCGTGGCCTCGGCCGGCTCCTCCAGATCCAGCCGGAAGCGTTTGCGCTCCAGACCGCCCGCGTAGCCGGTGAGACTGCCGTCCGCGCCCACCACCCGGTGGCAGGGCACGACGACCGAGATCGGGTTGCGGGCGTTGGCCGCGCCCACCGTCCCCCAGACTTCGTCCGGGAGGGGCCCCCGGGACAGCGACACCTCGCCCAGCTCGCGCGCCAGCTGCCCGTACGAGCGCCGCCCGCCGTACGGAATCTCCCTCAGCAGCCGCCACACCCGGAGCTGGAACGCGTTGCCGCGCGGGGCCAGCGGCAGGCCGAAGCGGGTGCGGTCGCCCGCGAAGTACTCGCCCAACTGCTCGCGCACCGCCTCGAAGCCGCCGGCCACCCGCGCGCCCAGCGCCTCGGCGGGCGGCATCCGCAGATGCCGCGCGAAGTACAGCCCGGTCAGCGCCCCGCCCTCCCCGGCCACCGCGGTCAGCGGCCCCAGCGGCGGAGTCGATGACCGTGTGCGCCACGGAACTCACGCCCGTACCTCCACGGCGCACTCCGCCAGCCGGTGCGCCCGCACCCACTCCTCGTCCACGGTCACCCCCAGACCCGGCCCGCCAGGAATGACGACCCGGCCCTCACGAGTGGGCCGCAGCGGCTCGGTGAGGACGCCCTCGCACAGCGGGTTGTGGCCCCGGTCGAACTCGAAGATCAGGGGTTCGCCGGTGCCCGCGCCGTACGGGGCGTCCGACACCGCCGACAGCAGCTGGAGCGTGGCGGCCTGCGCCACGCCCGTACCCCAGCAGTGCGGGGACAGCCGCAGATTCCAGGCGGCGGCCATGGCGCGGATCGCCTGCGCCTCGGTGAACCCGCCGCACTTGGCGACATCCGGCTGCACGATGTCCAGGTGTCGGCCCGCGATCGGATCGCGGAACCCGTAGCGGGTGTACAGCGCCTCGCCGCCGGCCAGCGGCGGCAACCCGCGGGCAGCGGCGGCGGCGCGCAGTTCGCGGTAGCCGGCGTGGTCGTGCGGCGGCACCGGCTCCTCCACCCAGTACGGGTCCAGGTCGCGCAGCCGCTCGATGGAGCGGCGGGCGTCGGCCGCGGTGGCGTTGGCGTTGTAGTCCACGATCACCAGCCCGGTGTCGCCGAAGACCTCCCGGGCCACCTGGGTACGGGCCCGGTCCGCGTCCGGGGCGAGACCGATCTTGATCTTGACGGCGCGGAACCCCTCGGCGGCGTTGCCGGCCAGCACGGCGCGCAGTTCACCGAGGTCCCGGCCGGGGGTGACATAGCCGCTGGAGGCGTACGCGGCGACGCTGTCCCGCAGCCGCCCGCCGAGCAGTTCGCCGACCGGCACCGAGAACGTACGGGCCTGGGCGTCCCACAGCGCGATGTCGAGGCCGCTGAGCGCGGCCACCTGAGGACCGCCGGTGGTGTGGTGGTAGCCGGTGGAGAGCGCGTCGAGGATGCGGTGTTCGCGTACGGCCGCCGGCGCACCCAGCAGCGCGGCGCCGAACTCGGCGAGGAACGGCGCCACTTGGCGGGGCGGCCCGAAGGACTCGCCCCAGCCGGCGACCCCGTCGGAGGTGGTGACCTTGACCAACGTGGCGACCCGCCGGTCGCCCAGCGTCTTGGCGGTGCCGTAACCGCCGTTCGGCAGCGGCACCTCCAGCGGGAAGGTCTCGACGCCGATGACCCGGGGCCGGTCGGGGCGACTCACTCGGGGACCTGCTCGAACCGCCAGCGGTGCACCGGCCGGTGCAGCAACCCGGCCGGGGGGTCGGGCAGTTCGGCCAGGTCCTGGCCCTCCCACCAGGTGATGACGAGCACCCGGTCGGCGGCGGCCGTGAACGTCTCCCGCCGGGCCGGTGCCGGGTCGAGCGCCTGCCCACGCGCCCAGGCGAGCAGTTCGGCGCCCCGCCCCTCGGCCGCGCGGGCCTCCCACATGAGGGTGGTGGTCATCCCTGCCCCCCGTACAGATTGGCGGCACTCAGCTCATGCACATGGGAATGCGCGGGGGAATGCGGGTGGGAGTGCTCCTGGCCCGGGATGTGGGTCTCGGTCACCGGCAGCGAGGAATCCGCCGGCAGCTCCAGCCCGGAGGCGGGCCGGTTGCGCGCCACCATCTCCGCCCCGAGCGCAGCCACCATCGCCCCGTTGTCGGTGCACAGCTTCGGCCGGGGCACCCGCAGCGTGATCCCGGCGGCGTCGCAGCGCTCCTGCGCCATCGCCCGCAGCCGCGAATTCGCCGCCACCCCGCCACCGATCATCAGATGATCCACGCCCTGCTCCTTGCAGGCCCGGACCGCCTTACGAGTCAGCACATCGGTGACCGCCTCCTGGAACGAGGCCGCCACATCCGCCACCGGCACCGGCTCCCCGGCCCGGCGCTTCGCCTCGACCCAGCGGGCCACCGAGGTCTTCAGCCCGGAGAAGGAGAAGTCGAACGGCGCGTCCCGCGGCCCGGTCAGCCCGCGCGGGAAGCGGATCGCCTCCGGATCGCCGTCCCGCGCGTACCGGTCGATCACCGGACCACCCGGGAAACCGAGCCCCAGCACCCGCGCCACCTTGTCGAACGCCTCCCCCGCCGCGTCGTCGATCGTCGCGCCCAGCGGCCGGACATCACAGGTGATGTCCGGCGCCAGCAGCAGCGAGGAGTGCCCGCCGGACACCAGCAGCGCCATCGTCGGCTCGGGCAGCGGACCGTGCTCCAGCTGATCCACGCAGATGTGCGAGGCGAGGTGGTTCACGCCGTACAGCGGCTTGCCCAGCGCGTACGCGTACGCCTTCGCCGCCGAGACCCCCACCAGCAGCGCGCCGGCCAGCCCGGGCCCGGCGGTCACCGCGATGCCGTCCAGGTCGCTCGCCGCGATCCCGGCCTCCTTCAGCGCCCGGTCGATCGTCGGGACCATCGCCTCCAGGTGCGCCCGGCTGGCGATCTCCGGCACCACCCCGCCGTACCTGGCGTGGTCGTCGACGCTCGACGCCACGGCGTCGGCGAGCAGCGTGGTGCCGCGTACGATCCCCACGCCGGTCTCGTCGCAGGAGGTCTCGATGCCCAGCACGAGCGGTTCGTCTGCCATCTCTGTCTTGCTCTCAGCTCTCGTCGTGGTGGTCGTGCGCTGCCGTCCGCCGCATCACCAGCGCGTCATGGTTGCCCGGCTGGTAGTAGCCGGGTCTGATGCCCAGCGGTTCGAAGCCGAACCGGGTGTACAGCCGCTGGGCCCGCGCGTTGTCCACCCGCACTTCAAGGAACACCTCACCGCAGCCGGCCGCCTCGGCGGCGGACAGCAGTTCGGTGAGCAGCCGGGCGCCGAGCCCGGTGCCCTGCCGGTCGGGGGCCACCGCGATGGTCTGCACATCGGCCTGGTCCCCGGCCACCGCCAGCCCCGCGTACCCGGCGGGTCTCCCGCCGGGTACGGCCGGATCCTCGGCGACCACATAGTGCCTGCTGCACCGGGGGCCCCCGGTGAGCGCCAGCTCGGACCAGAACATCCCCGGCGTCCAGGCGTCCTCGGGAAACACCTGGTGTTCCAGAGCCAGCACCGGTTCGATGTCCCACCAGCGCATCGCGCGCAGCGCGAGGCCGCCGCCGGTCATGGGGTGACGACCTTGTACCCGGCCGGCACCTGGGCGTCCGGCCGGCGCAGATAGAGCGGACGCGGCGGCTCAAGCTCCTCGCCGGCCGCCAGCCGCTCGGCGGCCAGCGCCGCGAGCGCACCGGCGCAGGCATGCTGCGGCAGCTCGCGCCGAACGTCGCCGAAGACCTCCGCGTACAGCACGGCCCCGGCCCCGACGGCGGGCAGCGCGGTCACCTCGGCCGGCAGTTCCCCGGCCCGGCCCACGGCGGGACCCTCGGCGCGGGTACGGGCGTCGGCGTAGCGCGCCCAGTACACCTCTTTGCGCCGGGCGTCGGTGGCCACCACGAACTCCCCGGTGAGCCCGGCCGCACCGGCCGCGTACGCGATGCCGTCCAGCGTGCACAGCCCGTACACCGGCACCGACCTGGCCGCCCCGAGCGCGGCAGCCGTCACCAGCCCGACCCGCAGACCGGTGTACGGGCCGGGCCCGTTGCCCACCACCAGGCCGGTGACCTCGCTGATCTTCCGCCCGGCGGTGGTCAGCACCCGGTCCACGGCGGGCATCAGCAGTTCGCCGTGCCGGCGCGCGTCGACCTGTTCCCAGGAGGCGAGCACCCGGCCCTCCCCGTACAGCGCGACAGTGACGGCGGGGGTGGCGGTATCCATGGAAAGCAGCAGCACGTCAGCAAGCGTACGGTCTCATCGGCCCGGCCATGCGGCTGATAGCGTCACCACAGGCTTCCCCGGCATCCCCGCGAAAGGCGGCAGCACAACCGTGGCGCGCAGTCACTCACGCTCCCGGCCCGGCCCGACCGTGGCCGCGCTCACCGCCCTGGCCCTCGCCGTGGTCGCGTTCTTCGCCTACCAGGCGAACGCGGCCCCCGACCACCCCGGCGCCGTGGGGAAACCCGACCCCACCCCGGCCGAGGAAATAGTGCCGGACAAGCCCACCGAGACCGACCCGGCCGAGCAGAACCCCGCGCTGCCCGCCGACTCCGGCGAGGGCGTACGGGTGGTCTACTCGCTGTCCGCGCAGCGCCTGTGGCTGGTGGCGGAGGCCCTGGACGGCCTGGGCGAGGAGGTGCTGCACACCTACCCGGCTCACCGCTCCACGGTCGACCCCGAGCCGGGCGCGTACCAGGTCACCTCCCGCTCGGAGGCCATCCCCGGCTCGGACGGGGTACCGATCCAGCATGTGGTGGTCTTCCACACCAACGCCGACGGCATCGTCTTCGGCTTCTCGGCCGCCGTGGACGGCTCCCTGCCCGACCCCTCCGCCCAGGCCCGCACCGGCGGCATCCGCCAGTCCCCCGAGGACAGCCCCCGCCTGTGGGACTTCGCCGAGGTGGGCACCCCCGTGGTGGTCGTTCCTTAAGCGTCCGGGCCGGGCGACAACTCGGCCGGCTCCACCCCGGCCCACCGCTCCCCGACCCCGGTGAACGTGACCGTCCGGGCGTCCTCGCCGTCCTGGGCGATGGCGATGTGCAGCCGGTCCCCGGACAGTTCCTCGACCTTGCCCTCACCCCACTCGACGACGATCACGGACTCGGGGAGCGAGACATCGAGGTCGAGGTCCTCCATCTCCTCCAGCCCGCCGCCCAGCCGGTAGGCGTCCACATGCACCAGCGGCGGCCCGTCCGCCAGGGACGGGTGCACCCGGGCGATGACAAAGGTCGGCGAGGTCACCGCCCCCCGCACCCCCAGGGCCTCCCCGATACCCCGGGTCAGCGTGGTCTTCCCGGCACCGAGATCACCGCTGAGCACCAGCAGATCCCCGGCCCGCAGCAGCGCCCCGAGCCGGCGCCCCAGCGCCGTCATCCGCTCGGGTCCGTGAACGGTGATCCGGGTGCCCTCTCCGGCAGACGTCGTCATGTTCTGGATGCTACGCGCCACCGGCGGCGTAGACCCGCGGCACCCGGACACCGATCCGGGTGACGATCTCATAACCGATCGTGCCGGTGGCCCGCGCCCAGTCCTCGGCGGTGGGCTCCCCGCCGTCCCCCGGCCCGAACAGCACCGCCTCGTCGCCTGCCTCGGCCAGATCGCCGCCGAGATCGACCACGAACTGGTCCATCGCCACCCGCCCGGCCACCGTCCGCCACTTCCCGGCCACCAGCACCGGGCCGCTGCCGGACGCGTGCCGGGGAACACCGTCCGCGTACCCGGCCGGCACCAGCGCCAAAGTGGTCGCCCCGGGGGTGACGTACTGGTGGCCGTAGCTGACGCCATGGCCCCCCGGCACCCGCTTCACCAGTGCCAGCCGCGCCCGCAGCGTCATCACCGGCCGCAGCCCGAAGTCCTGCGGCGCGCCGACCTCCGGCGAGGGCGACAGACCGTAGACCGCGATCCCGGGCCGCACCAGGTCGTAATGGCTGCCGGGCAGGGTGAGGGTGGCGGGCGAATTCGCGAAGTGCCGCACCTCGGGCCGGATCCCGGCCCGCTCGGCGACCGCCAGCGCCGCCCGGAACGCGTCCTGCTGGGCGGCGATGGAGGGATGCCCCGGCTCGTCGGCGCACGCGAAGTGCGACCACAGCCCGGTGACCACCACCGTGCCCTCGGCCTCCGCCTCCCGGGCGGCGGCGACCAGGTCCGGCCAGTCGGCCGGCTGGCAGCCGTTGCGCCCCAGACCCGTGTCCACCTTGAGGTGCACCCGGGCGGTCCGGCCACTGGCCCGGGCCGCCGCGATGATCTCGCTGAGCGCCCAGCGCGCGCTCGCCGAGACATCGACGTCCGCCTCGATGGCCTCCCGCCACGGCCCGCCGGGCGTCCACAGCCAGCACAGCAGCCGCCCGGCGTCCCCGGCCGCCCGCAGCGCCAGCGCCTCCTGCGGGGTGGCGGTGCCCAGCCAGGCCGCCCCGGCATCCCGCGCCGCCCGGGCGCAGGGCACCAGACCGTGCCCATAGGCGTCGGCCTTGACCACGGCCATCACCTGCGCCCCGCCGACCGCCCGCTCACGCAGCACCCGGACGTTGGACCGCAGCGCGGCCAGATCGATCTCGGCACGCAGCCGGGCACATTCCGGCGGCAATTGGTCGCTCATGGGCTCAAGTGTCGCAGGAGAGAACTCCCGCTCTGCCGCAGACTGGGCCCATGAGGACCGCTTACCGCGTGGAGACCGTACGGGCCGCCGAAGGCGCCCTCATGACCCGGCTGCCCGAGGGCACCCTGATGGCCCGCGCGGCGGCCGGCCTGGCCACCGCCTGCGCCACCCTGCTGACGGCGGCCCCCGGCCCGCCCGCCCACCGGCCCACCCGCACCGCCCGGCTGTACGGCGCCCGGGTGGCCCTGCTGGTGGGCAGCGGTGACAACGGCGGCGACGCGCTGTACGCCGGCGCCCGGCTGGCGCACCGGGGTGCGGCGGTCACCGCCGTGCTGCTGTCCCCCGACCGGGCGCACCCGGCCGGCCTGGCCGCTCTGCGCCGGGCCGGCGGCCGGGCCCTCACCGTGGCGGATTCGTCATCCGTGTCCTCCCTTCTGCGGTTCGCCGATCTGGTGGTGGACGGCATCGTGGGCATCGGCGGCCGGGGTGGGCTGCGCCCCGACGCCGCCCACCTGGCCCAGCGGGTGGCCGAGGCCGGCGCCCCGGTGGTGGCGGTCGATCTGCCCAGCGGCATCGACCCGGACAGCGGCGAGGTGAAAGGACCGGCCGTGCGCGCCCGGCTGACCATCACCTTCGGCACCCTCAAGCCGGGTCTGCTGGTGGACCCGGCCCTCACCCATGCCGGCGAGGTGCACCTCGTCGACATCGGCCTGGCCCCGTACCTGCCGGCCGTCCCGGAGCTGGCCGCCCTGGAGCCCGCCGATGTGGCCGCCCTGCTGCCCCGGCCCACCGCCGAGAGCGACAAGTACCGGCGCGGCGTGGTGGGTGTCGCCGCCGGCTCCGCCCGCTACCCCGGGGCCGCCGTGCTGTGCGTGGCCGGTGCCCTGCACGGCGGGGCGGGCGCCGTCCGCTACGCCGGTCCGGCGGGCGATCACGTGCTCGCCCGTTACCCGGAGACGCTGGTCTCCTCCGGGTCCCCCCACCGGGCCGGCCGGGTGCAGTCCTGGGTGGTGGGCCCAGGGCTGGGCGAGGAGCCCGCTGCCCGGGAGATCGTGGCGGACGTGCTGGCCACCGAGGTGCCGGTGCTGGTGGACGCGGACGGTCTGCGCGCGCTCGACCCCGACCGGCTGCGTACCCGCGAGGCACCTACCCTGCTCACCCCGCACGCGGGCGAGGCAGCGGCCCTGCTGGGCACCACCCGGGAGCGGGTGGAGTCCGCACGACTGGCCGCCGTGCGCGAACTGTCCCAGCGCTATGGGGCAACGGTGCTGCTGAAGGGATCCACCACCCTGATCGCCGACCCCGACCCCCGGGGCCCGGTCCGCGCGAACCCCACCGGAACCCCCTGGCTCGCCACCGCCGGCAGTGGCGATGTGCTCTCCGGGCTGGCCGGCTCGCTCCTCGCCTCGGGCCTTTCCGCCCTCGACGCGGCCTCCGCAGCGGCCTATCTCCATGGCCTGGCCGGCTCCCTGGCGCCCACCCCGCCCAGCGCCACCACCGTCGCCGACGCCCTCCCCCGGGCCTGGGCCCGCGTCATCGGCACCGACCGGGCGGCATCATCACCCGCATCCGCATCCCCCCTTTCCTGACGTCCCCGACCCCCGCACCGATCACCGGCCCCAGCTCGCCGATCCCCGATGTGTGGCCCCCGACTCCCCTCCGTGATCGCCCCCTTGGCGGCCACAACCCAAGACTGCCCCACCCCAGCCGCCCTGCACACCCCTCACCAGCCCACTTCACTCGAACTAGTGATCATCCCTCCGCGATGACAACCGCCGAGGCAACTCCCGCATCGTGACTCAGCGACACATGCCAGGACCGCACCCCCAGCACCGCCGCCCGCTCCGCCACCGTCCCCCGCACCCGCAACCACGGCCGCCCCGAGTCCTCCTGGCAGATCTCCGCGTCCGTCCACCGCAGCCCGCCCGGTGCCCCCAGTGCCTTGGCCAGCGCCTCCTTCGCCGCGAACCGCGCCGCCAGCGAGGCCACCCCCCGCCGTTCCCCGCCCGGCAGCCACAACTCACCCGGCACAAAAAGCCGGTCGGCCAGCTGCGGCGTACGCTCCAGCGACTCCCCGAACCGCGCGATCTCCGCCACATCGATCCCCACGCCCACGATCACGGCGCCACCACCACCCCGCGACCGTCGGTGATCTCCCACCGCACCTCGTCCAACTCCCGCCGCACCAGCACCACCTGATCGCCCTCCAGCACCACCCGCTCCAACCCGCCGACCGCCATCTCCCCCAACGCCCCCAACGCCCCCAACGCCCCCAACGCCCCCAACACCCCCGCGTCCGAGGACACATACACCTCACTGACCCCCGCACCCACCACCAACGGCAGCGCCGCCCCGCCCCCCGCACCCACCACCGTGTCCGGCTCGTCGGCGTGCACCGCCAGCAGCGCGTACTCCCCCCGCAGCCAGCCCCGTACCTGCCGTACCGCCTCCACCAGTTCCCCGCACGAGGAGAACGCCTCCGCCACCCGCCGCGCCACCCGCCCCGCGTCCACGTCCACGTCCGCGTCCGGGTCAGCCGCCGCCAGCACCACCGCCACCCGACCCGCCCCGTCGAGCCCGGGCACGCCCCCGGCCTGCCCGATCCCGCACGCCCCCGCCGGCAACGGCCGCCGCCCCAGCTCGGCCCGCAGCCCGTTCACCCCGCTCAGCCCGCCGGCAACAACCCCGGCCACCCCCAGCCCGCCATCGGCCGACACCGCCACCCCCGCCGCGCCCTCTTCAGCACCGGCACCGGTACCGGAACCGGCACCGGAACCCGTCCAGGCCATGCCCGCCAACAGCACATCCTCGGCCGACCGGCCCGCTACCCCCGCATACCCGACGACGCCACACATGCGGGCAGACTAGCCCGCCCCCACGCCCCCACCACGCCCGGCATGGCCCGCCCCCGCACAATGTTCCCCGTGACCACTTCGCCCCCAGACGTCCCACCCGCCACCCCGTACGTCGATCTCTCGCGCACCGAGTGGAGCGCGCTGCGCGACCGTACGCCCCTCCCCCTCACCGCCGCCGAACTCGACTCCCTGCGCGGCCTGGGCGACGTCATCGACCTCGACGAGGTCCGGGAGATCTACCTCCCCCTCTCCCGTCTCCTCAACCTGCACGTCGCCGCCACCCACCAGCTCCGCAACGCCGTCAGCTCCTTCCTCGGCGGCCCGCAGCCCACCACCCCCTTCGTCATCGGCGTGGCCGGCAGCGTCGCCGTCGGCAAGTCCACCGTCTCCCGCCTCCTCCAGGCGCTCCTCGCCCGCTGGCCCGAGCACCCCGACGTCGCCCGCGTCACCACCGACGGCTTCCTGCTCCCCAAGGCCGAACTCGAACGCCGCGGCCTGATGTCCCGCAAGGGCTTCCCCGAGTCGTACGACCGCCGCGCCCTCACCCGCTTCGTCGCCGACGTCAAGGCCGGCCGCGCCGAGGTCAGCGCCCCGGTGTACTCGCACCTCACCTATGACATCGTCCCCGGCGAGCGGCTCACCGTACGCCGCCCCGACATACTGATCGTCGAGGGCCTCAACGTGCTCCAGCCCGCCGCCCCCGGCCAGGTCGGGCTCGCCGACTACTTCGACTTCTCCGTCTACGTGGACGCCCGCCCCGCCGACATCGAGTCCTGGTACCTGGAGCGGTTCCGCCAACTGCGCGCCACCGCCTTCCAGAACCCCGCCTCCCACTTCCACCGGCACGCGGCCCTGCCCGAGGCCGAGGCCATGGCGTACGCGCTCACCACCTGGCGCACCATCAACGAGCCGAACCTCCGCCAGAACATCGCCCCCACCCGGGGCCGCGCCACCCTCGTGCTGCAAAAGGCGGCGGACCACTCGGTCCGCCGCCTCCGATTGCGCAAAATCTGACCCCACGCGTACGGGGGGGTTACCCCAGCGCCGACTTCACCGCGTCCGCGAGCCCCGACGCCACCGCCCGCGCCTGCGCCGCGTCCGCCGCCTCCACCATCACCCGTACCAGCGGCTCGGTCCCGGAGGGCCGCAGCAGTACCCGCCCGGTCGCCCCCAGCTGCCGCTCCGCGTCCGTCACCGCGTCCGCCAGCTCCGGCGACCGCCCCACCCGCGCCTTGTCCACGTCCGGCACATTGATCAGCACCTGCGGCAGCCGCTCCATCACCGCGCCCAGCTCCGCCAGCGTCCGCCCGGTGGCCGCCACCCGCGCCGCCAGCAGCAGCCCGGTCAGCGTGCCGTCGCCGGTCGTCGCGTGGTCCGTGACGATCACATGTCCGGACTGCTCACCGCCCAGCGCGTACCCGCCGCGCCGCATCTCCTCCAGTACGTACCGGTCCCCCACCGCCGTCTGGAGCAGCCGCAGCCCCTCCCGCTCCATGGCCAGCGACAGCCCGAGGTTCGACATCACCGTGGCCACCACCGTGTCCGCGCGCAGCGTGCCGGCCTCCCGCATCGCCACGCCCAGCACGGCCAGGATCTGGTCGCCGTCGATCTCCCGGCCGGCGCCGTCCACCGCCAGGCAGCGGTCGGCGTCCCCGTCCACCGCGATCCCGAGGTCCGCGCCGTGCTCCACCACGGCCGCCCGCAGCGGCTCCAGGTGGGTGGAGCCGCACCCCTCGTTGATGTTGAGCCCGTCCGGGTCGGCACCGATCGCCACCACCTCGGCCCCGGCCCGTACGAACGCGTCCGGCGCGACCCGCGCCGCCGCCCCGTGCGCCGTGTCCACCACGATTTTCAGACCGTCGAGCCGGTTCGGCAGCGCGCCCACCAGGTGCGCCACATAGTCATCGGCGCCGGCCCCGTACTCGGTGACCCGTCCGACCCCGGCGCCCACCGGCCGGTCCCACGGCTCGCCCGCCGCGTGCGCGCGGTACGCCGTCTCGATCCGGTCCTCCAGGTCGTCGGCCAGCTTGTGCCCGCCGCGCGCGAAGAACTTGATCCCGTTGTCCGGCATCGGGTTGTGGCTGGCGGACAGCATCACCCCGAAGGCGGCGTCCAGCGCGCCCGTCAGATACGCGACGGCCGGCGTCGGCAGCACGCCCACCCGCACCACGTCCACCCCGGCGCTGGCCAGCCCGGCCACCACCGCAGCCTCCAGGAACTCCCCGGACGCCCGCGGATCGCGCCCGACCACCGCCCTCGGCCGCGTGGGCCGACCGTCACCGGCACTGTCCCCGCTGAGCACGCCCGCCGCCGCCACGGACAGCCCGAGGGCCATCTCGGCCGTCAGATCCGCGTTGGCGATTCCACGCACTCCATCGGTACCGAAGAGTCGTCCCACTGTCATTCCTCCACGTTCACAAGGCTGACCCGCGTCGTTAACCTTATAAAAAGAACGCCCCGACAGCGCGTAAGCACTGTCGGGGCGTCAGCAGCAATCGGATTAGCGCTTGCTGTACTGGGTACCCTTACGGGCCTTCTTCAGACCGGCCTTCTTGCGCTCGACGGCGCGAGCGTCACGGGTCAGGAAGCCGGCCTTCTTCAGCGCGGCGCGGTTGTTGTCCACGTCGGCCTCGTTCAGCGCCCGGGCGACACCCAGCCGCAGCGCACCGGCCTGGCCGGAGACGCCGCCACCGGAGATGCGCGCGACAACGTCGTAGCGCTCGTCCAGCTCAAGCACCTTGAACGGCTCGTTGACTTCCTGCTGGTGCACCTTGTTGGGGAAGTACCCCTCCAGGGTGCGGCCATTGATCTTCCACTTGCCGGTGCCCGGCAGGATGCGCACGCGGGCGATGGCGTTCTTGCGCCGCCCGGTGCCGGCACCCGGGAGCGGCTCGCCGAAGCGCTCGGCGAACTCCTCGTCGGAGGCCACGAACTCCTCCGGCGCGCTCTCGGTGGTGTACTCCTCGACCTCGGGCACCTCGGTGTCGATGGTCTCGTCAGTGGTGGGCTCGGCCACGATTCTCCTCAGATTCTTTTCGTCTTAGGGGGTGGCCGGGACTACTGCGCGACCTGGGTGATCTCGAACGGGACCGGCTGCTGAGCAGCGTGCGGGTGCTGGTCACCCGCGTAGACCTTCAGCTTCGAGAAAACCTGACGGCCGAGCGAGTTCTTCGGGAGCATGCCCTTGATGGCCTTCTCGACGGCCTTCTCGGGGCTCTTCTCCAGCAGCTCGTCGTAGCGGATGGACCGCAGACCACCCGGGTAGCCGGAGTGGCGGTAGGCGAGCTTCTGGGTCCGCTTGTTGCCGGACAGGTGCACCTTCTCGGCGTTGATGATGATGACGAAGTCACCAGTGTCAACGTGCGGCGCGTATACCGGCTTGTGCTTGCCCCGCAGAAGGGTGGCGGCCTGTGAGGCCAGGCGGCCCAGGACGACGTCGGTGGCGTCGATGACGTGCCACTGACGCTGCACGTCTCCGGGCTTGGGGCTGTACGTACGCACGGTCGTAGCCTTCGCTTCTTCAGTGAATGGGTCCTGACAAGGCCACCCGGTGACCGCCGCCGCACCCGGAGCCGGTGACGCATACCGGAGCCGGGACCGCTGGAGAACACCAGATAGACCGGCGCAAGGCCCCTCACGTGAGAACGAGCAAGCCAAACGCATTCGACCAGGCAGATTACCGCCACCGGGCCGCGCCGGTCAAAACGCGGCCCCCACGGCTACCGCTCCCGCACCACCCGGCGCTCGTCCCACACCGGCTCGGCCGTCTCCCGTACCACACCGTCCGACCCGAACACCAGAAAACGATCAAAGGACCGCGCGAACCACCGGTCGTGCGTGACGGCCAGCACCGTCCCCTCGTACGCCTCCAGGCCGGCCTGAAGGGCCTCCGCGCTCTCCAGGTCGAGGTTGTCGGTCGGCTCGTCCAGCAGCAGCGCGGTGCTGCCCACCAGCTCCAGCAGCAGAATCTGGAACCGCGCCTGCTGCCCGCCCGACAGCCGCTCGAAGCGCTGCTCGGCCTGCCGGTCCAGCTCGTAGCGGCGCAGCGCCGACATGGCGGGGCCGCGCGCCTTGGCATGCTCCGTCCACAGGATGTCGAGCAGGGTCCGCCCGAGCAGCTCCGGATGGGCGTGGGTCTGGGCGAAATGCCCGGGCACCACCCGTGCCCCCAGCTTCCACGCCCCGGCATGCTGGACCACGTCCCCGCCCAGCAACCGCAGGAAGTGCGACTTCCCCGACCCGTTGGACCCGAGGACGGCCACCCGCTCCCCGTAGAACACCTCAAGATCGAACGGCCGCATCAGCCCGGTCAGCTCCAGCCCCGCGCAGGTGATCGCCCGCAGCCCGGTCCGCCCGCCGCGCAGCCGCATCCGGATGTCCTGCCGGCGCGGCGGCTCCTGCGGCGGCCCGGCCTCCTCGAACTTCCGCAGCCGGGTCTGCGCCGCCTTGTACCGGCTCGCCATCTCATCGCTGCGCGACGCGTACTGCCGCATGTCCACGACCAGCTTCTTCAGCTGCGCGTGCTTCTCCTCCCAGCGCCGCCGCAGCTCCTCGAACCGCTCGAAGCGCTTCTCCCGGGCCGCGTGGTACGTGTCGAAGCCACCGCCGTGCACCCACACGTCCGACCCGGCGGGCCCCGGCTCCACACTGATGATCTTCTCGGCGGCCCGGGCGAGCAGCTCCCGGTCGTGCGAAACAAACAGAACGGTCTTACGGGTCTCCCGCAGCCGCTCCTCCAGCCAGCGCTTGCCGGGGACGTCCAGATAGTTGTCCGGCTCGTCCAGCAGCAGCACCTGCTCGGGGCCGCGCAGCAGCGCCTCCAGCACCAGCCGCTTCTGCTCCCCACCGGACAGGGTGCGCACCTGCCGCCACTGGGCCCGCTCGTACGGGACGCCCAGCGCCGCCATGGTGCAGATGTCCCACAGCGTCTCCGCCTCGTACCCGCCGGCCTCGCCCCAGTCGGCCAGCGCCTGGGCGTACGCCATCTGCGCGTCCTCGTCGTCCCGGGTCATCACGGCCAGCTCGGCCTCATCGACGGCACCGGCCGCATCCCGCAGCCGCGCCGGGGAGACGCCCACCAGCAGATCCCGCACGGTCCGCTCGTCCCGCACGCTCCCCACGAACTGCGGCATCACCCCAAGACCGCCACTGACGGTGACGGACCCCTCCTCCGGCGTCAGCTCCCCACCGATGAGCCGCAGCAGGGTCGTCTTCCCGGCCCCGTTCCCCCCGACGAGCGCGACGGCGGCCCCTTCCCCCACCCGGAACGACACATCATCGAGCAGCACCCGCCCATCGCCAAGCACGTACTCCAGATGCGCCACCTCAACATGCCCCATGCCCCCATCGTCCCAGCCCGGACGGGCTCACCCAACCGCATTTCCTGCGGTCACGTGCGGGCAACGCAAGGCCGCTGTCCACATGCCCCGTCGTTAGGCCCTGCCAATGGCCTCTCCCCACCGCCAGGCAGCCATTCCGAAGAATCCATGCGACAGAACCGGCCATGAATGCCCGAACCGACCGGTGCGACGGAGCACTCTCCTACACCACGCGCGAGCAGGCTCAGCCTTTCCCTGAGCTGCCCCGAGGCGGGGCCGTCCGCCATCCCCTGAAGACACGTGAGGTCACACGCTCGGTTCGCCCTTCCCAGCCGTTTGACCAAGCCCCAGCTGCAGGATATCCCTCCGCCGGGACCGTTCGGCCATCGGCACGCCTGGGTGATAATTCTGGATCAGAAGATGAGCGGACAAAGCCTCAGGATCGCATCAACTGAACCTGTGGAGAGCTCGATCCCCCCGCGATCCACAACACATCAGCTCTCCCATGTCACGCAGAACTAATTTCTGAGACATATGCGCGCCCGTCGACTTCCCCTCCGGGGAGCACCACAACAAGGAGCCATCCCGCCATAATGAGAGTCATAATCACCACAAAGAAGGAGGCCATAAAACGAACCGAAATCGGAGAATCCTCCATTCTGATTCGCGCATACTCCTCAAGCCAAAATGAGATCCGATCCGCAATTGATGGAATCAGTATCGCCAATCCAGCAAGCCACAACAGGAACGCAAATATCACTGATCTTTTCGACTCCTCGCCAGAATACAACCTTATCCCGAGATGCGCGCACTCATCACCAATTCAGCACAAATAGACTGCGTGCATAGGTTTCCCCCGTATTCTTTGCCGCCTCTACACCGAAACCAAACCCGACCGCCCCGTCAACAGTAGTAACGACCTCACCCCTGCTGTTGCGATACTTCTCCGGTCCATCTTCACCCATTACATACCCTTCATCATAGCCAATCGTTGCAGCATAGAAATAGGCTGCGGTTGCCTCGTATCCCATAGACGGGCCCGTAAGGTCAGAAAGCGTCTCGGCATTACTGCTCATGAAACCTGCTGATGCATCAAACCCGTAGGAGGGAAACGTTGTACCGTTAGTAAAGGTGAGTCCATACTCATGACGGCCATTTCCGTCGGAGGCGCGAACCAGACAGGCGGACCCACTCCATCCAATACCAAGAGCAGCAGAACCGTTTACGCAGAATCCGGAAGTTCCACCGAATATCGCGTTCTTTGCGTTCCTGACCTTCGAGACAACTATCTGGTCGAACTTATTGACCGCTTGATCGAATTTATTACCCAACCACGCCTGGAATCCACTTTCATTATTGGAGTTTTCCATTGCTCGAGTTGCCACGTCGCGAGCTTTGCTCTCCGCAGACTTCTGAAGTCGTTCGGCCGCGGCCTTTCGAGTGACGTGGGACCCGTGCCAGCTGATACATCCAGGATCTTTCGAGCAAGCCGTCTGCATCGTGCTTCGGTAGCGGACATAGCGCGGAGCCAGGGTGCCTCCAAGATTTTTGGTGACCGTTTCATAGTTCTTTCCGTACTCCACCTTTTTCACGCTGTGTCGTGAACCGTAGGTGCACTTGTACTGGCCGGAGAAGCATTCCTCGTAAGCCAGGCCCGTCGGGTCGGCGAAGGCCAGGGGGTTGTTGTTCGCGTACTGGTAGGCGTTGTGCTGGCTGGGGTCGTCTTCCAAAAGCAGCGGGTCGGGGGATATGAAGCGGCCCAGCAAGGGGTCGTACTCGCGGGCGCCCAGGTGGGTGGTGCCGGTGGGGTCTTTCGTGCCGCCCAGGAAGCCGCGGTCGCCGGGCCAGTTTGTGCTGCCGGTCGAGCCGCGTTCGCCGCCGAAGGGGAGTTGCTTGCGGCGCTGGACCGCCTGGCCGATGCCCCAGAACACCGCGATCAACGCCGTGCCCTGCTGGTCGGAGAACAGGAACGTCAGGCCATTCGTCGTGCTGTCGCGCATGGCGACCACCTGGCCGCTGTGCTCGTAGTAGCGCTGGCCGGTCACGGTGGTACCGGTGGCAGTGAGTTCATTGCCGTGCGGCAGGTAGGCCGTGGTCTTGCCATTGGCCTGGCGGGCGATCAACCGATCGCCGGAGGCGTCGTACACGTACGACGTGGTCCGGCCGTCCTCCGTCACCGAGTCCAGACGGCCCTCACCGTTCCAGGCGAATTCCTGGTCCCGCGCCGTACCGGTACGGGCTGTCATATTGCCGGCCTCGTCGTACGTGAACGACTCGGTCTGCCCGTTGCCGGGGCCGCCCGTGGTGGTCACGGTACGCAGGGCGTGGGCACCCTCGCCGCCCGCCTCCGTCATGCCGTACGCACGCGTCACCGTGCCGAAGCCGCTCACCACCGCGTTCTGCGTCTCGGAGATCCGGTTTCCGGCCAAGTCGTACTCGTACGCGTGCCAGTAGCCGTCCGGGCCGCCGACCGTCCGTGACGAGGCGCCCGCCGAGCAGTCGTCGATCGCCGTCGATGTCGTCCACGCCTCGGTCAGCCGGCGCAGCGCGTCCGTCTTGAAGCACTGGGTGTCTGACACGGCAGCGGCGTCCTGTCCGGAGACCGAGGCGACCCGCCGCACATTGCCCGCGTCGTCGTACGTGTACCGCGTGTCCTCGATGCGGAGCGCCACATCACCGTCCACGGTCCGGCTCGTCAGCCGCCCCGTGTGCTCATCCCAGACCCGGGTGTCGTACACCTTGCGGCCCAGCACCCCGTACTCGGTCCGCACCGCGCGACCGAACGCGTCATGGCTGACGTTGTTCACCAGCACCTGCTGCCCGGCCGTGGTCTTGAACGCCAGCCCGTCCCGTGTGAAGTTGGAGGTGACCCGCTCCTGCGGCAGCCCGCCCATCGCCGGATGCATCAGCCATTCACTGACGCCCGTGCGCTTGTTGTAGCCGTAGGTCCACGTGTACGTGCCCGCCAGGGCGCCTTCCTTCGACGGCAGCGTAAGGGAGGAAGACGTCACCTGGTAGCGGTCGTTGTACCCGCCCACCGCCGTGGTGTACGCCGCGCCGTCCACATAGCGGATGTCCTTCGCCGGCCGGCCCTTCTTCACCGTGTCGTACGTCCACTCGGCGGTCTTCTCACCGTCCACCTCAAGTGCCGTCTTCCGGCCCAGCAGGTCGAAGGACGTCTCCATGGTCACGCCACGGGCGTCGGTTGCGGAAGCGGGACGGTCGAGGACGTCGTAGCTCACCGTCGTCACCCCTGTATCCGGGTCGTCGATCCGCACGCGGTTGCCGCGCTTGTCGTAGGACCACGACCAGGAGTTCCCCGCGGGGTCCTTCATCGTCACCAGGTTCCCGGCCAGATCGTAGCCGTACGTTGTCGCCTGGTAGGCAGTCCGTCCCGCATTGGTATAGGAGCGTTGCTCGACCTTGCGGCCGAACGCGTCCGTGATGGTGGTCGTCGCGGTGCCGCCCTCCGGTGGGATCACCGTGGTCCGATCGGCACCCTCGTAGACAGTGCGGGTGCGGGCCTTCTCGTCCCCGTAGCGCAGGGCCACCGACTGGACAGTCCGTCCGGCGGCGTCGAAGTCGTTCCGTACGGCCGCCGGCACCTTGTTGTCCGCCGCCTTCACCAGCTCCGCCGACGGCGCACCGTCCGTGAAGTACGTGGTGTACGACTTCCATACGCGACCCGCCGTGTCGTACAGCGTCTCGCTGATCAACTTCCCATCCGGACGGCCCACCGCACGGCCCTGGGTCTCCCTGGCACGCAGCAGCCCGTCGTAGAAGGCGTAAGTGGTCAGATAGTCACCCTGATAGTCCAGTCGCTGCTCGGTGACCACATTCGGCTTCGTCCGCGACAGGCTGTACGCGTACGTCGCCGTCGGCTTGGTGGGGTTGTCGGCCTTCGGCCAGCCCGGCTCCCATACCGCCGTCGTCCGCCCCAGTGCGTCATAGGTGGCGTCGGTCCGCACTCCGTTGGCGTCCACCGCCGCCGTGACCACACCACGGCGGGGGTCGCTGTGTATCTCAGCGGTGTGCCCCAGGGCATTGGTGGTCACCGTCTTGGTCGGTGACTGGCCGGTGGCTGGCGTATACGCGATACGGGTCTCCGCGCCCGCCGCGTCCGTGTGGGTCAGGGGGCGGCCGTACTGGTCGTACGTCACCTTGCTGACCGTCCGATAGCCCGTCCCCACACCGTTCACCCCGTCGACCCGGGTCGCCAGACCCCGGCTGGGCGCAGCCCCCAGCGTGCCGGAGCCGTCGTAGTACGTACGCGTCGTCGACAGCAGACCGTCCGGCAGCGAGGGCGTCTTGTCGCAGGTCCCCGCGACGGTCCGGCTCTCCGCCTCAAGGCCCAGGATGTTCTTGCTCTCGTTCCTGGCATAGCTGACAGTCGTGCACTTCTCGTCGCCGGAGACCGCCGTGTCCCCCTGATCGCTGATCGAGGCGACCATGCCAAAGGAGTCAAAGGTACGGTCGGCGCGGGTGCGCCGCCAGCTGCCGTCCATCAGCCGCTCCCGCGACGCTTCGGTCTTGAGGCCAACCTGGTACGCCCGCAGGTCGGACACGCCGTCCCGGCTGTGCGTCGCGGTGGCCGCCGAGCGCCACGGCACGTGTGTGGTGGCGGACAGCACCGTGCCGCCGTCACCGTTGTAGGTCACCGTCTCCCGTACCAGCCCGGCGAACGCCTCGTGGTCCGCCACCTGGTTGCCCTCGCTGTCGGCGACCTGCGCCCCGGATATGCCGCGGAAGTAGCGGGTCTCCGTCAAGGTCTGTTTGCCCTCGGCCGGATCACCGCTCAGCGTCTGGACCCGTCCGTACCCCTTGCGCTCACTGAACGTACGGTGCGCCGACTTGGTGAAATCGTCCTCCGGCTTCGCCCAGCCCAGACCACCCAGATAGCGGTAGTCGGTGCGTACGACAGGCGCACCCGCCGTGTTGTCCGACTCCAGCACCTGATCCACCACATAGGTGTGGAACCAGTCCAGGTACGGCTCGTAGTCCGGCCCCGGAGCATCCGGCGGGGACCACATCACCGGGTAGCACCGTTTGGTGTTGGTGGACGGCGACGGCAGATTGCGCGGATCGCAGTCCGCCTTCGAGTACGTGACCCCGATGGTGCCGCCGGTCTCGGTGTCGACGGCATAGACGCGATACCGGTTCAGCGGCGGGATCGGGTCGAGTACGCCCTCCACCCGGTTGGGCAGTTGCTGGCCCCGGAAGGTGACGGCGGGCAGGGTGATGTCGGAGTCGCCGGTGTGTCCGGTGCGGGTGATGGACTTCAGCCACAGCGCCGGGGAACTGCCGTCGCCCGTGGAGGGGAAGCTGTGGTCCAGCTTCCAGGAGTCGACCTTCTTCAGCTCGCCGCCGGCCAGGGCGTACGAGGTGACGGAGGTCAGCCGCTTGGTGGTCCAGAAGGACGGCGAGTAGTTGCCCTCGCAGTTGGCCCCGGAGGCGCAGTGCTGGTCGAAGGGCACATCGGGCCAGTCCTTGGCGTTGTCCTTGTTCACCTTGGACCAGTCGCATGCCGCGCCTTCCCGCACACAGCGCTCGGAGACGCCGAAGGTGACGCGGCCGGCCGGGTTGGCGCCGTGGAGGGCGTCACCGCGCAGCCCGTAGTCCACCTGCTTGAGGTACCCGCCTCGGGTGTACGTGGTCGGTGTGCCCGTCCAGGAGCTGTTGATGGCGCGGGCGTAGCGGTTGGTCTCCTTGGACCAGTAGTACGCCATGGCGTTGCCGAGCGGGTCGACGACATAGTCGAGGTTCCATCGCCATGCCTGCTGGCACCACGAGTTGGCGAAGGCGGAGGCGTGGCAGGGCTCGCCGCTGTGGTTGCCGAACACCGGAACGGTCCAGGTGGAGTCGGTCACTGCGTTGTCGCCGGACCAGCCGGGGAGCTTGTGCAGCCCGAAGTAGTACTGGACTCCGTCCGGCGCGGTGACCCGCCAGTGCTCGCCGTTGCGCGCGCCGTTGTCGGCGCCGGTCAGCAGTTCGACACGCGTGCCGTCGTCATCCTGCTTGCGCCAGACACCGGTGGCGTCGTCCTTGACCAGTTCACCGCCGGAGCCGCCGAGGGAGAGGGTGGCGTTCTCCTTCTTCCAGCACAGATCGCCGACCTTGTTGCTGGGGTTGTTCCCGCCGCTCTTGTCGTCCTCGCAGGCGACATAGCGGCGTTCGATGAACCCGGGCGACAACGACCAGCCGTCCCCCACCCAGTTGGCCTGGTTGTTGGTCGCGGCGGTGCGCCCGTCCACCGACTGGGAGGAGTACGACAGCCCCAGCCCGGGCTGGAGGCCACCGGGCACGGAGGGAATGCCGAGGTCGTACGACCAGGCGAATCCGCCGGCGGAACCGCCGTGCGTCCACGAGCCGGAGGGGGAGAGATCGGTGGCGGTGAAGTCGCCGGACGCCCCGGACGCCGCGGCTTCGACGGCCAGCAGCCGGGTGCCGCTGCTCGCCGTCATCAGCCCGGTGGCCGAGGAGACCTCCGGGCCGGCCGGCACGACCAAGTCGTCCCCGGTGCCGGCATCGCCGTCCACCGCGGGCAGTTCGATCTCCGCCGCGAGGGTGTGGGCCTCGGCATCGTTGTACGAGGGAACGTTCTGGCGGGAGGCGCAGTCCTCCGCGCCGGGTGTGGTCAGGGCGCATTCGGGGAGCTGACGAACGACCAGACGCGTGGCCCAGTCCGCGCCGTAGATCCCGGCGAACCGGCCGTAGTCCAGTTCCAGGTCCACGGTGGGTGATGGGCCGTCCGCGTCGACCTCAGCGGCGTCGTCGCCCTCCAGGCCCCGGATGGCTATCAGGACCCCGTCGACGCCGACGGCTTCGGCCGTCTGCCGGCTGAGGACCTGCGTCTGGACACGGTCCAGCCCGGGCGGGGCCTCCAGTTCGGTCACCTCGGACTGAGGCCACTCCGGCACGGCGCCGTCAGAGGGTGCGGCGGTGCCCTCGGTCTCATCGGGCCAGTCGAGTCCCTGCCCGGTGACCGGCGTGGTCGGCACGGGATCGAGTTCGTCGATGCCGGGCAGATCAAGCCCCTGCGCAGCGGCTACGGGGCCGGCCAGCATTCCGCCGAACAGCAGCGTCGCCAATCCCACAGATGCCGCACGTTGCCATCCCCGGCCAGGCCAGTGAGCCGCCATGCCCACGCCCCCTCCACCCGATCTTCACGATGCAAAACAGGGCTGAACTTAACAGGAAAACCACAGCCTGATCCGGACCAGATTCATGCGTTATCTTTTCGTTATTAAATTTCGCGAGCTGAGAAGTCGGCGCCATCCGGACGCTCCTCAGCCTTATGCGCGCGACTACCTCTCCGCATCACCGCACGTCAAGAGGGTCGAATCACCCCAAGTGGAGCATGCATGGACACTACGGCCAACAATGGATCGATTAGGAAACATTTGACATCGACAAACGGGTACCGTTACACATTCTCCACGCACCAGGTCCTTCGACCGGCGCCCCGGAACCACAATCCAGGGAATCCAAGATTCTCAAGAAACAGAAAGATGAAGAATATGAAGAAGAAATTCCATTCATCGAGAAGGAGAAAGGATCACTGGCGCCGGATAATTGCTCCGGCTCTCGCTCTCGCCCTTGTGTCACCGCTCTTCACCACCTCCCCGGCAACAGCCGACAACGGCGAGGAGGACGCACCCGCCGGAGGGGAGGACTGGCGCTCCGAGGAGGAAAACGCGGCGCTGAGCGAAGCCGCCGAAACCGGCGAACCGGTGGAGATACTGTCCCAACGCTCAGAAATCACACAGGTGTTCGCCAATCCCGATGGCGGCTTCACCGAAGACAGCTATGTGATGCCGCAATGGGTGCGCCAGAACGGACAGCTGGTCGACATAGACACCACTCTCCGTCACAACGAGGATGGTGGCTTCTCCCCTGCAGCCACCGAAGTCCAGGTCATCTTCTCGGCCGGTGGAGATGATCCGCTGGCCACCGTGGTGCGTGACGGCCGCTCCATGTCCATCTCCTGGCCGGAGCCGCTGCCCCAGCCCACGGTGAACGGCGATGTGATCACCTACCCCGGGGTTCTCGACGGTGTAGATCTCAAACTCCAGGCCCGGAACGGCGGTTTCGGTCAGGTCCTGGTGGTCCATGACGCCGTTGCCGCCGCGAACCCGCGGCTCGCCGAACTGGCCTTCGGAATGGAGACGGTCGGCCTCGACGTCGCCGCCGACGAGCACGGCAACCTGCGCGCGATCAACCCCGCCGGCCAAGAGGTCTTCACCGCTCCCACCCCGCTCATGTGGGACAGCGGAACACTGGACGACCCGGAGGTGATGCGTCTGCTGAGCGCCGCCGGGGAGGAGGCACCGAGCAGCAGTGACTTCCAGCCCGGTCTTGGCGCCGAGAGTGCCCTCGCAGAGCTCCGGGTCACCGACGGCCGACTGATCCTCGTCCCCGATCAGGACCTTCTGACCGGCGAAGACACCCAGTACCCCGTGTACATCGACCCTTCGGTCGAGGGCAGCCGCCTCTCCTGGACCATCGCCTACAAGAAGTACCCCAACAGCAGCTTCTTCAACGGAGCCAACTTCAACGGCGGTACGAGCGACGCCCGCGTCGGCTACGAGAACACCACGAACGGCACGGCCCGCTCCTTCTTCCGGATGAACTCCAAGAACCTCCTGGACACCAACCGGGTGATCACATCCTCAACGTTCCGCATCAGGAACAACTGGTCATGGTCCTGCGAAGCCCGCGAGGTGGAACTCTGGTACACGGGAGGCATCACCTCCGCCACCACCTGGAACAACCAGCCGGAATGGCGCTCACGGCTCAGCAAGGTCGACGAGTCCAAGGGCTGGGGCACCAAGTGCCCAGCGGGGAACCTGGTCTTCGACGCCACCTCGGGGGCCAAAACCGCTCAGACCAGAGGGTTCAACTCACTCACCCTGGGGTTGCGGGTCCCCTTGTCCAGCGAGACGGACGTCTACGCCTGGAAGAAGTTCACCGCGAGCTCGGCCGTGCTGAGCACCACCTACAACACCCGACCCAACCCGCCCTCCAACCTCGACACCTCCCCCGTGTCCACCAACAACCAGTACGGCTGCGGCGACCGCGCCCCGTACCAGTACATCGGCAACACCGACTTCTACCTACGGGCCAAGGTCTCCGACAAGGACGGCGGCACCGTCAGGGCGATGTTCCACCTGTGGCCCACCGGCCACCGGGACACCGCGCAGGGCGGCCTCATCATCGACAAGACAGTGTCCGTCACCTCCGGCGGTTATGCCCAGGTGAAGGTGACGAAGTCGGCGCTGGCGCCCTACATGAACGTTGCCAACGGGAACTTCTCCTGGAAAGTCCAGGCCAACGACGGCTCACTGAAGTCGGAGTGGACACCACCGCTCGGAGCACCGGGCTGCCGCTTCGTCTACGACCCCAACCGCCCCTCCAGCCCTCCCGGAGTCACGAGCACGGACTTCCCGGACGGAATCGAGGGCTGGCCGGCTCGGACGGGCAGCATCCGCCAGGAGGGAACCTTCACTCTGACCTCCGGCGGTGTCAACGACGTGGTCACGTACCGTTACTGGACCAGCTGGAGCGGTACGCGCAAGACCGTCAACGTCAGCGCGGGCAAGAACGCCACCATCAAGCTCACTCCGATCCAGTCGGGCCCCAATGTTCTCTATGTGCAGAGCATTGATCGCGCCGCCAACGAATCGGACACGTATGCGTACCTTTTCTATGCCACGGGGCTGAAGACCCCTGATGCCCCAGGCGATATCAATGGCGACGGTGTACCTGACATCTGGGGAATCGACCGTAACGGAAAGCTCATCAGCCACTACGGTTCGGGAAACGGCGCGGTCCATGAAGCGGCGGCTCCGGCCGACAACGGCGACTGGAGCAACGCGCTCATCACCCATCAGGGAGACTGGACCGGCGACGGAATCGAAGATCTCATCAGCCTCCGCCCCACACCGGGCACCGATGAATACCGCCTCTGGGTCCATCCCAACACCGGATCCGGCGAACTCTGTGCCGACTGCGTCGACCACCGGTCCGTCGAGCTCACCGTCTTCGACGAGGCCAACAACCACTGGAGCCGGGGAGCCAAGCAGATCCTCGCCGTCGGTGACATCGACGGCGGACTGGACACCGACGGCGACGGCGTGGAAGACCTCCCCGGCTTCCCGGACCTCCTGGTCAACGACGGCGAGTTCATCTGGCTCTACTACGGCAGCGACGACTACCGGCTCGACTACCACCGCGACCCGGTGCTGATCGCGGGACCGGACGATCCGATCTCGACGAATGGCTCGACCATTGCCGATGTCACAGTGGCTGCCCCGGGCGACGTAAACGGGGATGGAGTGGCAGACCTCGTTGTCGTACAGGACGACGACGGGCTGCTCTTCCTCTTCGATGGGCACATGCACGCCGGGGACTATTCGATCGGCCTGGAGCAACGCCAACAGATCGGCTGGAGTTGGAGCAGGGACCGAGTCACCACCATGGTGGCGAGACCTGCCATGTCGCGAAACGGGTACCTGGAGTTCTGGATTCTCATGCGACCCGGCGGCGAACTCTTGCTGGGAGCAGTGGATCTCGTCGCCATGAAAGGCACACTCACCACGTTGACCAGCACTTTCGCCGGCTACCGCACCATCAGCTGACAAAGAGATGTCCCGCCCCGGTCCCCGCCGTCGCCCGGCGGGGACCGGGGCCACCGGCCGCCGTTAGGATTCGGGCATGAGTTTTGGGCAAGGGGGACCCGGGTGGGGTGGGCAGCAGTACGGGGCGCCGGACTGGGGGGCGCTCGCCGCTGAGGCCGAGCGGAAGCGGGGGCGGAAGCGGCTGCTCGTCGTCGGCGGGAGCGTGCTGGCCGCGCTCGCCGTCGGGACGGTGGTCGCGCTCGCCATCGTGCACCAGGACGGCGGCACCGGCGAGCAGGCCGGCGGTGCCGGCGCTCAGGGGCAGGCGGCCGGGCCCGAGGGTGGGGACACCACCTCGCCCGCGCCCGATCCCACCTTCGAGGAGACCAGCCTTCCCCCGCTGCCCAAGCCCCGCGAGTTCATCTCGGACGCCGACAAGGACCTCGCGCCCTTCACCGCCGAGGAGTTCTACGCCGGCGACACCATGACCGTCGAGGGCCGCGAGTACACCAGGACCGGTACCGACGCCTCCGAGAGCTGCGCCGAGGGGGTCACCGCCGAGCTGGGCGCCGTGCTCGCCGAGCACGGCTGCGCCACGCTGCTGCGCGCCACCTACACCGGGTCCGGCTCCGCCGTCACCATCGGCGTGGCGCAGTTCGCCACCGAGGAGGACGCGGCGGCGGCCAACGCCGCCTACACCCGCAATCTGCTGCCCCTCACCGCCGGCGACAGCCCCGAGTTCTGCCAGCGCGGCGGCTGCCGTACCACCACCAACCAGGTGGGCCGCTACGCCTACTTCACCATCGCCGGCAACAGCGACGGCTCCCCGGACAGCGGCGACGGCACCGCCGCCCAGCAGGCCGCCCGGGACGGCAACGACCACGCCTTCGCCCGCATCATCCAGCGCGGCGAGGCCCAGGCGTCCGCCTCGGCCTCCGCGCTCGTCGAGGAACGCCGCGGCACCAGCTAGCAGCAGGCGGCCGAGGCCGGGAGGGTCCGTACGTTACGGGCCTCCCGGCTGCGCGCCGCCAGCAGTTCGTCCGCCGGGTAGCCGACCTCCTCCAGCGTCAGCCCGTGCGGGCGCACCACATGCACCGCCGAGTCCCGGACCCCGCGCGCCAGCACCTCGCCCGGCCACTGCGCTCCCCGGTGCCCGTCGCCCACGAACAGCAGCGCCCCCACCAGCGAGCGCACCATGTTGTGGCAGAACGCGTCCGCCTCCACCGTGCCCTCCAGCACCCCGTCCGCGCCCCGCTCCCAGCTCAGCCGACGCAGCGTGCGGATCGTCGTCGCGCCCTCCCGGCGCTTGCAGTAGGCCGCGAAGTCGTGTTCGCCCAGCAGCAGCCGCGAGGCCGCGTTCATGGCCGCCACGTCCAGCGGCCAGTTGTGCCACAGCACATGCCCGCGCCGCAGCGGGTCCACCCCGCCGGGGTGGTCGCTGACCCGGTAGACGTACCGCCGCCAGATCGCCGAGAACCGCGCGTCGAAGTCCGCCGGGGCGCGTCCCAGTCGCCACACGCGTACGTCCTGCGGCAGCCGTCCCGTCAGCCGGCGGTGCAGGGCATCCTCCTGCTCCGCCCACACCCCGGCAGGCAGGTCCACATGCGCCACCTGCCCGCGCGCGTGCACCCCGGCGTCCGTCCGCCCCGCCACCGTCAGGTCGTACCCCGACTCCGACCGGGTGACGACCCGCAGCGCCTCCTCCAGCTCTTCCTGTACGGTGCGCCGCCCCCGCTGGCGGGCCCAGCCGGAGAACGCCGCGCCGTCGTACGCCACGTCCAGGCGTACCCGTACCGTCCCGGACACCGACACCGACACCCGTTTCTTCCTCTCCTCCACACATGGCACTGGGCCTGCCTCCCCCGCGAGGGTGAGACAGGCCCAGCCGTACCACAGACCCCGATCAGGCCTCGGTGTCGTCCTTCTTCTCCTCGGCCTTGGCCTCGGTGCCCTCGGCGGGAGCCTCGGTCGCCTCAGCGGCCTTCGGCGCCTCGGTGGTCTCCGCCTCCTTCACCGAACGCTTGGTGGCGGCCTCGGCCTCGCCGACCGCCTCCTGCTGCACGGTGAGGGCCTCCACCAGCTCGATCACGGCCATCGGGGCGTTGTCCCCGCGGCGCGGACCGATCTTGGTGATACGGGTGTAGCCACCGGGCCGGTTCGCGAACTGCGGACCGATCTCGGTGAAGAGGGTGTGCACGACGCTCTTGTCGGTGACGGTACGCATCACCTGACGGCGGTTGTGCAGGTCGCCCTTCTTCGCCTTGGTGATCAGCCGCTCGGCGACCGGACGCAGCCGGCGGGCCTTGGCGACCGTGGTGGTGATCCGGCCGTGCTCGAACAGCGCGGTGGCGAGGTTCGCCAGCATGAGCCGCTCGTGGGCGGGGCCGCCACCGAGCCGGGCACCCTTGGTGGGCTTCGGCATGGTCTGTCTCCTTCATCTGTCTGCACCGGCCGTGTCAGGTACCGGTGTCAGGGCGCCACTGGTCAGCAGTGGCCACTGTCACTCCGGGCGGAGACTCAGTACTGCTCGGTCTCCGCGAAGCCCGTGTCCCCGTCGTCCTCGGCCCCGAAGGCGTCGGCGGCGGTGGTCGGGTCGAATCCGGGCGGGCTGTCCTTCAGGGCCAGGCCCATGCCGGCCAGCTTCGCCTTGACCTCGTCGATCGACTTGGCACCGAAGTTCCGGATGTCCAGCAGATCGGCCTCGGAGCGGGCCACCAGCTCGCCCACCGAGTGGATGCCCTCGCGCTTGAGGCAGTTGTAGGAGCGGACGGTGAGTTCCAGCTCCTCGATCGGCAGCGCCAGATCGGCGGCGAGCGCCGCGTCGGTCGGCGAGGGGCCCATGTCGATGCCCTCGGCGTCGACGTTCAGCTCCCGCGCCAGGCCGAACAGCTCGACCAGGGTCTTGCCGGCGGACGCCATGGCGTCACGCGGACGCATGGCCTCCTTGGTCTCCACGTCGACGATCAGCTTGTCGAAGTCGGTGCGCTGCTCCACACGGGTGGCCTCGACCTTGTAGGTGACCTTCAGCACCGGGCTGTAGATCGAGTCGACCGGGATCCGGCCGATCTCCTGGCCCGCCGCCTTGTTCTGCACCGCGGAGACGTAGCCGCGACCGCGCTCGACGGTCAGCTCCATCTCCAGCTTGCCCTTGCTGTTCAGGGTCGCCAGCACCAGGTCGGGGTTGTGGACGTCCACCCCGGCCGGCGGGGCGATGTCGGCCGCGGTCACCAGGCCGGGGCCCTGCTTGCGCAGGTACATCACCACGGGCTCGTCGTGCTCCGAGGAGACGACGAGCTGCTTGATGTTGAGGATGAGGTCGGTCACATCCTCCTTGACGCCGGGCACGGTGGTGAACTCGTGCAGCACCCCGTCGATCCGGATGCTGGTGACGGCCGCGCCCGGGATGGAGGACAGCAGCGTACGCCGCAGAGAGTTACCGAGCGTGTACCCGAAGCCCGGCTCCAGCGGCTCGATCACAAACCGGGAGCGGAACTCGTCGACGACCTCTTCGGTCAAAGAGGGACGCTGAGCGATCAGCATGAAAAGAACTCCAGTCTTCGGCACCCACTATTTGATGCCAAGCCAGACAACCCGACACTTCTGTGTTCAAGAGTACGGGCGGAGCCACCCGGTCCCCCGGGTGACTCCGCCCACACCACTACTTGGAGTACAGCTCCACGATCAGCTGCTCCTGCACCTGGGTGTCGATCACCTGGCGCTCCGGCAGCGCGTGCACCAGCACCCGCAGCCGGGTCGGGATCGACTCCAGCCACGCCGGCACGGTCTTGTCGCCGGCCTCGGCCTTGGCCACCTCGAACGGCGTCAGGTTACGGGAGGACTCCCGCACCTCGACGATGTCGTTCGGGGACACCCGCGCCGAGGGAATGTCGTTCTTCCGGCCGTTCAGCAGGATGTGGCCGTGCCGCACCAGCTGACGGGCGTGGTCCCGGGACTTGGCGAAGCCGGCCCGGTAGACGACATTGTCCAGTCGCGACTCAAGGATCCGCAGCAGGTTCTCACCCGTCTTGCCCTGCTGCCGGTTGGCCTCGGTGTAGTAGCCGCGGAACTGCTTCTCCAGAACACCGTAGATCCGCGCGCACTTCTGCTTCTCACGCATCTGAAGCAGGTACTCGCTGTCCTTGGTGCGCCCGCGTCCGTGCTCACCCGGGGGGTAAGGACGGATCTCGATCGGGCACTTCGCGCTCTCGCACTTGCTCCCCTTGAGGAAGAGCTTCTGCTTCTCCCGACGGCATCGCTTGCAGTCGGCCCCGGTGTAACGCGCCATTGTCTATCTGTCTCCTACTTCGAGCTGGTCAGACGCGGCGGCGCTTGGGCGGGCGGCATCCGTTGTGCGGGGTGGGGGTCACGTCCTGGATCGAGCCGACCTCAAGCCCGGTCGCCTGGAGCGAGCGGATCGCGGTCTCCCGGCCGGAGCCGGGGCCCTTCACGAAGACGTCGACCTTGCGCATGCCGTGCTCCTGCGCCCGCCGGGCCGCGTTCTCGGCGGCCATCTGCGCGGCGAAGGGGGTGGACTTGCGCGAGCCCTTGAAGCCGACATGGCCGGCGGAGGCCCACGAGATCACGTTCCCGGACGGGTCGGTGATCGAGACGATCGTGTTGTTGAACGTGCTCTTGATGTGAGCGTGCCCGTGGGCAACGTTCTTCTTTTCCTTGCGGCGCACCTTCTTGGCGCCCGCCGTACGGCCCTTCGGAGGCATATGCACGTACTCCCGTGGAGGTGGTCGGTCCTACAACTCGGACCGCTGGAACAGCGTCCGGTGCGGACTACTTCTTGCCCGGCTTCTTCTTGCCGGCGATCGCGCGACGCGGGCCCTTGCGGGTACGCGCGTTGGTCTTGGTGCGCTGACCGTGGACCGGCAGACCCCGGCGGTGACGGAGACCCTCGTAGCAGCCGATCTCCACCTTGCGGCGGATGTCGGCCTGGATCTCGCGACGGAGGTCACCCTCGGTCTTGATGTTGGCGTCCACGTACTCGCGGAGCTTGACGAGGTCTTCCTCGGCAAGGTCGCGGACGCGGGTGTCCGGGTTCACCCCGGTGCTGGCGAGGGTCTCCTTGGCACGGGTGCGCCCGATGCCGAAGACGTAGGTGAGGGCGACCTCGACGCGCTTCTCACGCGGGAGGTCAACGCCGGAAAGGCGTGCCATGGATGTGGCTCCTGATGGGCTCTTCGGAGGTCTTCCGCAGCACCGTTCCCGTAAGACTCATGAAACCCATGAAGCTTTACGAGCCGGGTCCCCGGCCTCCGACCGGGGGTGTCGTCCCCGCGCTGATCGGCGAGGGGTCGGGTGTCTGCGTATCTACTTGTATGCGTATCGCGGCGTCGCGCGAAGAACTGCTACGTGTACGAGGTGGTGGCTGGTCTGCTGCGTCAGCCCTGGCGCTGCTTGTGGCGCAGGTTCTCGCAAATGACCATGACCCGCCCGTGACGGCGGATCACCTTGCACTTGTCGCAGATCTTCTTGACGCTCGGCTTGACCTTCATGAGAGTGAGGTTCTCCGAGTCGGTACGAACGATCGGACGATCGAGCGATCTGGATCTGGATTTACTTGTAGCGGTAGACGATCCGCCCGCGGGTCAGGTCGTAGGGAGACAGCTCCACCACGACCCGGTCGTCGGGAAGAATACGGATGTAGTGCATCCGCATCTTGCCGCTGATGTGCGCGAGGACCTGATGCCCGTTCTGGAGCTCTACCTTGAACATCGCGTTCGGCAGGGACTCGACAACAGTGCCCTCGATCTCGATGGCCCCTTGTTTTTTGGCCATACTTGAGCGCTTCACCTTCCGGGATCGGCTACCTGGACAGCCCTGTACGCATGGGTGCACCAGGACCGACGTATCACTCTACGCCAGGCCACCCGAAAAGACGAATCCATGATCTTTTCCCCGGAACGGAGATCATTACGCCAGCGGATCCGGCGCCGCCTGCACGCCCAGCTCGGCCAGCCGCGCCTTGCCGCCGTCCAGCGCCGTCAGCACCAGCGGCCCCTGCTCGGTCAGCGCCACCGAGTGCTCCCAGTGCGCCGCCCAGCTGCCGTCATTCGTCTTCACGGTCCACTCGTCGTCCAGCACATGGGTCTTCGCCGTCCCCAGCGACACCATCGGCTCGATCGCCAGGCACATCCCCGGCACCAGCTTCGGCCCCTTGTCGCGCCGTCGCTCCACGTAATTGAGCACATGCGGCTCCATGTGCATCTCGGAGCCGATGCCGTGCCCGCCGTACTCCTCGATGATCCCGTACCGCCCGGACGCCGGACGCGGCTGCCGCCGGATGTACCCCTCGATCGCCTTGGAGATCTCGACCAGCCGGCCGCCCTTGCGCACCGCCGCGATCCCGGCCCACAGCGACGCCTCGGTCACCCGGTCCAGCTCACGCACCTCGGGCCGGTGTCCCTCGCCCACGAACACGGTCAGCGCCGCGTCCCCGTGCCAGCCGTCCACCACGGCGCCCGCGTCGATGGAGATGATGTCGCCGGACGCCAGCACCGTGCCGGGCCCCGGCACCCCGTGCACCACCACATCGTTCACCGAGGTGCAGATGTTGCCGGTGAACCCCCCGTACCCGAGAAAGTTCGGCTTGGCCCCGTGCTCACGCAGCGTGGCCGCCGCGATCTCGTCCAGTTCGGCCGTGGAGACCCCGGGCACCGCCGCCGCCGCGCACCGGCGGTGGATCTCGGCCACCACCAGCCCGGCCGCGCGCATCTTCGCGATCTGCTCCGGGGTCTTGATCTCCACCATCGGGGTTGTCCCTCGTCTTCGAATCGGGGTGGCGGCCAGGGGCGGGCCGCGGCGGGCCCTTCCACAGTAACGGCCGCAGCGCCCGCTCCACGCGGGCCCTGCGGCCGTCACACGGCGGGGACACGCCCCGCTCATGCCGTATTACGCGGCGTCCACTTCCGGCAGTGCCGCCAGCGCGCGCTGAGTGACCTCGGGGACCGGGCCCAGGGCCGGGATGGTCACCACGAGCCCCTGCTCCCGGTAGTAGCCGATGATCGGCTCGGTCTCCTGGTGGTACAGCTCAAGACGGTGCCGCACCGTGTCCTCCTGGTCGTCGTCGCGCTGGTACAGCTCCCCGCCGCACACATCGCAGACGCCCGGGGTGGCCGGCGGCGCGTACTCCACATGGAAGACGTGCTTGTCGTTCTTCCGGCACATCCGGCGGCCGGCGATCCGCCGGACCACCTCGTCCTCGGGGACCTCCAGGTCGAGCACCGCCGTCAGCTTGTGCCCGCTCTCCCCCAGCAGCTCGTCCAGCGCCTGCGCCTGGGCGATGTTGCGGGGGAAGCCGTCCAGCAGAAAACCGTCCCCGGCGTCCGGCTGCGCCAGCCGGTCCGCCGCCATCGCGATGGTGACCTCGTCCGGGACCAGACCGCCCTCGCGCAGGATCTGCTTGACCGCCAGGCCCAGCTCCGTACCGCGCGTGATGTTGTCCCTGAACAGGTTGCCGGTCGAGATGTGCGGAATGCCAAGACGTTCGGCGAGGAGCGCGGCCTGCGTGCCCTTGCCCGCGCCCGGCGGTCCGACGAGGACGATTCGCATCAGCGGAGGAACCCTTCGTAATTGCGCTGGTGGAGCTGGCTCTCGATCTGCCGCACCGTTTCCAGGCCGACACCCACGATGATCAGGATGGATGTGCCACCGAAGGGGAAGTCCTGCTGGGCGTTGAACATCACCAGCGCCACCGTCGGCACCAGCGCGATCAGACCCAGGTACATCGCCCCGGGCCAGGTGATGCGGTTCAGCACATAGCTCAGGTATTCGACCGTGGGCCGGCCAGCCCGGATACCCGGGATGAAACCACCATACTTCTTCATGTTTTCGGCCACGTCTTCGGGGTTGAAGGTGATGGCCACGTAGAAGAACGCGAAGAAGACGATCAGCAGGAAGTAGGTCGTGATGTAGTACGGGTGATCGCCCCCGGTGAAGTAGCGCTGCACCCAGGTCGACCAGCCCCCCGCGTCCGTCCCGGCGAACTGCACCAGCAGTTGCGGGATGTAGAGCAGCGAGGACGCGAAGATCACCGGGATCACACCGGCCTGGTTGACCTTGAGCGGGATGTACGTGGACGTCCCGCCGTACGAGCGGCGGCCGATCATCCGCTTCGCGTACTGGACCGGAATCCGGCGCTGGGCCAGCTCCACGAACACGACGAGGCCGACCATCGCCAGGCCGCAGGCCACCACGACACCGAACTCGATCCAGCCGTCCGCCAGGTTGCCGGAGAGCTTGATCTGCCACAGCGCCGCCGGGAAGCCGGCCGCGATCGAGGTGAACATCAGCATCGACATGCCGTTGCCGATGCCGCGGTCGGTGATCAGCTCACCCAGCCACATGATCAGCGCGGTGGCCGAGGTCAGCGCGATCACCATGATCACCGTGGTGAAGATGGAGTTCGAGGGGATGATGTCGCCGGCGACCGTGCAGTTGGGGAAGAGGGTGCCGGAGCGGGCGGTGGCGACCAGACCGGTCGCCTGGAGCACCGCCAGGGCCATCGTCAGATAACGCGTGTACTGGGTGATCTTCGCCTGCCCTGCCTGGCCCTCCTTCTTCAGGGCCTCAAGGCGGGGGATCACAACGACAAGCAGCTGCAAGATGATGCTCGCGGTGATGTACGGCATGATGCCGAGCGCGAAGATGGTCAGCTGGAGCAGAGCCCCGCCGCTGAACATGTTCACCAGACCGAACAGCCCGGAGCCGGCCCCACCGGCCTTGGCCTGGTCCACACACTCCTGGACGTTCTGGAAACTGACACCAGGGACCGGGATGTGCTGCCCGAAACGGAACAGCACCACGATGCCGAGCGTGAAGAGCAGCTTCTTGCGCAGGTCAGGCGTCCGGAACGCCCGGGCGAACGCGGTGAGCACGGTTCCTCCTGCGCCCCCCGCGGCGCGCGCGAGAGGGGGTGGTCTTGAAGGTCAACGGATAGTAACGAGGTACAAACTCCGCTGCCCGCCGGGCAGCGGTCGGCCCCGGTTGACGGCAACGCACGCCACCTTACCGGCGGATGCGCCAGGCCGGAACGACTGACCGGGGATGCCTGCTCTCAGGCATCCCCGGTCACTCGCACTTCATGCGGCTCAGAGAAGCTCGGTCACGGTGCCGCCGGCCGCGGTGATCTTCTCCTTGGCGGAGCCGGAGACGGCGTCAACCGTCACCGTCAGCGCCACCGAGATGTCACCGGAACCGAGCACCTTCACCAGCTCGTTCTTCCGCACCGCGCCCTTGGCCACGAGGTCGGCGACGGTCACATCGCCACCCTCGGGGTACAACTGCGCCAGCTTCTCCAGGTTGACGACCTGGAACTGCTTGTGGTTCGGGTTGTTGAAACCCTTGAGCTTGGGCAGCCGCATGTACAGCGGCAGCTGCCCGCCCTCGAACCCGGGCCGCACCTGGTACCGGGCCTTGGTGCCCTTGGTACCGCGACCGGCGGTCTTGCCCTTGGACGCCTCACCACGACCCACCCGGATCTTGGCGGTCTTGGCGCCCGGCGCGGGCCGCAGGTGGTGCAGCTTCAGCGGCGTACCGCTGTTCTCTTCCTGCGCCATGTCAGTCGACCTCCTCGACCGTCACCAGGTGACGCACCGCGTTGGCCATGCCACGGATCTCCGGGCGGTCGTCCTTGACGACCACGTCGTTGATCCGCTTGAGACCGAGCGAGCGCAGCGAGTCCCGGTGATGCTGCTTGCTGCCGATGTAGGACTTGACCTGAGTGATCTTGAGCCGCGCCATCACGCACTCACCCCGGCACGGGCCCGCAGCAGAGCGGCGGGCGCGACGTCCTCCAGCGGCAGACCACGGCGGGCGGCGATCTCCTCGGGGCGGGAAAGGCCCTTCAGCGCCGTCACCGTGGCGTGCACGATGTTGATGGGGTTCGACGAACCGAGCGACTTGCTCAGCACGTCGTGGATGCCCGCGCACTCCAGCACGGCGCGCACCGGGCCACCGGCGATCACACCGGTACCGGGGGACGCCGGCTTGAGCAGTACGACACCCGCCGCCTTCTCGCCCTGGATGGGGTGCGGGATGGTGCCCTGGATACGGGGGACCTTGAAGAAGTGCTTCTTGGCCTCCTCCACACCCTTGGCGATGGCGGCCGGCACCTCCTTGGCCTTGCCGTAACCGACACCCACGGTGCCGTCACCGTCGCCCACCACGACCAGCGCGGTGAAGCTGAAGCGACGACCACCCTTCACAACCTTGGCGACGCGGTTGATCGCGACGACACGCTCGACGTACGCGGTCTTCTCGGCGGCAGCGCCACCGTCCCGACCCTTACGGTCCCGTCGCTCGCCGCCACCGGCGCCGCCACCGCGGCGCTGGGGTCCAGCCATTGGATTTACCTCTCTCGAATCAGTCGACGGAACCGGCTCAGAACTTGAGCCCCGCCTCACGGGCGGCGTCCGCGAGCGCGGCCACGCGCCCGGCGTACCTGTTGCCGCCACGGTCGAAGACCACGGTCTCGATGCCGGCGGCCTTGGCCCGCTCGGCGACCAGGGCGCCGACCTTCTTGGCCTTGTCGCTCTTGTCGCCCTCGTTCGCGCGGATGGAGACATCCAGCGAGGAGGCCGACGCCAGCGTGTGACCTTCGATGTCGTCGATGACCTGGGCCACCATGTGACGGTTCGAGCGGGTCACGACCAGGCGCGGACGCTGGGGCGTACCCGAGACCTTCTTACGGATCCGCAGGTGACGCCGCTTGTTCGCCGTACGCTTACGGGCATCGCCCTTGGCGATCTTGATGCCGTATGCCATGGCTTACTTACCAGCCTTTCCGACCTTGCGGCGGATGACCTCGCCCGCGTACTTGACGCCCTTGGCCTTGTACGGGTCGGGCTTGCGCAGCTTGCGGATCTTCGCGGCGACCTCGCCGACCTTCTGCTTGTCGATCCCCTGGACACTGAGCTTCGTGGGCGACTCCACCTTGAAGGTGATGCCCTCGGGAGCCTCGACCACGATGGGGTGGCTGTAGCCGAGAGCGAACTCCAGGTTGGAGCCCTTCGCGGCCACGCGGTAACCGACACCGCTGATTTCGAGGTCCTTGCTGTACCCATCGGTCACGCCGATGATCAGGTTCGCCACCAGCGTGCGGGACAGGCCGTGCAGGGACTTGTTCCGGTTCTCGTCGTTCGGGCGGGTGACGACGATGCTGCCGTCCTCGCTCCGTGCGACATCGATAGGCGCGGCGACCGTGTGCGACAGAGAGCCCTTGGGGCCCTTCACCGCGACCGTACGGCCGTCGATGGTGACGTCCACACCGGCGGGAACCTGGATGGGGAGCTTGCCGATACGCGACATGGCTATCCGTTCCCTTCCGTTACCAGACGTAGGCGAGGACTTCCCCACCCACGCCCTTCTTCTGAGCCTGCTGACCGGTCAGGAGACCGTTGGACGTGGAGATGATCGCCACACCCAGGCCACCCAGCACGCGGGGCAGGTTGGTGGACTTCGCGTAGACCCGCAGGCCCGGCTTCGAGATCCGCTTGATGCCGGCGATCGAACGCTCACGGTTCGGGCCGTACTTCAGCTCAAGCACGAGGGACTGGCCCACGGGGGCCTCCTCGGTCTTCCAGCCGGTGATGTAGCCCTCCTGCTGGAGGATCTCCGCGATGTGCGTCTTGATCTTGCTGTGCGGCATCACGACGGTGTCGTGGTACGCCGAGTTGGCGTTCCGCAGACGAGTCAGCATGTCTGCGATGGGGTCGGTCATGGTCATGAGACGGCCTTCGGCCTCTCTCACCGGGGTTTCTCCGGGGCCGCCCCGTACGGATGTGTACGGAGCGGGCCCCGGAGACCTACGGCGTAGTAGTGATTACCAGGAGCTCTTGGTGACGCCCGGCAGCTCGCCCCGGTGCGCCATCTCGCGAAGGCAGACGCGGCACAGGCCGAACTTGCGGTACACGGAGTGCGGCCGTCCGCAGCGCTGGCAGCGGGTGTACCCGCGCACCGCGAACTTCGGCTTGCGCTCGGCCTTCTGGATCAGGGCCTTCTTCGCCATGGCTCACGCCTCCTTGAAGGGGAAACCGAGGTGACGCAGCAGGGCGCGGCCCTCCTCGTCGGTGGTCGCCGTGGTGACCACGGTGATGTCCATGCCCCGGACCCGGTCGATCTTGTCCGGGTCGATCTCGTGGAACATGACCTGCTCGGTCAGCCCGAAGGTGTAGTTCCCGCGGCCGTCGAACTGCTTCGGGGACAGGCCCCGGAAGTCGCGGATGCGCGGCAGCGCCAGCGACAGCAGACGGTCCAGGAACTCCCACATCCGGTCGCCGCGCAGCGTGGTGTGCGCGCCGATCGGCTGCCCCTCGCGCAGCTTGAACTGCGCGATGGACTTGCGGGCCTTGGTCACCTGGGGCTTCTGTCCGGTGATCGTGGCGAGGTCGCGGATGGCGCCCTCGATCAGCTTGGAGTCGCGGGCGGCGTCGCCCACACCCATGTTGACCACGATCTTGGTCAGGCCGGGGATCTGCATGACGTTCTCGTACTTGAACTCGTCGTGCAGCTTGCCGGCGATCTCTTCGCGGTAGCGCGTCTTGAGACGCGGGATCGCGGTGGTGGCAGTGGCAGTCATCAGATGTCCTCACCGGTCCGCCGGGCAACGCGGATCTTGTTGCCCTCGTCGTCGAAGCGGTAACCGACGCGGGTGACGACCTTCTTGCCGTCCTTCTCCACGACGAGCTGAACATTGCTCACGTGAATCGGGGCTTCGGTCGTCACGATGCCACCGGTCTTCGACCCACGAGCCGTCTGACCGGCCTTCGTGTGCTTCTTGACCCGGTTGACACCCTCGACCAGGACGCGGTCCTCGCGGGGGAAGGCCACGATGACCTTGCCCTGCTTGCCCTTGTCCTTTCCGGTGATGACCTGGACCAGGTCGCCCTTCTTGATCTTCATCGGTTACAGCACCTCCGGCGCGAGGGAGATGATCTTCATGAACTTCTTCTCGCGCAGCTCACGGCCGACGGGGCCGAAGATACGGGTGCCGCGAGGGTCGCCGTCGTTCTTCAGAATGACGGCGGCGTTCTCGTCGAAGCGGATGTACGAGCCATCCGGACGCCGGCGCTCCTTGACGGCGCGCACGATGACGGCCTTGACGACGTCACCCTTCTTCACGTTGCCACCGGGGATCGCGTCCTTGACGGTGGCGACAATGACGTCCCCGATGCCCGCGTAGCGGCGACCCGAGCCACCGAGAACGCGGATGCAAAGGATTTCCTTCGCGCCCGTGTTGTCGGCGACACGCAGTCGCGACTCCTGCTGGATCATGGTTACTTCGCCTTCTCTAGGATCTCGACGACGCGCCACCGCTTGGTCGCGGACAGCGGCCGGGTCTCCATCAGGAGCACGCGGTCACCGATGCCTGCGGCATTCTGCTCGTCGTGCGCCTTGAGCTTGTTGGTACGGCGGATGATCTTGCCGTAGAGGGCGTGCTTGACGCGGTCCTCCACAGCGACAACGACGGTCTTGTCCATCTTGTCGCTGACGACCAGACCCTCACGGGTCTTCCGCCGGCCGCGCTCCGCCTCGGAGGTCGGGGTCGTCTCAGTCACATTCTTCTCACTCATCAGGCGCTCTCCACCGTCTCTACAGCGGTCTCGATGCCCAGCTCACGCTCGCGCATCAGGGTGTAGATCCGGGCGATGTCCTTGCGGACGGCCTTGAGCCGGCTGTTGTTCTCCAGCTGTCCGGTCGCCGACTGGAAGCGGAGCCGGAACAGCTCCTCCTTGGCCTCACGCAGCTTCGCAACGAGTTCCTCGCTGTTCAGCTCGCGCAGCTCCGAAACCTTGGTTCCGGTCGCCATCACGCCTCACCTGCCTCGCGCCGCACGATCCGGCACTTCATCGGAAGCTTGTGAGCAGCGCGGATCAGCGCCTCACGAGCAATCTTCTCGTTCGGGTAGGACAGCTCGAACATCACCCGTCCCGGCTTGACGTTCGCGACCCACCACTCCGGCGAACCCTTACCGGAACCCATGCGGGTCTCGGCGGGCTTCTTGGTCAGCGGGCGGTCGGGGTAGATGTTGATCCACACCTTGCCACCACGCTTGATGTGCCGGGTCATCGAGATACGCGCGGCCTCGATCTGCCGGTTGGTGACGTACGCGGCGGTGACGGCCTGGATGCCGTACTCGCCGAATGCCACTTCGGTACCGCCCTTGGCCGCACCCGAGCGCTTCGGGTGGTGCTGCTTGCGGTGCTTGACCCTGCGGGGGATCAGCATGTCGGTCAGCCCTCCGTTCCGGTGCTCTCGGCAGCCGGAGCGGCAGCGGCGGGGGCCTCGGCCTTGGGAGCCTCGGCGGCACCGCCCTGCTGCTGCGGCTTGCGGCCACGGCCACCGCGCTCGCCACGACCGCCCCGGGCGGGACGGTCGCCGGCGCCACCACCGCGCGAGGGGCGGTTGCCCGCACGCGCCGCGGCGTTCTCGGCGCGGACCTCGGCGATGTTCTTGACGTCGCCCTTGTAGATCCAGACCTTCACACCGATGCGGCCGAAGGTGGTGCGGGCCTCGAAGAAGCCGTAGTCCACGTTCGCGCGCAGGGTGTGCAGCGGAACCCGGCCCTCGCGGTAGAACTCGGAGCGGGACATCTCGGCGCCGCCGAGACGGCCACCGCACTGGATCTTGATGCCCTTGGCGCCGGCCTTCATCGTGCTCTGCATCGACTTGCGCATCGCACGGCGGAAGGAGACCCGGGAGGACAGCTGCTCGGCGACCGCCTGGGCCACCAGCTGGGCGTCCAGCTCCGGGTTCTTCACCTCAAGGATGTTGAACTGGATCTGCTTGCCGGTCAGCTTCTCCAGGTTGCCGCGCAGCCGGTCCGCCTCGGCGCCGCGGCGGCCGATGACGATGCCCGGGCGGGCGGTGTGGACGTCGACGCGGACCCGGTCACGGGTGCGCTCGATCTCCACCTTGGAGATGCCGGCCCGCTCCATGCCCTGGGTGAGCATGCGGCGGATGGCGACGTCTTCCTTGACGTAGTCCTTGTAGAGCTTGTCGGCGTACCAGCGCGACTTGAAGTCGGTTGTGATGCCGAGGCGGAACCCGTGCGGGTTTACCTTCTGGCCCATTACCGGGTCCCTTCCTTGCTGCTGACGACCACGGTGATGTGGCTGGTCCGCTTACGGATCCGGTAGGCCCGGCCCTGGGCGCGCGGCTGGAACCGCTTCAGGGTCGGACCCTCGTCGACGTACGCCTCACTGATGTAGAGGCTGTCGATGTCCGTGTGGTCGTAGTTGTGCGCGGCGTTGGCGATGGCGCTGTCGAGCACCTTCCCCACCGGCACGCTCGCGGCCTGCGGCGCGAAGCGCAGGATCGCCTGAGCCTCCGCGGCGTTCAGCCCACGGATGAGGTCCACCACCCGGCGGGCCTTCATGGGCGTGACGCGGATGTGCCGCGCACGGGCCATGGCGTCCATGGTTGTCCCTTCGGTGTCTGTCATGGTCATTCACGCCCGCCTCAGCGGCGGCGCGACTTCCGGTCGTCCTTCACATGGCCCCGGAAGGTGCGCGTCGGCGCGAACTCGCCGAGCTTGTGGCCGACCATCGACTCGGTGACGAACACCGGGACGTGCTTGCGGCCATCGTGCACCGCGATGGTGTGCCCCAGCATGGCCGGGATGATCATCGAGCGGCGAGACCAGGTCTTGATGACGTTCTTGGTGCCTGCTTCGTTCTGCGTGTCCACCTTCTTGATCAGGTGGTCGTCGACGAAGGGCCCCTTCTTGAGACTGCGCGGCATGTTCTCGCCAGCTCCTAGCGCTTCTTGTTCGTCTTGCGGCGGCGGACGATGTACTTGTTGCTGGCCTTCTTCGGCGAGCGAGTACGACCTTCCTTCTTGCCCCAGGGCGAGACCGGGTGACGACCACCCGAGGTCCGGCCCTCGCCACCACCGTGGGGGTGGTCGACGGGGTTCATCACGACACCGCGGACGGTCGGGCGAACGCCCTTCCAGCGCATCCGGCCGGCCTTGCCCCAGTTGATGTTGGACTGCTCGGCGTTGCCGACCTCACCAATGGTGGCGCGGCAGCGGATGTCGACCAGCCGGATCTCACCGGAGGGCATCCGCAGGTGGGCCATGCGGCCCTCCTTCGCCAGCAGCTGCACCGAGGCACCGGCGGAGCGGGCGAACTTGGCGCCGCCGCCGGGCTGGAGCTCGATGGCGTGGATGACCGTACCGACCGGGATGTTGCGCAGCGGCAGGTTGTTGCCCGGCTTGATGTCGGCCCCGGGGCCGTTCTCAATCCGGTCGCCCTGCTTGAGGTGCGCGGGGGCGATGATGTACCGCTTCTCGCCGTCCGCGTAGTGCAGGAGGGCGATACGGGCGGTGCGGTTGGGGTCGTACTCGATGTGCGCGACCTTGGCCGGCACACCGTCCTTGTCGTGCCGACGGAAGTCGATCAGGCGGTAGGCACGCTTGTGGCCGCCACCCTGGTGGCGGACGGTCACACGACCGGCGTTGTTACGGCCGCCCTTGCTGTGCAGCGGGCGGACCAGCGACTTCTCCGGCGTGGACCGCGTGATCTCGACGAAGTCGGCGACACTGGCGCCACGACGGCCCGGAGTCGTCGGCTTGTACTTGCGGATTCCCATTTCTCAGTCCTCGTCCGATATCGGACGACTCGGCCTCCTAGGAGACCGGGCCGCCGAAGATGTCGATGCTGTCGCCCTCGGCGAGGGTCACGATGGCGCGCTTGGTGTTGGCGCGCTTGCCGTAACCGGTGCGGGTGCGCTTGCGCTTGCCCTGCCGGTTGATCGTGTTGACCCCGGTGACCTTGACCGAGAAGACCTCTTCGACGGCCTGCTTGATCTGGGTCTTGTTGGCGCGCGGGTCGACGATGAACGTGTACTTGTTCTCGTCGAGGAGCGCGTAGCTCTTCTCCGACACCACCGGCTTGATCAGGAGGTCACGGGGGTCCGTGAACTCCTTGCTGCTGACCGGGGCGGCGATCGCGTCGCTCATCAGGCGTCGCTCCCTTCGAGCTGCTTGTCGAACGTCACCTTGGCCTCGCCGGCCACGAAACGGTCGAAGGCGGCCTTGGTGAAGACGACATCGTCGGAGTCGACCACGTCGTACGTGTTCAGCTGACCCGGGTCCAGGATGTGCACCTGGGGCAGGTTGCGGGCGGCCAGCCAGCCGGCCTCGTCCGAGCGCTCGATGACCAGCAGGACCTTCTTGCGGTCGCTGATCTTGCCGAGGAGGGTCTTGACCGCCTTGGTGGAGATCAGCCCCTCCGCGATCACGCCGGTGACGACGTGGATGCGCTCGTGGCGGGCCCGGTCGGAGAGGGCACCGCGCAGGGCGGCGGCCTTCATCTTCTTCGGGGTCCGCTGGCTGTAGTCACGCGGCACGGGGCCGTGGACGACGCCACCGCCGGCGAACTGCGGCGCACGGGTCGAACCCTGGCGGGCGCGGCCGGTGCCCTTCTGGCGGTACGGCTTCTTGCCACCGCCGCGGACTTCACCGCGGGTCTTGGTCTTGTGCGTACCCTGTCGGGCCGCGGCCTGCTGGGCGATGACGACCTGGTGGATCAGCGGAATGCTGACCTTGGCGTCGAAGATCTCCGCGGGGAGCTCGACGGTACCGGTCTTGTCGCCGGCGGGCGAAAGAATGTCAACGGTGCTCATTGGTTACCCTCAGGCCCCCTTGGCCGCGGTGCGGACCAGGACGAGGCCGCCGTTCGGACCGGGAACCGCGCCCTTGATGAGCAGCAGACCCTTCTCCGCGTCAACGGCGTGGACGGTCAGGTTCTGGGTGGTGACCCGCTCGTTGCCCATCCGGCCCGCCATGCGCAGGCCCTTGAAGACACGACCCGGGGTGGCGCAGCCACCGATGGAACCGGGCGAGCGGTGCTTGCGCTGCGTACCGTGCGAGGCGCCGAGACCGCCGAAGCCATGACGCTTCATGACACCGGCGAAGCCCTTGCCCTTGCTCTTGCCGGTCACATCGACCTTGACGCCGGAGTCGAACGCCTCGGCCGTGATCTCCTGGCCCAGGGTGTACTCGGCGGCGTCTGCGGTCCGCAGCTCGACCAGGTGGCGGCGCGGGGTGACATCGGCCTTGGCGAAGTGGCCCTTGAGGGGGCGGTTCACCTTGCGCGGGTCGATCTCGCCGAACGCGATCTGGACGGCTTCGTAGCCGTCCCTGTCGTTGGTGCGCACCTGGGTGACGATGCAGGGTCCGGCCTTGACGACGGTCACCGGGACGACACGGTTGTTCTCGTCCCAGACCTGGGTCATGCCGAGCTTCTCGCCCAGGACACCCTTGATCTGCTTGGTCATCTCTCCCGCGCCTCTCAGAGCTTGATCTCGATGTCGACGCCGGCCGGAAGGTCCAGGCGCATCAGCGAGTCAACGGTCTTGGGGGTCGGGTCGAGGATGTCGATCAGACGCTTGTGGGTGCGCATCTCGAAGTGCTCGCGCGAGTCCTTGTACTTGTGCGGCGACTTGATGACGCAGTACACGTTCTTCTCAGTGGGCAGCGGCACCGGGCCCGCGACCGACGCACCAGTGCGGGTCACCGTCTCGACGATCTTCTTCGCCGAGTTGTCGATGACCTCGTGGTCGTAGGCCTTGAGCCGGATGCGGATCTTCTGTCCCGCCATGGCTACTTCGTAGTCCTTCTCGATCGTTTAACGCCCTGGCATCCGGCTTCCGCATCCCCCCGCTCCGACCCACGCGGTCGGGCGTGTCGCGCTCCTCGCGGGAAACAACCTCGAAGGTTTCTCCAGGGAGGAGGGTGGGGATGACTTCCACCAGACGCCTGGCCGGACCCCCGCCCACGCTTCCCGGAAGATCCCGGTATTTCCGCACCACAGTTGGCGCGACGAATACAGTGGGACTCGCTTCCAGTCCTCCCGGCGGGAGGCGCGCGGCATCGGCTCCGGGCCGAGCAACCTGCTCAGTGTGCCATACCGGACACCGCCATCGCCAATCGCGCGGGGTCGCTCAACCGTCCCCGGCCGCCCGCTGTGGTATGTGCAGCCGCAGCACGGCGCGTTCGGCCCACTCGGGCGGCCTGGTCAGCAGCGAGACCCCGGCCATCACCGCGAAGGCCAGCGGTACGGCCCAGGCGGCCGGCTGCGCCAGCAGCACGGTCAGCCACCCCGGATGCGGCCCGGTGAGTACGGAGGCCAGCGCCGCTCCGGTGGCCGCGCACACCCCGGTGACCAGCCCGGCGGCGGCTCCCGGCACGGTGAGCCCGCGCCACCATATCCCCAGCACCAGCAGCGGGCAGAAGGTGGCGGCGGCCACCGCGAACGCCCAGCCCACCAGCACATTGATGTCGACGCTCTCGGCCGGCAGCGACAGCACCACCGCGACCAGCGCCCCGGCCGCCACCGCCAGCCGCAGCCGGGGCACCGAGGAGCGCGACAGATCGTGCGAGAGCCCGCCGGCCAGCGCCATCAGCAGCCCGGAGGAGGTGGACAGGAACGCGGCGAACGCCCCGGCGGCCACCAGCGCGGTGAGCACCGCGCCCCACCGCCCCGGGACCATCGCCCCCGGCAGGACGACGGTGACCTGATCGGTGTGCCCCTGGGTGATCAGTTCGGGGACGAAAACCCGCCCCAGCAGACCATAAACGGCCGGAAACAGATAGAAGAGCCCGAGCAGCACGATGACCCCGACCGCCACCCGCCGGGCCACCCGCGCGGTGGCACTGGTGTGGAACCGCATGATCACATGCGGTAGTCCGACCGCACCCAGCGTGGTGGCCAGCAGTACGGACCAGGTGGCGAGCAGCGGCTGCCCCGAGTTGTGGATGTCGAGCAGCGGCCGGGACCACTGCCCGGCGTCCACCCGCAGCGCCAGGTCCCGCCCCTGCTCCCCGGCCCGTACCAGCAGGAAGAGCGCCGGCACGGCGATGAACACGAGTTTGACCACGTAGTGGAACGCCTGCACATACGTGGCGGCCCGCATCCCGCCCACGGCGATGGAGGAGCTGACCACCACCCCCGCCAGTACCACCCCCACCCAGTACGGCGTCCCGCTCACCAGATGCAGCACCACCCCCGCGCCCTTGAACTGCGGGATCAGATACAGCCACATGATCACCAGCACGATCAGCGCGCACAGCTTGCGGATCGCCCGCGACCCGAGCCGGTAGTCGGCGAAGTCGGGCACGGTGTACGCGCCGGACCGCCGCATCGGCCCGGCCACCAGCGCGGCGACCGCCACATACCCGGCGGTGAACCCGACCGCCCACCACAGCGAGCCGACCCCGTTCTTCAGCATGAGCCCGGCCAGCCCCAGCACCGAGGCGGCCGAGACATACTCCCCGGCGATCGCCATGGCGTTCCAGCCGGGCCGGATCTGCTGCGAGGCGACCAGGAAGTCCGGGGTGCTGCGGGCCGCCCGCACCCCGTACACCCCGATGATCACGCTGCTGAGGAAGAGCAGCAGAATGGCGAGCAGCGAGATCAAGTGACCCGGTCCTCGATGCGCTCGGCGGCCCGCACATGAAGGAACGCGATCAGGAGCAGGAGGGGATAACTCCCTCCCATGAGCACCACCCAGGACAGCGGCGCGGGCAGCAGCCACAGCACCCCGGACAGCCCGGACAGCAGCGCGCCGAGCAGGGCCAGCGTCCGCAGGGCGAGCCGCCGCTGCCGCCGGAACAGCCGGCGCGCGGCCTCGGTGTCCGCCTCGCTCTCCGGGGACGGCAGCGGCAGCAGATGCTGCGCCGGCCGGTGCCGGCGGGCCAGGGCGACCCGGGTCTGCGGACTGGTGACCCGCACCCGCCCACCGCCGCCGCCGCTCATGAACGCTCCCGTACGGCGGCCAGCAGCCGCTCCTTCAGTGCGCGGGCGTGCCGGCGGCTGACCGGGACGTCCCCGGCCGGGGTGTGCGCGAGCAGCCCCGAGGAGGACCCGGCGCGCAGATCCCGCACCCAGCGGATCGCGACGAGATACCCCCGGTGCACCCGTACGAAGCCGGCCGGGCCCCACACCGTCTCCAGGTGGGACAGCGCCAGCCGGATCAGATGCACTCCGCTCTCGGTGTGCAACCGTACGTAGTCACCGTGGGCCTCGACGAAGTAGACGTCGTCCCGGCGTACGAAGAAGATGTGCCGCCCGGTGTCGATGCGCACCACGGCCAGCTCATCGGCGGGGGGCGCCGGCCGCCGGGCGGCGCCGACCCGGGCCACCGCCTCCGCCAGCCGCTCGTCGCGCACCGGCTTGAGCAGATAGTCGACGGCGCCCATCTCCGCGGCCTCCCCCCGGTGCGCCTCGGAGGCGGTGACGAAGACGATGGCGGGCGGATCGGACAGCATCCCGAGCACCCGGCCCACCTCCACCCCGCTGAGCCCGGGCATGGACACATCGAGAAAGACCACGTCGAAGGAGTCGGTCCCGAGCAGCCGCACGGCGCCCTCACCGCTGTCGGCGGCCCGGACGTCACCCACCCCCTCGATCCCCCGCAGGATCCGGACAATCTCCCGCCGGGTCACCCCCTCGTCCTCGACCACGAGCACTCTCATGCGGCCACCACCCCCCGCCGGAACCGGGGCACCCGCACCACGACCTTGGTGCCGCTGCCGGGCGCGGTCTCGATGACGAGTCCGTACTCGGCGCCGTAGACGGCCCGCAGCCGCTGATCGACATTTGCGAGCCCGACCCCGCGGGTGGCGGGCCCGGCCCCGGCCAGCACCCCCTGGGCGAACTCCGGGTCCATGCCCACTCCGTCGTCCTCCACCTCGATGACACACAGCGGCCCCTCCGCGAACCCGGACACCGCGATGTTCCCCTTGCCGGTCTTGGGTTCGAGCCCGTGCCGCACGGCGTTCTCGACCAGCGGCTGGATGACGAGAAAGGGGATGGCGACGGCGAGGATGTCGGGCGCCATCCGCACCATGAGCTCCATCCGGTCGTCGAACCGGGCGCGCTGGAGCTCCAGATAGGTCTGTACGGCCTGCAACTCGTCGGCGACGGTGGCGTAGTCCCCGCGCACGGCGAAGCTGTACCGCAGGTAGTCCGCGAAGTCGTGCAGCAGCTCCCGGGCCCGCTCCGGCTCGGTCCTGATCCGCGCCCCGATGACGGCCAGCGCGTTGTGGAGGAAGTGCGGCGAGATCTGCGCCCGCAGGGTCCGCAGATCGGCCTGGGCGATCCGCCCGCGCGCGCGGCGCAGCGCCGCGTGGTCGAGCGCGCGCGCCACCAGCGCGCCCACCGGCGCGAGCGCCTCCTCCGCACCCCCACGCATCACCAGCGCCCCGGTCAGCTCCCCGGCCACCAGCAGCGGCACCGCCGACCACGGCCCGCGCTGTACGGCGCCCCCCTGCTCGTACGCGAGCGCGAGCACCTCCCGTACGCCGTCCCCCGCCGTCCCGGCGGAGGCGACGGGCCCGTCGAGGTCGGCGAGGACCACCACCTCGGCCCCGAGCAGCCCGCGCAGCCGCCGCACGGCCCGCCCGGTCCCCCGCCCGTACAGTCCGTCCCGCAGCCCCGCCTCGACCCCCCGCACCCCCTCCAGCACGCGCACCACCTCACCCCCCACCCCCCGCCCCCGCCTGCCCCATCGCACCATGGCCCGCACGCTAACCCAGGCACACACACGGGTTGAAGGCTTGTGCAGCGATCAACCACCGGCGGCCCGGTCCCCCTGGGGGACCGGGCCGCCGCATGGCGTCGCCGAGGGCGTCAGCCGACCGAGGTGTTGTACTCGTCGATCTTCTTGCCGACCTTGTCCGTGGCCGCCTTCAGGGCGTCGGTGGCCGAGGTGTTGGTGACCAGGGCCTCTTCCCAGGCTTCCTCCGCCGCCACCCGGGCCTCCGACATGACGCCCATCATGCAGCCGGCGGTGTTGATGTTGGTCTCGGAGTTGGCCAGCTGTTCGGCCGCCACCGAGAACTGGGGGTACTGGGCCGCCCGCTCGCTGGCCTCCGGGCCGGCGTAGCCCTCGGTGTTCACCGACAGGTAGCCGGTGCCCGCGTGCCACTTGGACTGCGACTCGGGGGTGAGCAGGAACTGCACGAACTCCCACGAGGCGCGGGTCTCCGCGTCGCTGTGGCCCTGGCCGTTGATCCACAGCGAGGCGCCGCCGATGATGGAGCCGGCCGGGTCCTCGGCGTGGATCAGCGGGAAGTAGCCGGCGCCGACCTCGAAGGCGGACTGCTCCAGGAAGCCGCCCATGGCGCCGGTGGACTCCAGGGTCATCGCGGTGCGCCCGGCGGTGAAGGCGGCCTGGGCGTCGTCGGTGCCGCGGCCCAGCGGGGCGGCGAGACCGTCGTCGATCATGCCCTGCCACCACTCGACCATCTCGACGACGTTCGGGTCGTCGAAGAGCACCTCTTCGGCACGGCCCTCGCGGCCGTTGCCGTTGTCGCAGTACGGTACGGCGGCGCGCGCCATGAACTGTTCGATGAACCAGCCGTAGACGGCGGCGCCGAAGCCGTACTGCTCGACCTGGCCGTTGGAGCCCTTCACGGTCAGCGCCTCGGCGTACTCGCGGATCTGCGCGAGGTCCTTCGGCGGCTGCTCCGGGTCCAGGCCGGCCGCCTCGAAGGCGTCCTTGTTGATGTACATCAGCGGCGTGGAGTTGTTGAACGGGAAGGAGCGCAGCTGGCCGTCCACCGTGAAGTAGTTGAGCAGCGCGTCCTCGATCGGGCCGGTGTCGTAGCCGTCCTTGTCGACGAACGACTGGGCCGGCACCGTCTGACCGGAGTCGATCATGAACTGGGTGCCGAGGTCGAAGATCTGCACGATGTTGGCGGTGTTGCCCTGCTGGATCGCCGCCCGGTGCTGCGCCAGGGTGGTGTCGTAGTCGCCCTGGAACGACCCGGTGACCTTGATCTGGCCCTCGTGCTCGGCGTTGAACTCGTCGATCAGCCCGTTCAGCACCTGCCCGTTGGTGCTGTCCATGCTGTGCCAGAACTCGACCTGCACCGGGCCGTCCTGGCCCTCCAGCGCCTCGGGGCCGGGCGCCTCAAGGGCGCCGTTCGAGCCGCCGCCGTCGCCGCCGCACGCGGTGATGCCGAGACACAGCGCCGCGGCGCCGGCCACCAGCGCCGTACGGGTACGGGTACCGGTTCTTCTCATGATCTGTCCATTTCTCATCATCATCGTCATCATTTGACCGCGCCCGCGGTGAGTCCGCGGACGATGAAGCGCTGCCCGAAGAGCACCAGCGCCAGCGTGGGAAGCACCGAAAGGGCGGCGCCGGCCAGCCAGAGTCCGGGGTTCGCGGACTCGGCGTTACGCAGTGAGTTGAGGCCGATCTGCAAGGTCTGCATCTCGGTGGTGCGGGTCATGATCAGCGGCCAGAAGTACATGTTCCAGGAGGTGATGAACACGTACACCCCGACCGCGCTGAGCGTCGGCTTCGACAGCGGCAGCAGCACCGTCCAGATGAAGCGCAGATGCCCCATGCCGTCCACCCGGGCGGCGTCCCGCAGTTCGGTGGGGAACTGCCGGAAGCTCTGCCGCAGCAGGAACGTGCCGAACGCGTACGCCAGGAACGGCAGCACCAGGCCCGCGAACGTGTTGTGCAGCCCCCAGTCCGACAGCGTCAGATAGTTGGGGATGATCGTCGACTCGGACGGCACCATCAGCGTGGACAGGAACAGCGCGAACACCACCGCGCTGAACCGGAACCGCAGGAAGACGAAGGCGTACGCCGCCAGCGCCGAGGTGATCAGCTGCGCCAGCGTGATGATCCCGGCCATCAGCAGCGAGTTGCCGTACATCCGGGTCAGCGGGACGGCGTCCAGCACCCGCTGGATGTTGTCCAGATGGAACCCGGTGGGCACCAGCTGCGGCGGGAACGTCGCCAGCTCCTTCGGCTGCATGAACGTTCCGGCGAACACGTAGTACACCGGGAAGAGCACCGGCACCAGGGCCAGCAGCAGCACCGCGTACAGGGCGATCCGCCCCGCCACCACCCGCGCGCTCATGAGTAGTGCACCTTCCGCTCGATGACCCCGAACTGGAGCGCCGTGCAGCACAGCACCATCAGCAGCAGCACCAGCGCCTGCGCGCTGGCCCGCCCGAAGTCGCTGGTGCCGTACGCGAAGGCGTACTGGTAGATCGAGTAGACCAGCGTGGTCGTCGAGCCGGCCGGGCCGCCCTGGGTGAGGATGTGGATCTGGCCGAAGCTCTGGAGCGCGTTGATCGTGGAGATCACCGCGAGGAAGAACAGCTGCGGCCCCAGCAGCGGCACCGTGATGTGCCAGGCCCGCCGGCCGCCGGTGGCTCCGTCCAGCAGCGCGGCCTCGTTGACCTCGCGCGGAATGGAGCCGACCCCCGCGGCCAGCACCAGTACCCCGTAGCCGAGGTTCATCCACACCGTGGTGAGGGAGATGGAGATCAGCGACCACTCGGTGGAGTTCAGCCACATCACCTGGCCGAGCCCCAGCTCGTACAGGATGCCGTTGAGCACCCCGGAGGCCGGGTTGTAGAAGACCGCGAAGATGACGGAGGCGCTGGCCACCGAGAAGGCGAACGGCAGCGCGAAGGCGGAGCGGAAGAAGCGCTGCCCCCGGATGCCGGACTCCAGCAGCAGTACCACCGCCAGCGCGCCCAGCACCCCCGGTACCACCACCAGCAAGGTGAACAGGAGGGTGGTGACCAGCACCTTGCCGAAGTCGGCGGTGAGCAGTTCGGCGAAGTGATCGAAGCCGACAAAGCGGGTGGGCCGGCCGATGATGTCGTTGCCGTGCATCGACAGATAGACGGTACGGCCCAGTGGATAGATCAGGAACAGCGCGAAGACGATCAGCGACGGGGCGAGGAAACCCCAGGCCAGCAGCGTCTCCTTGCGGCGCTCGCGCAGCTGGGTGCGCGGTGGGCGGGCACGGGGCGGGGCCCCGCCGGATCTGCCGTCCTTGGTTGGGGAGGTTGTGGACACGCGAGGCAGCGTGGTCCCGGAAGGTGACGCCATCAGCACCTCAGGAGTAACAGAAGTTCAATTCGTTCACTGGATCGGATGAAAGATGCCCGGGGGTCCGAGGGTTAACTCGGACCCCCGGGCATCGGGGTGCCGGGGTTGTGGGGAAGTGCCCGGCTATCGGTGGAAAGTCAGGTACACGTCAGTGGACAAAAGGCCCCGCGCGGTCCGTCCCGGACCCGCTCAGTCCTTCACCGCCCGCTCCGCGCCGGCCCCGGTCAGGGCCCGCACCTGAAGCCGCGCGAACTTCTCCGGGTCCCGCTCCTTCGACACCAGCGTGCCGACGATCGCGCACAGCAGCCCGATCGGGATCGACACCAGCCCCGGGTTCTCCAGCGGGAACCACGAGAAGTCCACGCCCTTGGGGAACAGCGAGGCGCTCTCCCCGGCCGCGTTCACCTTCCCCGACACCACCGGCGAGAAGAACACCAGACCCACCGCGCTGATCAGCCCGCCATAGATGCCGGCCACCGCACCCGCCGTGTTGAACCGCTTCCAGAACAGGCTCAGTACGATCGTCGGCAGGTTCGCCGACGCCGCGATCGCGAACGCCAGCGCCACCAGGAACGCCACATTCAGGCTCTGCGCGAAGATCGCCAGCACAATGGCCACCACGCCGACCCCGATCGCGGCGAACCGCGCCACCCGCACCTCTTCCTGCTCGCTCGCCTTCCCGCGCCGCAGCACGCTGTTGTAGAAGTCGTGCGCCAGGGAGGACGAGGAGGCGATCGTCAGACCCGCCACCGTGGACAGGATCGTGGCGAACGCGACCGCCGCGATCAGGGCCAGCAGCACAGCGCCCAGGAAGTCGCCACCGAAGTGAATGCCCACTTCCTCCGCCAGTTGGGGCGCCGCCGCGTTGCCCGCCTTGTCCTGCGCGGTGATGGCCTCCTTGCCCACCAGCGCCGCCGCGCCGAAGCCCAGGATCAGGGTGAAGAGGTAGAAGGTACCGATCAGCCCGATGCCCCAGTTGACCGACTTACGCGCCGCCTTGGAGTCCGGCACCGTGTAGAAGCGGATCAGGATGTGCGGCAGGCCCGCCGTGCCCAGCACCAGCGCGAGCCCCAGGCTGATCAGATCCAGCTTGTTGACCATGGTCTGCCAGGCATCGCCCGCGACCTCCACCCCGTACCGCTGGCCGGGCTCCAGGAACGCGTCCCCGACCCCGCTCGCCTTCGCCGCGTCGTCCATCAGCGCGCCGAAGTTGAAGTTGTAGATCGACAGCACCAGCAGACACAGCATCGCCGCGCCCGTCATCAGCATGACGGCCTTGACGATCTGCACCCAGGTGGTGCCCTTCATCCCGCCGAAGGACACGTACACGATCATCAGCAGCCCGACCGTCACGATGCCGACGATCTTCGCCACGTCCGCGCTCATCCCCAGGTACGTCTCACCCGGGGAGATCCCCAGCAGCAGCGCCACCAGGGCGCCCGCCCCCACCATCTGCGCCAGCAGATAGAAGATCGACACGGTGAGCGTGGAGACCGAGGCGGCGGTCCGTACCGGACGCTGCTTCATCCGGTACGAGACGACGTCCGCCATCGTGAACCGGCCCGAGTTCCGCAGCAGCTCCGCCACCAGCAGCAGCGCCACCAGCCAGGCCACCAGGAAGCCGATCGAGTACAGAAAACCGTCGTACCCGTACAGCGCGATCATGCCGGCGATGCCGAGGAAGGAGGCGGCCGACATGTAGTCGCCGCCGATCGCGAAGCCGTTCTGGATACCGGAGAACCCACGGCCACCGGAGTGGAAGTCGGTCGCCGACTTCGTCTGCCGGCTGGCCCAGATGGTGATCCCCAGGGTGATGGCGATCAGCACCGTGAAGAGGATGACGGTGATCAGCCGGCCCTCGGCGGACACCTCGCGCGCCATCGTGATCATGACCGGCCCTCCGTCGTCTCCAGCTCGTCACGCAGCTCGTCCGCCAGCGGATCGAGCCGGCGGTTGGCGTACCGCGAGTAGAGGATGGCGATGCCGAACGTCGTCACAAACTGGAGCAGTCCGAAGACCAGCGCCACATTCGCGCTGCCGATCACCTTGGTCGACATCACGCCGCGGGCATAGCCGGACATCAGCACGTACAGCAGATACCAGGCGAGGAACGCGATGCTCGCCGGCACCACAAAGCGCAGCAACCGCCCGCGCAACTCCTGGAACCTGGGGTCGTCATGCATCGCGGCCGAGCGGGTCTCCAGATCCTCGCCCGGCGGATCGCCTGCGTCGGGAACGGGTTGCGTCGTCGTCATCGACGGGCTCCTGTGGGTCGGTTCGGGGCTGAGCCCCGCAAATGTAAGGAGAGTCACACTCACCCCACAGCGACCCGGAGCCGGACACTCGGCGAACGGTCGAAATACGCGCCGAACGGCTTACCCGTACCACCCGCCGCACACACGACCGGGGCCCGTCCCCACCCACAGGTGGAAACGGGCCCCGGTGACGCGGAAGCGTCAGGTCACTTCTTGATCTTGGTGACCTGGCCGGCGCCCACGGTCCGGCCACCCTCACGGATGGCGAACTTCAGGCCCTCCTCCATGGCGATCGGCTGAATCAGCGAAACGCTCATGTCGGTGTTGTCGCCCGGCATGACCATCTCGGTGCCCTCGGGGAGGGTCACCACACCGGTCACGTCGGTGGTACGGAAGTAGAACTGCGGACGGTAGTTGTTGAAGAACGGGGTGTGACGGCCACCCTCGTCCTTCGACAGGATGTACGCCGTCGCCTCGAACTCCGTGTGCGGGGTGACCGTGCCCGGCTTGATGATGACCTGGCCGCGCTCGACGTCCTCGCGCTTGATACCGCGAAGCAGCAGACCGACGTTCTCACCGGCCTGACCCTCGTCCAGCAGCTTCCGGAACATCTCGATACCGGTGACCGTGGTGGTGGTCTTCTCGGTCTTGATGCCGATGATGTCGACGGTCTCGTTGACCTTCAGGACACCACGCTCGATACGGCCGGTGACGACCGTACCGCGACCGGTGATCGTGAAGACGTCCTCGATGGGCATGAGGAACGGCTTCTCGACGTCACGCTCGGGCTGCGGGATGGACTCGTCCACCGCGGCCATGAGCTCCAGGACGGTCTTGCTCCACTCCGGGTCGCCCTCCAGCGCCTTCAGCGCGGAGACCTTGACGACCGGAACATCGTCGCCGGGGAACTCGTACTCGGTCAGCAGCTCGCGGACCTCCAGCTCCACCAGCTCCATGATCTCCTCGTCGTCCACCATGTCGGCCTTGTTCAGGGCGACAACGATGTACGGCACACCGACCTGGCGGGCCAGGAGCACGTGCTCCTTGGTCTGCGGCATCGGGCCGTCGGTGGCGGCCACGACCAGGATCGCGCCGTCCATCTGGGCGGCACCGGTGATCATGTTCTTGATGTAGTCGGCGTGACCCGGGCAGTCGACGTGAGCGTAGTGCCGGCTCTCCGTCTGGTACTCGACGTGCGCGATGGAGATGGTGATACCGCGCTGACGCTCTTCGGGAGCCTTGTCGATCTGGTCGAAGGCCGAGGCCTCGTTCAGGTCGGGGTACGCGTCGTGCAGCACCTTGGTGATCGCCGCGGTAAGAGTGGTCTTACCGTGGTCGATGTGACCGATGGTGCCGATGTTGACGTGCGGCTTAGTCCGCTCGAACTTCGCCTTCGCCACTGGGGTCCTCCTGTGGACTGATGCTGTACGCCCCCGCGGGATGCGGGGGTTCCAGGTGGTCGTACCGAACCGGCCAGGACCCCTAGGGGGACGCCCTAGACCGGTTCGCTTAAGGGGCAGGTGCGGGGGCGGGAATGCCCCCTGTACCGATTTGCTCCAGCTTAAGGGTTATTCGCCCTTGGCCTTCGCGATGATCTCCTCGGCGACGTTCCGCGGAACCTCACCGTAGGAATCGAACTGCATGCTGTAGCTCGCGCGACCAGAGGTCTTGCTGCGCAGGTCGCCGACGTACCCGAACATCTCCGACAGCGGAACCAGGGCCTTGACAACCTTGGCGCCACTACGGTCCTCCATGGCCTGGATCTGGCCACGGCGGGAGTTCAGGTCACCGATCACATCGCCCATGTAGTCCTCGGGCGTGGTGACCTCGACGGCCATCATCGGCTCCAGCAGCACCGGACCGGCCTTCCGCGCGGCCTCCTTGAACGCCTGGATACCGGCGGTCTTGAAGGCCATCTCGGAGGAGTCCACGTCGTGGTACGCACCGTCGAGCAGGATCATCTTGACGCCCGTCAGCGGGTAGCCGGCGAGCACGCCGAACTGCATCGCTTCCTGAGCGCCCGCGTCCACCGAGGGGATGTACTCCTTGGGGATGCGGCCACCGGTGACCTTGTTCTCGAACTCGTAGCCGTCGCCCTCAAGCGGCTCCAGACGGATCTGGACCTTGGCGAACTGGCCGGAGCCACCGGTCTGCTTCTTGTGCGTGTAGTCGTGCTTCTCGACGATCTTCCGCAGGGTCTCCCGGTAGGCGACCTGCGGCTTGCCGACGTTGGCCTCGACCTTGAACTCACGACGCATCCGGTCGACCAGCACATCGAGGTGGAGCTCGCCCATCCCCTTGATGATGGTCTGCCCGGTGTCCTCGTTGGTGGCGACCTGGAAGGACGGGTCCTCCTCGGCCAGCCGCTGGATGGCGACACCCAGCTTCTCCTGGTCACCCTTGGTCTTGGGCTCGATCGCGACCTCGATGACCGGGGCCGGGAAGTCCATCGACTCCAGGATGACCTGGTGGGTCGCGTCGGACAGCGTCTCACCGGTGGTGGTCTGCTTGAGACCCATCACCGCGACGATGTCGCCGGCGCCCACCCGCTCGATCTCCTCACGCTTGTTGGCGTGCATGCGGTAGATCTTGCCGATGCGCTCCTTGCGGCCCTTCACCGAGTTCAGCACCTGCGTGCCGGCGGTGAGCACCCCGGAGTACACCCGGATGAAGGTGAGCTTGCCCAGGTGCGGGTCGCTGGCGATCTTGAACGCCAGGGCGGCCAGCGGCTCGTCCTCCGAAGGCTTCCGGAGCACGACCTCCTCGGGGTCCTTCGGGGAGTGACCCTCGACGCCCTCGACGTCCAGCGGCGTGGGCAGGTAACGCACCACGGCGTCCAGCAGGGGCTGCACGCCCTTGTTCTTGAACGCGGTACCGCAGAACACCGGGGTGACGGTGATCGTCGAACCGCCCGTGGAGGCCAGGGTGATCCGGCGGATGGCGGCATACAGCTGCTCCTCGGTGGGCTCATTGCCCTCCAGGTACAGCTCCATGACCTCCTCGTCGTTCTCCGCGACGGCCTCGATGAGCTTGGCGCGGTACTCCTCCGCCTGCTCCTGGAGTTCGGCCGGGATGTCGACGGTGTCGTACATCTCGCCGAGCTTGGTCTCCTCGGACCAGACCAGGGCCTTGTTCTTGACAAGGTCGACAACGCCCTGGAAGTCCGCCTCGGCCCCGATGGGCAGCTGCATGACCAGCGGAACGGCACCGAGCCGGTCCTCGATCATCTCGACGCAGCGGAAGAAGTCCGCGCCGGTGCGGTCGAGCTTGTTGACGAAGCAGATCCGCGGCACGCCGTAGCGGTCCGCCTGCCGCCACACGGTCTCGGACTGGGGCTCCACACCCGCGACACCATCGAACACCGTGACCGCGCCGTCGAGCACGCGCAGCGAACGCTCCACCTCGATCGTGAAGTCGACGTGACCGGGGGTGTCGATGATGTTGATGGTGTGGTCGACGCCTTCGAGCGGCCAGTGACAGGTCGTCGCGGCAGACGTGATCGTGATGCCGCGTTCCTGCTCCTGCGCCATCCAGTCCATGGTGGCGGCACCGTCGTGAACTTCGCCGATCTTGTAGCTCACACCGGTGTAGTACAGGATGCGCTCGGTGGTCGTCGTCTTGCCCGCGTCGATGTGAGCCATGATCCCGATGTTGCGGACCGTGGTCAGGTCAAGTGAAGTGGTAGCCATAAGGCTTCAGTTCTCTCGGTCTCGATGGGGTAGCGACTACCAGCGGTAGTGCGCGAAGGCCTTGTTGGACTCGGCCATCTTGTGGGTGTCCTCGCGCTTCTTGACGGACGCGCCGAGGCCGTTGGAGGCGTCGAGCAGCTCGTTCATCAGGCGCTCGGTCATGGTCTTCTCACGGCGAGCCCGCGAGTAACCGACCAGCCAGCGCAGCGCGAGGGTGGAGGAACGGCCGGGGCGAACCTCGACCGGCACCTGGTAGGTGGCGCCACCGACCCGGCGGGAGCGGACCTCAAGGGTCGGCTTCACGTTCTCCAGGGCGCGCTTGAGGGTGATGACCGGGTCGCTCCCGGACTTCTCCCGCAGACCCTCCATGGCACCGTAGACGATGCGCTCGGCGGTGGAGCGCTTGCCGTTCAGCAGCACCTTGTTGATCAGGGAGGTCACCAGAGGAGAACCGTAGACCGGGTCGATGATGACCGGGCGCTTCGGGGCAGGGCCCTTACGAGGCATTGCTTACTTCTCCTTCTTGGCGCCGTAGCGGCTGCGGGCCTGCTTGCGGTTCCGCACGCCCTGCGTGTCGAGAGAACCACGGATGATCTTGTAACGGACACCCGGCAGGTCCTTCACACGACCACCGCGCACCAGCACGATGGAGTGCTCCTGAAGGTTGTGGTTCTCACCCGGGATGTAGGCCGTGACCTCGATCCCGCTGCTGAGCTTCACACGGGCCACCTTGCGCAGCGCCGAGTTCGGCTTCTTCGGGGTGGTGGTGAACACACGCGTGCAGACGCCACGGCGCTGGGGAGACCCATTCAGCGCGGGCGTCTTGTTCTTCTCGACCTTGTCCTGCCGGCCCTTTCGGACCAGCTGCTGGATCGTTGGCACCATTTCTCCAGTTCTGTGTGCCGACTGTGAAGCTAACCCGGAACACGGCGACCGACCCACGCGGTCGGGCGTGTCGAAGACTGCATGACCCCCACGAGCGCGGGAAGAGAAACGCAGATCCCGGAGTTCCAGCTGACGCCTCACAAAAAGAGCGCAGGGAACACCCCAGGCACAAGAACCGAGCGTACCTACCCCACGGCCAGCGGTCAAAACAACTGCCCCCGGCCCCCGCCACCCCGGGAAGCCACTGTGAGTTGCCACACAATGACTCCACGGACACCGGCTCGCCAGGGCACACCCGGCAGAGAATAATGGTCTATACATGCCAATTCGGGGGGGTAGTCATGGCTGACGCCGCGTGGCGGGACGGCGACGCGACATTCGCCGACCGGGTGCCGTTCCTGGCCCGGCTGGAACGCACCGAGCAGGAAGCACTGCGCAACCTCGGCCGACGGCTGCGCTTCCCGCCCCGCACCGCAGTCCTCCACCAGGACGAACCCTCCTCCCACGTGCTGTTACTGGAGAGCGGCTGGACAAAGGTGACCGCCCTCGCGGTCAACGGATACCAGTCACTGCTGGCGCTGCGCGGCCCCGGCGACATCGTCGGCGAGGGCGCCGCCCTCAGCGGCCGGCCCCGCTCGGCCACCGTCACCACCGTCGAAGAGGTCACCGCGGTGGCCATCGACAGCGAACGCTTCACCGACTACGTCGGCCGCACCCCGCAGATCGGCATGCGGCTGGCCGGACTCGCCTCCGACCGGATGCGCTCCAGCGACCGCCGCCGGCTCCAGCAGGCCGCCCTCGACGTACGCGAACGCCTCGCGGCAGTCCTCCTCGAACTCGGCCATCTGCACGGCCGCCGCACCACCGAGGGCCTGGAGATCACCGTGCCGCTCAGTCAGCAGGAACTCGCCGCCACCATCGGCTCCTCCCGCGAGGCCGTCGCCCGGATCTACCGGGAACTGCGCACCCGCCAGGTCATCAGAACCAGCCGCCGGACCACCGTCATCCTGCGCCCGGACATCCTGCGCCGCATCAGCACCGGCCACTGAACCCACCACCGGATGTGTGCACACGGTCACACTTCCGCTGCGTCATCCGTCCTCACACCCATCTCTCCCCTGCCGTCACAGTGGGCCCACACCGACAGGACGACGAGAGGCGGCACCCGGTGCCCGAGCCCCTGAATCGCACGATTCTGCTCTTCGACATCGAGAAGTTCGGCCGTCGCGGCGATGTCGAGAAGGCGTTCATGCGGCGCATGCTGTACTCCATCGTCGGCGACACCCTGGTCGCCGCCGGAGCGGACCCCGCCACCGCGCACCAGGAGGACCGGGGCGACTCCGTCATGGTGCTCATCAGCCCCGAACTCCCCAAGACCCGGCTGCTGCGGGCCCTGCTCACCGAGACCCCGGCCCTGCTGCGCTCCAACAACCGGCTGGCCGCCGGCAGCGCCCAGGTACGGGTACGCATCGTGCTGGCCTCCGGCGAAGTGGCCATGGACCCGCAGCCCGGCACCCTCGGCGGCGCCGTGGGCAGGGACCTGGACCAGGCGTTCCGGCTGCTGGACGCCGACGCCCTGCGCGAGGCCCTGGCAACCGGCCCCGGCCACAGCGCGCTGTGCCTGTCCGAGTCCGTCTACCGGGGCATCGCCGAACACGGCCATCTGGGCATGGACCCGGCCGAGTTCAGCGAGATCACCGTGCCGGCGAAGGAGGGCCCGGTCACCGCCTGGCTGCACGGCAGCGCCCCGGCCGGCCCCGAAGCCGCCCCGCGCCCGGCGGCGACACCCGGGGCACCGGCCCCCGCACCCGGCACCCCGCCCCGGCCCACCTTCGGCGGCAGCCTCGTCCTGGGCGACCAGCACGGCGTCTCCGGCGGCCAGGTCACCGGCGACGTGGTCCAGGGCACCAAGCACACCTACGGCGGTGGCCGGTGAAGCCCCCGGCGGCCGACCCGGCGGCCGACGAGCCCAAGGCCCCGCCGGCCGCCGAGCGCGCCGCACAGGAGCGGGGCGAGGACGGCGCCCCGCCCGAGCAGCCCCCTCCCCAGGAGACCTGGGCCGCGGCCCAGGAACTGCTCGACCACATCCCGGAGCTCTTCCTGCGCGGCCACACCCCCACCTTCGGCGGCGGGCTCACCGGCGGCGACCAGCACGGCGTCTCCGGCGGCCGGGTCACCGGCGACGTGGTGCAGGGCGGCAAGACGGTCATCCACCTCGGCGCGGCACCCGGCGATCCCGAACGCATGGCCTCCGGCGAGATCCCCCGCCAGGACCTGGAACGGACCGCAGCCGTCTTCCGGGAGCCCGGGGGGTTCGCGGGCGCGCTGTCCGAGTTACGGGCCAACCGCGCCGTGCTGCTGCGCGGCAGCGCCGGCACCGGCCGCCGCACCGCCGGCATGATGCTGCTGCACCGGCTGGACGCCACCGCGATCCGGATCCTGGACCCGGACACCCCGCTCACCGCACTGCGCGACGCGATCCGCCCCGGCACCGGCTACCTCCTGTGCGACCCGGAGACCTCCCGCCGCAAGCCGCTGCGCGACCAACTGCTGCTCAGCGTCCGCGAGCGACTGCGGGAACACGACAGCTGGCTGGTGATCACCGTCGAACACTCCGCCGTGCTCCACAAGGTGACCGCCACCGACTGGACTCCCCCCGACCCCACCGCCGTACTCCTCGCCCGGCTGACCGCCCGCACCGGCCCCCTCGACCCCGGGCGGACCAGCGCGCTGCTCGCCCTCGACCCCGTACGGGACTTCCTGGACCACGCACACCGCCCGCGCGAGATCGCCGAGTTCGCCGCCCGGCTCGCCGACTACCACGAGGGTACGGCGGGACTCACCGAGCTGAGCGGCTTCTCCGTCTCCGCCACCGAGGCCGTCGTCCAGGACTGGCTCGGCGACCCGCACCTCGATCTCTACAGCAAGGCGTTCCTCATCGCCCTGGCGGCCTTCGACAAGGCGCCCTACGGGGTGACCGCCGAGGTGTGCGACACCCTGTACGTCCTGCTGAAGAAGACCGAGCAGCCCGACGCACCGCCGGACATCCCGGTGTTCGGCAGCCCGATCGGCCGACGGCTCGAACTGGCCCGCGCCCACCAGTACGAGCAGCCGGAACCCACCGAATGGGGCCCGGTCCCCCAGCGGATGGCCGCCTTCCAGAACGAGGACACCGCCCCCCTGCTGCTTCGCGAGCTGTGGCGCGGCCACCCCTCGGCCCATCCGGCGCTGGTGCGCTGGGTCCGCTCCCTGACCAGGGACGGCCGGCCCCTGGTACGTACCCGGGCCGCCGCCACGGCCGCCACCCTCGCCCTCACCGATCTGCCGTCCGCCATGGCACTGCTGATCGAGCCCTGGGCCAACGCCCAGCGCTTCGAGGAACGGCTGATCGCGGCCAACGCGCTGACCCTGGCCGCATACGGCGGAGTTCCCGGCATCCCTCGGGTGCTGCACAGCTGGTGCACCGACACCGGCCGGCACCCCCAGCGCCGCTGGACGGCGCTGCGGGCCTACGCGCTGCTGAGCGAGCTGCTGCCGGCCGAAGCGCTGCGCGATCTGGCCGTGGTGGCCGGGGAAGAGCTGGGCGAGGCCGAGCGGTGGCAGCTGACCGAGACCGCCGAACTGCTGCTGATGACCCGTGGATCGGACGTCCTGGCCCGCTTCGTCCAGTGGCTGTCCGGCGGCGAGCGACTGCGCGAGCTGGCACTGACCGCGTTCCTCAGCGCCACCGGGCGCAGCGAGAGCCCGGGCTCCCCGCCGCTGATGATCGAGTGGTACACCACAGCCGGCGCCGACGCCGCCCAGTTGGCGACGCTGTGGCGCACCGCTCTGGCCGACCGCACACACACCACTGCCGCGCTGGCCGCCCTGCGGGCCTGGGTGGTGAGCGCCGAAGGGTCCCCGGCCACCGAACGCGCCCTGGTCACCCTGATCAACGCCCTCGTGGTCACCCCGGCCGACCACGCCAGGCTCCAGCATCTGCTGCGCGGGCTCGCCGGGAACGGCCGCGCACCCGGCGCCACCCCCCAGGCCGTCGCAGGACGGCTGCTGTCCGCTCTCGTCCCCAGGAGTGCCGCATGACCGACTTCCGTTATCAGCCCGAGTGGGAACAGAGCGGCGAGCGGCACGCACCGCTGGTCGATCCGATCCGCACCATCCGGCCGCTCGGCCGCCGCGACTTCTCCGGTGGCCGGCTGCCGGCCCGGGCGGACCACGCGCTGGTCCTCACCACCAGCAAGGACCGGTACGAAACGTTTCTGCCTCCGGACCGGCCGCACCGCAACCCGCGCACCGGCGGCCGGTACACCTGGCTGTACGAGGTGGACCTGGGCATGCACCCGGTACGTCTTGAGGAGACCGTGCCGGCGCTGGGGGACGCCTTCGAGTTCTCCGCCGTCATCGACTACACGTGGCAGGTCACCGATCCGGCCCGGGCGGTGGCCCGGCAGCTGAGAGACGTACCGGCGCTGCTGGAACCGCTCATCCAGCAGCGGGTGCGGGACATCACCCGGCAGTTCCCCGTCGAGGACAACGCGGACGCCGAGTACGCGGTGCGCAAGGACCTGGACGCCATCCCGCTGGCCGACGCGGAAGGGCTCCGGGTGGTCTGCTCGATCCGGCTCGGTCTCGACGAGACCGGCCGGGCGCACCAAGAGCGGCTGCGGGAGATCCGCCACAACACGGAGGCCGCCGTTCCCGAGCACGCCTACCGCATGCTGCTGGCCCGGCAGGAGCAGGAGTATCTGGCCGAGAAGGCCGCCTTCTATCAGGCGTATCTGGAACGCGGCGGGATCAGCCAGTGGGCCCTGCAACTGGCCCAGCACCCCGAGGACATCCCCCGGGCGCTGGAGATGCTGCGGAGCGATCAGCAGGAGACCGTGCGCCAGCAGCTCCAGGTGATCGACAAGATGATCGAGAACAACGCGGTCGAGGCGTACCAGTGGGAGGAAGTGTCCGGGCTCGCCATGCGGACGGTGCTCGATCTGCTGCGACAGCAGACGGCCATCGGTCAGGGCGACCCGGGCGAGGTCGCCGGGAGCCAGAACCCCTCGCAGGCCCTGCCGCCCCGGCCCGCGGACCCGCCGCCTCCCGCTGCCGGCGGGACGTCATGACGGTCATGACCAGCGATACGGGCCTGCGGCTGCTGGCCGAGTTACGGGCGGAGATCAGCAGGGCGGACGCCAAGGCGTCCGTACTGATGGCCGCCCAGGCCATGCTGGCCGGCGGGCTCAGCGGACTGCTGGCGGGGCAGGCATGGAACCCGGGCGAGCTGACCCTCCCCGGGGCGGTGGTGTGGTGGACGGGGGTCATCACACTCATCGCGGCGCTGGCGGCACTGCTGCTGGCCGTCCTGCCCCGCCATCGGCTCAGCCACTGGCTGCCGGGCCAGCCGCTCACCTACTTCGGTGACATCCGGCGGGCGGCCCGACTGGGCCGCCTGCCCCAGGCACTGACCGATACGGCGGCGCATCCGGAGCAGGCCCTGCTGCTCGCCCTGGCCCAGGCGGGCGAGATCGCCGACCGCAAGCATCTGTGGATCCAGGCCGGAGTCGTCGCCTTCAGCGGCGGTGCACTGCTCCTGCTGTGCGCCGTCCTGATCGGCTGACCGGCCACCCGCTCATCGACCGCTCTATTCAGGGACTCAAGGACATGACCGATCCCCAGCAGCCCACTCAACCCCCCACCCCCCAACCGCCACCACTACCCGTATACCCGCAGGCTCCCGAGATCCCGCGGCGCCCGCTCCCCAGCTATCCGCAGGCTCCGCAGACCGGCCCACCGCTTCCCGGCCACCCGCAACCGATACCCCAGGCGCCCCCGCAGACGCCCCCGCAGGCTCCGCCCCCATCGCCGCAGACCGCACACCCCCCGCTCCCCGCCTACCCGCGGGCCCCGCAGCCGATCGCTCCGGCTCACCCGGTGCCCCCGCAGGCCCCGCCCGCGCCTCCGCCCGCCGTGACCGCCCCGCCTGCCCCGGCCCCGGCCCCGGCCCCACAGCATGATCTGGCGTTCAGCAACGGCCGGGTCCACATCAGCGCCCAGCAGCGCAGCTCGGACTCCACCACGGTCGGTTCGCTGCTGCTCTCCCTGCCCAACCTGCTGCTCAGCCTCGGTGTCATCGGCCTGCTGGCGATTCCCCTGTCGGAGCCCACCGCTCTGCTGCTGATGACCGGCTGGCTGCTCTCCGGCGCGCTCGTCTTCCACCGCCCGACCGAGCGGTTCCTCGCCCGGCGGTTCATGGGCCTGCGTCCGCCGACCGCCGAGGAGTACGCCCGGCTGGCGCCGATCTGGAGGGAGATCACCGCGCGCGCCGGGGTGGACGCCGCGACCTACGACCTGTGGGTCGACGACAGCGAGGAGATCAACGCGTACGCCTCGGCCGGCCACATCGTCGGCGTCACCCGGTTCGCCATGGCACAGCTCTCCGACGCCCAGCTGGCTGCCGTGCTCGCCCACGAACTCGGCCACCATGTCGGGGGCCACAGCTGGTCCACGCTGCTGATCTGGTGGTACTCGGCCCCCGCCCGTATCGCCGGGCGGCTGCTGTTCGTCCTCGCCGTGGGGGCGGTGTCCCTGGCCTCGCACCTGTCGTGGCGGCTGACCGGATGCCTCGTCCTGATCATCGGCGCGTTCCTGGTGGCACTGCTCGCGGTGGCCTGGTTCCTGGTACTGCCGTTGCTGATCATCCCGTTCCTCCAGGCCGCGCTCTCCCGCAGCGCGGAATACCGGGCCGACCAGCAGGCGGCGGCGCTCGGCTTCGCACCACAACTGGCCGGTGTGCTGTACCACTTCGACCAAATGGAGCACGCGCGGGCAACTGCCGCCCAGGTGGCCGCCGGGCTGAACCCGGCGGCGCGCCCACGCCGCTCGCTGCGCGACCGGCTGCTGAGCTCGCACCCGGGCAACGAGCAGCGGATCAAGCGGCTGACGCCCTATCTGACCTGACAACGCCGCTGGGCGGCTGTCCCCAATTGGGGACAGCCGCCCAGCGAAGCGAACGACCGTGGATCAGCCCTGGTAGGGGCCGTAGTCGTAGTCCTCCAGCGGGACCGCCTGGCCGGAGCCCGTGCCGAAGGGGGAGTAGTCGATGTCGTCGTAGCCGACAGCCGAGTACATCGCCGCCTTCGCCTCCTCGGTCGGCTCCACCCGGATGTTGCGGTACCGGGCCAGGCCCGTACCCGCCGGGATGAGCTTACCGATGATCACGTTCTCCTTGAGGCCGATCAGGGAGTCCGACTTGGCGTTGATCGCCGCGTCGGTGAGCACCCGGGTCGTCTCCTGGAAGGACGCCGCCGACAGCCACGACTCGGTGGCCAGCGACGCCTTGGTGATACCCATCAGCTGCGGACGGCCGGAGGCGGGCTGGCCGCCCTCGGACACCACGCGGCGGTTCTCGCCCTCGAACTTCGAGCGCTCGACCAGCTCACCGGGCAGCAGTTCCGCGTCGCCCGACTCGATGATCGTCACCCGGCGCAGCATCTGCCGGACGATGATCTCGATGTGCTTGTCGTGGATCGCCACACCCTGCGAGTTGTAGACCTTCTGGACCTCGCCGACCAGGTAGATCTGGACGGCGCGCTGGCCCAGGATGCGCAGCACCTCGTGCGGGTTGGCGGCACCCAGGGTCAGCGGCTGGCCGACGACGACGTGGTCGCCCTCGCCCACCAGCAGCCGGGCCCGCTTGGAGACCGGGTAGGAGGTCTCGTCGGTGCCGTCGTCCGGCGTGACGATGACCTTCTTGGTCTTCTCGGTCTCGTCGATCCGCACCCGGCCGGCCGACTCGGAGATCGGCGCGACACCCTTGGGCTGCCGGGCCTCGAAGAGCTCGACCACACGCGGCAGACCCTGGGTGATGTCCTCACCCGCCACACCACCGGTGTGGAAGGTACGCATCGTCAGCTGGGTACCGGGCTCACCGATGGACTGGGCGGCGATGATGCCGACCGCCTCACCGATGTCCACCAGCTTGCCGGTGGCCAGCGAACGCCCGTAGCACATGGCACAGGTGCCGACCGCCGACTCACAGGTGAGCACGGAGCGGGTCTTGACCGTCTGCACACCGTGCCGCACGAGCTCGTCGATGAGCACATCGCCCAGGTCGGTGCCGGCCGGGGCCAGCACCTTGCCGTCGACGACGATCTCCTCGGCGAGGCAGCGCGCGTACACGCTCGACTCGACGTTGTCGGTCTTGCGCAGCACGCCGTCCGCGCCCACCACCGCGATGTCCAGCTTGAGGCCGCGCTCGGTGCCGCAGTCCTCCTCGCGGATGATGACGTCCTGCGAGACGTCCACCAGACGCCGGGTGAGGTACCCGGAGTCGGCGGTACGCAGGGCGGTGTCGGCCAGACCCTTACGGGCACCGTGGGTGGAGATGAAGTACTCCAGCACGGACAGACCCTCGCGGAAGGACGCCTTGATCGGCCGCGGGATGGTCTCGTTCTTCGCGTTGGACACCAGACCACGCATACCCGCGATCTGACGCATCTGCATCATGTTTCCGCGGGCCCCGGAGTCCACCATCATGAAGATGGGGTTGGTCTTCGGGAAGTTGTCGTTCATGGTCTCGGCGACCTCGTTGGTCGCCTTGGTCCAGATCGCGATGAGCTCCTGCGTGCGCTCGTCCTTGGTGATCAGACCGCGCTCGTACTGCTTCTGGACCTTCTCGTCCTGCGCCTCGTAGTTCGCGAGGATCTGCTTCTTGGCCTCGGGAACCACGATGTCGGACACGGCGACGGTGACCCCGGACCGGGTGGCCCAGTAGTAACCGGCGGCCTTGAGGTTGTCCAGGGTGGCCGCGACGACGACCTTGGGGTAGCGCTCCGCCAGGTCGTTGACGATCTGGGAGAGCTGCTTCTTGCCCACCGACTCGTCGACGAACGGGTAGTCCTCGGGCAGCAGCTCGTTGAAGAGCGCGCGGCCCAGGGTGGTGCGCATCCGGAAGCTGTCGCCCTGCTGCCACTCGCCCTCGCCCTCGGCGGGGGCCGGCGGGGTCCAGCCGCGGGGCGGCACCGAGCCGATCGGGAAGCGGATGTCGACCTTCGCCTGGAGCGACAGCTCCCCGGCGTCGAACGCCATGATCCCCTCGGCGGTGGAGGCGAAGGACCGGCCCTCGCCGCGCACCTCGCGCTCCTCCTCGTCGGTGGTGAGGAAGAACAGCCCGAGCACCATGTCCTGGGTGGGCATGGTCACCGGCCGGCCGTCGGCCGGCTTGAGGATGTTGTTCGAGGACAGCATCAGGATGCGGGCCTCGGCCTGTGCCTCGGCCGACAGCGGCAGATGGACGGCCATCTGGTCACCGTCGAAGTCCGCGTTGAAGGCGGTGCACACCAGGGGGTGGATCTGGATGGCCTTGCCCTCGACCAGCTGCGGCTCGAACGCCTGGATGCCCAGCCGGTGCAGGGTCGGGGCGCGGTTCAGCAGCACCGGGTGCTCGGCGATGACCTCTTCGAGGACGTCGTACACCACGGTGCGCTGGCGCTCGACCATGCGCTTGGCCGACTTGATGTTCTGCGCGTGGTTGAGGTCCACCAGGCGCTTCATCACGAACGGCTTGAAGAGTTCCAGCGCCATCGCCTTGGGCAGACCGCACTGGTGCAGCTTCAGCTGGGGGCCGACGACGATCACGGAACGGGCCGAGTAGTCGACGCGCTTGCCCAGCAGGTTCTGCCGGAAGCGGCCCTGCTTGCCCTTGAGCATGTCGGACAGCGACTTCAGCGGGCGGTTGCCCGGGCCGGTGACCGGCCGGCCGCGGCGGCCGTTGTCGAACAGCGCGTCGACGGCCTCCTGGAGCATCCGCTTCTCGTTGTTCACGATGATCTCGGGGGCGCCGAGGTCAAGGAGACGCTTGAGGCGGTTGTTGCGGTTGATGACCCTGCGGTACAGGTCGTTCAGGTCGGAGGTCGCGAAGCGGCCACCGTCCAGCTGCACCATCGGACGCAGGTCCGGCGGGATCACCGGGACGCAGTCCAGCACCATGCCCTTGGGGCTGTTGGAGGTCTGGAGGAACGCGGAGACGACCTTGAGCCGCTTGAGGGCGCGGGTCTTCTTCTGGCCCTTGCCGGTGCGGATGATCTCCCGCAGCCGGGCGGCCTCCTCGTCGAGGTCGAAGGTCTCCAGGCGCTTCTGGAGCGCCGCGGCACCCATCGAGCCGTCGAAGTACGTACCGAAGCGGTCGCGCAGCTCACGGTAGAGCAGCTCGTCGCCCTCCAGGTCCTGGACCTTGAGGTTCTTGAAGCGGTTCCACACCTCGTCCAGGCGGTCGATCTCGCGCTGGGCGCGGTCGCGCAGCTGCTTCATCTCGCGCTCGGCGCCTTCGCGCACCTTGCGCCGGACGTCCGCCTTGGCGCCCTCGGCCTCCAGCTCGGCGAGGTCGCTCTCCTGCTTCTTGGCGCGGGCTTCCAGGTCGGCGTCGCGGCGCTGCTCGATCTGCTGGCGCTCGACGGAGACGTGCGCCTCCAGCGAGGGCAGATCGCGGGTACGCCGCTCCTCGTCCACGTACGTGATCATGTACGCGGCGAAGTAGATGACCTTCTCCAGGTCCTTCGGCGCCAGGTCGAGCAGGTAGCCGAGCCGCGAGGGCACGCCCTTGAAGTACCAGATGTGGGTGACGGGCGCGGCCAGCTCGATGTGGCCCATCCGCTCGCGCCGCACCTTGGCGCGAGTGACCTCGACGCCGCAGCGCTCACAGATGATGCCCTTGAAGCGGACGCGCTTGTACTTGCCGCAGTAGCACTCCCAGTCCCGGGTCGGACCGAAGATCTTCTCGCAGAAGAGTCCGTCCTTTTCGGGCTTGAGCGTGCGGTAGTTGATGGTCTCCGGCTTCTTGACCTCGCCGTGAGACCACTGACGGATGTCGTCAGCGGTGGCCAGGCCGATCCGCAGTTCGTCGAAGAAGTTGACGTCGAGCACTCTCGTCAATCCCTCTCAGTGTCGTGAGTCAATGGTCTGATCGGGGTCCGGGTGGGGGGACCGGAAGGGCACACACCGTGCGGCCCTTCCGGTCGGGCCCGTCAGACCTCTTCGACGCTGCTCGGCTCGCGCCGGGACAGGTCGATGCCGAGCTCCTCCGCCGCGCGGAAGACGTCCTCATCGGTGTCACGCATCTCGATGGACATGCCGTCCGAGGACAGCACCTCCACATTGAGGCAGAGCGACTGCATTTCCTTGATGAGCACCTTGAAGGACTCGGGAATGCCGGGCTCGGGGATGTTCTCGCCCTTGACGATGGCCTCGTAGACCTTCACGCGGCCGGTCACGTCGTCGGACTTGATGGTCAGCAGCTCCTGGAGGGCGTAGGCAGCGCCGTACGCCTCCAGGGCCCACACCTCCATCTCACCGAAGCGCTGGCCACCGAACTGGGCCTTACCGCCGAGCGGCTGCTGGGTGATCATGGAGTACGGGCCGGTCGAGCGCGCGTGCAGCTTGTCGTCGACCAGGTGGTGGAGCTTGAGGATGTACATGTAGCCGACCGAGATCGGCTCCGGGAACGGCTCGCCGGAGCGGCCGTCGAACATCCGGGCCTTGCCGGTGGGCAGCACCATCCGGTCGCCGTCGCGGTTGGGGATGGTGGACTCGAAGAGCCCGGCCAGCTCGTCCTCGCGGGCACCGTCGAACACCGGGGTGGCGACGTTGGTGCGCGGGGCGACCTCGTCCGCGCCGATCGCGGCGAGCCGCTGCTTCCACTCCTCCTCGGTGCCCTCGACCTTCCAGCCCTGCGAGGCGAGCCACCCGAGGTGGATCTCCAGCACCTGGCCGGGGTTCATCCGGGAGGGGACACCCAGCGGGTTGAGGATGATGTCGACCGGGGTGCCGTCCTCCAGGAACGGCATGTCCTCGACCGGGAGGATCTTGGAGATGACGCCCTTGTTGCCGTGCCGGCCGGCCAGCTTGTCGCCGTCGGTGATCTTGCGCTTCTGCGCGACGTACACCCGGACCAGCTGGTTGACGCCCGGGGGCAGTTCGTCGCCCTCGTCGCGGTCGAAGACCCGCACCCCGATGACCTTGCCGGTCTCGCCGTGCGGCACCTTCAGCGAGGTGTCGCGCACCTCGCGGGCCTTCTCACCGAAGATCGCGCGCAGCAGCCGCTCCTCGGGGGTCAGCTCGGTCTCGCCCTTCGGGGTGACCTTGCCGACCAGGATGTCGCCGGCCTCGACCTCGGCACCGATACGGATGATGCCGCGGTCGTCCAGGTCGGCGAGCACCTCCTCGGAGACGTTCGGGATGTCCCGGGTGATCTCCTCGGGGCCCAGCTTGGTGTCGCGGGCGTCGACCTCGTGCTCCTCGATGTGGATCGAGGAGAGGACGTCGTCCTGCACCAGACGCTGGGAGAGGATGATCGCGTCCTCGTAGTTGTAGCCCTCCCACGGCATGAACGCGACCAGCAGGTTCTTGCCGAGCGCCATCTCACCGCGCTCGGTGGAGGGGCCGTCGGCGATGACCTGGCCGGCGATGACCCGCTCGTTCTCCTCGACCAGCACCTTCTGGTTGAAGGAGGTGCCCTGGTTGGAGCGGGAGAACTTGGCGAGCCGGTGGGTGACGTGGGTGCCGTCGTCGTTGGCGATCGAGACGTAGTCGGCGGAGACGTCGGAGACGACACCGTTCTGCTCGGCCTTGATGACGTCACCGGCGTCGGTGGCGCAGCGGTACTCCATGCCGGTGCCGACCAGCGGCGCCTCGGCGTTGAGCAGCGGCACCGCCTGGCGCATCATGTTCGATCCCATGAGCGCGCGATTGGCGTCGTCGTGCTCCAGGAACGGGATCATGGCGGTCGCGACCGACACCATCTGGCGCGGCGAGACGTCCATGTAGTCGACCTCGGAGCCGGGGATGTAGTCGATCTCCCCGCCACGGCGGCGGACCAGCACGCGGGCCTCCGCGAAGTGCAGGTCCTCGGTCAGCTTGGCGTTGGCCTGGGCGATGACGAAGCGGTCTTCCTCATCGGCGGTCAGGTAGTCCACGTCGTCGGTGACGATGCCGTCGACGACCTTGCGGTACGGGGTCTCCACGAAACCGAAGGCGTTGATCCGGCCGAAGGCGGCCAGCGAGCCGATCAGACCGATGTTGGGGCCTTCGGGCGTCTCGATCGGACACATCCGGCCGTAGTGCGAGGGGTGCACGTCACGGACCTCAAGACCGGCCCGCTCACGGCTCAGACCGCCGGGGCCCAGCGCGTTGAGCCGGCGCTTGTGGGTGAGCCCGGACAGCGGGTTGGTCTGGTCCATGAACTGCGACAGCTGGCTGGTGCCGAAGAACTCCTTGATGGAGGCGACGACCGGCCGGATGTTGATCAGCGTCTGCGGCGTGATGGCCTCGACGTCCTGCGTGGTCATGCGCTCGCGGACCACGCGCTCCATACGGGCCAGGCCGGTACGGATCTGGTTCTGGATCAGCTCGCCCACGTTGCGCAGCCGGCGGTTGCCGAAGTGGTCGATGTCGTCGGTCTCGACGATGATCGTCCGCCCGGACGGCGCGGTGGTCTCGGTCTCGCCGGCGTGCAGGCGCACCAGGTACTTGATCGTGGCGACGATGTCCTCGACCGTGAGCACACCGGCGTCCAGCGGCTCGTCGCCGCCCAGCTTCTTGTTGATCTTGTACCGGCCGACCTTGGCCAGGTCGTACCGCTTGGGGTTGAAGTAGAGGTTCTCCAGCAGGGTCTGCGCGGCCTCACGGGTCGGCGGCTCGCCCGGCCGGAGCTTGCGGTAGATGTCCAGCAGCGCGTCGTCCTGGCCCTGGGTGTGGTCCTTCTCCAGGGTGGCCCGCATCGACTCGTAGTCGCCGAACTCCTCCAGGATCTGGTCCGAGGTCCAGCCGAGCGCCTTCAGCAGTACGGTGACGGACTGCTTGCGCTTGCGGTCGATGCGCACACCGACCATGTCGCGCTTGTCGATCTCCATCTCCAGCCAGGCACCCCGGGACGGGATGATCTTGGCGGAGAACAGGTCCTTGTCCGACGTCTTGTCGATGGAGCTGTCGAAGTAGGCGCCGGGGGAACGGACCAGCTGGGTGACCACGACACGCTCGGTGCCGTTGATGCAGAAGGTGCCCTTGTCGGTCATGAGCGGGAAGTCGCCCATGAAGACCGTCTGGGACTTGATCTCGCCGGTCTCGTTGTTGGTGAACTCGGCGGTGACGAAGAGCGGCGCGGCGTACGTGAAGTCGCGCTCCTTGCACTCGTCGATCGAGTTCTTCGGCGGCTCGAACCGGTGATCACGGAAGGTCAGGGACATCGACCCGGAGAAGTCCTCGATCGGGGAGATCTCCTCGAAGATCTCCTCCAGACCGGACTTCCTGGGGACGTCCTGCCCACTCTCCAGCGCGGCCTCGACGCGACCCTTCCAGGCGTCATTGCCGAGCAGCCAGTCAAAGCTCTCGGTTTGCAGCGCCAGGAGGTTCGGAACCTCAAGAGGTTCCTTGATCTTCGCAAAAGAGACACGCAGTGGTGCGGTGCTGGTGCCATTATTCGTACTGGTTGTCGAGGCATTGCGCGAGGCGGCCAAGAGGGGGTCCTTCCGAGGGCTCGGACTCTCTGCGCGCATACCCGCCCCCCTGGTGACGGGCAGGAGGCAGCTAGGCAGCGCAAAGGGTCAGTGTAGTCACAAGACCCACTGATGTCCAATGCCTCCGCCACTGCAACAAGGTGCCACCCTCGCTGTGCTCGCGCCCGCCTCCGGCTGCCTCGGTCGCCGGGGGTGCGGACCCGTCTGCCGCAACCTTTCCCGCTTCGCCAGCGATCCATGCCTCGAATCAGGGACCGATGTGCGACGCGACCTGAGAATCGCGTGCCGGAAGCAGTTCGTCAAGGCCCCCGAAGGGCCTGTCGACAACCGAAGATCACCATACCTGCCGATCGCGTCAGGTGCCCAAGCCGTCACCACAACGCCCGAGGGCGACCACCCGACTGGGTGATCGCCCTCAGTTGAGTCGCGTGGACTCAGGGTGACCTTGTGAGATCAGAAGACCAAAGGTCGGTACGTCAGCAGGTCACTTGACCTCGACGGAGGCACCGGCGCCCTCAAGGGCCTCCTTGGCCTTCTCCGCGGCGTCCTTGGCAACCTTCTCGACGACGGCCTTCGGCGCGTTGTCGACGAGGTCCTTGGCCTCCTTCAGGCCCAGCGAGGTCAGCTCACGCACGACCTTGATGACCTGGATCTTCTTGTCGCCGGCACCGGTGAGGATGACGTCGAACTCGTCCTGCTCCTCGGCGGCCTCGGCGGCGCCACCGGCACCACCGGGGGCGGCGACGGCAACGGCGGCCGGGGCGGCAGCCTTGACGTCGAACTTCTCCTCGAACGCCGACACCAGCTCGGCCAGCTCGATGAGGGTCAGGTTCTCGAACTGCTCCAGCAGCTCGTCCTTGGTCAGCTTGGTCGCCATGATGGGCGGTCCTTCCACTAAGTCGGCAGGTGCCGGAATGATGTTTCTCGGCGGGCGTTCGCTGGCCCGCTGTGACCGAAAACGCCTCGTTACGCGGCGGAGTCGGCCTCGGCGGGAGCCGGCGTACCGGCACCGCCCTGCTCGTTCTTCTCACGCAGCGCGTCCACAGTGCGGACGAGCTTGGTGAGCGGGGCCTGGAAGGTCGCCGCGGCCTTGGCCATGGTCGCCTTCATGTTGCCGGCCAGCTTGGCGAGCAGCACCTCGCGGGACTCAAGGTCCGCGAGCTTGTTGATCTCGGCGGCGGTCAGCGCGTTGCCGTCGAGCACACCACCCTTGATGACCAGGGCGGGGTTGTTCTTGGCGAAGTCACGCAGACCCTTCGCCGCCTCCACCGGGTCCCCGGTGATGAAGGCGACGGCGGTCGAGCCCGTGAGGTGCTCGTCCAGCGCGGTGACCCCGGCCTCGTTGGCCGCGATCTTGGTCAGCGTGTTCTTCGTCACGTGGTACTGAGTGTTCTCACCGAGAGAACGGCGCAGGTCCTTGAGCTGCGCCACGGTGAGACCGGTGTACGCGGTGACAACCGCCGCGTTGGAGTTCTCAAACTTCTGCTTGATCTCCGCGACGGCTTCGACCTTGTCGGGGCTCGCCATGAACCTCGGCCCTCCTTCCGGGATGTCGGACCGCTCGGAAGGGGCTGTACACAACAAACGCCCCGGCGCAGGCGCACGGGGCAGACGTAAAACTCACGGTCTTCCACAGTCACCTGCGCAGGTCGCCCGCGATCAGCGGATCCTTCGGCCACCACACCCGGAGGGTACGGCGACAACCAGCGGTCTTTGGCTTCTGTGGAAGATTACGCGAACCTGCTCGGCTCAGGCAAATCGCCTGCCATGGACGGGCGTCCGTCAGATGCCGGCGCCCATCATGTCCATCATCTCCATGAAGTCGATCACCTGGTCGGCCGGCGGGGCCTCGGCGGTCACGTCGGCGCCGAGGTTGCTGTACGTGGTCGTCTGCTCGTACGGGCCCATCGCGGTGTCGTACGCCATGCCGACCTTGACCGGGAAGTCGTCCTCGTTGACCCACACATCGAGCTCGTAGGACTCGGTGCCCTGCTCCGCCAGCAGGTCGAGCAGCGAGGCGCGGTCCTCCTCGCTCAGCCCGTCGAAGGTGCCCTGGAGGGCGAGGACATCCTCAACGGCCAGGGTGCCGGCGTAATGGTTGACGGTGGCCCCGTCCAGCTCCTCCTCGGCGATCCACTCGACGTCCTCGGACTCCAGCAGCATCGCCATCTGGTCGGCGGGGCTCTGCGCGCCCTGGTCCATGGCGGAGGAGAGCACACTGCCCAGCGCGTCCTCGCCGGCCTCCTCCATGAGCGCGACCAGGTCCATGGCCATCCAGGGGCGGCCGTCCGTCTCGCTCGCGAAGTCCGGGCCCATGTTCATGTACATCACGCCGTCGACCCAGACCACCTCGATCTCGCCGGGGCCGCCGAGGGCCGCGTCGAAGTCGTCGCCGGTCATCACGGCGGACATCGCCAAGCCGTCGCCCCACGACAGCGAGCCGGTGAGGGTCACCTCGGTGCCGGCCTGCTGGGTGACCGAGACCACATCGGCCGAGGTGATCTGCTCGGTGGACTGCGCGGCGGCGGTCAGCGCCTCGAACGCGCCGCGCGCGGAGGTGTCGGAGCCGGTCTTCTTGTCCCCGGCGCTCTCGTTGCCCTTGGTGTCGGTGCTGTCGCTGCTACACGCCGCCGTGCCGACCAGCAGCACCGCCGTGGTCACGCCCAGCAGAGCCTTGCGAACGGGACGCATCTTCTCCCCCACCATCTTCCGGTTGGTACCAGCTGTTCCCAACGACAGTAACTCGTACGACAGTCACGAAAGAGGCCCGTCCCCGCTCTGTGACAGAGCTGGAACGGGCCTCCACCGCTGTACGGTCAGCCGGATCAGACGAGGGGCTCCTCGTCCAGAAGGTTGCGCGAGCGGTTCGGGTCGACGGGAACGCCGGGGCCCGTGGTGGTGCTGACGGTCGTCTTCTTGATGTAACGACCCTTGGCGGCGGCCGGCTTCAGCCGGGTGACCTCTTCGAGGGCCGCCGCGTAGTTCTCCACCAGCTTGGCGTCGTCGAAGGACGCCTTGCCGATGATGAAGTGGAGGTTCGCGTGCTTGTCCACGCGGAACTCGATCTTGCCGCCCTTGATCTCGGTGACGGCCTTGGCGACATCCGGGGTGACGGTGCCGGTCTTCGGGTTCGGCATCAGACCACGCGGACCGAGCACCCGGCCAAGCCGGCCGACCTTGCCCATCAGGTCCGGGGTCGCCACCACGGCGTCGAAGTCCAGGCGGCCCTTGGCGACCTCGTCGATCAGTTCGTCCGAGCCGACGATGTCGGCTCCGGCGGCCTCCGCGGCCGCGGCACGGTCACCGGTCGCGAAGACCAGGACCCGGGCGGTCTTGCCGGTGCCGTGCGGGAGGTTCACGGTGCCACGGACCATCTGGTCGGCCTTGCGGGGGTCGACACCCAGCCGCATGGCCACCTCGACGGTCGCGTCGAACTTCTGCGAAGAGGTCTCCTTGGCGAGACGGACGGCCTCCAGGGGCGCGTACAGCCGCTCCCGGTCGATCTTGGCCTCCGCGCCGCGGAAGTACTTGCTGCGCTTCACTGCTGCTCCTCAAATGGTGATGCTGTGGAGTCGTGGTCCGGACCAGCGCCTGGCCCTGCCACGGTGGTACGGGGCGGCTCAGCCCTCGACGGTGACACCCATGGAACGAGCGGTACCGGCGATGATCTTGGACGCGGCGTCCAGGTCATTGGCGTTGAGGTCGGGCAGCTTGGTGGTGGCGATCTCCCGCACCTGAGCCGCCGTGATCTTGGCGACCTTGGTCTTGTGGGGCTCGCCGGAGCCCTTCTCCACACCAGCGGCCTTGAGGATCATCTTCGCGGCCGGCGGAGTCTTGGTGATGAAGGTGAAGGAACGGTCCTCGTAGACCGTGATCTCCACCGGGATCACCCAGCCACGCTGCGACTCGGTCGCCGCGTTGTAGGCCTTGCAGAACTCCATGATGTTGACGCCGTGCTGGCCCAGCGCCGGACCGACCGGCGGCGCCGGGTTGGCGGCGCCGGCCTGGATCTGGAGCTTGATCAGCCCCGTGACCTTCTTCTTCTTGGGAGGCATGCTCTCTCCGGGTCATTGAGTGAGAGGTTGTGGCCCCCGCCGGCGGAGACGCCGGGCGATCGGAACGGGCCGATCGCAAGCATCATCCATACGGAGGCATACCGCACCACGATATCGGGTACGGCGATACCGCCAAAATCCGCCGGCGGGGGACGAGGGAAAGCGGGGTCGAGCGGGGGTCGAGCGGGGGTCGAGCGGGGTCGACCGGGTCAGGCGCCGCGGCCCGCTGTCACATCCTGCTGGGGCGCCGCGCTCTCCCCGGTCTCCTCAGTGGCGGGCCGCGCCGGCAGCCCCTGCGCCTCCTGCTTCATGAGCTCGTCCACATCCACCGAACCGGGGTTGTCCAGCACGTACGCGAGGCGCTCCCGGTCCAGGTCGCCGGTCCAGCGGGCGATGGCCAGGGTCCCGATGCCGTTGCCCGTGAGGTTGGTCAGCGCGCGGCCCTCGCTCATGAAGCGGTCGATGCCGACGATCAGCGCGATGCCCGCGACCGGGATCACCGAGTCGAAGGCCGCCAGCGACGCGGCCAGCGTGACCAGACCCGCACCGGAGACACCGGCGGCACCGTTCGAGGAGATCAGCATGAAGACCAGCAGCCCGATCTGCGTCCAGATGGACACATCCACGCCGAACGCCTGCGCGATGAACAGCGCGCCCATCGACATGTAGATCGCGGTGCCGTCCAGGTTGAACGAGTAGCCCGTCGGGATCGTCATGCCCACCACGTGCTTGGGCGTACCGGCCGCCTCCAGCTTCGTCAGCATGCGCGGCAGCACCGTCTCGGAAGACGAGGTGCCCAGCACGATCAGCAGCTCGTCCTTGATGAAGCGGACGTACTTGAGCAGGCTGAAGCCCGTCATCCGGCAGACCGCGCCCAGCACCAGGGTGATGAACAGCAGACACGTCACCCAGAACGAGATCATGAACGAGGCGAGCGAGCCCAGGATGGAGCTGCCGTGCTGGCCGATGGTGAAGGCCATGCCGCCCATCGCACCCAGCGGCGCGACCCACATGACCAGCTTGATGACGCCGAACATCGTCTTGGCGAAAGTGTCGAGACCGCGCACCATGCCCTCCGCGCGGGACCCCAGCATGCTCAGCGCGATGGCGAACAGGATGGCGAGCAGCAGCACCTGGAGCAGCTTGCCGTCGACGAACGCGCTGGCGAACGACGTCGGCACCAGGTCGAGGAGGAACCCGCTGAACCCGGTGTCGGTGGCCCCGGCGGACTCGATGGCCGCGTCGGCGGCGGAGGCGTCGAAGGACTCGATGTCATAGCCAAGACCGGAACCCGGCTGCCAGATGTTGATCACGACGAGGCCGATGGCCAGCGCGAAGACCGTGGTGATGTTGAAATACAGCACCGTTTTCAGGGCCAGGCCGCCCGCCTTGGCCAGATTGCCCATCCCGGCGATACCCACCACCACCGTCGCGAAGATCGTCGGGGCGATCACCACCTTGACCAGCTTGATGAAGAGATCAGCCAGCCACTTCATCTCGGCGCCCACCTCGGGCGCCGCCAGTCCTATGCCGATGCCGATGCTGATGCCCACCAGCACCCAGAAATAGAGGTGCTGGTAAATCCGCTTCTTCCGCTTCGTCGCGGGGGAAGCAGGGGAGTTCGTCATGGGTCGTCCATCCCTGTGACTGTTAATCTGTGGATCGCATCACAGTGCTGGCGGGCAGGCGTCGCGGCAACGCATCCGGAAAGAATTTGGGGTTGATCTGACATTGGGATCGCCTCGCGGGCTCACCCGCCGCGCGCTGCTGGTCGCCCCCCTGGGGCTGACCGCCGCGGCCTGCGGCTCCTCCCCCGACCTCGGCGTCCAGCAGCTCAAGCTGGCGACCGGCCCCGAGGGCGCCACCTACCGCGAATCCGGCGCGGCGCTCGCCGACCTGTGGAACGAGGCACTGGGCCGCGAGGCCGTGGAAGTCGTCTTCACCGAGGCGTCCGTCGACAATCTGCGGCTGCTGCTGGGCCGCGAGGTGGACCTCGCGTACGCCAACGTGGACGTGCTGCGCCCGCACGACGGTGAGACCGCCGCGCTGCTGCGGATCTTCGACTCGGTGGTGCACCTCGTCACCCTGCGGGACAGCGGGATACGCACCCTCGCCGACCTGGCCGGCCGGCCCGTCGCCTGCGGACTGCCCGGCTCCGGCACCCGCTTCACCGGGCAGCGGCTGATGGCCGCCGCCGGGGTCGGCGTCGAGGTCCGCGACCTGGGCCAGACGGCCGCCGCGCAGGCCCTGGTGGACGGCGTGGTGGACGCCGTCCTGTCCCTCACCGCGATGCCCACCCCCGCCATCACCTGGCTGCTGGAGAACGCCCCGCCGCTGCACTTCGTGGATCTGGCCGCCGAGGCGGAGACGATGCGGTACGCGCACCCCGGGGAGTACCTGCCGGTGACGATCTCCGGGGCGGTCTACCCGGAGGTGAGCACGACCACCGCGACCCTCGCCGTGCCGACCCTGATCGCGGTACGTGCCGACTTCCCGGCGGAGGCGGCCCGCTTCTTCACCGGCACCGCGGTGACCGGGGCCCACATCCTCACCAGGACCCGGCCCGAGGCGTACCAGATCAACCCCCGCACGGCCGCCGCCACCGCCCCCATCCCCCTCCACGAGGGCGCCGCCGACTGGTTCCGCGCGGCCAAGCCGTAGCGGCGGGGCCGCCGAAAGCCAAACCACCGACGGCCCCGGGGGCCGGGCCCCGGGGGCCGGGAGGCCCGCAGGCCGGCAGGCGGGGGGCCGGGAGGCCCGCAGGCCGGCAGGCGGGGGGCCGGGAGGCCGCAGGCCGACGGGGGGCCGGAGGCCGATCGGCAGGAAGGCCCGCAGGCCCGGAGGCCGCAGGCCGGCGGGGAGCCGCAGGCCGGCGGGGGGCCGCAGGCCGGCGGGGAGCCGGAGGCCCGGAGGCTCGGGCCGGAGGCCCGCAGGCCAGTCAGCGGGGGCCGGAGGCCGCAGGCCGGCAGGGAGCCGGAGGCCGACCGGCAGGGAGCCGGGGGCCCGGAGGCTCGGGCCGGAGGCCCGGAGGCTCAGGCCGGGAGGCCCGCAGGCCGGCCGGCGGGGGCCCGGGGCGGGCGGCCGGGCGCGACGGACGGGCCTGGGGGCCCTGACCGCACAGCAGCACCGATGCATACCGTCGCAGCCGGACCGTGGCCCCGGCATCACCCCGGCGGTCCGGGCCGGGCCGGGCCGTGAGCGGACAGCGCCGGCAACGCTCCCGTTGCCGGCGTCAGGCGTCGCCCTGGCGGACCACCGGGAGCCGGACGACTACGCTCAGGCCCTGCGGGGTGTTGGCTTCCAGGTGGACCTCGCCGCCGACGTCCTCCACCACGTCGTGGATGATCGCCAGGCCGAGGCCGGTGCCCCGGATGTTCTGGTGCCGCGCCGCCCGCCAGAATCGGCCGCGTGCCGCCTCGCGCTCCTGGGCCGACAGGCCCGTACCGTCGTCGGCCACCACCACCGTGCCCGCGAGCCCGTCGGCGTCCACCGAGGCGGACACCGTCACCATGCTGCCGCCGGACAGCCACGCCGCGTTGTCCACCAGCTCGTCCAGCACCGCGACCAGCCCGCCCGGCGGCTGCCGCAGCACCAGCTCCGGCTCCGGCTCCACCACCCGCAGCACCCGCCCGTGCTCGCCGGTGACCGCCTCCCAGTGCGGCCGGCCGGTCGCGAAGACCCGGCGCAGCGTCCACGCCTCCGCGTCCCGTACCCGCTCCCGGCTGGCCGCCGCCGTCGCCGCCAGCATCGCCTCGAACATCTCGCCCATCTGTACGGCGCCGTCCACCGCCTCCTCGACCGCCTCCCGGGCCGGCGGCTGCCGGGCGGCCCACGGCCGCAGGTTCTCCACCGAGAGCCGCAGCCCGGCCAGCGGATTGCGCAGCTGATGGGCCACATCGCCCACGAACATCCGCTGCCGCTCCAGCGACCGCTGCACGGTGTCCACCATCGCGTTGAACGAGGACGCCAGCCCGCGCAGCTCCGGCGGCCCGTGCTCCACCGGGGCGCGCGCCCCCAGCTCACCACCGCGCACATCCGCCGCGATCCGCTCCAGATCGCGCACCGGGCGCAGAATCCACCGGGTCAGCGGCCACAGGCCGCCCATCAGCGCCAGCACCGGAACCAGCAGCAGCGCCGCGCCCACCCCCCAGCGGCGGACCGTGGCCGCCCGCAGCCCGTCCGTCGGGGCCTCGATGATCACGACGGCGGTCACCTGGGAGTCCCGGCCCACCGGCTCCACCACCCGCAGCGGGACCCGCTGCCAGGGCCACACCGTGGCGGCCTCCGTCGCCCTGGCCCCGGCGAACGCCCGCTGGATGTCCTCGGCGACCGCCGCGCCGTCCGGGGCCGGCGGCCCCGGGTCGTGCACCAGTCCGCCGTCCAGGCCCAGCACCCACACGGGTGAGTCGTACAGCTTGTGGTACGCGTCGAGTTCCGCGTGCAGTCTGCTCCGCTCCCCCGAGGTGATCGCCGCCTCGGCGAGGTTGGCGAACCGTACGGCGTCCCCGCTGCGGTCGATGAACACCTGCTGCGTGGTCCGCTCGCTCACCACCGCGGCGTACGAGACGCCGATCCCCACCACGAGCAGGGCCAGCACGGGGAGCAGCGCGACGATGATCCGCCGGCGCACCCGCGGCTACCCGTCCGCCGCGTCGGCGGCGGCGGCCTGGGCGGCCGTCACCGCTTCGAGCCGGTAGCCGACGCCGCGCACCGTGGTGATGCGGGCGGCCGGGCCGAGCTTGGAGCGCAGCGAGGTCATATGGGTGTCCAGGGTGCGGCTGCTGCCCTCCCAGGCGGACTGCCAGACCTGGTCGAGGATGCGTTCGCGCTCCACCACCGCGCCGACGCTCCTGGCCAGCAGCACCAGGATCTCGAACTCCTTGCGGGTCAGCCGCAGGGGTTCGCCGTCCCGGGAGACCTCGTGCCGGTCCCGGTCGATCAGCAGGTCGCCGTGGCCGATGGTGCCGCGCGTGGCGGGCCCGCTCTGGAGTACCCGCAGCCGGCGGGTCACGGCCTCGATGCGGGCCAGCAGCTCGGCCACCCCGAAGGGTTTCACCAAATAGTCGTCGGCGCCGGCCCGCAGTCCCCGTACCCGGTCGGTCTGCTCGCCGCGCGCCGTGACGGCGATGACGCCGGTGGCGGCGCGGTCGCGCAGCAGCCGGATCACCTCGACGCCGTCGCCGTCGTCGAGGCCCAGATCGACCAGGGCGATCTCGAAGTCCGCGGCGCCGATCGCCTGCGCGGCCTCCCGCACGCTGCGGGCGCGTTCGACGTCGTACCCCTCGCCGCGCAGTGTCCGGCTGAGGGCGCGCGCCACCCGGTCATCGTTCTCGACTATGAGCGCGCGCATGGGCCCACACTAACGGCGCCCTGGTACCGAGGCGGAGCCCGGTACCAGGGCGAAACAGAACCGTTGTGCCGTCTGTCAGTTCTTCTGGATCTGGTCGAAGCTCAGCTCGACCGGGGTCTCGCGGCCGAAGATCTCGACCAGGCCCTTGACCTTCTTGGAGTCGGCGTTGATCTCGTTGATCGTCGCCTGAAGGGTCGCGAACGGGCCGTCGGTGACGGTGACGGAGTCGCCGACCTCGAAGTCCAGCACCTGGACCTCGACCCGGCGGCCCGGCGCCGGGGCGCCGCCCTCGGCCGCGGCCTGCTCGGCGGCCTTCTGCTCCGCCTCGGGCGCCAGCATCTTCACGATCTCGTCCAGCGTCAGCGGGTACGGGTCGTAGGCGTTGCCCACGAAGCCGGTGACGCCGGGGGTGTTCCGCACGACGCCCCAGGACTCGTTCGTCAGGTCCATGCGGACCAGCACATAGCTGGGGAGCTTGTTCTGCTTGATGGTGCGGCGGTCGCCGTTCTTGATCTGGACGACTTCTTCCTGCGGCACCTCGACCGCGAAGATGTAGTCCTCCACGTTCAGCGACACGGCGCGCTGCTCAAGGTTGGTCTTCACGCGGTTCTCGTAGCCCGCGTACGTGTGCACCACGTACCACTCGCCGGGCAGCACCCGCAGCTCCTCGCGCAGCTGCGCGACCGGGTCCACCGGCTCGGGCGCCTCCTCGGCCTCGGCCTCCGCGTCCGCCTCGGCCTCCGCCTCCTCGGCGGTCTCGTCCCCGTCCTCCTCGTGGAGGGCGGCGGACTCGGCGGGCTCGCCCGCCGCGGCGTCGGCAGCCTCGGTCTGGTCGACGGTGTCCGCTGCCTCGACGATGTCGCGCGCGGTGTCGTCGCCCTCGGCGGCGTCGTCGGTCAGATTCGGGTCAGACTTCGGGTCAGACACGGTGGCTGCTTCTTCCTGCTTCACATTGACGTGGAACATCCGGACGGGATCGCCACGGCCGGTCCGGGGGCACGTACGCCCTGCGCCGTACGCCCCGAGCCCGCCGCGCTCCGTCCGGAGCGGGGTCAGCCGAAGACGTAATCGACGACCCGGCTGAATCCCCAGTCAAGCACGGTGAGGATGCCGATGACGATCAGAACGAAAACGATCACCGCGGAGGTGTAGGTGGTCAGCTGGCGCCGCGAGGGCCAGACGACCTTGCGGAGCTCGGCGATGACCTGCCGGTAGAAGAGCGCCAGCTTGCCCAGCGGACCCCGCTTGGCACGCCGCCCGCGTCCTCGGCCGGCTCCGTCCCCCCGGGGCTCCGGCGTTTCGACGGAGTCCGTGATCCCAGCCACTCGCCCTCACCTGATCCCGGTCATGGTCGTAAGCCGCCCGGTCCCCCGGACGGCTTGCATTGCGGTACGTGCCTACTACCACTACTGCCTGCTGCTGTGTAGCAGGGCCGGAGGGACTTGAACCCCCAACCGCTGGTTTTGGAGACCAGTGCTCTACCAATTGAGCTACGACCCTTTGCTGGCAGCTCCGGAAAACCTACATCACCCGGCGCCACTGGGTGGAGAGTGTACGTGCTCAATCGGCCCCCGTCGAACGGACAACCGCCGCAACCCTGGTGCCACGGCCCACCCCGGTCTGCGACGATGCCCTTATGAGCGCAGCGACACCCACCGCACAGTCCGCAGAAGCAGCCGCCGGGCGCCGGGTCTCCGCCCGCGTCGGGGCGATCTCCGAGTCCGCGACCCTGGCCGTCGATGCCAAGGCGAAGGCCCTCAAGGCGGCCGGCCGCCCGGTGATCGGCTTCGGCGCCGGTGAACCCGACTTCCCCACCCCCGGCTACATCGTGGACGCCGCGGTGGCCGCGTGCCGGGAGCCGAGGTTCCACCGCTACACCCCGGCCGGCGGTCTCCCGGAGCTGAAGGAGGCCATCGCCGCCAAGACGCTGCGCGACTCCGGCTACGCGGTCAAGCCCTCCCAGGTGCTGGTGACCAACGGTGGCAAGCAGGCGATCTACGAGGCGTTCGCGGCGCTGCTCGACCCGGGCGACGAGGTCATCGTGCCGGCGCCGTACTGGACCACCTACCCCGAGTCGATCCGGCTGGCCGGCGGCGTCCCGGTGGACGTGGTCGCGGACGAGACCACCGGCTACCGGGTGAGCGTGGAGCAGCTGGAGGCGGCCCGCACCGAGCGCACCAAGGTGCTGCTGTTCGTCTCCCCGTCCAACCCGACCGGCGCGGTCTACCCGCGCGAGCAGGTCGAGGCGATCGGCCGCTGGGCACTGGAGCACGGGCTGTGGGTGCTCACCGACGAGATCTACGAACATCTGGTCTACGGGGACGCCGAGTTCTCCTCGCTGCCGGTGGTGGTCCCGGAGCTGGCCGACCGCACCGTGATCGTCAACGGGGTGGCCAAGACGTACGCCATGACCGGCTGGCGGGTGGGCTGGCTGATCGGCCCGCAGGATGTGGTGAAGGCCGCCACCAACCTCCAGTCGCACGCCACCTCCAACGTCAGCAATGTCGCGCAGGCGGCGGCGCTGGCCGCGGTCTCCGGGGACCTGGACGCGGTGGCCGAGATGGGCGAGGCGTTCGACCGGCGGCGGCGCACGATCGTGCGGATGCTGAACGAGATCGATGGCGTGGTCTGCCCGGAGCCGGAGGGCGCGTTCTACGTGTACCCCTCGGTGAAGGCGCTGCTGGGCAGGGAGCTGCGCGGCCGGCGGCCCGCCACCTCGGTGGAGCTGGCCGAGGTGATCCTGGAGGAGGCCGAGGTGGCCGTGGTGCCGGGTGAGGCGTTCGGCACCCCCGGCTATCTGCGGCTGTCCTACGCGCTGGGCGACGACGACCTGGTGGAGGGCGTCTCGCGGCTCCAGAAGCTGCTGGCGGAGGCGAGCTGAGCGCAGCTCAGGCTCACGTTCGGGTGACGCGGCTACCGGCCGGACGGCGCAATGCGGCAAGATTCGTAGATGGATCGTGTACGTGACGTCCGGCTGCTGCCGAAGGCCCACCTGCATCTGCACTTCACCGGCTCGATGCGGCCCGGCACTCTGCTGGAACTGGCGGACAAGTACGGCGTGCATCTGCCGGAGGCGCTGCGCGGCGGGGAGCCCCCGCGGCTGCGCGCCACCGATGAGCGCGGCTGGTTCCGCTTCCAGCGGCTGTACGACATGGCCCGCTCCTGTCTGCGGGAGCCGGAGGACATCCAGCGGCTGGTGCGCGAGGCCGCCGAGGAGGACGCCAGGGACGGGGCGCGCTGGCTGGAGATCCAGGTGGACCCCACCTCGTACGCGCCCCGGCTCGGCGGGCTGATCCCGGCGCTGGAGATCATCCTGGACGCGGTGCGGGTCACCTCCCGGGAGACCGGGGTGGGGATGCGGGTGCTGGTGGCGGCGAACCGGATGAAGCATCCGCTGGACGCCCGCACCCTGGCCCGGCTCGCGGTCCGCTACCGGGACCAGGGTGTGGTCGGTTTCGGCCTGTCCAACGATGAGCGGCGCGGCTTCGCCCGGGACTTCGACCGGGCGTTCGCGATCGCGCGGGAGGGCGGGCTGCTGGCGGCGCCGCACGGCGGGGAGCTGTCCGGGCCGGCGAGTGTCCGGGACTGCCTGGATGACCTGCGGGCCTCCCGGGTGGGGCACGGGGTGCGGGCGGCGGAGGACCCGTGGCTGCTGGAGCGGCTCGCCCGGGACCGGGTGACGTGTGAGGTGTGCCCGGCGTCCAATGTGGCGCTGGGGGTGTACGAGCGGCTGCCGGATGTTCCGTTGCGGACGCTGTGGGACGCGGGTGTGCCGATGGCCCTGGGGGCCGATGATCCGCTGCTGTTCGGCTCGCGGCTGGCGGCGCAGTACGAGATCGCGCGTACGCATCATGGCTTCGGCGACCGGGAGCTGGCGGAGCTGGCGCGCCAGTCGGTGCGGGGCTCGGCGGCGCCGCAGGACATCCAGGAGAAGATCATGGTGGAGATCGACGAATGGCTGTCGCTGTGACCGGTGCGGGGGACCTGACGGATGTGACGAGGGTGACGGACGCCGATCTGCCGTATCTGAAGCGCTGCGTGGAGCTGGCGGCGCGGGCGGTGGATGTGGGCGACGAGCCCTTCGGCTCGGTGCTGGTGGGCGCGGACGGCACGGTGCTGGCCGAGGACCACAACCGGATCTCGGGCGGGGACGGCACCCGGCACCCGGAGTTCGCGCACGCCCGCTGGGCGGCGGAGCAGTTGCCGCCGGCCGAGCGGGCGGCGGCGACGGTCTACACGTCGGGCGAGCACTGCCCGATGTGCGCGGCGGCCCACGCGTGGGTGGGACTGGGCCGGATCGTGTATGTGGCCTCGTCCCGGCACCTGGTGGAGTGGCTGACCGAACTGGGGGTGCCGGCGGCACCCGTGGCACCGCTGCCGATCCAGCAGGTGGCGCCTGGCGTACCGGTGGCGGGCCCGGCCCCCGGGCTGCTGGCGGCGATCCGGGCCCAGCACGTGCGCTACCACACGGGCGGCGGGGCGACCCCCGGGTGAGCCGGGGGCCGGGGCCGCCAGGCACTCTCGCCGGGCGCGATGAGGTGTCCTGCCGTGTCATGGGGCGAACCGCAGGGGCTCCACCGGCCGCCCGGACGTGCCGCAGAACCAGCCGTACTCCACGCAGGCCGGATGCTTGACCCACCCCGAGCAGGCCGCTGCCCGAGGGCACCGGCGGCCGGCGGCCGGCTGAGGGTGGCGTCGTCGAGCCCCTCCGGCTTCCACAGCACGGCGGCCCGGAGGCTTTCCTTCGCACCGCCGGTGCAGGGCACTGCCGTCAGAGGCTGACGCCCACCGTCACCGGTTCGTTGACCAGGGTGACGCCGAAGGCGGCCTGTACGCCGTCCCGGACCTCGCGGGCCAGGGTCAGCAGGTCGGCGGTGGTCGCGCCGCCGCGGTTGGTCAGGGCCAGGGTGTGTTTGCCGGAGATGCGGGCCGGGCCGGTGCCGTAGCCCTTGGTGAAGCCGGCCTTGTCGATCAGCCAGGCGGCGGAGGTCTTGGTGTGGCCGTCGGCCGCCGGGAAGGCGGGGGGTTCCACGCCGGGGCCCAGCCGGTCCGCGGCCCGCTCGCGGAAGGCCGTGAACGCGGCCTCGCTCAGCAGCGGGTTGGTGAAGAAGGAGCCGGCCGACCAGGTGTCGTGGTCCTCGGGGTCCAGCACCATGCCCTTGCCGGCCCGCAGCTTGAGCACGGTCTCCCGGGCGGTGGCCGCCGCCACCCGCTCGCCCGGGGCGACGCCCAGCGTACGGGCGGTCTCGGCGTACGCGATCGGCGCCGAGAGCCCGCCCGCGTCCTCCAGGAGGCACCGCACCCGCAGTACCACGTACCGCTGCGGCTCGTCCTTGAAGCGGCTGTGCCGGTAGCCGAAGCCGCAGTCGGCGGCCGGGATGGTGACCGTACGGCGCGCGGTGCGGTCGTAGGCGATGACCTCGGTGATGACGGAGGCGACTTCCTGGCCGTAGGCGCCGACGTTCTGGATGGGGGTGGCGCCGGCCGAGCCGGGGATGCCGGCCAGGCATTCGACGCCGGCCAGGCCGGCCTCCACGGTGCGGGCCACGGCCGCCGACCAGTTCTCGCCGGCGGCCAGCTCCAGCCGGGTGCCGTCCAGGCCGAAGCCGGTGGTGGCGATCCGCAGGGCGGTGCCCCGGAAGCCCTCGTCCGCGATCACCAGATTGCTGCCGCCGCCGATGACCAGCAGCGGGGTGCCGGCGCCGTCCGCCTCCTGGACGGCGGCGATCACCTCGGCGTCGGTGCGCGCGGTGATCAGCCGGTCGGCGGGGCCGCCGAGCCGGAGGGTGGTCAGTTCGGCGAGCGGCGCGGAGGCGTCGGCGGCACCGGCGGGATCTGAGGTTTCGAGCACCCACCCACCATAAGGGGCCGCTCAGACCAGGGCCTTCTCCCGTGGCTGCCGCTCCGGCGCGCTCGCCGTACTCCGCCTCGGCTCGCGTTCCGGCAGCCGGGCGATGACCACCGCGGCGATCAGCAGCAGGGCCACGGCCAGCCACAGGGCCGGGAGCAGGCCGTCGGTGTACGCCTGCGGCGAAGCGTAGCTGCCGTGGGCCGCGAAAACCGAGGCGAGGATGGCGACGCCGAGCGCGCCGCCGACCTCGCGGGCGGAGTTGTTGACGCCGGAGGCGACGCCCTGGTGCCCCTCCGGGACCGAGCTCATCGCGATCGCCCCGGACGGGGCGAAGAACATGGCCATGCCGATCCCGCACAGCACGAAGGCCGGCACCATGCCGCCGTACCCGACGCCGGGGCCGGCGTACAGCGCGAACCAGCCCATGCCGCCGGCCATCAGCACCAGCCCGGCCGCGACGATCGGCCGGCCGCCGATCCGGTCGGTGAACGCGCCGGCGATCGGGGCCACGATCATCGGCATGGCGGTCCACGGCAGCATCCGGACCCCGGCCTCCATGGGCGAGTAGTCCATGATCAGCTGGAGGAACTGGGTCAGCAGGAAGATCGAGCCGAACATCCCCGCGTACATCAGCAGGCTGGTGATGTTGATCGCGGTGAAGGTACGGGAGCGGAAGAAGCCCATCGGCAGCAGCGGCTCGGGGGCGCGCAGTTCCCAGCGGACGAACGCGTACAGCAGCGCGGCGCCGAGCGCGAAGCCGGCCAGCACCGGGCCCGAGGTCCAGCCGTGTTCGTGGCCGCGCACGATGGACAGCACCGTGCTGAAGAGTCCGGCGCTGACCAGCACCGTACCGACCAGGTCGAGCCGCTTGACCGGGCCGCGGCTCTCGGGGAGCCGCAGATACACCAGGGGCAGCACGAGGATGCCGATGGGGATGTTGAGCCAGAAGATCCAGTGCCAGGACAGATGTTCGGTGATGGTGCCGCCGACGAGCGGTCCGGCGGCGATGGCCAGGCCGTTGACGGCGCCCCAGATGCCGAAGGCGGTGCCACGCCGCTCGGGCGGGACGACGGCGGAGATCAGGGTGATGCTGAGCGGTATGAGGGCCGCGGCGGCGGCGCCCTGGACGGCGCGGGCGGCGATGAGCGTGTCGGTGGAGCCGGCCAGCGCGGCGCCGGCGGAGGCGAGGGTGAACAGGGCGATGGCGGCGCCGAAGACCAGGCGGCGGCCGTAGCGGTCACCGAGGGCGGAGGCGAACAGCAGCAGGCAGGCGAAGGGGAGGGTGTAGCCGTTGACGATCCACTCCAGGGCGGCGAGGTCGCCGCCGAGTTCTTCGCGGATCACGGGCAGGGCGGTGACGACGACGAGGTTGTCGAGGCTGGCCATGAAGGTGGCGGCGCCGGTGAGCAGCAGGGTCCAGACGATGGCGGCGCGCCGTTGGCTGTCGGTCGTGGTGTGGGTGTCGGTGTGGGTGTCGGTGTGGGTGTCGGTGTGGGTGTCGGTGTGGGGCATGGCCCCTCCCCCTAAAGTAGTGATTGGTCAATAACTTTCAAGGGCATACGTATGCCCGGGCCGGTCGTCGGTCCGTAGGGTTATCCGTACCGCTTCCGGCTCGGGCAGTGCGACGTGCAGGCGCCCCACAGCGGGTGATCCGCCGGGAAGCCGAGCGCCAGCAGCACATTGATGAGCATCCCGTTGCCGAGGAAGTCGGCGGTCTCCGCGCCGTCCGACCCCAGCCGCTCGTGCACCGTCTCGAACAGCTCGTTCCAGTACGAGCGGATCCGGGCGGCGAACTCCGTGTCGCCGCCCTCCTCGGCGGTGTGCACCGCGACATACATCTGCATCTGGAACATGAGCTTGTCGCGGTCGGCGGTCAGCTCGGCGTACGCGTCCGCCATCGCGTCGTGCGCCCCCTGGGGGCCCAGCCCCTGGGTGACGCGTTCGAAGGCGCGCCGGATCTCGCCCGTGCCGTGCTCGGCGGCGGCCAGGAAGATCGCCCGCTTGTCGGGGAACAGCCGGAAGAGATACGGCTGCGAGACCCCGACCCGGCGGGCGATCGCCGCGGTCGAGGTCCCCGCGTATCCGCCCCTGGCGAATTCGGTGACGGCGGCGCGGATGACGGCCGTACGCCGCTCCTCCGCCGTCATCCTGCCGCTGTCACTGGCCATGGGGATAAGTTATTGACCAATCACTATCTTTGTCAATGGGTGCTCAGCCCAGCCGGACCACGGCCCGGGACAGACCGAGCACCTTGACGCCCGCGCTGCGCGCCACCAGGTCCACCCGGACCGTACGCGCCTCGTCGTCCAGCTTGGCGGCGACCTTCGCCGTCACCTCGATGACGGCCCCGGTGTCGTCGTTCGGCACCACCACGGGGTTGGTGAACCGCACCCCGTACTCGATCACCGCCGCCGGATCCCCGGCCCAGTCGGTGACCACCCGGGCGGCCTCGGCCATCGTGAACATGCCGTGCGCGATCACATCCGGCAGCCCGACACCCTTGGCGAAGCGCTCGTTCCAGTGGATGGGGTTGAAGTCCCCGGAGGCCCCCGCGTACCGCACCAGATCGGCGCGGGTCACCGGGAACGTACGGGCCGGCAGCTCCGTACCCACCTCGACATCGGCGTACGCGATCCGCGCGGTCACCGGCCCTCCCCCTCACTCTGCTCCGGCTCCGGGGCGCGGGCCACCAGCTTGGTGTACGCGGTCACCACGTGCTCCCCGGCGGCGTCGTGCACATCACCCCGGATGTCCAGGATGTCGTTGCCCGCCATCGACTTGACGGACTCGATCACCGAGGTCACCGTCAGCACGTCCCCGGCCACCACCGGCCGGCTGTAGCGGAACTTCTGATCGCCGTGCACCACCCGGGTGTAGTCCAGACCCAGCTTCGGGTCCTGGATCACCGTCTGGGCGGCGCCGAAGGAGATCGCGAAGACGAACGTCGGCGGGGCGATCACATCCGGGTGCCCCAGCGCCCGCGCGGCGGCCGGGTCGGTGTACGCCGGGTGCTCGTCACCGATCGCGACGGCGAACTCGCGGATCTTCTCGCGTCCCACCTCGTACGGCGCGGTGGGCGGATACGTCCGCCCGGTGAAGGACTGATCCAGGGCCATCGGCCGTCAAACCTCCCGGAATGACGGTGAGGCCGCCCCCAACGATCGGGGACGGCCTCACCACAAGTGACAAGTCAGCGGGTCTCGCGGTGCGCCGTGTGGGCGTTGCAGCGCGGGCAGTGCTTCTTCATCTCAAGACGGTCCGGGTCATTACGCCGGTTCTTCTTGGTGATGTAGTTCCGCTCCTTGCACTCCACGCAGGCCAGCGTGATCTTCGGGCGGACGTCGGTGGCAGCCACGTGAGTGCTCCTTGACGGATGGACGGATTAAACACAGGAAGAGTAGCCGATTGGAGGACCGACCTCGCAATCGGCTACTCGGAGTGAAGTAGCGGCGACCGGACTTGAACCGGTGACACAACGATTATGAGCCGTTTGCTCTACCGACTGAGCTACGCCGCTGCGAGCTGCGCGGCCCCCGCCAGCAGGAGGAGACCTCACATCTCAGAGCCCCAAAACGGAATCGAACCGTTGACCTTCTCCTTACCATGGAGACGCTCTGCCGACTGAGCTATTGGGGCGAGCGAGAGAGAGATTACACGCTCCGGGGCCGAAGACGAAATCCGTAACCGGCCGCATCCCGCGCCGTCAACACCGCCCAAGTCACCGGAAACCACAGCAGTACGACTAATGCCGTCTTCCCCACCCAACCCCCCGTGGCGCCGTAGCCTCGCCTCGTGCCCGACCACCGCGATGCCGCCGCCGCGACCGCACTGCTGCTGGGCGGTGCCCGGCTCGCCGACGGCCGGACCGTCGACGTCCGGCTGGGCGGTGACCGGGTCGAGGCCGTCGGCACCCCCGGCAGCCTGGCCCCCGCCGCCGCGCCCGGCGTCCAGCGCCTCGACCTCACCGGCTATCTGCTGCTGCCCGCCCCCGCCGAGCCGCACGCCCACCACGACACGGCGCTCACCAGCGGCGGCTCCGGGCCGCCGTCCGAGGACCCCGACCAACTGCGGCGGCGGATCATCGAGGCGGCGCTGCTCCAGCTCAGCCACGGCGCCACCGCCCAGCGCAGCCAGATCAGGATCGGCGACGTGCTGGGGCTGCGGGCGCTGGAGGCGGCGCAGGCCGCGCGGCGCGCGCTGCTGGGGCTCGCCGAGCTCCAGCCGGTGGCCGCGCCCCGGCTGCTGACCGGTCTGGCCGGCGCCGACAACCGCGCGCAGCTCGCGGAGGCGGCCCAGCTCGGCGGTACGGCGCTGGGCGGCTGCCCGGATCTGGACCCGGATCCGGCGGGGTACGCGGACATCGTGCTGTCCATCGCCGACGCACAGGGGTGCGCCATCGATCTGCACACCGAGGCGGACGATCCGGCGCGCTTCACCCGGCTGGTCACGGCGGCGGGGGCGTGCCGTACGGCGGTCACGCTGGGGCCGTGCGCCGGGCTCTCCCTGCTGCCCGCGGAGACCGCGGCGCGCGCCGCCGATCAGCTGGCGGCGGCCGGGGTGGCGGTGAGCTGTCTGCCGCAGTCCCCGTGCGCGGCACTGCCCGCGCGGCGCCCGGCCTGGCCGCCGACGCCGCCGGTGCGCACCCTGCTGGCGGCCGGGGTCACGGTGGCGGCGGGCAGCGGCGCGGTACGGGACGCGGGTAACCCGGTGGGGCGCGGCGATCCGCTGGAGGCCGCGTATCTGCTGGCGGTGCGCGGGGCGTGCGACTCGGCCGGCGCGTACCGGGCGGTCAGCTCGGCGGCGCGTACCGTGCTGGGGCTGCCGAAGGTCCGGATCGAGCCCGGCTTCCCGGCCGAACTCCTCGCGGTGCGCGGCGAGAACCTGCCGGGCGCGCTGTCGCTCGCGTACAGCCGGCTGGTCATCCACCGGGGGCGGGTGGTGGCCAGGACCAGCGCCGTACGGGAGTACTGCGGCTCGCCGGCGGCACCGCTGGCGGAGCTGCCCCGTCAGCCCGCGCCCAGGAGCTGACCGGCGGGGCGGGTGGTGGCCGGACCGGTGCCGTACCGCCCCTCGTCAGCCGGCCGGATCGTCGAGGAACCGCGCCACGGCGTCCAGCCAGGGGCCCGGCTGGTCGATGTGGGCCATGTGCGCGGCGTCGGGCAGGACGACGGCCCGGGCGCCGGGGATCAACGGCAGCGTCTGGTGGACGAGTTCGGCGGGAAAGGTGCGGTCGTGCCCGCCGTGCAGGAGGAGAACGGGAAGACCGGTCGCGGCGAGGCGGCGGGCGGCGTCGGGGAACCGGGGCGAGGGGACGACGCCGGCCCGGAAGGGGCGCAGCCACTCGGCGGAGAACCGCACCCGGTGCAGGAGTTCGCGGTACGCGGCGCGCCGGTCGGCGCGCCAGACGTCCTGGTCGGCGCCGGCCAGGGCGGCGGCGCGGGTGAGTTCGGGCCCGGTGAGCGAGGGGTCGTCGGGGAAGTTCGGCCCGCTGCCGCTGCCGGGCGGGACCGGCAGCACGCTGCTGGAGGCGATGACGAGCCGGCGTACGCGGTCGGGCGCGGTGAGGGCCAGCCTCTGTGCCAGCAGTCCGCCGTAAGAGAAACCGAGCACATCCACCGGGGTACGTGGGGCCAGCCGGTCCAGCAGGGCGAGGAGATCAAGGACGACGGCGTCCGGCGTGTACTGATCGTCCGGCAGCCCCTGGGTGGAGCGCCCGCAGCCGCGCAGATCGGGCATCAGCAGCCGGTGCCGGCCCGCCAGTTGGCACAGCGGGTCGCGCAGATAGCTGTGGTCCCAGTCGGGGCCGCCGTGGATGACCAGCAGCGTCCGTTCCGCGGGTCCCGCGGTGGTGGCGACGTTCAGCTCGACGGGCGGCGGGCCGGCCGCCACCGGCAGGAGGGTTTCCGTAAACATCGGCACAGTGTGCCAAGCTCGTGGGTATGCGTACCGTTATCGCCGGAGGACACGGTCAGATCGCCCGACGCCTGGAGCGGCTGCTGGCCGCGCGCGGTGACCGGCCCGTGGGGCTGATCCGCAAACCGGAACAGGCGGCGGCCCTGCTGGCGGCCGGCGCCGAACCGGTCGTCTGCGACCTGGAGTCGGTGCCGGTCGCGGAGCTGGCGAGGCATCTGGAGGGCGCCGACGCCGTGGTGTTCGCGGCCGGCGCCGGCCCGGGCTCGGGGGCGGCCCGCAAGGAGACGGTGGACCGGGCGGCGGCGGCACTGTTCGCCGACGCGGCCGAGGCGGCCGGGGTGCGGCGCTATGTGATGGTGTCCGCGATCGATGTGGACAAGGAGCCGCCGGCCGGCACGGACCCAGTCTTCGCCGCCTATCTGCTGGCGAAGCGCGCGGCGGACGCGGACCTGCGGGCCCGTACCGCCCTGGAGTGGACGGTCCTGCGCCCCGGCCGGCTGACCGACGCCCCCGGCACCGGCCTGGTGGAGCTCTCGCCCGACGCCCCGCGCGGCGAGATCACCCGGGACGATGTGGCGGCGGTCCTGCTGGCGCTGCTGGACACCCCGGCGACGGCCGGCCTGACCCTCAATCTGACGAACGGCGCCACGGCGATCGACGCGGCGGTGATCCGCACGACGAACGGCCGGTAGGCCGCGCACCGGGTACGGGGGCTCGGGGCGAACCGGCGGCATCGCGCCACGTTTTCTGTTGGGGCGCAATGGCTGTGGTGTGATGCCCCGCAACAATTCGGCTCTGTTGAACCGTCATATAAACAGAGCGCCTTCCAGTGCTCCCATCCCCCGCTCGCGAGCCACCTTAGGGAAGACGTTGCCCAGTAGACTCCCGACCTCAGAGCTCAGCCAGGTCACGTCCGGACACCACGCCGCCACCAGCCGACCGGCGCCGGACGAACACCAGGGCCCCCGGGTCCCCGTGACGGTCCATACCGCCGAACCCCTCTCCCGGGAGGGCGCGGTCAGCCTGCTCGGCCGGCACCCCGAGATCGAGCTCCGCGAGGAGCCCGCGCTCGGCGCCGGGGCGGGCACCGTGGTCCTGCTCATCACCGACAGCCTCGACGGCGCCACCCTCACCCTGCTGCGGCGGATCGCGCGCAGCGACGGCGCCCGCGCCGTCCTCGTCGTGGGCTCGCTGCGCGAGGCCGAACTCCTCGACGTGGTGGCCTGCGGGATCAGCGCCATCGTCTGGCGCCGCGAGGCCACCGAGAAGCGCCTGGTGCAGGCCGTCCTGGCGGCGGCCCGTGGCGACGGCGCCCTGCCGGGCGATCTGCTCGGCCGGCTGATCAACCAGGTCGGTGTGCTGCACCGCTCCGCCGGCAACCGGGACGGGGCGCCCGCCTCCGGGCTGACCCCGCGCGAGGTGGAGGTGCTGCGGCTGGCGGCCGACGGTCTCGACACCGGGGAGATAGCCGCCAAGCTCGCCTACTCCGAACGCACCATAAAGAACGTCATGCACGGGCTCACCACCCGCTTCCACCTGCGCAACCGGGCGCACGCCGTGGCCTACGCCTTCCGCGAGGGCTATCTGTGACCGGCCCGGTGGCCGGACGACCGCCGGGCACCGGACGCGTTGCCTCCCGGGGCAGCGGGTCTGCCCGGTGTCCGGCCCCTGCGCACCTGGTCAGCCGGGGTGCCCACCAGGCATGATCGGCCGCCTCCAGGCGGGACACGGCACGATGTGTCACGCGAAAGGGCGGGAGTACGACGGTGATCCACGAGGCGGACGAGGTCCTCAAGGGACTGCTCGGCGGGGGCGGGCTGTCCGGCTCGGGCGTCGACGTCTCGTTCGATGTCCCGAACACCGACTGGGCGGCCCGGCGCAACGGGCCGGTGATCAACGCGTACCTGTACGACATCCGCGAGGACGTGACCCGGCGCGGACGCGGGGAGCTCGCCGTGCGCGACGAGCGCGGCGTGACCAGGAAGTACCGGGAGCCACCGCGCTGGCTCCGGCTGTCCTATCTGGTCACCGCGTGGACCAAGCAGCCGCAGGACGAACACCGGCTGCTTTCGGCCGTACTGGCCAGACTGCTGCCGATCGACCAACTGCCGCCGGGCGACCTGCCGCCCACCCTGCGCGCGATGGGCCTGGCCGTGCCGCTGACGGTGGCCGGGCCGCACGGGGAATCCCGTTCGCTCGCGGAGATCTGGTCGGCGCTGGGCGGCGAGCTCAAGCCGTCCGTCGATGTGACGCTCACCGCGCCCTTCCCGGTGTACCCGGAGTACGACGCCGCACCGCCGATCACCGAGGGCGTGATCCGGGTGACGACGGTCGGCGAGTCCGCCATGAAGGAGGAACGCGCCCTGCGGCCCGAGCGGCTGACGGCGATCCGTAACGGCCCGCGCCCGCAGGCCGGGCCCATCCGACGGCAGCGCATCGTCCGGCGGAAGCGACAGCCGTGACGGACGTGACGGAGGTGACGGAGGTGACGGACACCACGGACACCCGGCCGCGTACCGGGCCCGGCGGCGACGCCGCGCCCCCCGATCCGGCCGACGGGCTCCTCGAACGGCTGACACGGCTGCGTGCCCAGGTCGCCCTGCTGGTCGACCGGCGGTCCCCCGGCGACCCGACGGCCGGCGATCCGATGCGCGGGCTCTATCTCCCGGACGAGGCCGTACGGTTTCTGCTGCGCCGTCCGACCGGGCCGGGGCCGGCCCCGGAACCCGGCCCCGGGTCCTGGGTGGACGGGGACCGGCTGGACGAACTGGCCACCCGGTTCGCGCTGACGGAGGTGGACACCGCCGTCCTGCTCATCGCGCTCGCCCCGGACGTGGACCGCACCTTCGAGCCGCTGTACGGCTACCTCAACGACGACGTCAGCCAGCACCGCGCCACCGTCGGGCTCGCCCTCGACCTGTGCGGACTGCCCGCCCACGACGCCGCGGCCCGGGCCAGGCTGCGCCCGTCCGCCCCGCTGGCCACCCTCGGACTGCTCACCGTCGAGGAACCGGAACGCCCCCTGCTCAGCCGCGCGTTGCGGGTACCGGACCGGGTGGTGGCGCACCTGTTGGGTGACGACACCCCCGACCCGCAACTCGCCGGCCGACTGCGCGCCGCGCCCCTCCCCCGACTCCCGGCCGGCGACGACGGCGAGTTGACCCGCCGGCTGGCCGGCCGGCTGGCGCGCGGCCAGGCCACCGTCTACGTACGCGAACACCGCGAGGGCGATGGGCTCGCCTGTGTGGCCGCCGCGCTGCGCGCCGCCGGCACCGAGGCGCTGTACTGCACCGGCTCGCCGGAGAGCATCCCCGACCTGCTCCGCGAGGCCCGGCTCAGCGCCCGCGCGATCGCCCTCTGCGGCCTTCCCGAACAACCCGGCCCCGTACTGCGGACCCTGACCGAGCAGCACGACGTCACCGTGCTCGTCACCGACCGCCGCCCGTACGACCCGCACTGGTGCAGGCGTGACCCGCTCGTGCTCGACGCGCCCCGGCTCCAGTCCGAAGCCGTCCGCGCCTGGTCGGCCGCGCTCGGTCTCGGGGACGAGGAGCCCGGCTTCGACCTGGCGGCGACGGTCGCCCCGTACCACCTGGGCGGCGACCAGATCAGCCGGGCCGCCGGCACCGCCCGCGACCTGGCCGGCCTCGACGGCGGCCCGCTCGGCGCCGTCCATCTGCGGCGCGCCGCCCAGCAGCAGTCCGCGTCCGGGCTTGAGAAGCACGCCCGGCGGATCAGGCCCGACGTCGACTGGGGCGATCTGGTCCTCCCCGCACAGCCGCTGACCCAGCTGCGGGAACTGGCGCAGCGCGCCCGGCACCGTGATCTGGTGCTCGGTGACTGGCGGTTGAGCGCGGGCGGCGGACGGGGGCGGGGCGTACTGGGGCTGTTCGCGGGCGAGTCGGGCACCGGGAAGACGCTGTCGGCGGAGGTGGTGGCGGCCGAACTCGGCCTCGATCTCTATGTGGTCCAGCTGTCGTCGGTGGTGGACAAGTACGTCGGCGAGACCGAGAAGAACCTGGAGCGGATCTTCACCGAGGCCGACCGTACCGACGCGGTGCTGCTCTTCGACGAGGCCGACGCCGTCTTCGGCAAGCGGTCGGCGGTGAAGGACTCCCACGACAGGTACGCCAACATGGAGAGCGCCTACCTGCTGCAACGCCTGGAGTCATTCAGCGGCATCGCCCTGCTGACCACCAATCTGCGCTCCAACGTGGATGAGGCGTTCACCCGGCGGCTCGACCTGGTCATCGACTTCCCGTTCCCGGACCGGGAGCAGCGGCTGTCCCTGTGGCGGCACGGCCTCACCCACGTACCGCACGCCGACGGCATCGAACTCACCCCGCTGGCCGAGGCGTTCGAACTGGCCGGCGGCTCCATCCGGAGCGCGGTGGTGACCGCCGCCTATCTGGCCGCCGGGCGCGGCGGGTCGGTCACCCCGGAGGACCTGCTGGAGGGGGCCCGCCGGGAGTACCGCAAGGCGGGCCGGCTGGTGCCGGGCGAGGGCTCCTGGTGACGGCGGCCCCCGCCCGGGAATCCGGCGCCACCGGTCACAGGACCTTGTCGTTGTCCAGGTCCCAGATCGCCCACTTGTAGTAGTAGCCGCTGTCGCACTCGGCCATCCGCAGCGGTGCGCCCACCGCGCCCGGGTCCTCCTGATCGACGCCCAGGCACAGGTGGTTACTGGCGAAGTTGCGGATCAGCCAGAGATCGCTGTCCGTCTTCTCCAGCCACCACAGCTGGTTGTCCTCCAGCACGGGGATGCAGCGGTACTGGAAGACGCCCGTCGCCACCTTCCCCGGGCCCTCCCCCGGCAGGTCGAAGCAGAGTCCGGAGTCGGCGTGCTTGATCACGAACAGCGGCTGCTTGCCGGGGGCGTGGGTGGGGAAGACCACCTCCAGGTTCCACCGCTGCTGCGTGCGGTCCCCGTTGCACTCACCCTGCACCACCCGGTTGCTCTGCTTGGGCTCGTCGCCCGGGATGTCCGCGCAGCGCCAGGAGTTGGCGTTGATGAGGACGATGTTGTCGATCGGCAGGAAGGGGTGGCTGTTCACTTCCTGGGTCTCCTCCTCACCGCCTCCGCCGCCGCCACCTCCGCCGCTGCTACTGGTGCTGCTGTCGTCACCGGCGCCGTCGTCGGGGCTGTCGTCCTCGAACTCGTCATCGATCGGCAGACCGGGATCCAGAAGCACCGGGTCGTCCTGCACCGGCGGGAGCGGCGGGTCGGTGGGGGCCGGGAGT
>NZ_JCAJZV010000010.1:0-194766 GCF_059510435.1 Streptomyces sp. NTD107 | reverse complement strand
CCCACCACTTTAGAGGATTTCCCCGCCGGATTTCAAATCCGGGCCCGAGTACCGTATTTGGGCAAGCCAAATAAGGCCCTCGCGGGTTCGTTCTCTTTCGAGTGAGTGCCGCATCGGTGATCACGTGATCCCTTACGGCGAGATGGTGCCGTCCAAAACCCCGGGGGGTGGACAGCTCGGAGAACATTACGCATCCACCACCCCACCGTCAAATCCACTGATCAGGCCGCGACCGGGACCTCCGCCGGACGGTCCGCCGCCGCCATGTCGCCCGTCTCGCCGGCCGCCACCGCCCGCTTCCCGAGCACGAACACATACGCGAGGAACGCCAGCTCCGCCGCCACCCCGATCGCGATCCGCGCCCACGTCGGCAGCCCGGACGGGGTCACGAAGCCCTCGATCAGCCCGGAGATCAACAGCACCACCGCCAGCCCCAGCGCCATACCGATGGCGGCCCGGCCCTCCTCCGCCAGCGCCGTCAGCCGGGTGCGCGGTCCCGGGTCCAGTACCGTCCAGCCCAGCCGCAGCCCCACCCCGGCCGCCACGAACACCGCCGTCAGCTCCAGCAGGCCGTGCGGCAGGATCAGCCCCAGAAAGACATCGAGCCGGTCGGCCGACGCCATGAGCCCGACCCCGATGGCCAGGTTCACCGCGTTCTGGAGGAGCACCCACAGCACGGGAATCCCCAGCAGCGCCCCGAAGGCCAGCGACATCCCGGCCACCTGAGCGTTGTTCGTCCACACCTGCGCCGAGAACGCCGCCGCCGGACTGCTGGAGTAGTACGTCTCGTACTGCCCCCCGGGCCGGGTCATCTCCCGCAGCGCCTCCGGCGCCGCCAGCGACGACTGCACCTCGGGCGTCGCCGCGATCCACCACCCCATGCCCGCCACCGCCACCGTGAACAGCACCGCCACCGGCACCCACCACCGCCGGGTCCGGTACAGCGCCGCCGGGAACCCGGCGGCGAAGAAGTGCGCCGCGTCCCGCCAGGTCGCCTTCCGGGTCCCCACCACCTTCGCCCGCGCCCGCGCCACCAGCGTGGTCAGCCGGTTGATCAGCACCGGATCGGGCGAGGAGGACTGAATCTGCGACAGCTGCGTCGATGTCCGCTGGTACAACACCACCAGCTCGTCCGTCTCCGCCCCACTGAGCCGCCGGCGCCGCCGCAGCAGCACATCCAGTCGGTCCCACTCCGCCCCGTGCGCGGCCATGAAGACATCGAGATCCATACGGAAAGCTTCCCAGATGACAATGCGAGACTGGGCAGATGAGTCAACTCGTCACGGGTGACGCGGTGGTGCTCGGGCTCCAGCCCGCGCGGGTGCCGACTCGGGCGATGGCGATCGCCATCGACGGCGCCGTCATCGTCACCGGCTATCTGCTGCTCAGCCTGCTGCTCCTCAGCGCCGTCGTCCCGCTCGGCGAAGCCACCGCGCAAGCGGTGCAGGTCGCGCTGCTCATCATGATCCTCGTCGGGGTGCCGATCGCCGTCGAAACCCTCACCCAGGGACGCTCGCTGGGCAAGCTGGTGCTGGGGCTGCGCGTGGTGCGGATGGACGGCGGCCCGGTGCGGTTCCGGCACGCGCTCGTCCGCGGGGTGATCGGCTTCGTCGAGATCCTGCTGACCGGCGGCGCCGTCGCCCTGATCGCCTCGCTCGTCTCCCCCCAGGGACGCCGGCTCGGGGATGTGTTCGCCGGCACCCTGGTGGTGCGCGAGCGGCTGCCCGGCCGCCGCACCGTACCGCTGCCCCCGCCACCGCCCGAGCTGGCCGGGCGGTTCACCCAGCTCGATCTCTCCCAGGTCCCGGACGGGCTGTGGCTCGCGGTGCGGCAGTACCTGACCCGGATGGCCAGGATGGAGCAGCACGCGGCCTGGTCCATGGGGCAGCGGCTGGCGGGCGATATGGCCGCCCGGGTGGGGTCACCCATGCCGCCCGGGGTCCATCCGGCCGGCTATCTGTCGGCGGTGGCCGCCGAGCGGCGGCGCCGGGACAGCGAGCGGGTCTTCGGCCGCCCCGCCGCGTACGTACCGCAGCACACGCCGCCGTACGTGCAGCCGTACGTGCCACCGACCCCGGCCGTGATTCCGCCCCCCACCGGGCTCACCCCGCCCTCCTGAGCTGCGAGGGCGGGGAGTCCAGCTCCTCCAGCTCGATGCCGGGTCCGGACAGGACCACATCGCCCGCCAGATGGACGGTGTGCCGCTCGCCCGTCTCCTGGTCGTCGATCCGGTAGGCGTGGACGGTGAGCACGCCGCCGCCGTCCGCCTCGTGGGTCTCGCCGCCGAGCGGCGTCCAGGTCTCGTCCCGGGTACGGGGCGCCAGCACCGGATCGGTGAACTCCACCAGCCGGACCCGGGTGCCGCCAGGACCCGGCGGCTCGCCCGCCCGCAGCAGCTGGGCGATGGCCACCAGATACGCCGGGGAGCGGCCGGCGAAGCCGTGCGCCCGGGCGTTGCCCTCCTGGGCGTGCTCGCCGGTGGGGTCGGTACGCACCCACGTCACCCCGGACAGCGCGGCACCACGCACCTGCCAGTCGCCGGCGTGGAGTTCGAGCCGCAGCGGGCGTCCGAGGTCGTCCAGGGTGAGGTCCACCGAGCCGGCCGGGCCGCCGTCCGGCGCGGTGGTGCGGGAGACATAGCGCCAGCCGTGCGGGCCGGGCGCGCACTGGAAGCGCTCGTCTCCCAGCGGCGTTCCGTCGTAGGGGTCGTGAAGGCTGTACCGGCCGCGTGGCATGGGGGCCAGGGTACGGCCCCCGGGCCACGCGGCCGGGCGCGGGATCAGTAGCGGTAGTGGTCCGACTTGTACGGGCCCTCGACCGGGACGCCGATGTAGTCGGCCTGCTCCTGGGTCAGTTCGGTGAGGCGCACGCCCAGGGCGTCCAGGTGCAGCCGGGCGACCTTCTCGTCCAGGTGCTTGGGCAGGGTGTAGACACCCACCGGGTACTCATCGGGCTTCGTGAACAGCTCGATCTGGGCGATCGTCTGGTTGGCGAAGCTGTTGGACATCACGAACGAGGGGTGCCCGGTGGCGTTGCCCAGGTTCAGCAGCCGGCCCTCGGAGAGCACGATGATGGTGTGCCCGTCGGCGAAGGTCCAGGTGTGCACCTGGGGCTTCACCTCCTCGCGCACCACGCCCGGGATCTTGGCGAGGCCGGCCATGTCCAGCTCGTTGTCGAAGTGGCCGATGTTGCCGACGATCGCCTGGTGCTTCATCCGCTCCAGCTGGCTCGCCGTGATGACGTCGCGGTTGCCGGTGGTGGTGACGAAGATGTCGGCGGTCTCCACCACGTCGTCGAGCCGCGCCACCTGGTAGCCGTCCATGGCGGCCTGGAGCGCGCAGATCGGGTCGATCTCGGTGACGATGACGCGGGCGCCCTGGCCGCGCAGCGACTCGGCGCAGCCCTTGCCGACGTCGCCGTAGCCGCAGACGACGGCGACCTTGCCGCCGATGAGGACGTCGGTGGCGCGGTTGATGCCGTCGATGAGGGAGTGCCGGCAGCCGTACTTGTTGTCGAACTTCGACTTGGTGACGGAGTCGTTCACGTTGATGGCCGGGAAGAGCAGGCTGCCGTTCCGGAACATCTCGTACAGCCGGTGTACGCCGGTGGTGGTCTCCTCGGTGACGCCCTGGATCTCCGCCGAGGCGTTGGTCCACTTCTGCGGGGTCTCGGCGAGGGTGCGGGTGAGGAGTTCGAGGATCACCCGGTGCTCCTCGCTCTCCGCGGCAGTGGCCGGGTCGGGTACGGCGCCGGCCTTCTCGTACTCGACGCCCTTGTGGACGAGGACGGTGGCGTCGCCGCCGTCGTCGAGGATCATGTTGGGGCCGCCGGTGGGGGTGTCGGCCCAGGTGAGGGCCTGCTCGGTGCACCACCAGTACTCTTCGAGCGTTTCGCCCTTCCAGGCGAAGACGGGGATGCCGGCCTCGGCGATGGCGGCGGCGGCGTGGTCCTGGGTGGAGAAGATGTTGCAGGAGGCCCAGCGGACGCGGGCGCCGAGCGCGACCAGGGTCTCGATGAGCACGGCGGTCTGCACGGTCATGTGCAGGGAGCCGGTGATGCGGGCGCCGGCCAGCGGCTGGGCGGCGGCGTACTCTTCGCGGATCGCCATCAGGCCGGGCATCTCGTGCTCGGCGAGGGTGATCTCCTTGCGGCCGAAGGCGGCCAGGGAGAGGTCGGCGACCTTGAAGTCCTGGGACATGCTGCTGCTCCTCCTGGGAGGGTTGGCTGACGGACAGAATGCAGTGCCGGGCCGATCGCGCGTCGCTCGTGGCATGCGCGGGCCCGGGCTTCGCATCCGTCGGAGGGCCTTCTTACCCCTCGGCCGGGCCGGGCCTGCTGGCCGCCCGACTGCCATCAGCAGCGACGTCTACTCCTACTCCGGGCCCAAATCTACACGCCGGGGGCGGTGCGTTCACAAGGCCACGGTGGCACGGAAGAGGGTGCCGGGGCCGGTGATCGTGACGGTTTCGGCCGCGGGGACGTAGGCGGAACGGCCGCGGGCCAGGGTCAGTTCGCCGCCTTCACCGTCACCGCGCAGGGTGACGGTACCGGCCGTGCAGAGCAGGATCTGCGGCCCGCCGGCCGGGATCGTACGGGCGGCGCCGTCCGCGCCGAGCACGTACCGGGAGAGCCGGAACTCGTCGATGGGCGTCGCGTACACCTCCTCGCCGTCGGCTCCGACGTCCGTTCGCGGGCGCAGCACGGCGGCTTCGGTGGGTTCGAAGCGGACGACGCGCAGCAGTTCGGGGATGTCGATGTGCTTGGGGGTGAGTCCGCAGCGCAGCACGTTGTCGGAGTTGGCCATGATCTCGACGCCGAGGCCGCTGAGGTAGGCGTGCGGGACGCCTGCGCCGAGGTAGAGGGCTTCGCCGGGCTCCAGGGTGACGTGGTTGAGCAGCATGGCGGCGAGGACGCCGGGGTCGCCGGGATAGTGCCGGGCGAGGCCGGCGTACGGGGTGTACGGGCCGCCGAGCCGTTCGGCGGCCTGGGCGGCGCGGTCGACGGTGCCGGCGAGGGTGGCGCGGTCGGCGCCGAGGATGGCGGTGAGGACTTCGCGCAGGGCGTGGGTGGCCGGCTGGGTGCGCAGGGTGAGCGCGTACGGCTTCAGCTCGTCGATGCCCAGGCCCTCCAGGAGGGTGGCGGCCTCCTCGGCGGGGCGGAAGCCGCACAGGCCGTCGAAGGGGGTGAGGGCGCAGATGAGTTCGGGCTTGTGGTTGGCGTCCTTGTAGTTGCGGTGCGGGGCGTGGAGCGGGACCTGGCGGGCCTGTTCGTCGGCGAAGCCGGTCTGGGCCTGGGCGCGGGTGGGGTGGACCTGGAGGGAGAGCGGGGAGCCGGCGGCGAGGATCTTGAGGAGGAACGGCAGCCGGGGGCCGAAGGCGGCGAGGGCGCGCGGGCCGAGTTCGGCCTCGGGGTCGGCGCTGATGGTCTCGGCGAGGGTGACGGGTCCCGCGCCGCCGCGCCCCAGGCGGGAGGGGGCGCCGGGGTGGGCGCCCATCCACAGTTCGGCCTGGGGGGTTCCGGTGGGCTCGGTGCCGAGCAGTGCGGGGATGGCGGTGAGCGATCCCCAGGCGTAGGGGCGGATCGGATTGTCGAGGCTGTCCATGGGCCCCTATGATCCCGGGCCCGAGGCGAGCGTGAGGTAAACGGCGGCGAAATCCAGGGGGACGAGAAGGTCGGCGAGGGCGGCCAGGGGTCCGCCGGTCCGTTCGGCGTCCTCGGCGGGGGTGAGTTCGCCCAGCGCGATGCCGTGTTCGTGGGTGAGGTCGCGGGCGGCGGCCACGGCGCCGATCGGGGCGTCGGCGGGGGTGCCGTCGCGCAGCAGGAACACCCGGGGGCGGGGGGCTTCCGGTTCCTCGACGCGGTCGCGGAAGAAGTCGTCCTCGGCGGTGCGGGAGGTGGCGGTGAGCAGGGCGCCGTGCGCGGCGAGGGCGCCGGGCAGCGCGGCGGGCAGGGCGGCGGTGCCGGCCAGTGCGGTGAGGGTGGCGGCGGCGTGCCGGGCGGCGGCGCCGGCGAGCGGGCCCTCGCTCCACAGCAGTGGCAGGGCTGCGGCGCATTCGGCGGCCAGGGTCTTGGCCGGGTTGCCGTGGGTGCGGGCGGTGGGGCCGCAGCGTTCGGCGAGGGCGTCGAGCCGGTCGGCGAGGGCGGCCACGGCGTCGGGTCCGGTGCCCTCGTACAGGCCGAGCCGGTCGCCGAGCAGCAGCAGCGGGGTGAGCAGTGCCCAGTACGGGCCGGGTGCGGCCGGGTGGGCGGCGGGCTCCAGGTGGGCGGGCCGGGTGAGCGGCACGGTGAGGTTGCGGCGGTGGGTGGTGGTCTCGGCGACCGGGCTGCCGGCGGGGGCGACGGAGACGATGGAGCAGCCGCGCCGGTAGGCGGCCTCGATGAGGAGGGTGAGTCCGGGTTCGGTGCCCTCGGCGGAGGTGATGAGCAGCAGGTCCATGGGGCCGGCCCAGCGCGGCAGCGGCCACTGGAGCGCGCCGGGTGCGGCGAGGGCGCCGGTGGCGGGCAGCACGGTGACGGGTGCGTAGCCCTCGGCGAGCGCGGTCAGCAGGTCGGCGGCGAGCGGCGTTTCGGGGCCGGTGCCGGCGAGGAGGACGGTGCCGGGGCGGCCCTCGGGGCGCAGCGTGTCGATGCCGGCCTCGGCGGCGGCGCGGGCGGCGGTGCGTACGTGCGCCCCGGCGGCGGCGGCGCCGCGCAGCAGGCCGCGGGGGTCGGCGCGCAGCAGCCGGTCGGGGTCCTCCAGGAGGGTTTCGTCGATCACCGGGAGGGCCTGCGGGCCTCGTCCTCCAAGAGGACGGGAACGCCGTCCCGCACGGGGTAGGCGAGGCCGCAGCCGTCGTCGGTGCAGATCAGTTCGCTGCCGGGCTCGTCCTCGCGGAGCGGGGCGTGACAGACGGGGCAGGCGAGGATCTCCAGCAGCGCGGCTTCGACGAGCGGCATGGGCGGCGTCCCTCCGGGAATGGTGCGGGCGGTTCGGTGCCTCACCCTACCGCCGCCGCCCCCGCCCCACGGGGCCACTTGCCGCACGGGGCGGGGGTCGGGAGGCGGTCCTTCGGTCAGGCGGTGATGAGGGTCAGGACCTCGTCGCGGATGCGGGTGACGGTGTCCTGGTCCTTGGCTTCCACGTTGAGCCGCAGCAGTGGCTCGGTGTTGGAGGGGCGGAGGTTGAACCACCAGTCGGGGGTGGTGACGGTCAGGCCGTCCAGGGTGTCGAGTTCGGTGTCGGGGCGGTTCTCGTAAGCGGCACGGACGGCGGCGGTGCGGCCGGCCTGGTCGGCGACCTCGGTGTTGATCTCGCCGGACGCGGGATAGCGGTCGTAGGCGGCGACCAGTTGCGACAGGGGGCCGTGCTGCCCGCCGAGGGCGGCCAGCACGTGCAGTGCGGCGAGCATCCCGGTGTCGGCGTTCCAGAAGTCGCGGAAGTAGTAGTGGGCGGAGTGTTCGCCGCCGAAGATGGCGCCGGTGCGGGCCATTTCGCCCTTGATGAACGAGTGGCCGACCCGGGTGCGTACGGGGGTGCCGCCGTTCTCCTTGACGACCTCGGCCACCGACCAGGAGGTGATGAGGTTGTGGATGACGGCGGAGCCGGGTGCCTTGGCGAGTTCGCGGGCCGCGACGAGGGCGGTGATGGCGGACGGGGGTACGGGCTCGCCGCGTTCGTCGACGACGAAGCAGCGGTCGGCGTCGCCGTCGAAGGCGAGGCCGACGTCGGCGCCGGTCTCCCGGACGCGGGCCTGGAGGTCCACGATGTTGGCCGGGTCGAGCGGGTTGGCCTCGTGGTTCGGGAAGGTGCCGTCGAGTTCGAAGTACATCGGGTCGACGTCGATGGGCAGTCCGGCGAAGACGGTGGGGGCGGTGTGGCCGCCCATGCCGTTGCCGGCGTCGATGACGACCTTGAGCGGGCGGATGGTGGTGAGGTCGACGAGGCCGCGCAGGTGGCCTGCGTAGTCCTCCAGCAGGTCGCGCCCGGTGATGGTGCCGGGGGTGGCGGTGGCGGCGGGGGCCCCGGTGTCCGCCCACCGCTCGACCAGGGCGCGGATCTCGGCGAGTCCGCTGTCCTGCCCGACCGGCTTGGCCCCGGCGCGGCACATCTTGATGCCGTTGTACCGGGCGGGGTTGTGGCTGGCGGTGAACATGGCGCCCGGCAGGTCGAGCGCGCCGCTCGCGTAGTACAGCTGGTCGGTCGAACACAGGCCGATCTCGGTCACGTTGGCGCCCCGGCCGGCGGCGCCGCGCGCGAAGGCGCGGGCCAGCCCCGGCGAGGAGGGCCGCATGTCGTGGCCGATGACGATGCCGTCGCTGTCGCCGAGGGCGATCTCGACGAAGGCGGCGCCGAAGAGTTCGGCGAGGTGCTCGTCCCACTGGTCGGGGACCACTCCGCGTACGTCGTACGCCTTGACGAGCTGTGACAGGTCCGGTGCGGGCACAGTCCACCCCTTGTCGGTTTGTCCGTGTGTGTGTTGGTGCGCCTACTGGTCGGGCGAGCGGAGAATCCGCAGATGGCCGCGACGGGCGACTTCCATGGCGCTCGTGGCGTCCCGGACCGGCTGACCGGCCGGTTCGGTGAGGTCCTCGGAGGACGGCGGTGGGGTACGGGCGGCCTCCCGTACGGCGTCGGCGAGCGCTTCGAGGTCGTCACCGCTGTGCCGGGGCGCGGAGGTGTCGATGGCGAGCCGGACCACTTCCCAGCCACGGGGCGCGGTCAGCCGCTCGGAGTGCTCGGCGCACAGGTCATAGCAGTGCGGCTCGGCATAGGTGGCGAGGGGACCGAGGACGGCCGTGGAGTCCGCGTAGACATACGTCAGCGTCGCCACGGCGGGACGGCCGCACGCGGTGCGCGAACAGCGACGTACGGGGCTCACGATGTTGGACCGTACCGCACTCCTGAGCGGGCCGCGACGACTCACCCCGGGGTCAGCCTGCCGTGTCGCTGGGGGGTGGCCGTTTTGCGACCGGATTCGTTCCAGGACGTACGGTTTGTGCCCGATGATGGACGGAAACGCTGGGGGAACCGGTATCGAACCGGTACAGCCGTCCATCGTCCTCTAAGGTCGGATGCGATGGACAATCGCAGCGTCCCCCCAGGTCCGCCAGGTCCCGCCGACCGCCGCCCGCGGCGCAGGGACCGGCACGGCCGCGGCATGCGCGGCCCGGTCGCACCGCCTCAGGTGCCGCTCGCTCTCACCCGCTCCGACACCTTCGACTCGCTGGTGCACGAGTCCGCCGACCGGCTGCGGCGACGGCTGCCGCAGCTGGGCGGGGTGGACTTCGGGGTGCGGGAGGTGCCGCCGCTGCCGCCGGGCGGGGACGAGGTCACGGTGCCGCTGGGCGGGGTGATCCGGTCGAAGACCCCGGGCGGCCGGGACCTCGTCGTGGTCTACCGCCGCCCGGTGGAGCTCCGCAGCCGCGACCGCGAGGAGCGGGCCCACCTCGTCCACGAGGTGGTCGTGGAGCAGGCCGCCGAACTCCTGGGCCTCTCCCCGGAGTCGGTGGACCCCAAATACGGCCAGGAATGACCGGCGGGCTCGCGTTCCGCCCCCGCCCTCGCCCCCGCCGTCAGTCGTCGGTGATCAGCGGCTCGTCCAGCGCGGACAGCACGACCACGACGACATAGGTGCGATGGATCATGTAGTCGGCCACCGGCCCGGGAGCCACCTGCTCCCTGTTCAGGCCGGCCTCTCCTCGGTCAGTTCGTCAGGACGGACAGGTCCTGTCCGGTCTGCGGCACCGACACCGTCGAGTGGTCGTCCGGGAGGGTCTGGATGGTGAAGGTGATCATGTCGTCCTGCTTCTTCGACAGCATGCGGGACGCGTACAGCGGGCCACCACCGACGCGTTCGACGGTGATGGCGTAGCGGCCCTTCGTGGCGTCCGGCAGTTCGGGGGCGATCACCAGCGTGGACCTGGCGTCCACCGTGTACGTCTCCGGCTCAAGGGCCTCGCCCCCGCCGCTGCCGCCCGACACCGTGATCCGTACCTCGGCCGGCTCCTCCGGCGCGACCAGCGAGAGCGTGGTGCCCTTGGCGGTGTTGCCCGCCACGCTCGCGCGCTGCTCTATGGGGGCGGTGGCCGGGATGAACGCCATCTCGCGCTCGTCGTCCTCGCCCTGCGTCACCCGCAGCCCGACGACCACCGGGCCGGTGCCGGAGCCGGAGGCGGGGGTGAGGATCAGCGACCCCGGCTCGCCCTGGGTGAGGTCCTCCAGGTCGATGGCGGTGAGGGTGCGCGAGCGCAGGCTGATCGACTCGTTGCCCGCCGGGGTGAAGGCGCCGGTGGGCCCGGACAGGCTCACGTTCAGCGCCACGTCCTCGTCACCCGGCGCGTAGGCGACCAGCCGGACGGTACGGGCGTCGGCCGGGATGCCGGGGAGCACCAGCGGCCCGGTGGTGGCGGAGACCGGGGCCAGCCAGTCGACGCCGAGCTGGGCGTCGGTGGCCTCGATCTGGGCGCCGATCCGGCCGGTGCGGGCGGTCACCTGGACGGCGAGGTCCGCGAGCGGCTCGTCGGTGAGCGTGGACAGCCGTACCAGTACCGAGGTGCCGCCGGGGACGCTGACGCCGTCGCCGCCCAGCCGGTTCTCCAGCCGGCCCTCGGGGCCGTACAGCTGGATGTCGACCGTGGTGGGGTTCGCGTCGGGGTTGGTGAGATGGACGTAGTCGTTGCGGGCGTCCGCCGTGCTGGCGCCGGCGAACCAGAACTCGCTGTCCGGGGCCTGGCAGGAGGTGCCCAGCAGCCCCTTGCCGTTGCCGGAGCGGACGCTGGTGGTCTGCTGCACGGTCCAGCCGGGGGCGAACCGCTGCTCGGCGGTGCCGGCCAGGGCGGGGGCGTCGGTGGTGTCGATGCTGATGGAAACGGGGACGCCCGGCTGCTCCAGGGGCACCAGCGGCTCGGGCTCCTCCTCCCCGTCGTCCGTCCCGAAGCCGGCCGTGTACTCGGGCGCGGGGAGGAGGTAGGCGTGGCCCGCGTCCTCGTCCCCGTCCCCGTCCGCCTCCTGGCCGTCGGTGGCCGGCGTGTACGCGGTGTACTCCGTGCTGGCCAGCTCGGCACCGGTGGGGCGGGGGCAGGTGAGGGCGGTGCGTTCCACCGGCATTTCGCGGGCCTGGCCGGCGGGCGCGGTGACCTCGGTGTCGTCGCCGAGGGTGGCCACGCCGGTGACCGCGACCAGCGCGGTGACGGTGGCCAGCAAGGAGATGGTCGTACGGTTCATCGCTGGCTGCTCCCGTCGCCGTAATCGGCGGGATAGTCGTACGGCGCCTGGTAGTTCTGCTGCTGTTGCTGCTGGTACGGGTCGTCCCAGCCGCCGTACTGCTGGTGCTGCTGGTGCTGTTGCTGGTCGTAGTAGCCGGACCAGTCCTGCTGCTGGTGCTGCTGGTCCTCGTAGTAGCCCTGCTGCTGCGGGACATGGCCGGACTCCGGCTCGGGGACCTGCTCCGGCTCGGGCTCGGGAACCGGCCTCGGTCCGTCCGCCGCCTCCGCCGCCTCCGCGGCTTCCGCGGCTTCCGCGGCCTCCGCCGCGGCCCGGCGGCGCGCCCCACGGCCCTGGGACGGCACGGCCGCCGCCTCGGCCGCAGCCGCCGCCGCTTCCTCGTCGGGCAGGTCGTCGTCCAGCTCCCGGCGCCGGCCCGGCAGCGCGAGCACCGCCACCACCAGCAGCAGGAACCCCTGGGTCCACACCCACAGGGTGTGCGTCATGGGGGTGTCGTAGAGGACGGCCAGCTTCCCGCCGCCCTCCGGCAGTTCGAAGCCCTGCGCCCAGCCGCCCACCGTCACCGGCGTCAGCGGCTTGCCGTCCAGCGTCGCGGTCCACGCCTCGTCGGCGGTCTCCGCCAGCCGCAGCACCCGCCCGGCCTCGCCCGCCGGCAGGTCGGTGTGCACCTCGACCGGGCCGGCCGGCAGCGCCGCCGGTGCCTCGCCCGAGCCCTCGGCGGGCAGCACCATCGCCCGCCCCACGGGGCTCTCCACCCGCCACAGCGCTCCGCCGTCCTCCTGGCTGAGCCGCTTCAGCCCCGGCGTGGTGTCCAGCACCCTGCGCAGTGCGGCGGGCGAGCCGTCCTGCACCAGCACATAGCGCACGGCGTACGCGGCAAGCGCCTCGGTCTGGTCGGCTCCGGAGCCGGCCACCAGATCGCCGACCGTGCGGGCCAGCCCGCTGTCCTCGCCCAGCTGCCGGGCGATGTCCGCGTCGCCGAGCCGGGCGCCCGAGCCACGTACCAGCGTGTAGTCGACGCGCTGGGTCAGCCCGTCCGCGCTGTCGCTCTCGCCCGCCAGCACCAGAGTGCGGGCGTGGTCGCGGGCCGAGGAGTCCTCGGCGACGAAGGCCGGCACCTGCACCGGGTTGCGGCGCTGGAGCGGCCCGTCGGCACCGCTGAGCGTCCAGCCGGCGGCGACCAGCAGCGGCCCGGCGAGGGCCGCGCCGGCCACCGCCACGGCGACCGGCTGCCGCCAGCCGAAGCTCTGCGCCGCCACCCGGCCCCGGGCCCCGTCCGCGCCGAGCACGGCGGCGGACAGCAGGGCGAGACCGTACAGCAGAGTCGCGGGGCCGGCCCAGGCCGTGCCGTTGAGCCAGACGGCGAACAGCAGCGCCAGCAGCGCGCTCGTCCACGCCGTGCCGATGGCGAGCCGCCGGTCCTGGCGGAGCAGCGCGCCGAGGGCGGCGAGCAGCAGGCCGATCAGCATCCAGCTGCCGGGGGTACCGGGGCCGCCGGGGTTGATGTTGAGGAGCTGGGTGGCGGTGGCGGTGGCGGTGTCGAAGCGCAACCCGGCCTCGTACCGGAACTCGTCGGGGCTCAGCAGCACCGAGAAGGACCAGGGGGCGAGCAACAGCACGGGGGTGAGCAGGATCGCCGCGAAGCGCACCGCCTTGGCCACCCGCAGGGCGCCCGCCAGGCGCAGCGGCAGCAGCAGCGAGACGACGGCGAGCAGCACGGCGAGCGGCCACACCACGGGGGTGAAGGCGGTGGTGACGGTGAGGAGGAGGGCGGCGGCCCAGGCGGCGCGCCACGGTCCCTTGCTGCCGGGCCTGGTGTGTCCGGCGGCGGCCACCGCGCAGCGGGCCAGCGGCGGGAGGGCGACGGCGAGGACGGCGGTGCCGATGCGGCCGGCGGCCAGCGCGCCGGTGACGGCGGGCAGGAAGGCGTAGGCGATGGCGGCCCAGGCGCGCAGCAGGCGCGAGGTGACCAGGGGCTTGGAGGTGAGGTACGCGCTGACCCCGGCCAGCGGTACGGAGCACACCAGCAGGGCGGTCATGGCGAGGCCGGGGTTGCCCAGGAGGGCGCTGGAGAGCAGGGCGAGGGCGCCGAGGTAGGGGGGCGCGGTCTCGGTGCCGCCGGTGCCGATGGGCTGCCAGCTCTGCCAGACGCGTTCCCACAGGGTCGCGGCGTCGGCGGGGGCGGGCAGCAGGGCGCCGCCGGCCAGGGCGCCGCCGCCGATGAGGTCGCGGGCGGCGAGGGCGGAGACGGCGAACAGGGCGGCGAACAGGACGAGGCCGGGTTTGCGGGCGAGCCGCTTGAGCCGGGCGAACTGTTCGACCTGGAGGGATTCGCCGTCGTCGTCGGTGGGTCCGGATTCGACGGCGCCGCCGTGCCGGCCGCCGCCCGAGGTGGCGGCGGCGGCTTCGGAGCGGGCGGAGATGCTGCCGACGATCTGTTCCACGGTGGCGCGTACGGTGGCGCCGGCGGGTGGGAACAGTGGTCTCAGTTCGCCGGGTTCGGTGGCTTTGGGGCGGCGTTTGCGGGCGGCGAGGATCCGTTCGGGGCGCAGCAGGGTGGCGAGCAGTCCGGCGGCCTCGTCGAGGGCGCGGCCGGGGAGTTTGCCGACGAGGTAGCCCAGGACGCGCAGCAGGGTGCCGAGGACGAGCCGGAACAGTACCCAGGGCAGGGCGCGGGCGCGGACGCCGGTGAGCAGGGTGTAGGCGGCGGCGGCCTTGTCGACGCGGTGCGGGTTGGCGGCGGTGCGGCCGGCGCAGTCGATGGTGCGGCGTTCGCGGGCGGCGGCCTCGGCGTGCCGCAGGACGGCGCCGGGGGCGACGAGGACGGTGTGGCCGGCGGCGTTGGCGCGCCAGCACAGGTCGACGTCGTCGCGCATGAGGGGCAGCCGGCGGTCGAAGCCGCCGAGTTCTTCGTAGACGTCGCGGCGGATGAGCATGCCGGCGGTGGAGACGGACAGCGCGGCGCGGACCTGGTCGTGCTGGCCCTGGTCCTGTTCGCGGCGGTCCAGGCCGGTCCAGCGGCGTCCGCTGTTGGCGATGGTGACGCCGGCTTCGAGGAGTTGGCGGCGGTCGTACCAGCCGCGGAGTTTGGCGCCGATGACGGTGGCGGAGGGGCTGGCGTCGGCCTGCCGCAGGAGTTCGGCGAGGGCGTCGGGTTCGGGGGCCGAGTCGTCGTGCAGCAGCCACAGCCAGTGGATGGGTTCGCCGTGCGGGAATTCGGGCAGGTCGTAGACGTCGTTGTTCCAGGTCCTGGTGACCGGGTCCCACGCTTCGGGGCGCTTGAGATAGGGGAGGTCGTCGGGGGTGAGCACCGGTGCGCTGCGGGCGGCTTCGGCGACGGCGGTGCCGAAGCCGGTGCGGCGGGCGAGGTGGAGCACCCGGTCGGCGCCGAAGGATTCGGTGACGAGGGTGGCGGAGCTGTCGGCGCTGCCGGTGTCGGCGGCGATGACGTCCTGGACGGGGCGGTCCTGGCCCAGCAGTCCGGTGAGGACCTCCGGGAGCCAGCGTTCGCCGTCGTGCGTGACGAGCACGGCGGTGACCACATGCTGCGGGAAGGCTGGGGCGGAGGCGGCGGACTGGGTGGCTTGCTGCGGGTGCGCCGGCTGCTGGCTGTGCACGGACATCGAGGTGCGGACCCCGGTTCGCTCGGTGGGCTGGGGGACGCGCGCGCCCTGGGGCAGCGGCGAGTGCGTCGGGGACAGCGCACCACACTAGCGGCTGGGGCCGACGGCGCTCCGCGTACCGGACAACTGCCCGTGGTCCACCGGGTCGGTCACCGGGTGGTGAAGTGGGGGGTGGCCGCGGCTATACGGCGGCTTTCTTCAGGCGGCGGCGCTCGCGCTCGGACAGGCCGCCCCAGATGCCGAAGCGTTCGTCGTTGGCGAGCGCGTACTCCAGGCATTCGGAGCGCACCTCGCAGGCCAGGCATACTTTTTTGGCTTCGCGGGTGGAACCGCCCTTCTCGGGGAAGAACGACTCCGGGTCGGTCTGGGCGCACAGCGCGCGCTCCTGCCAGCCCATCTCTTCGTCCGCTTCGTTGACCAGCAGTTGGTGGAACAGCTCGGTCATGTGCGCGCCCCTCGTCGTCCTCTTTGCTTCCCCGTGATGCCGTCGCTCGCTCGCTCTTGCCCGGCGAACGACACGAGTGAAATTACAGGCGCGTCACTCCCGGGCCGTCAAGCCACGATCTGCCATTCACCCGATGATTCACCCTCTGGCACCACAGCCATGCGGAAAGTGTTCAAATCGCCACAAACTATGCTCACGCAACTACGCAACCCTTTGCACGAGCCTTTATCCGATCTTCATTTCGGATGAAAGGCGGGCACTGATGGGATACAGCCCCTGACCGCGTATTACATGACCGATGCCTCGTACTGACCGCTTCGCACCGTGCATAAACCTTTCTGCGGACAGCGGGCCCGGATGTGGTGAAAGAATGCGCCAAGGAGTGGCGCCGAGTTGACAACCCGGTCGCCCTTCCGAATCAATCTCACCTCACACCTCTCTTCTCACCACCGGAAGCGCTGAGACCACCTCACTCATGAACAACGACAACGAGATCGCCGGAGATCCCTTCTCCGTGCCGCATCTTCTGCGCCCCGTCGCCGAGCACCCATCCACCGTCGCGCAGTTCGCCGGGATGGCCACCGCTCTCGCGGGTGATCGTGAGTGTTGGGCTCCCCTGGTGCGGTACGACGGGACCACCCGCTGGTACCACCGGCTGCGCACCGGCCCCGGCTACGAGGTGTGGCTGCTGAGCTGGGTGCCGGGACAGGGCAGCGGACTCCACGACCACGGCCCGTCCAGCGGCGTCCACACGGTCCTGGAAGGCACCCTCACCGAACGCGCCCCCGCGCGCGGCCCGCGCCGGCTGACCCCGGGCCGGCTGCACGTCTTCGCGCCCGGCTTCGTCCACGAGATGGTCAACGACTCCCTCGAAGGAGCCGTCAGCCTGCACGTGTACTTCCCCGGCCTGACCGAGATGCCCATGCACGCCCAACAGGCCCGGACGCAGCCGCAGGTGGCCTGCTGACAGACTGACCACATGCGACGCATCGTGGTTCTGTCCGGCGGCATCGGCGGCGCCCGCTTTCTGCGCGGCCTCAGATCGGCGGCGCCGGACGCGGACATCACCGTCATCGGCAACACCGGTGACGACATCCATCTGTTCGGCCTCAAGGTCTGCCCCGACCTCGACACCGTGATGTACACCCTCGGTGGCGGAATCCACGAGGAGCAGGGCTGGGGCCGGGCGGCGGAGACCTACGCCGTCAAGGAGGAACTCGCGGCGTACGGGGTCGGACCCGAGTGGTTCGGCCTCGGCGACCGCGACTTCGCCACCCACATCGTGCGGACCCAGATGCTGGCCGCCGGCTATCCGCTCAGCGCCGTCACCGAGGCGCTGTGCCGGCGCTGGCAGCCGGGCGTCACGCTGCTGCCGATGACCGACGACCGGGTCGAGACCCACGTCCTGACGGACGACGGGGACGGCACCCGCAAGGCCATCCACTTCCAGGAGTACTGGGTACGGCTGCGGGCCGAGGTCCCCGCGCACGCCGTCGTCCCGGTCGGCGCCGAGCAGTCCACACCGGCCCCCGGCGTACTGGAGGCGATCGGCGCCGCCGACGCCATCATCTTCCCGCCGTCCAACCCGGTCGTCTCGGTCGGCACCATCCTCGCCGTGCCCGGCATCCGGGAGGCCATCGCGGAGGCCGGCGTGCCGGTGGTGGGCCTGTCCCCCATCATCGGCGACGCACCGGTGCGCGGCATGGCCGACAAGGTGCTGGCCGCCGTCGGCGTCGAGGCCACGGCGGCGGCCGTCGCCCAGCACTACGGCTCGGGGCTGCTGGACGGCTGGCTGGTCGACACGGCCGACGCGCACGCGGTGCGGGCGGTGGAGGCCGACGGCATCCGGTGCCGCGCCGTACCGCTGCTGATGACGGACGCCGACGCCACGAAGGCGATGGCGGCGGAAGCGCTGACCCTGGCGGAGGAGTTGAGGACGGCATGAGCATTCAACTCTGGGCACTGCCCGGCATCCCCGAGATCACCCCGGGCGACAACCTGACCGAACTGATCGCGGCGGCGGCCGGCCGCGCGAGCACCCCCGGCCTGGCGGACGGCGACATCCTGATCGTCACCTCGAAGATCGTCAGCAAGGCGGAGGGGCAGATCCTCCAGGCGGACGACCGGGAGGCGGCGATCGACGCCGAGACCGTACGGGTGATCGCCCGGCGCGGCCCGGCGCGGATCGTGGAGTCCCGGCACGGCTTCGTGATGGCGGCGGCCGGCGTGGACGCCTCCAACACCCCCAAGGGCACCGTGCTGCTGCTCCCCGAGGACCCGGACGCCTCGGCGGAGCGGCTGCGGCGCGGGCTGCGGGAGCTGCTGTCGGTGGACGTCGGGGTGATCATCACCGACACCTTCGGGCGGCCGTGGCGCGAGGGGCTGACCGATGTGGCGATCGGCGCCTCGGGGGTGGAGGTCCTGGACGACCTGCGCGGCGGGGTGGACACCCACGGCAACCCGCTGGGCAAGACGATCACCGCGTTCGCCGACGAACTCGCGGGCGCCGGGGACCTGGTGAAGGGCAAGGTCTCGGGACTGCCGGTGGCGGTGGTACGGGGCCTGGCGCACCGCACCGACCCGGACTCGCCGGAGAACGCCCGGGCGCTGATCAGGGACGCCTCGCTGGACATGTTCCGGCTCGGCACCTCGGAGGCGATCCGCGAGGCGGTGACCCACCGTCGCACGGTACGGGAGTTCACGGCCGAGCCCGTCGATCCGGAGTCGGTCCACCGCGCGGTGGCGGCGGCGATCACCGCCCCGGCCCCGCACCACTCGACGCCGTGGCGCTTCGTCCTGCTGGAGTCGGTGGAAAGCCGCGCGGCGCTGCTGGACGCCATGCGCGAGGCGTGGATCGCGGACCTGCGGGCGGACGGCAAGACGGAGGAGTCGATCACCAAACGGGTCCGGCGCGGCGATGTCCTGCGCAACGCGCCTTATCTGGTGATCCCCTGCCTGACCACCAAGGACTGGGCCCACGCCTACCCCGACCCCCGGCGGGCGGGCGCGGAAGCCGAGATGTTCACGGTCTCGATGGGCGCGGCCGTCCAGAACCTCCTGGTCACCCTGGCGGCGGAGGGCCTGGGCTCGGCGTGGATCTCCTCGACGATGTTCTGCCGCGACACCACCCGTGAGGCCCTGGACCTCCCGGCGGACTGGCTCCCGATGGGCGCGGTGGCGGTAGGCCATCCCGCCACCCCGGCCAAGCCCCGCCCCCCGAGGGACGCGACGGACTTCATCGTCACCCGGTGAGAGTGAGGTCCGCCGTCAGCCATTGCCTGGCGGCGGATCGCGCCGTTTACTCGCAGAGAAGACGCTGTAATCCGCTGAGGGATGGATCGGGATGCTGCTGAGCTTCAGAGTGGGAAACCACCGCTCGCTCTGGGAGGAGCAGCAGCTGAACCTCACCCCGGTGTACGAGACGGACCGCCCCGAGGGCACGACCTGGGAGGCCGTCCCGGTGGCGGCGATCTTCGGGGCGAACGCGGCGGGCAAGTCGAACGTGGTGGACGCGCTCCGGTTCATGCGGCACATGGTGGTCGCCTCCCACCGGGAGGCAGAGCCGGGCGGCGGCATCGAGCGGACGCCGTTCGCGCTGGATGCGGAGGGTGCCGAGTCCGCGTCCTGGTATGTGGTGGACCTGCTGCTGGAAGGCGTCCGGCACACGTACGGATTCAGCATCGACAGCGAGCGGGTGCTGGACGAATGGTTGTACAGCTACCCGCACGGCCGGAAGCGGAAGATCTTCCAGCGCGACCGGTCGGGCATCAGCTTCGGCGATTCGGTCCCGGAGAAGGAACTCCAGCTGGTCGGCAGCATCACCGAGCCCAACACCCTGTTCATGTCCGTGGCTGCCCGCTCCCGTCAGGGATCGGTATTGCCTGTGTACCAGTGGTTTTCGGCCACGATGAGTATCAGGAATCACCAGCTGTCGTGGGCGACCTCACCAACGGCCGGCTTTCTCTCGGATACCGAACGGTCCAGGGCTGTCGTATCCCTCCTGCGCGCAGCGGACCTCGGCATCGAGGATGCTGGTACTCAGAAGCTCTCGGCTGCTGCCGTGGCGCCGGGCAGCCGAGGAAGAGATGTCCTCAGGTGGATGCACAACGAAGACGGACCCCAGCTGGAAGAGGTGTGGATCGCGCAGCGGGGCCGGAGCGGCACCACGCGGCTGAGCCTGCGTGAGCAGTCGGAGGGCACCCGGATGCTGCTGGCCTACTCCGGTCCAGTCCTGATGGCGCTGGACAGCGGTGGCCTCCTCGTTATCGACGAGGTGGACTCAAGCCTCCATCCCAAGCTGACGGCCCATCTCATCAAGCTCTTCCAGGAGCCGCAGAGCAACCCGCGCGGCGCTCAGCTCATCCTCACCACGCACGACGTCAGCCTGCTGGGCCGCAGCGGTGGGGAGGAGATCCTCAAGCGGGATCAGGTCTGGTTCGTCGGGAAGAACGAGTACGGGGAGACCGCCCTCTTCCCCCTGTCCGATTTCAAGCCGCGCCAGGACGAGAACCGCGAGCGGCGCTACCTCGGTGGCAGCTATGGCGCGGTGCCGTTCCTCAGCGATGAGCGGTTCGAGGCGGCGGTGGCCGCCAGGGGGAGGGCGGATGGCGAGGAAACCGGGCGGTAGCTCGGCGCGGGGGCCCCGGTTCGAGTCGGACCTGCGCAGGTCGGGGCGTGGGCGTCAGCCCAGGGAACGGGTCCTGGTGTTCCGCGACTCCGACGTGACCGAGCGGGACTGTCTCAAGGCCCTGGTGGACCATGTCGCGCTGAGCGGGCGGCTCAGTCGCACAGGGAGTCGTGGTCCGGGGCGTCGGGCTGTGGGGGCCGGGGTTTCTTGCGGGGGAGGGGTTGGTCTTCTTTCAGGGTGTGGAAGAGGGTTGCCGCCTTCTCCTCGTTCCACAGGACCGTGGAGCCCAGGTCGGGGTGGGGGTGGTCGCGGTCGGACACCGGGACGGCGGCGTAGCTGATCTTCGTGGTGGTGAGGCGGGTCAGGATCTCGGCCAGCTGGAGCAGCTGTTCGGCGCCGAAGGCCCGGTCCGCGCGGACCGAGGACAGCAGGGCCTCGGCGGTCGCCGGGATGCGGGCGGGGGTGGCCAGGGCCTTGGTGGCCAGGGCGGTCAGGAGGCGTTGCTGGCGTTGCATGCGGCCGAAGTCGGCCGTCGGGTCGACGTAGCGGGCGCGGGCGTACTGGAGGGCCTCGCCGCCGTTGAGGGTGGAGGTGCCGGCGGGGAGGTCCAGGCCGGATTTCTCGTCCTTCAGGGGCCGGGGGGTGCAGACCTCGACGCCGCCGACGGCGTCGACCGCGCGCATGAAGCTGACGAAATTCACTTCGAGGTAGTGGTCGATGCGCAGGCGGGTGAGGCGTTCGACGGTGCTCACCATCAGTTCGGGGCCGCCGTGGGAGAGGGCGGCGTTGAGTTTGGCGGGCTGCGGCGGCTGGCCGGGGAGGGTGGTGAGGGTGTCGCGGGGGAGGCTGACGATGGCGGCGCGGTCGCCTGCGGCGGAGAGGTGGATCAGCATGATGCTGTCCGCGCAGTTGCAGCCGTCGCCGCCCAGGTGGTAGGTGCGGCGTTCGTCCTCGGTCAGGCCGTCGCGGGTGTCGGTGCCGATGACCAGGAGGTTCAGCCCGGGGTCGCCGTCCGGGGGGCGGTCCTGGTCGCGGAGGCCGGCGAAGGGGTCGACGCGTTCGACGCCGTTCTCCACCTTGCTGACCATGGCGTGACCGACCCCGCTGGTGGCCAGCAGCAGGGCGGCCAGGGTGGCGGCGATCCGGAACCTCACAGACATGGCAGCCAAAGGTATTTACAGATGATCTACATACTGGGGCGGCGCGCTGGCGTGTCCCCCGTTCGCGGTAACGTGAGCCGGGTGACCAGCACCCCGCCCCCCGCCGTGTCCGTCATCATGCCGGTGCTCAACGAGGAACGGCATCTGCGCAACTCCGTCCAGCACATCCTGGCCCAGGACTACGCCGGCGAGCTTGAGGTCGTCATCGCGCTCGGGCCCTCCAGCGACGACACCGATCGGATCGCCGCCGAGCTGACCCGCGAGGATGCCCGGGTGCGCACCGTGAGCAATCCGACCGGGCGGACACCCGCCGGGCTCAACGCCGCGATCAGCGCCTCCCGGCATCCGGTCGTCGTACGGGTCGACGGACACGGGATGCTCTCCCCCGACTACATCGCCACCGCCGTCCGCCTCCTGGAGGAGACCGGCGCCGCCAACGTCGGCGGCATCATGCACGCCGAGGGCGAGAACAACTGGGAGCGGGCCGTCGCCTGCGCCATGACCTCGAAGATCGGCGTCGGCAACGCCGTCTTCCACACCGGCGGAGCGGCCGGCGAGGCCGAGACCGTCTACCTCGGCGTCTTCCGCCGCGAGGTGCTCGCCGCCCAGGGCGGCTACAACGAGGAGTTCATCCGCGCCCAGGACTGGGAGCTCAACTTCCGCATCCGGCAGGCCGGCGGGCTGATCTGGTTCTCCCCCGAGCTGCTGGTCTCCTACCGGCCCCGGCCCACCGTACGGGCGCTCGCCAAGCAGTATCTGCACTACGGGCGCTGGCGGCACGTGGTGGCCCGCTACCACGCCGGGTCCATCAACCCGCGCTATCTCGCCCCGCCCACCGCGCTCGCCGCCATCGCGGCCGGGCTCGTCGTCGGCGCCGTGCTCACCCCCTGGGGCCTCATCGTCCCGGCCGGTTATCTGGCGGCCATCACCCTGGGCTCGCTGCCGGCCGGCAAGGGCACCTCAGCCGGGGTACGGGTACGGATCCCGGTCGCGCTGGCCACCATGCACATGTCGTGGGGCTGGGGCTTCCTCACCAGCCCGCGCAAGCTGGCCCGCCGGGTACGGGCCAGCAGCGTCGAGCGGCAGGCAAGCACTCACCAGATGTGAACCGGGTTGACCGGCATGCAGGCGTCCTCGTCCTTGCCGGTCACCGCCTCGTTCTCCCGCAGGATGTCCTCGGGGGCGTCGTCCTCCGGTACGGGGGGCTTCCCTTCGGAGTCCGCTTCCCCTCCCCCCTCCACTTCCCCTTCCTCCTCCGGTTGTGGGGTCTCGTACCGCGTTCCCGCCGGCCAGTCCGCCCCGATCGTCAGGACCGGCACCGTCGTGCCCGGCGTCTCGCGCAGCGCGCTCGCCGGCAGGCCGAGCGCCTCCGCCACCGATCGCGCGTCCGCCAGCTGCTGCGGATCGCCGGCCGGGTAACCGAGGGTGGTCACCTCCTGGCTGACCCAGGTGGCGTCCGCGTACGCCTGGGTGAAGCCCGCCCCGTTCAGCGCCCCCGCGATCTCCGAGGCCCGCCCGCCGGCCGGGTCGATCGCCGCCGAGCCGGTGCCTCCCCCAGCCTCCGGCCGGGAGGTGCCCCCGCGCACCGCCACCACGATCTCCTCGGCCGGCGCCGGGTCCTGGCCCTCGGCCGCCGCCCGTTCCGCCTCGGCCGCCGCCTCCGCCTCCTGCGCCGCCCGCAGACCCTCCGGGTCATCCAGCGCCACATCGTTGCGGATCGCGGCGAAGATCCGCTCCGCGCGCTCGGTGTCCGGGATGACATGGGCGTCGGGCCGCCGCGGATCGGGCAGCCACGGCATGGTGACCATCGTCATCGCGTCGCTCGGCACCTCCCGGACGTCCTCCCCCAGGTCGTACAGCTTGCTGACGCTGCCGAGCCCCGGGTCCACGGTCAGCACGTCGGTGGCCGCCTCGGCCAGCTCCATCAGCTGCACCGGGTCGGTCAGCTTCGTACCCCGCTGCAACTCGGCCGCCATGGCCGTGAAGTACATCTGCTGCGCCTTGGTGCGGCCGATGTCGCTGCCGTCCAGGAAACCGTGCCGGGTACGCAGCCACTGGAGCGCCTGCTCCCCGGTGACCTCGGTCGTGCCGGCCTCAAGGCGCAGGCCCGAGTCCTTGTCGTACACGTTGTCCGACACACACACCGGTACGCCGCCCACCGCGTCCGCCAGGGACACCGCCCCGGCGAACTCGACCATCATGAAGTGGTCGATCGGGATGCCGGTCAGCTCCTCCCAGGCGGCCACCGTGCAGCCGGGGCCGCCGTGCTGGATGGAGGTGTTGATGGTCCGCTCCGTCTCCGGATAGACCGTGCCGCTCTTCGGGTCGGTGCACTCGGGGATGATGACCCGGGTGTCGCGCGGGATGCTGAGGGCCGAGATGTGGCTGCGGTCGGCGGACACATGGATGAGCATCTGGGTGTCGGCCAGGCCGGGCCGACCGGCGTTCTCGGGGGAGCCGCCCAGCCGCAGGTTGTCCTCCGAGCCGCGGCTGTCGGAGCCCAGCAGCAGGATGTTGATGGGGGTCTGGCCCTCGGCGTTGGGGGTGGCCCTGGGCAGCGGGGGCTTGCTGCCCAGGTTCAGCTCCTCCTTGGTGAGGTTGCTGTTGAGGTGCCGGATGTAGAGGTAGCCGGCGCCCGCGGTGCCCAGGATGGCGACGGCCAGGCCGCCGGCCGTCCAGCGCAGCACGCGCGCCCAGCGGCGGCGCGGCGGGCGGGAGGGCCCGGGTATCTCCCCGGGTTCCTCCCCCTGCTCCGCGTTCTCCGCAGCCGGTCCGCCGCCGTCCTCTTCCGATGGTTGGGCTGAATCCGTTTTAGGAGGCACAGATGCTCTTGTCGTCAGCGGTGATGGTTTCGACGTCGGCCGGCTTCTCGGCCTTGACCTCGATCGGGATGCCCACGCCGCGGAAGTCGTCGCCGAGGGTGAGGACCATCGGGGTGCTCCCGGCGTCCGCCGTGCCCTCCTTGAGCGCCTTCTTCGGCAGGCCCATCAGCTCGGCGAGGGTCGCGGCCTGGCCGGCCTGGTCCGGGCCGTACTCCAGGGTGGTGGTCTCCTGCGAGTCGGCGTTGGAGGCGTTGGTGGACAGCAGGACACCGTGGGTGTTCTGGAGCCAGTTGACGGTGTCCTGGGCGGCGCCGATGACGTTGCCGCCGTTGTAGACGTCGACCCGGACCTCGGCGGCCGGGGCGGGCTCGACCTTGGTGTCCTCGGTGTCGCCGTTCTTCCCGTCGTCGCCGTCCCCGGCGTCGGTCAGCGACAGGTCTTCCTGGAGCATCCGGAACAGCGGCAGCGCCTTGTTCTCGTTCAGGACGACCGTGGCCTTGGCGTCCTCCGGCTCGTCCGGGTTGTCCAGCACCGGGAGGGTCACGAAGGAGATGTCCTTGACCGGGACCTTGCCCAGCTCCTGCGCGATGTCGTTCAGCTTGTCGATGCTGCCGATGCCGGTGTCCACGGTCAGCGCCTTGGTGGCGGTGTCGGCCAGGCCCCACAGTTTGGTGGGCTCCTTGAGAGTGCCCACCATCTCGCGGGCGAGCGAGCCCAGGAACTGCTGCTGGAGCTTGATCCGGCTCAGGTCGCTGCTCTGGCCCACGCCGTACCGGGTACGGACGAAGGCGAGCGCGTCCTCGCCCTGGAGGCGGTGGGTGCCGGCCTCCATGTGGAAGTGGGACTTGTTGTCGCTGATGTCCTTGGCGAGGCAGACCTCGACGCCGCCGACCGCCGTGGACAGATCCTTCACGGCGTTGAAGTCGGCCATCATGAAGTGGTTGATCTCGACGCCGGTGATCTGCTCCACCGTGCGCCACACACAGCCCGGGTCGCGGCCGTCCACGCCGAGGCTGTAGTTGAAGCGGGTGTTCGCGGTGCCGGGGATGGTCACCGTCTCGCCGTCCCGCTTGACCTCGCAGTCCGGGATGTCGGTGATCAGGTCCCGGGGGATGCTCAGCCCGGTGGCGTGGGTGCGGTCCTTGGAGAAGTGCAGAAGTATGACGGTGTCGGCGCGGCCCTCGTCCCCCGAGTTGCCGTAGTCCTCATTGCCGGCCCCGGTGCGCTTGTCGGTGCCGATGAACAGGACGTTGACCGGCTCGTCCTTCTGGAACGGGTTGTTCGCGCCCGGCACCTCGACCTTGTCGATGTTGTTGTTGAGGCGGTTGTACGCGTAGAGGGCGGTGGCGCAGCCGACGACCAGCAGCAGGGCCAGCCCGCCGCCTATCCACATCAGGGCTTTCTTGCCCTTGCCCTTCTTCTTCGCCTGCGCCTTGCGGCGATCCGCGCGGCTGCCGGCCTCGGCGGCCGTGGCGGCGGCTTCTCTGCGGCGGCCACCGCCGCCGGCGCCTCCGCGCTGGGCGGGTACGGCCCGCTCCCCCGTGCCCGTACCCGCGCCCGCGCCCGTACCCGCGGCGCCGGCACCCGTGGCCGTACCGCTGCCCGTACCCCGGCTCGTGCCCTCGCGCGGAGAAGACGGGGCGCGACGCTGGTGTGGCGGAGCGTTACGCGGGGTAGGAGTGTCGCCGGGAGCCGGGGAGCGCGCCCCGGAGCGCGGTCTTCCCGCCCGCCCGGTGGTGTCACCGGGCAGCTTGAGTTCGTAATTACCGGTGTCCGGGTTCAACACCCACTGGTCTGCGGGATCGATGTCGCCCGCTCCCCCACGTCCCTGCGCGTCCACGTAACCGTGCGCCCTCCGTGTGCCGACTGAGAAGTCAGACGGCACACACTAGCCGCCCGGTTCCGGGGGCGGACACGGCGGTGACGTATTCCACCCGGGGCAGCAGGCGCTCTTATTCAGATACTTCCCGATTTCGGCGCCTTCATCGGCGGCCAGGACGCGTAGATCAAGCCGTGCTGAAGGGCATAACCGGTGCCGGCCACCACCAGGACGACGGCCGCCACCGTGACCGCGAGCCGGCGCGCCCAGCGGGCGGCGGACGAGTGGGGACCGGGGGCGGCGGCGGTGGAGCTTTCCTCGTACGGCCGGTGGCGCGTGGCCTGTCGGGGCAACCTCATGCTGCCGATCCTGCGGGCCCGCCGCCCGGGCGGCCACCGTCAGGCGGCGAAGTGGGTGACGCCCTCGCTCGTCCGGCGGGCGGTCAGCGCGGCCTCGTCGAGGCGGCCGGGGCCGTCCGTCGCGTTGGGGCACAGGACGATCGACGCCCCGGCGGCGAGCGGCGCGAAGAGCCCGGCGGACAGGCCGGCCCAGGTGTCGTACCCGAGCAGCGACAACTGCCGGTCGCCCGGGCCCAGGCCCCGCTCGGTGGCGTCGGCGCGGGCCCGGTCGAGCAGCGTGGCGCCGCTGAACTCCGCCCCGCCGACCACCAGGGCGAGGTCGCCGGGTTCCGGCGGATCGTAGGCGGTGAAGGCGTCGCCCTGCCCGGGGACGGCGACCGCGTAGTCGGTGAAGCCGGCCGGCGGTTGCTGGGGGAACCGCGCACCCAGGGGGCGCAGGCTCAGCGCGATGCGCTCCCCAGGACAGGCGCGCGCCGTCTCCAGGTGGTCGGGGCCGGTGACCACGACCTCGGCGTCCGCCGGGTCGCCGCCGATCTCCACGACCACGCCGGTGGCGGCGCAGGCGAGCAGCCAGACGACGCTCTGCCAGTGGGCGGGCAGCAGCAGGGCGAGCCGGGTGCCGCGTTCGGCGCCGAGTTCGTCCTGGAGGAGATTGCCGGTCTTCGCCACCCAATTGGCGAGGGTGGCGGCGGAGAGTTCCACCCGCTCCCCGGTGGTGTCGTCGTAGTACGTCACCAGGGGGCGGCCGGGGTCGGCGGCCAGAGCGGAACGCAGCAGGTCGGCGGGGGTGTGTTCGGAAGAGTTCATCACCGCCACAGTACGCCGGGCGGGTTGTGGCCCGGCGGGGCCGGGGCGGGGCGCGGCGCGGCTTCTTGCTTACGGAGCGTCAGATTACAAATGGCAGTTTTCAACCACTATGTCCATGATCATTGTCATGCGTGCATTCATTGCTTCCACCATCGGTGTCACCTGCGCTGCCGCACTCGCCGTCCCGCTCGTCCTGCCGCTGGGCACCGGGGGGGCCATCGCCGCGCCCCTCCCCCGTACGGCCGCCGTCCCGGCGGACGACGACGGCACCGGGGTTCAGTCGCTGCCGCTCGAACCGCTCGCCCCCGTCGCCCGGTCGGCCGACGCCGCAGGCGGCGGGGGCGCGGAGCTGGGGCTGCCGGCCCGGGAGACCGAACCGTTCTCGCTCCTCGGGGTCGTCTGGAGCGACGCGCCGGCGGAACTGCACGGGCAGGTCGAGGTACGGACCCGGGCCCTGGAGACCGGCGACTGGTCCGGGTGGCAGCGGCTGGACACCCACACCGAGCACGCCCCCGACCCCGGCACGGCGGAGGCGGCCGGCGGCGAACTGCGCGGCGGCACCGCGCCGCTGTGGGTGGGCGCCTCGGACGGCGTCCAGGTACGGGTGTGGCCGGAGGCCGGGCGGGCGGCGGTGACGGGGCTGCCCGAGGGGCTGAGCCTGGAGCTCATCGACCCGGACACCGGGCCCGCGTTCGAGGCGGCGCGGATCGGCGGCAGCTCGCCGGCCGCCACGGAGGGCGCCACCGACCCCACCGGCACCGGCATCGGCATCGGCACCCAGGCCGCCCCCGCCACGTACCCCGGCCCGCGCCCCGCCATCACCACCCGGGCCGGCTGGGGCGCCGACGAGAGCCTGCGCGAAAGCGCTTTCGCCTACACCGACACGGTGAAGACGGTCTTCGTGCACCACACCGCCGGCTCCAACAGCTACTCCTGCGGCGAGGCGCCGTCCATCATCCGGGGCATCTACCGCTACCACGTGGTGTCCCAGGGCTGGCGCGACGTGGGCTACAACTTCTTCGTCGACAAGTGCGGCACCATCTACGAGGGCCGGGCCGGCGGCGTGGACAAGCCGGTACAGGGCGCGCACACCGCCGGCTTCAACCACAACAGCATGGGCGTCGCCCTGCTCGGCACCTACAGCGGCACCGCCCCGGCCAAGGAGGCCGTGGACGCGATCTCCCAGCTGACGGCCTGGAAGCTCGGCCTGTACAACCTGAACCCCAAGAGCGCCCGCAACCGCACCTCCATGGGCGGCGGACTGTACGCGAAGGGCGTCACGGTGAAGATGGACAACGTCTCCGGGCACCGCGACGGCTTCGCCACCGAGTGCCCGGGCGAGAAGCTGTACGCCCAGCTGCCCGCCGTCCGCACGGCCGCGGCCAGGCTCCAGGGCCGCTGACCCGCCGGGGCGGCCCGGCAGCCCGGTGGCCCGGCTGCCCCGCACCCGCGGCCCGGCACCGGCGGCCCGGCACCGGCTAGCCTGGCCCGGTCATGACCGAACGCCCCCTCGAACAGCACTGGACCCCGCCCGGGTCCCAGCCGTACGACCTGCGCCGCAGCCTGACCGTGCTGCGGCGCGGGCCGTACGACCCGGCGTTCCGCGCCGACCCGGACGGCTCGCTGTGGCGGGCCACCCGCACCCCGGACGGGCCGGCCACCCTGCGGCTGCGACAGGAGCCGGCGGCCGGCACCGTACGCGCCACCGGCTGGGGCCCGGGCGCCGGCTGGGCACTGGAGCGGCTGCCCGCCCTGCTCGGCGCCGAGGACGATCCGTCCCGCTTCACCCCCCGGCACCGGGTGGTCGCCGAATCCTGGCGCCGCAACCAGGGCCTGCGGCTGATCCGCACCGGCCAGGTGATGGAGGCGCTGGTGCCGTGCGTCCTGGAGCAGCGGGTGACCACCGAGGACGCGCACCGCTCGTGGCGGCTGCTGGTGCGCCGGTTCGGGGAGCCGGCGCCGGGCGGCGCGCCGGAGCTGTACGTACCGCCGGGCCCGTACGCGCTCACCCGGGTGCCGTCGTGGGAGTGGCACCGGGCCGGGGTGGACGGCAAACGGTCGGCGGCGATCGTCCGGGCGGCGCGGGTGGCGCGCCGGATGGAGGAGGCGGCGGCGATGGACCTGCCGGCCGCCGTCGCGCGGTTGTGCGCGGTGCCCGGCATCGGGCCGTGGACGGCGGCCGAGACGCTTCAGCGCAGCAACGGCGCCCCGGACGCGGTGACGGTCGGGGATCTGCATCTGCCCGGGATGATCGGCTACGCGCTCACCGGTGAACGGGGCGCGGACGACGCGCGGATGCTGGAGCTGCTGGAGCCCTACGCCGGGCAGCGGCACCGGGCGGCCCGGCTGATCCTGCTGTCGGGGATCGCTCCGCCCCGGCGCGCGCCGCGCCAGCGGCACGCGCGGATCGCCCGGCTCTGAGGCGGGTGCGGGTGGGGGGGTGGCAAACGTCACCGGCCCCGCTACGTACCCCGCGACTCCTTGATGGCGCGCCGCCTGGCCAGCCGGTGGCTGCGGCGGATCCGCGCCTCCTGGTGCCGGCGGCGGTCCTCGTCGTTCTCCGGCAGGATCGGGGGCACCGGACGCGGCTTGCCGTTGTCGTCGACGGCGGCGAAGACGAGGTAGGCGGTGCCGACCCGGGTGGCGGGGGTGGACTCGTTCCAGCGCTCGGCCATCACCTTGACGCCGATCTCCATGGAGGACCGCCCGGTCCAGTTGCACTGGGCGTGTACATGCACCAAGTCGCCGACTTTGACCGGCTCCAGAAAGACCATCTCATCCATGGAGGCGGTGACGGCGGGCCCCCCGGAGTGCCGCCCCGCGACGGCCCCGGCCGCGTCGTCGACGAGCTTCATGATGACCCCGCCGTGCACCGTACCCATCAGGTTGGTGTCGTTCTGGGTCATGATGTGCGACAGCGTGGTACGCGAGGCCGCGGTGGGCTTGCCGGGAAGATCGTTCTCCGGGTGGGAAATGACGGAGTCTGTCATAAGACCAGCGTAAGACGGCAGATCCTTGTGCATCAGCTCTGCCACAAGTGACCGGGGCCACTCCCCAGCCGGTACCGGCTCGGGGGAGACTGCTGTGTTATGAACGACTGGCCCCAGGGATGGACGGACGACGAGCAGCCGGGTGGCGACCGCTACGGGAGAGGCAGCGGCGGCGGCGCCGGACCCGAAGGGGCCCGGGTGATGCCGCATGTGCGCCGCCCGGGGGCGGCCGGTGCGCCCCAGGGGCCGCCGCAGCCCCGAGGCGGCGGGCACGACGCGTACGACGGCGGGTACAACGAGGGCCAGGTCTACCGGGGCAGCGGCCACGGCCCGGCGGGGCCGCGGCGGCCGGGGCCGCCGCCGCCCGGGCAGGGCGGGCCGGCCCGGCCCAAGCGGTGGGGGCGGCGGATAGGTTATTCGGTGCTCGCGCTGGTGCTGGCGCTGGTGGTGATCGCGACCGGCACGTACTTCTGGGCGAACGGCAAGCTGAACCGCGAGGTGGATCTGGCCTCGGTGGAGGACCGGCCGGACAGCGGCAAGGGCACCAACTATCTGATCGTCGGCTCGGACAGCCGGGAGGGGCTGAGCGAGGAGCAGAAGCACGATCTGTCCACCGGCTCGGTCGAGGGCAAGCGCACCGACACCATGATCCTGCTGCACCGTGGCGCCAACGGCGACACGATGATCAGCCTGCCGCGCGACTCGTGGGTGACGATCCCCGAGTTCACCGGCTCGGTCTCCGGCAACCGCATCCCGGCCCAGCAGCAGAAGCTGAACGCCGCCTTCGCCATCGAGGGCCCCGAGCTGCTGGTGCGGACGGTGGAGTACAACACCGGGGTGCACATCGACCACTACGTGGAAATCGGCTTCGGCGGCTTCGCCAATGTGGTGGACGCGCTGGGCGGGGTCGAGATGTGCTTCGACAAGCCCATCAAGGACAAGAACAGCGGCGCCGACTTCGAGGCCGGCTGCCAGACGCTGAACGGCGCCGAATCCCTCGCGTTCAACCGGCAGCGCTACCAGGAGGCCGAGGGCGACCTGGGCCGTACCAAGAACCAGCAGAAGTTCCTGGGCGCGCTGGCCAGCCAGACGGGCTCGCCGGCCACCGTGCTGAACCCGTTCAAGCTCTACCCGACCCTGAGCGCCACCACGGACGCGCTGATCGTCGACAAGGACATGAGCCTGTGGGGCCTGGGCCAGATGTTCCTGGCGATGCGCGGCGCCGAGCAGATGAACATCCCGGTCGCGAACCCCGGCTACGCCACCGACAAGGGCTCGGCGGTGCTGTGGGACATGGAGCAGACCAACGCCCTGATGAGCCAGATCATCAACGACGAGAAGGTCACCGTCGGCGTGACGAAGTGACGGCCGGGCCGTCCCGCGGCGGGTGGACCCCGGGGTCCACCCGCCGGGAAGGCGTTACGCGGTGGGGCGGCCCATCGCGCGATAGGTCCAGCCGGCCTTGCGCCACACCGCCGGGTCCAGGGTGTTGCGGCCGTCCAGGATGCGGCGCTCGGTGACCACCTCGCCGAGCGCGGCCGGGTCGAGTTCGCCGAACTCCCGCCACTCGGTGAGATGCAGTACGGCGTCCGCGCCCCGGGCCGCCGCCAGCGCGGTGGTCTCGTAGCGCAGGGTGGGGAAGACGGCGCGGGCGTTCTCGGTGCCCTTGGGGTCGTACACAGTGACCTGGGCGCCCTGGAGGTGCAGCTGGCCGGCCACATTGAGCGCCGGGGAGTCCCGTACGTCGTCGGAGTCCGGCTTGAAGGTGGCGCCGAGGATGGCGATCCGGCGGCCCAGCACCGAGCCGCCGAGCGCCTCGCGGGTCAGCTCGATCATGTGGGCGCGGCGCCGCATGTTGATGGAGTCGACCTCGCGCAGGAAGGTGAGGGCCTGGTCGACGCCGAGTTCGCCGGCCCGGGCCATGAAGGCGCGGATGTCCTTGGGGAGGCAGCCGCCGCCGAAGCCGATGCCGGCCCGCAGGAACTTGGGGCCGATGCGTTCGTCGTACCCCAGGGCCTCGGCCAGCCGGACCACGTCGCCGCCGGCCGCCTCGCAGATCTCGGCCATCGCGTTGATGAAGGAGATCTTGGTGGAGAGGAAGGAGTTGGCGGCGTTCTTGACCAGTTCGGCGGTGGGCAGGTCGGTGGCCAGGAACGGCGAGCCCTCGGCAATGGGCGTCGCGTACACCTGGCGCAGCAGCGTCTCGGCGCGCTCGCTGCTGACGCCGGCCACGATGCGGTCGGGGCGCAGGGTGTCCTGGACGGCGTAGCCCTCGCGCAGGAACTCGGGGTTCCAGGCGAGTTCGATGTCCTCGCCGGCCGGGGCGAGTTCGGTGAGGAGGGCGCCGAGCCGGGCGGCGGAACCGACCGGGACGGTGGACTTGCCGACCACCAGCGCGGGCCGCGCCAGGTGGGGGGCGAGGGAGGTGACGGCGGCGTCCACGTAGCTCATGTCGCAGGCGTACTCGCCGGCCTTCTGCGGGGTGGTCACGCAGATGAAGTGGATGTCGCCGAACTCGCCGGCCTCCGGGTAGGAGGTGGTGAAGCGCAGCCGCCCCGTCGAGCCCTCGATACCGGCCACATGACGGCGCAGCAGGTCATCCAGACCGGGCTCGTACATGGGGGCCTTGCCCGCTCTGAGGAGGTCGATCTTCTCCTCGGCGATGTCGAGGCCCAGCACCTCGAAGCCCAGTTCGGCCATGGCGGCGGCGTGCGTCGCGCCGAGATAGCCGGTGCCGATGACGGTGATCTTGAGCGGGGGCATGAAGCGAGCATAGTCCCCGTCTGGCGGGGGGAGGTGTTCAGGATCTAGGGTTAAGTTACTTAACAGTCATTAGCATCGTGGCGCGTCATCACACAGGAGTGAGAGCGGTGGCAGGAGCAGCGGACTTCGATCTCTACCGGCCGGCCGAGGAGCACGAACTGCTCCGGGAGTCGGTGCGCGCCCTCGCCGAGGCGAAGATCGCCCCGTACGCGGCGGAGGTGGACGAGCAGGGGCGCTTCCCGCAGGAGGCGCTGGACGCCCTGGTCGCCAGCGATCTGCACGCGGTGCACGTGCCCGAGAGTTACGGGGGCGGCGGCGCGGACGCGCTGGCCACGGTCATCGTGATCGAGGAGGTGGCGCGGGTGTGCGCGTCCTCCTCCCTCATCCCGGCGGTCAACAAGCTGGGGTCGATGCCGGTGCTGCTGTCGGGCTCGGAGGAACTCAAGGCGCGCTATCTGACGCCGCTGGCGCGGGGCGAGGCGATGTTCTCGTACGCGCTGTCGGAGCCGGACGCCGGCTCGGACGCGGGCGGGATGAAGACCCGGGCGGTACGGGACGGGGACGCGTACGTCCTCAACGGGGTCAAGCGGTGGATCACCAACGCCGGGGTCTCCGAGTACTACACGGTGATGGCGGTCACCGACCCCGACAAGCGGACCCGGGGCGGGATCTCAGCGTTCGTCGTGGAGAAGAGCGACCCGGGGGTGTCCTTCGGGGCGCCGGAGAAGAAGCTGGGCATCAAGGGGTCGCCGACCCGCGAGGTGTACCTGGACAACGTACGCATCCCGGCGGACCGGCTGATCGGCGCGGAGGGCACCGGCTTCGCGACCGCGATGCGCACCCTGGACCACACCCGGATCACCATCGCGGCGCAGGCGCTGGGCATCGCGCAGGGGGCGCTGGACTACGCCAAGGGATATGTGGCGGAGCGCAAGCAGTTCGGGCGGCCGGTCGGGGACTTCCAGGGCGTGCAGTTCATGCTGGCCGACATGGCGATGAAGCTGGAGGCGGCCCGCCAGCTGACGTACGCGGCGGCGGCCCGCTCGGAGCGCGGCGACGGTGATCTGACGTTCTTCGGGGCGGCGGCGAAGTGTTACGCCTCGGACGCGGCGATGGACATCACCACGGACGCGGTGCAGTTGCTCGGTGGCTACGGCTACACCCGGGACTATCCGGTGGAGCGGATGATGCGGGACGCCAAGATCACCCAGATCTATGAGGGCACCAACCAGATCCAGCGGATCGTGATGGCGCGCAACCTGCCGTAGGGCGGGTGCCCGGCGGCCCGGCCCGGCCGCCCGCCGGGCCGGGCCTGATCCTCGGCCTCCCGGTCTGCCCCGGCGCCCACGACTGTCACGTGGCGCGGGGCAGATCGGTGAGCAGGGCCCTGACACCTGGGTGGGCGCCGTGGCGTTGGCGCAGCGTGGTGGTGACCTGACTCAGGTGGTGGTGAACGCGGTGGGAACCGACCTCATCGGCGAGGGTCAGCGCCTGCTGGGCGGCGGCGATGGCTCCGCCGACGTCACCGGTCTGTACACGGGCGTCGGCCAGCTCACTGGCGAAGAGCATCCGGTCTCGCGGATAGGCCGAGTCGTCATCGACCCGGCGGTCGGCGAGATAGGGCTCAGCAAGGTCGGGGTGATGCGCGGCGAGCAGAGCCCGGCCGGTCTGAGCGTTGATCGCCGAGGGGCTGAGCCACAGGGTCCACCAGGGCTCTTCGCTGTCGCGGGCGGCACTCAGATGCGCCCGGGCCTGGCCATCGGAACGACGCAGGGCTTCGGTGTCGCCCATCTGACCGGCCAGAGCGATACGACGCATCTCCAGCACGGCACGAAGGCGCGGGGTCAGGTACTGGGTTCCGCGGTTCTCCGCAACATCCAGGAGTGTCGAGGCTTCCTGGTGCTGGCCGAGCCATGACTCTTGGTAAGCGGCGGAGGCCAGAAGGTTGACCGTGGCATGGTGGACACTCCGAGCGGCCGTGGCTTCCCGGGCGAGCCGCAGGCCGGTCTGATACACGCGCTGCGCCTGTGGGTGGTGGCCGGCGTCGAACAGCATCCACCCGTAGGTTTCCGACATCTCGATGTACGCGGCGTGCAGGCGCACACCTTCGCTCTCGCGGTAGCTGCTCTCGGTGATGATTTTGCCGAGATTCTGCCAGATCCCGCCGGCCCACAGCAGAGTGGAAGCACTGCCCTCGGCGTCGTCCAGATCCCGGGCCTGCCGTACAGCTTGTTCCACCGTCGCGGTCAGCTGGGGTGAGACTCTGTCGCCGTCCTGGGCCGCGCTCATGGCGGGAGCTCCCGCCATGAGCAGGTCCAGGGCGGGCGCGGTGGCGACGGCTCCGGACAGCAGGACGAAGGAGCGCCGGTGCATGGGTATCTCTCCCTGAGTCTCGCGGAGCAGTTCCGCTGCGGTCGCTTCGTAGGGATTGTCGAGCGATCGGGAGCGGCGACGCTGGCGAGATCGGTTCCAGCCCAGGTCCACGTCGGTCACCGGTCGGCCGGTGTAGTGGGTGAGCACCGCCAGTACGTCGGCTGCCACCTCTGCCGAGGGGCGCTCACCACGCATCCACGGATAGGCCGTTTTGCGGTGCAGGGGCAGCGAGCCGCGTCGGGTCCGGTGCTGGTTCACCCGGGCGATCAGCTGCTCGCAGCTCCAGCCGAGCAGGATCAGCTCCTGCCGCAGCGGAATCGGCTCCGACTCGTACCCCACGGCTTCCCTCCCCTGCGGGACGGCCCTGATGGGACGTTAGCACCGGCCAACGGCCCTGCGGCAGTCACTGATCCGACTCATCCGGTGTAGTTACACCGGCCAGTGCGGGCACGCTCACCCGGTGTGCCACACCGTGCCCACCTCGTCCACCGCCCATTGCCCTGTCCATGGGCCAACCGTGGCGGTGTCCTTGGAGTACCGGGCCCGCCTCATCGGCTCGGTCAACGCCATCTCTCACTCTCCGAGACGGGTTCCTACCATGGAGAAGATCCTTGTTACCGGTGGCGCGGGATTCATCGGATCGCACTTCGTCAAGCGCCTGCTGCGGGCGGACGATGTCGCGTCGGTGACCGTGCTCGACGCACTGACATACGCGGGACACATCGAGAACCTGGGTGAGGCGATGCTCAACCCGCGCCTCGCCTTCGTCGAGGGCAACATCCTCGATGCCGAGCTGGTGGACCACCTCACCCAGCAGCACACTTCCATCGTGCACCTGGCAGCCGAATCGCACGTGGACCGCTCCTTCTTCGAAGCCGGTGCCTTCCTGGCCACGAACGTGCTCGGGACGCACACCCTCCTGGACGCCGCCCGGCGGTTCGGCATCGAGAAGTTCGTGCATGTGTCCACCGACGAGGTGTACGGCCCGCTGGTGTCGGGGGCAGCGCGGGAAGGTGACCCATTGCGGGCGACCGTGCCCTACGCGGCGTCGAAAGCCGCCAGTGACATGGTGGCGCTGTCGTACTTCCGCACCTACGGGGTCCCGGTGTGCGTAACCCGCTCCTCGAACAACTACGGCCCGTGCCAGCACCCCGAGAAGATCATCCCCCGGTTCATCACCCATCTCCTCAAAGGAAAGCCGGTGCAGGTGCACGGGCGAGGCGAGCACGTGCGCAACTGGCTCCACGTCGACGACAACTGCGGGGGCCTGGAACTGGTGCTGCGCCACGGTGAACCCGGGGCGGTCTACAACATCGGCGGCGGGACGGACCTGACGAACAACGAGCTGACCGCACTCCTGCTGGACGCGTGTGAAGCGGGCTGGGACAGCGTCGAGTACACAGCTGACCGGCGAGCCAACGACATCCGCTACGCGATGGACTGGACGAAGATCGCCGGGCTCGGGTACGAGCCCACCCGGACGCTTCAGGACGGCCTGGCCGAGACAGTTCGCTGGTATCGGGCCAACCCCGATCGGTGGGCGCCGCTGCTGCGGAACCCCGGCACGATCCGGGCAGAGATCAGTCTCGCGGCCAAGACGGGAGCGTGAGACCCCGATGCCGACCCACCAGGTGGAGCGTCCGAAACGCATCGTGGTGACCGGAGTGGGCGGCGCCCCCGGGTTCGACCTGGCCAGGAGCCTGATGCGGCTGGGCTGCGACGTCATCGGAACGGACGCGGACCCGCTCGCCTCCGGACTACTCCTGCCGGTGACCGCACGCATCACCGCGCCGGCTGGCGATCCACGCTATGCCGCCGGGTTGCTGGCGCTGTGCCGTGAGTTGCGCCCGGACGCACTGATACCCACCGTGGAAACCGAACTCGCACAGCTCGTAGAGATGCGCGGTGACCTGGAAGCACTCGGCGTACGGACGTGGCTGCCGCAATTGCGCGCGGTCCGCGCCTGCGCGGACAAGGCCATCTTTCACGCGGTGCTCACCGAGCACGGCATTCCGACCCCGCCCACCTTCTTGCCTCACCAGCTCGGGGATGTCCCCGACCGGCGCCCACTGATCGTCAAACCCCGTCATGGGCAGGGCTCGAAGAACGTGTTCCACTGCTCCACCCCGCAGCAGGCGCACATCCTGTGTCAGCTGGTGCCGGAGCCCATCGTCCAGGAACGGATCACCGGAACCGAGTTCACCGCGGACTGCCTCGTCGACCGCGACGGCCGGGCTTCGGTGATCCTGCGGCATCGGCTGCTGGTCAGAAACGGCCTGTCGATGGTGGCAGCGACATTTCACGACGAGGATGTCACCGCCGTGGTGAAAGCCACACTGGCCGCCGTAGGGATCGTCGGATTGTGCTGCGCGCAGGGCTTCATCCGAGACAGCGGAAGCGAAGGGCCACGCGTCGTCATGATCGAGATGAACGCCCGGATCGCTGGCGCCTTCCCCCTCAGCGAGGCGTCCGCGGCGGACCTGGTGGGCCAGGCGCTCAACGGACTGGCCGGCCTGCCCGTGGACCACAACGCCCTCAGCTACCGGCCCGGGGTGTACCTGACCAAGTACGTCGAAACCCTGGCCATCGGAGACCGGCCCACCCCAGGCTCCTCGCTCCCCTCGACCGCTCACCGGAGGTTCACGGAGAATGGCATCCCAGAGCACCACTAGGGACGTGGCCCACAACGCGCGCCCGTTCTTGCACGGGCCGGAACTCGACGCGGCCACGGAGGCCATGCGGGCCGGACAGTACGGGCACGGCGAACGGACCGAGCGATTCGAAGAGCAGCTGACTCGCTTCCTGGGCGTGCCGGACGTCGTGGCGGTCTCCTCGGGGACGATGGCGCTGCGCATCGCCCTCCTCGCCGCCGGGGCCGGCCCCGGACATGACGTGGTTGTTCCGTCACAGACCTTCGCCGCGACCATCCAGGTGATCGTGGCGTGCGGAGCCGCCCCGCGTTTCGCCGAGGTCAACCCGGAGACCCTATGCGTCGAGAGTCAGAGCGTGATGGACGCGATCACGCCGTCCACACGAGCGGTCATGCCCGTCTTGTACGGGGGCCGGTCGGTTGACCTCACCGACATCCAGCACCTTCTCACCACTCGCGGGATCGCCGTCATCGAGGACGCCGCGCACGCTTTCGGTTCCTGGGCCGGCACGAAGCGAGTCGGGGCGACCGGAACCGCGACCACGTGCTTCTCCTTCGGCCCGATCAAGAACCTGACGTGCCTCGAAGGGGGAGCCATCATTCCCCGTGACACCCGGGAGGCGCACGCCGCCCGGCAACTGCGCCTTCTGGGCATCGCCCGGTCACAGGCGGAGCGTATCCGCACCACCTCCTACCGCATCGACGGTTTCGGCCTGCGGGGCACCCTCTCCTCGGTCCACGCGGCGGTCGGCAGTGTTCAGCTTGAGCGGTTCTGTGTCGTCGAGGCCAGGCGCAAGAGCCTGTGGCGCGCATACGCCGCCGGGTTGCGGGAGTTGGACGGCGCCGCCCTGGTGGACGTGGACGTGAACCATTCGGTGCCGTTCAACTGTGTGGTGCGTGTGCCCCATCGGGACCGGGTTCACCGGCTCCTGCGGGACCAGGCCATCGGGGTGGGGGTGCACTACCCTCCGAACCATCTCCAACCCGCCTTCGCTCCGTGGCACCGGAGGCTGCCCGTGACCGAGGCGGTCGGGACACAGATGCTGAGCCTGCCGTTCCACCCGGCCATGAACGACGAGGACGCACACCATGTCGTGGTGGCGCTGGGGCGAGCGCTGGCCTCCGTGGGCGATCCCATGACCGCAGAGGTGTCCTGATGGCCGGCAAGGATCCACCGTGTCCGGGCCCGGGCCCGGAAGCCGCCCGCCGACGGATCCTGACGGTGTGTCTGGGGAATTACTGCCGGTCTCCTTTCGCCGCTGCCGTCCTCGCCCGGCGTGGTGGCGCCGCGGTAGAGGTCCGCTCGGCCGGCACGCGCGACAAGTGGATCGGCAAGCCGGCGCATCCTGCCATGATCGTCGCGGCGGCTCGGCTCGGCTACGACCTCACCGGCCATCACGGGGTCCAGGTGGACGCCGGCCTGATGGAGTGGGCTGACCTCATCCTGGCTATGGACCACGCGATCCTGGCAGAGCTACGGGAGTTGGCCGACGACCGCACCGCGCCCAAGCTGGCGCTGTACGTTGACGGCCTGGACGTCCCCGATCCGTTCGGACACCCCGACGACGCGTTCGCCGCCTGCGCGGCTGTCATCGAGTCCGGCGCGGCCCGACACCTGCGATAGGACCCGCTACCGGCCGTCTGCGGCGGCAGCCAGCACGACATCCGCCAGTCGGTCAGCGGCGTCCGGCCGACCGTGCGCACGAGCCCGCGCAGCCATCTCCCCGCGCCGGTCGGGGTCGGCGATCAGGGGTTCGACAGCTTCGCGAAGGGTCTTCGGTGTCGCCTCACCGAGCAGGGCGACGGCGGCACCGGACTCCGCGAGATGGCGGGCGTTGTGCGCCTGCTCATTACCGGCCGACGTGGCCAGCGGGATGAAGAGGGCAGCCTTGCCCAGCGCGGTCAGCTCAGCGAGTGTTCCCGCGCCGCTCCGGGAAATCACCACGTCCGCCAGGGCGAGAACGTCAGGCAGTTCGGCACCGACATAGCCGGTCAGCAGGTAGCGGGCGGCGAGATCGGCGGGCAATGTCGCAGTGTGCTGCTGGAGGTCGGTGAGATTCGCTGGACCGCACTGGTGAATGATGTTGGCGTGGGACAGCAGCCACGGCAGGGTGTCACGCACCAGGGTGTTGATCTGCTGCGATCCCTGGGCCCCGCCGGTGACGTAAACGGTGGGGCGATGCGGGTCGAAGCCTTCCAGGCCTGGCGCTTTGAGTGCCTTGTCCGCCCGCCCGGAAAGTACCTCGGGCCGCACGGGGTTCCCGGTGACCACCGCACTCGCACGCGCCGGCTCGGGCAGCAGTGGCAGGGTCGATTCGGAGGACACGGCGACGCGTGTCGCTCTGCGCGCCAGCGTTCGGTTGGCCAGGCCCAGCCGGACCGTCTGCTCATGGACCACCAGGGGGCGGCGGCACAACCGGGCCGCCAGTCCTACCGGAACGGCGACATAACCGCCCGTGGCAAGCACGACATCGGGCCGGAAGTCCGAGACGATCTTGCGGGCCTGCGCGATGCCGAGCGGCACCCTGCCCATGTCGCGCATATTGGCCGGGGAGACCATCTTCAGCGGATTACTTGAGCGGCGGATCTTGCCGGTGGCCACTGAGACGAACCGGATACCCTCACCGCCCGCGACGCGGGCCTCCAGGCTGTCAGCCGTTCCGGCCCACAGGACATCCAGCGCTCTGCCATCAGCCGCGAGTCTCGCCCGCAACGCGCGAACGGTAGTCAGAGCGGGGTAGGTGTGACCACCTGTCCCGCCACCCGTCACGATCAGGCGCAGAACGGGCTCTGGATCCACCAGGAGCCGGTTCACTTCGCTCTCCACGAAAGACAACCCATCTGGCTACGCCGGGGATCAACCCGCGGCTGAGGCAGTGAACACGGCGGACGATAGCAGCCCTGCGTGCCCTGGCGCTCAGCGCTTGAGGTGGTCCACAACCTGGTCCAGGTCTGCGCCGACAGGAGGAGGGTGGGGCCGGGGTTCTTGGTGTCCCGGACGGGGACGACGCCGGGGAAGCCGTCAGCGACCTCGGCGCAGTTCCCGTTGACCTGGCTTCTGCGGGGCTTGCGCCACACGGCGCGGGCGAGATGAACAGCCGCACGCGGTTCGGTGTTCATAGCTCCTTCATCCTGTTCGGCCACCATCAATGACATCCAGGTGACTCATGAATGGTTTTTTTTCATTCACCCCCGAGTGCGGACATGCTTTTTCAGCGCCGCGCCCGCCGGGTCTCCATCAGGGCTTCGACCCCGTCGAGGATGAAGTCGAGGCCGTAGCCGAAGTTCTCCTCCTCGGTGGTGGTGTCGTCGGCGAAGACGCCGGCCGTCACGATCCGGCTCAGCGCCGGGTAGTCGCCCTCCGCCACCACCCGGGCCAGCACCTTGTGGTAGGCGGCGCCCCATTGGGTGTAGTCGAGCCCGGTGGCGGGGGCGGCGCGGCGTACCACTTCGGCCTGCCGGGCCTCGGTCAGGGCGTAGCCGGAGATGACGCTGAGCACGCCCATCCGGTCGTCGGGGGTGAGCGGGGTGCCGTCCAGGGCGGCGAGGCCGGCTTCCATCCAGGCGATGTTGTTGGGGCCCATGGGCGGGGTGCCGATCGGCACGTCGAGCATCCAGGGGCGGGCCAGGAGCACCTTGTACTGGCCGTGCGAGAAGGCGCGCACGCGCGGGCGCCATGGGGTGGGCCACTGTGAGGTGTCCGGCAGCCCCGTCGCCGCCTCGAACATCAGGTCGAGGAGATCGTCCTTGCCGGGGATGTACCGGTACAGCGACATGGTGGTGACCCCCAGCCGTTTGGCGACCTTGCCCATCGTCACCCCGGCCAGCCCCTCGGCGTCGGCGAGCGCCACCGCCTCGGTGACGATCTGATCCACCGTCAGCGAGCCGCGCGGCCCCCTGCTGCCGGGCCGCTGTCGCCGCCACAGCAGGTCGGCCGTGTGCTCGGGGTCGCGCCGTGCCATGCCTTCTCCAGCTCCTTCTCCCGTTGCTCTTCGCGATTGACGCCATCCTAGAACTGTGTATCTTGTAGACAGTAGTGTATGCCATACACGGTTTCGGGGACGGGAAGGCACCACCCATGACAGAGCGGCACCAGCACGGCATCGTGGCCCAGGGGCTGCGCAAGCGGTACGGCGACACCTTCGCCCTCAACGGATTCGATCTCACCGTCGAGGCCGGCACCCTGCACGGCGTGCTCGGCCCCAACGGCGCCGGCAAGACCACCGCCGTCCGGGCCCTCGCCACCCTGCTGCGGTACGACGCCGGCCGGGCCACCGTCTGCGGCCTGGACGTGGCGCGCGAGCCGGCCCGGGTCCGCGAGGTCATCGGGCTCACCGGCCAGTACGCCGCCGTCGACGAGACGCTCAGCGGCCGGCAGAACCTGGTGCTGTTCGGGCGGCTGCACCGGATGTCCAAGCGGGCCGCCGGGCGGCGCGCCGACGAGCTGCTGGAGCGGTTCGGCCTCACCGCCGCGGCCGGCAAGTCCGCCGGCGCGTACTCGGGCGGCATGCGGCGCCGGCTCGACCTGGCGGCCAGCATCATCCGTACCCCCCGGGTGCTCTTCCTCGACGAGCCCACCACCGGCCTCGACCCGCGCAGCCGCAACGAGGTGTGGGACGCCGTACGCGGTCTGCTCGCCGCCGGCACCACCGTGCTGCTGACCACGCAGTACCTGGAGGAGGCCGATCAACTGGCCGACCGGATCTCGGTCGTCGACGCGGGCCGGGTGATCGCCGAGGGCACCGCCGACGAGCTCAAGGCCCGGATCGGCGGCGACCGGGTGGAGATCGTCACCCGGCGGGCCGCCGATCTGGTCGCGGTGGCCGGCCTGCTGGAGCGGATAGCGGGCGCGCCGGCCGTCACCGACCCGGACACCCGGCGGGTGGGCGCCCCGGTCACCGACCGGGTGGCGGCACTGACCGAGGTGGTACGGGGCCTGCACGACGCCGGCCTGGCGGTGGAGGACATCGGCACCCGGCGGCCCACCCTCGACGAGGCGTTTCTCCGGCTCACCGGCGACGGGGCGGCGAAGGCGGAGGTGGCGGCATGATGCGGAAGCTGCGTACGACGGCGGCCGACAGCTGGGTGCTGACCGGCCGCAACATGGCCCATGTGGTGCGGGCGCCGGAGGAGATCGCGCTCTACTTCGCGCTGCCGATCATGTTCGTGCTGGTCTTCGGCTACGTCTTCGGCAGCGGCATGCAGGTGCCGGACGGCGGCGCGTACCGGGAGTTCCTGCTGCCCGGGGTGTTCGCGATGACCATGCTGTACGGGATGGGCGCCACCGCCACGGCGATCGCGCACGACGCGCAGCGCGGGGTGGTGGACCGCCTGCGGTCGCTGCCGATCGCCCGCTCGGCGCTGCTCACCGGGCGCAGTGTCGCGGATCTGTTCCGGGCGCTGCTGGAGATGGCGGTGCTGGTGGTCTGCGGGCTGCTGGTGGGCTGGAACTGGCACCGGGGCCTGGGGTACGCGCTGCTGGCGGTGGCGCTGGTGCTGGCGCTGCGGGTGGCGATGACGTGGATCGGGATCTTTCTGGGGCTGCTGGTGCCCAACCCGGACACGGTCGGCACCATCGTCTTCCCGCTGGCCTTCCCGCTGACGGCCGTCTCGAACGTGTTCGTGGCACCGGAGCTGATGCCCGGCTGGCTGGGCACGGTCTCGCAGTGGAATCCGCTGTCGGCGACGGTGTCGGCGATCCGGGAGCTGTTCGGCAACCCGGGCCCGGCGACGGCGGGTGGCGGTGGCGGCGGCTGGCCGGCCGAGCACGCGGTGGCGCTGGCGATCGCCTGGCCGGTGGTACTGGTGGCGGTGTTCGCGCCGCTGGCGGTGCGCAGGTACCAGCGGCTGAGCCGCTGAGGGCGCGGTGTTCGTCCCGCCGTCCTCGGGGGGACGGCGGGACGAACCGGCGCTACAGGGTGACGCCCTGGGCGCGCAGATAGGCCAGCGGGTCGATGTCCGAGCCGTAGTCGGGGCCGGTCCTGATCTCGAAGTGCAGGTGCGGCCCGGTGCTGTTGCCGGTGGTGCCGACGCCGCCGATCTGGTCCCCGGCGGACACCGACTGGCCGGCGCTCACGGAGATCGAGGACAGGTGGGCGTACTGGGCGTAGTTGCCGTCGGCGAGCTTGATGATGACCTGGTTGCCGTAGGAGCCGCCGGCGCCGGCCGAGTACACCACGCCGTCGCCCACGGCCAGCGCCGGGGTGCCGGTGGCGGCGGGGAAGTCGATGCCGGTGTGGTAGCCGCTGGCCCACATGGAGCCGGCCACCTTGTAGCCGGTGGCGATGGCGCCGTCGGCGATCGGGGAGACCCAGCCGCCGGTGGCCGGGGCGGGCGCGGGGGTGGCCGCGGCGTCGTCGGCGGCGGCTCCGGCACCGGTCGCGGTCGCGGTGCCGCCGTACGAGGACAGCTCCAGCTTCAGGCCGGGCTTGATCAGGCTGGCGTCGCTGCCGATGGCGGCCTTGTTGTCCTCGTACAGGGCCTTCCAGCCGCCGTCCAGGCCCAGATCGCGGGCGATCTTGCTGAGCGTGTCGCCCGCCTTGACGGTGTACGTGGCGGTGACGGCCGGGGCGTCGGCGGCGTGTGCGGCGCCGGCGGTGGCCAGCGGCACGGCGATGCCGGCGCCGGAGACGGCCAGCAGCACGGAGGCGCGGGTGAGGTGGGTGAAGCGATGGGCGCGCGAGGCGCGGTGACGACCGCGTCCGGACATACGGGGGCTCCTCTCATCGCCTGCGAGGTGAGCTGTCGGGTTCGGGCCGGAGAAGTAGCCCGGCCACTGCCGTGCGGACGGGTGCCGCGCGGCGGTGGCTTCACCCCGAGCCGGTCCGGTGGGGGCCGGGCCGGCGGGAAGTGGGTCCCCCGCTCCTGTCATGGGGAAGACTGCGTTTCCGTGGCCGGTGACAGGATTGGGCGTCCGGCCTCGGATCGCCGCGGGTGCGACGCGGAAGCACCGTAATCCCGTTAATTCGGACAGGACAACAGGCGGCGGGCGGCAGCCGCTTGATCACAAAAGGGAAACGGGAATGATCACCTTTGGGCGATCATTCCCGTTTGCCCGCCAACTTCGGGGGCGAAATTCGCACTTGCCGGAGATGCGGAGGGGTCGGGCGCGAGCCGCGCACGCCCCGTCCGGGACGGAAAGTGAGGTCGGTCACGGCCCCCTTCTCAAGCGGCGCTATCCCACCCAATGTTCGCAATGTCCGAAATGATCGGTTGGCTTAGCCGTCCAGCTGCTCGATGGTGGCGTTCGACGGGCCGCGCCGGGCGCTCAGGACGTCCGCCGCCGCCTCCGCTTCGCGCACCACGCGGACCGCGTTCTGCCAGGTCAGCTTGGCCAGGTCGGCGTCCGACCAGCCGCGCCGCAGCAGTTCGGCGACCAGATTCGGGTAGCCGGCCACCGAGTCCAGCCCCTGGGGCAGGAACGCCGTGCCGTCGAAGTCGCCTCCGACGCCGATGTGATCGACGCCGGCCACCTCGCGCATGTGGTCCAGGTGGTCCGCCACCGTCGCCGGGGTCGCCACCGGGCGCGGGTTGGCCGCCTCGTACGCCCGCTGGACCCGCATCCCGGCCTCGGTGGTGTCCAGGTGGTGCAGCCCGTGCGCACGCATGTTCTCGTCCGCCAGGCGCGTCCACTCCACCGCCGCCGGCAGCACGAACTTCGGTACGAAGGTCGCCATCGCCACCCCGCCGTTGGCCGGCAGCGCGGCCAGTACGTCGTCGGGGATGTTGCGCGGGTGGTCGCACACGGCGCGCGCCGAGGAGTGCGAGAAGATCACCGGCGCCTCGGTGACGCGCAGCGCGTCCCGCATCGTATCGGCGGACACATGGGACAGATCGACCAGCATGCCGATCCGGTTCATCTCCCGCACCACCTCCTCGCCGAACGCGCTGAGGCCGCCGTGCCGGGGCTCGTCGGTCGCCGAGTCCGCCCAGTCGATGGTGTCGTTGTGGGTGAGCGTCATGTAGCGCACGCCCAGCGCGTACAGGGCACGCAGCGTGGCCAGCGAGTTGTGGATGGAGTGCCCGCCCTCGGCGCCCATCAGGGAGGCGATCCGGCCCTCGGCGCGCGCCTTCTCCATCTCGTCCGCCGTGCCGGCCCAGGCGAGTTCGGCGGGGTAACGGGCCAGCAGCTGGCGCACCACGTCGATCTGCTCCAGGGTGGAGCTGACGGCGGCGTCCCCCGCGTAGTCGGAGCGGGTGTACACCGACCAGAACTGGGCGCCGACGCCGCCGGAGCGCAGCCGGGGCAGATCGGTGTGCAGATGGGCGCTCTGGTCGGTGGCGATGTCACGCCGGTCGAGGTCGTAGCGGACCTGCTCGCGCAGCGCCCACGGCAGATCGTTGTGGCCGTCCACCACCGGGTGTTCGGCGAGCAGGACCCGGGCCCGGGCCAGGAAGTCGCTCACGCGCCGGCCCCCTTGCCCTGGTCGGAGCCCCGGCCCTGGCCGAGCGAGGCGCGCAGCTTGCGGCCCTTCTCGGTGGCCTGGGCGTTGAGTACCCGCTGGAAGTCGCTCATCCGGTCGCGCAGCCGTTCGTCGTGCGCGGCGAGGATCCGTACCGCCAGCAGCCCGGCGTTGCGGGCGCCGCCGACCGAGACGGTGGCCACCGGTACCCCGGCCGGCATCTGCACGATGGACAGCAGCGAGTCCATGCCGTCCAGGTGCGTGAACGGCACCGGTACGCCGATGACCGGCAGCGGGGTGAGGGAGGCCAGCATGCCCGGCAGATGGGCGGCGCCGCCCGCGCCCGCGATGATGGCCTTCAGCCCGCGGCCGGCGGCCCGCTCCCCGTACTCGACCATCTCGCGCGGCATACGGTGCGCGGAGACCACGTCCGCCTCGTACGGCACCTCGAACTCGTCGAGCGCGTGCGCGGCGGCCTGCATCACCGGCCAGTCGGAGTCCGACCCCATGACCAGGCCGATCAGCGGCGGCGCGTTGCGGATAGTGCTCATTCGTCGATCGTTCCCCGCAGATAGTCGGCGGCGTGCCGGGCGCGTTCGCGGACCTCGGACAGCTCGTCGCCGTAGGTGGTGACATGGCCGACCTTGCGGCCCGGCTTCACGTCCTTGCCGTACATATGGATCTTCAGCCCGGGGTCGCGGGCCATGCAGTGCAGATACGCCGGGTACATGTCGGGGTAGTTGCCGCCGAGGACGTTGACCATCACGGTCCAGGGCGCGCGCGGGCGCGGGTCGCCGAGCGGGAGGTCGAGGACGGCCCGCAGATGGTTGGCGAACTGGGAGGTGACGGCGCCGTCCTGGGTCCAGTGCCCGGAGTTGTGCGGGCGCATCGCCAGCTCGTTGACCAGCACCCGGCCGTCGGTCGTCTCGAAGAGTTCGACGGCGAGATGGCCGGTGACGCCCAGTTCGGCGGCGATCCGCAGGGCCAGCTGCTGGGCGGCCGGGCCCAGCCCGTCGGGGAGTCCGGGGGCCGGCGCGATGACGGTGTCGCACACGCCGCGCACCTGGATGGACTCGACGACGGGGTACGCGACGGCCTGGCCGTGCGGGGAGCGGACCACGTTGGCGGCCAGCTCGCGCACGTAGTCGACCTTCTCCTCGGCGAGCACCGGCACCCCGGCGCGGAACGGCTCGGCGATGGCCGGGTCCTCGGCGGAGTCCACCACCCACACGCCCTTGCCGTCGTAGCCGCCGCGCACCGTCTTGAGGACGACGGGGAAGCCGGCGCCGGGCTCCTCGGCGGCGAAGCGGGCCACATCCGCCGGGTCGGCGACGATGCGGTGCCGGGGGCAGGGGATGCCGAGCTGGGTGAGCCGGGCCCGCATCACGCCCTTGTCCTGGGCGTGCACCAGGGCGTCGGGGCCGGGGCGTACGGGGATGCCGTCCGCCTCCAGTGCGCGCAGGTGTTCGGTCGGGACGTGCTCGTGATCGAAGGTGATCACATCGCAGCCCTGGGCGAAGGCCCGCAGGGTGTCCAGGTCGCGGTAGTCGCCGACGACGACCTCCCGCACGACCTTGGCCGCCGAGTCCTGCGGGGTGTCGCTGAGGATCTTGAAATTGACGCCGAGCGGGATCCCCGCCTCGTGGGTCATCCGGGCGAGCTGCCCGCCGCCCACCATGCCGACTACCGGAAATGTCACGGTGCCCAGGGTATCGGCCGGGTGCCGGGGGTCGGCGGGTGCCCGGAACCGGCGGGCCCGCCGCCCGCGTCGGCACCGATAACGATCTTCGCCGCGCTCTTCGCCAGGCGCCCCGCCGAAGGAGCTGGTTAGCATGATCGCAGGCTTATGCGATGTTCTGTACGACTTCGCCGTGACCGTGAAAGGCTCCGATGCGCCTCATCAGGCTCCCGCCGCCTCCCCCGCTCGCCCGCGAGGCGGCGAAATTCGGCACGGTCGGCGCCTTCGGATTCCTCGTCAACGTCGTGGTCTTCAATCTGTGCGGCCAGGCGCTGGGCATCGAGCCGCTGACCGCCGGGCTGCTGGCGACCTGCGCGGCCATCACCGCCAACTACTTCGGTAACCGGCACTGGACGTACCGTGACCGCGACAAGGGCCGGCAGCGTCGCGAGGCCAGCCTGTTCGTGCTGTTCTCCTGCGCCGGCCTGGTGCTGGAGAACGCCGCGCTCGCCGTCTCCCACTACGGCCTGGGCTTCACCTCGGTGCTGGCGGACAACCTCGCCAAGAACGTGATCGGGCTCGGCATCGCCTCGGCGTTCCGCTTCTGGTCCTACCGCACCTGGGTCTTCAAGCGGCGCGCGCCGGAGCGTACCCCCGGCGCTCACTCCCCCGCCGACGCCGTCTGACCTGTCTGACCCGCCTGACCTGTCTGCCCCGCCTGCCCCGCCTGCCCCGACTCCGCCTCCCGGCTCAGAAACAGCGCGAAGACCGGAGGCCGCTGCTGGAGCAGTTCCAGCCGTCCGCCGTCCGCCTCCGCCAGATCGCGGGCCACCGCAAGACCCAGCCCGGTGGAGTTACGGCCCGACACCGTCCGCTCGAAGACCCGCGCGCCCAGCTCCACCGGCACCCCCCGGCCCTCGTCCGTCACCTCGACCACCACCTGGTTGCCGGTGGTGCGGGTGCGCAGCGCCACCGTGCCCGCGCCGTGCATCAGGGAATTCTCGATCAAGGTGGCCAGCACCTGGGCCACCGCCCCCGGGGTGCCCACCGCGCGCAGCCCGGCCTTGCCCGAGTGCACCAGGGCCCGCCCGGCGCCCCGGTAGGCGGGCTTCCACTCCTCGATCTGCTGGAGCACCACCTCGTCGATGTCGAAGCCGACCGCCGAGCTGGAACGGGCGTCGCGCGAGTTCGTCAGCAGCCGCTGCACCACATCCGTGAGCCGCTCCACCTGGGTGAGCGCGATCGCCGCCTCCTCCTGCACGGTGTCCCGGTCGTCCGCGGTGGCGATGATCTCCTCAAGCCGCATGGACAGCGCGGTCAGCGGCGTACGCAGTTGGTGCGAGGCGTCGGCGGCCAGCCGGCGCTCGGCGGTGAGCATCCGGGCGATCCGCTCGGCGCTGCCGTCCAGCACATCGGCCACCCGGTCCAGCTCGGCGACCCCGTACCGGCGGTGCCGGGGGCGCGGGTCGCCGGAGCCCAGCCGTTCGGCGGTCTCGGCGAGGTCGGTCAGCGGGGCGGAGACCCGGGCGGCCTGCCGCACGGCGAGCAGCGCGGCGGCGGCGACGGCCAGCAGCGACACCACCAGGATGATCATCAGAATGCGGGTGATCTCGTCATCGACGACGCTGCGCGGCTGCTGTACGGAGACGGTCTCGCCGTTGACTCCGCTCTCGGTGGCGATGAGCGCGTTCTCCCCCGGCTGGACGCCCAGGGTGATGGGCGGGCTGCCGGGCTGCTCGATGCTGACATGGCGGTCCACCGGCACGAAGGAGGCCATCTTCGCGGCCGTCACCTGCTCACCCGCCGCGATCCGGCTCTCCACGACGGCGACCAGCCGGGCCGCCTCCGACTGGAGCCGGTCGCGCGCGGTCGACTCGATCGAACGGGCCTCCACGAAGAACAGCGAGACGCCGAAGACGGCGATGACGACCAGGACGACGGCGAGGGTGGAATTGATCAGACGGCGGCGCACGGGGCGGGGATCAGCTCTTCTCGAAACGGAAGCCGACGCCCCGCACGGTGGCGATGTAGCGCGGGTTCGCGGCGTCGTCGCCGAGCTTCTTGCGCAGCCAGGAGATGTGCATGTCGAGCGTCTTGGTGGAGGACCACCAGGTGGTGTCCCACACCTCGCGCATGAGCTGCTCGCGGGTGACCACCCGGCCGGCGTCCCGTACCAGGACCCGCAGCAGATCGAATTCCTTGGCGGTCAGATGCAGCTCGTCCTCACCCATCCAGGCGCGGTGCGACTCCACGTCGATCCGGATGCCGTGCACCGCCGGGGCCGGGGCCGCCTCGGTGGTGCCGCGCCGCAGCAGCGCGCGGACCCGGGCCAGCAGCTCGGCGAGCCGGAACGGCTTGGTGACGTAGTCGTCGGCGCCGGCGTCCAGGCCGACCACGGTGTCCACCTCGTCGGCCCGGGCGGTCAGCACCAGCACCGGCAGGCCAAGGCCCTCGGTACGCAGCCGGCGGCACACCTCCAGGCCGTCCATGCCGGGCAGGCCGAGGTCGAGTACGACCAGATCGACGTCGCCGCGCAGCCCGGCGCGCAGCGCTCCGGGGCCGTCCTCGCGCACTTCCACCTCGTACCCCTCGCGGCGCAGGGCGCGGGCCAGCGGCTCGGAAATGGATGCGTCGTCCTCGGCGAGCAAAACTCGGGTCATGTCGCCGATGGTAGACGGCCGGGGCTGCTCGTCCCCGTGGGATGGGCCAGGTCGTCCCGTTCGGATCTTCGTGGCCCGGGCCGCGTCGCCGCGTCGCCGCGGGCGTGGCCGGCGGCCCGGCGGCAGGGCGGCCCGCCGGGGCTCATGGTGTGGTGGGTGCCGCCAGCTCGGCCCAGACCGTCTTGCCGGAGGTGGTGCCGTCCTCCCGGGCCGGGTCGCGGACCACGCCCCAGTCCAGGCACAGCCGCTGCACGATGAACATGCCGTGGCCGCCGGGGCGCCCGGCGCGGCGGGCGAGGTCGGGGGCGGGCAGTGCGCCGCTGCCGTCGCTGACCTCGACGCGCAGCACCTTGGGGCCGCAGCCGAGCCGCAGCTCCTCGGGGCCGCCGGCGTGCAGGCAGGCGTTGGTGACCAGCTCGGAGACGACCAGCAGGGCGTCCTCGGCGGCGGCCCGGGCCTCGGCGGTGGTGGCGGGCAGCCAGCCCCAGTCGTGGAGGGCGGTCCGGGCGAACTCGCGGGAGCGGGAGACGACACCGGCGGTGCCGATCAGCCGGAGCCGGCGGATCTGGCGTACCGCGTCGGGCGCTGCGGGCTCGCCGGGCCGGCCGGCCCGGTCGGCCCGGTCGGGCGGATCGGCCTCGGCGGCCGAATCGTCCCCGCCGTGCTCACCCGCCGGATACGGATGGGTCGTACTCACGTGCACGCCTCCTCGCCGTATCACCGGGTGCCGCCGCACCTGAGCCGCACCGACATATCGCCCTGACATGTCGCTCTGAACCTGCCGGCCGGTTCCCGGTCCGGTCGCCGGCCCGTCCCGGTCGTCCGGCGTGCCTGGACTCCTGCCCGGAAGGGCGGGGAGAACACCCGCCCGATCCGGGGAATAGTGTGACCCGGCCGACCCCCTCCCGTACAGCGGGGCCGACCTGCGCAAACGGGGGAAGGATCAGGGGCGGGGATCAGCCGCCGGGGAGCGCCGCGAGGGCGTCGTCGAGGCTGGGGTGCACGGTGAAAACGGCGCCGGCGCCGGTGATCTCGAAGACCCGGGCGACCACGGGCCGCATTGCGGCGAGATGGACCCCGCCGCCCGCGGCCTCGGCGTCGATCCGGGTGGCGAGGAGGACATTGAGTCCGGTGGAGTCGCAGAACTCCAAGGCGGAGCAGTCGATAACGATCCGGGAACATCCGTCCGCCACACAGCCATCAAGTGACTCACGCAACATTCCGGCTGAATGATGGTCGAGTTCACCGGCGGGCGAGACCACCGCTCCGGCATCGATACGCCGCACATCGACCGTCAACTGGCGCCGGTTTCCGCTGCCCGGCATCGCGCGGTCCATGCAGCCCCCTTCAATTGGAACGGGCTTCCTGGCTAGCTTCGAACCTTAGCCCGTTGTGACGCCACTCAACACCCGAACAGGACCGACATAGCAATCAATTCAGACATTGCAGACTTGCCATGTCCGCCTCCCGACCGGTAGGCGTAGAAGAGACATCAGTTATCCACGCCGGCTTTGGAGGCGCCGCACCCCGCAGTGCACGTCATGGCTTCGGCAGCCATATGCCGAGAACCTACGGAGGACACCACATGTCACCCGCCCCCCGCACAGAAGGACCGGACACCGCACCCGCCGCACCCGAGCAGAGCGCCGTGCTCCCCCTCTCCGAGGTCCCCCCACCGATGCCGGAGAGCATTCACCAGCCGCTTCCGGAGATCCCCGGGATCCCGGACAACGCGCGATTCGACGAGATCGCCCCGATGGACGCGCGTGCGCTGTCCAAGAGCCTGTTCGTCAGACTGCGGATTCTCGAAGAAGGCACCCACGAGTACGCCTATGTCCGCAACACGCTGGTCGAGCTGAATCTCGCGCTGGTGAAGTTCGCGGCCTCGCGATTCCGTTCCCGCAGTGAGCCGATGGAGGACATCGTCCAGGTCGGCACCATTGGACTTATCAAGGCGATCGACCGATTCGAGGCCGACCGCGGAGTGGAATTCCCCACCTTCGCGATGCCCACGATCATCGGGGAGATCAAGCGTTTCTTCCGCGACACCTCCTGGTCGGTACGGGTGCCGCGCCGGCTCCAGGAACTGCGGCTCGACCTGGCCAAGGCGGGCGACGAACTCGCCCAGCAGCTGGACCGGGCCCCGACCGTGGCCGAGCTCGCCGAGCGGCTGAACCTCAGCCACGAGGAGATCGTCGAGGGCATGGCGGCCTCCAACGCGTACACCGCCAGCTCGCTGGACGCCCAGCCCGAGGAGGACGACGCCGAGGGCGCGCTGGCCGACCGGATCGGCTACGAGGACCACGGCCTGGAGGGCATCGAGTACGTCGAATCCCTCAAGCCGCTGATCGCCGGCCTGTCCCCGCGCGACCGCACGATCCTCTCGCTGCGGTTCGTGGCCAACATGACCCAGTCGGAGATCGGTGAGGAGCTGGGCATCTCCCAGATGCACGTCTCCCGGCTGCTGGCGAGAACCCTGCGCACACTGCGGCACGGACTGCTGGCAGAAGACTGATCACTCGTGGTCACGGGCCCGGCCGGGCCTCGGGCCTGCCGTCAATGGGGCCGCCCTGCCCGCGGCGCCTGGCACGCACGCTCGCGATACTCCGCTTCGCTCCGTCTCTGCTCTCTTGCTGAGACCTTGGAAGCAGAGCTGCCGAATCACCCGAGTACGCCCAGTACGAGGGCGATCCGGCGCCTTGCGATCGCACGCACCAGACGCCGCGGGCTGTCGGACGCCCCCATTGACGGCAGGCCCTAAGGTGGCAGCCATGCAGCTGCTGTCAGTCAACATCGGCCGGGCCCGAGCCGTTTGCTACACCGACACCCCCGGCGGCCTCACCGGCATCGACAAACGGCCGGCCGCCGGGCCGGTCGCGGTGGCCCCGCCCGACGGCGCCACCGGCAGCGGACTGGCCGGCGACGCGGTGTGCGACCCGCGCAACCACGGCGGCGACGACCAGGCGGTGTACGCGTTCGCCCGCGAGGACCTGGACCGCTGGGAGACCGCGCTGGACCGGGAGCTGGCCCCCGGCGTCTTCGGCGAGAACCTGACGACGCTCGGCATCGACGTAAGTGGCACCCTCATCGGCGAGCGCTGGCAGATCGGCGACGACGTCGTCCTGGAAGCCACCGCCCCCCGCATCCCGTGCCGCACTTTCGCCGACTGGCTCGGCGAACGCGGCTGGGTCAAACGCTTCACCCAGGACGCCGCGCCCGGCGCGTACTTCCGGGTGCTGCGCCCCGGCACCGTCCGGGCAGGCGACCCGGTACGGATCCTGCACCGCCCCGCCCACGAGGTGACGGTGGCCTTCCTCTTCCGGGCCAGGACCACCGCCCCGGAACTGCGCCCCCGGGTGCTCGCGGCCGGCCAGGCCCTGTCGGCGGCGGAACACGCCCGCGCGGTCACCTGGGCGGCGGCCGAGACCGGGACCGGAACCGGAACCGGAACCGGAACCGGCTGACCCGTCAGCCGGGCAGGGTGCGCCGGTTGAGATGCCGCCGCACGTACAGCATCAGCCCGCAGGTGACCACCACGACCACGACGAACGGCGCCCGCAGCCCGGCCTCCCGGCCCAACTGCTGCTCCACCAGTTGGACGAGGCCACCGCTGAGCGCCATCCCCAGCGGCATGGAGCCCCAGCCGAGCAACCGGTACACGCTGTTCACCCGGCCCAGCAGCCGGTCGGGGATCAGGCTCTGGCGCAGCGAGACGGTGACCACGTTCCACAGCAGCCCGCCGAAACCGGTGGCGGCCATGGCCGCGCCGACCAGGTAGGCGTTGGAGGAGAACACGCAGACGGTGTACGAGACCACCGTCAGGACCAGCAGCAGCATCAGGGAGCGGGCCCGCCCCATCCACCGGCTCAGCCGGGAGGCGAACAGCCCGCCCAGCAGCCCGCCGATGCCGAACACCGAGGTCAGCAGGGCGAAACCGAACGCCCCCAGGCCCAGCACCTCGCGGGCGTACAGCACATAGATCGCCATCACCCCGGCGCTGAGCGCGTTCATGACGGCGAGGGAGATGGCGAGCGGGCGCAGCAGGGGGTGCGCCCACAGCCAGCGCACGCCCTCGGCGATGTCGGCACGCACCGACCGGCGTTCGGCGGGCCCGGGCGCGGGATCGGCGGCCGGACCGGCCTCGGCACCGGGGACGGGGACGGACACGGCGGCCCGGTACGTACCGCGCAGGGTGAGCAGAATGACGGCGGCGAGCGCGGCGGCTCCCGCGCCGAACGCGAACGGCAGGGCGAGGGACACCCCCAGGAGCACGCCGCCGATCGGGCGCCCGATGAAGTCGTCGGTGATGATCTGGGTGCTCATCAGCCGGCCGTTGGCGGATTCCAGCCGCTCCTTGCCGACCAGGGAGGGCAGGATGACCTGCGCGGTGTTGTCGACCATCACCTCGGCGAAGCCCAGGGCGAGGGCGCACAGATAGAGCACGGGAAGCGAGTGGGCGTCGAGGGCCACGAGCAGCCCCAGGACGCTGATGACGAGCGCGCGGGCGGCGTTCATGGCGACCATGACCCGCCGCCGGTCGAGCCGGTCGGCGAGCACCCCGGCGGGCAGGGAGAACAGCAGCCACGGCAGTCGCAGGGCGATGCCCATGGCGGCGATGAGGAAGGCGTCGCCGGTCAGGGTGGTGGCGAGCCAGGGGAAGGCGATCATGCTGATGCCGTCCCCGAGGTTGGACACGGTGGAGGCCGCCCACAACCGGCCGAACCCGCCCCGGCCGCCGGCCGGTTGCGCTTCCCGGCTCGGCTCACTCGCCTCGACGGGCGCACTGACGCTCTTGCTCACCGCCCCACCCTGCCACGGCGGGCACCGGCCTGACCATGGGGAATATGTCCTACCCGGGGACCTGGCGGCCGTGTTGCCAGACCGTGTCGACCAGGGGGACACCGGGGCGGTAGGCGAGGTGCACCGGAGAGGGCGCGGCCAGCAGGACCAGGTCGGCGCGGGCGCCGGGGGCGAGGTGGCCGATGTCGGTACGGGCCAGCGCCGCCGCGCCGCCGGCGGTGGCGGACCACAGGGCCTCGTCGGGCGTCATGCCCATCTCCCGGACGGCGATGGCGATGCAGAACGGCATGGAGGAGGTGTACGAGGAGCCGGGGTTGCAGTCGGTGGCCAGGGCGACGGTGGCGCCGGCGGTGAGCAGCCGGCGGGCGTCGGGGTAGGGGGCGCGGGTGGAGAACTCGCAGCCGGGGAGCAGGGTGGCGACGGTGTCGCCGTCCGCGAGGGCGGTGACGTCGGCGTCGGTGAGGTGGGTGCAGTGGTCGGCGGAGACGGCGCCCGCCTCGACGGCGAGCTGGACGCCGGGGCCGGGGCCGAGCTGGTTGGCGTGCACCCGGGGCAGCAGCCCCTTGGCGCGGCCGGCGGCCAGGATCGTACGGGCGGCGTCGGCGTCGAAGGCGCCGCGTTCGCAGAACACGTCGATCCAGCGGGCGTGGGGGGCGCAGGCGTCGAGCATCGGGCCGGTGACGAGATCGACGTAACCGGCCGGGTCGTCGGCGTACTCGGGGGCCGTGATGTGGGCGCCGAGGTAGGTGGTCTCGGGGGTGTGGTCGCGGGCGATGCGCAGGGCGCGGGCCTCGTCGGCGGTGGTGAGCCCGTAGCCGGACTTGGTCTCGACGGTGGTGGTGCCCTGCCGCAGCATTTCGGTGAGGTGGGCGGTGAGGTTGGCGGTGAGCTGGTGGTCGGTGGCGCGGCGGGTGGCGGTGACGGTGGAGCGGATGCCGCCGGCGGTGTAGGGGCGGCCGGACATGCGGGCGGTGAATTCCTCGGTGCGGTCGCCGGCGAACAGCAGGTGGGAGTGGGCGTCCACGAAGCCGGGGATGACGGTCCGGCCCGCCGCGTCGTGGTGACTGTCAGTGGCGGGTGCTCTACTGGATGTGCCGATCCAGGCGATGCGGTCCCCGTCGATGACGAGGGCCGCGTCGTGGAGCTGTCCGAGCGGGCCGTGGCCCAGGGAGGGGTTGTTGGTGATGAGCGTGCCGATGTGGGTGATTGCCGTGCTGGCCATCGTTGTCGTGGTCCTCAACGGGGGTGGTTCAGGGCGTGGATGGTACGGGCCAGGGCGCCGGCCGCGTCGTGCACCGTCTGGTGCCTTCCGTCGCGCACGATGTGCCGGCCGCCGACGACGGTGTGCCGGACATCGGCGGCGGTGGCGGCGTAGATCACCGCTTCGGTGGCGAGCGCGGGGGCGGGGCCCGCCGTCCGTACGGTGTCCAGCGCCACGGTGGTGAAGTCGGCGAGCGAGCCCGGCTCCAGGCGGCCGGCGTCGGGCCAGCCGAGGGCGGCGTGGCCCTCCTCGGAGGCGGTGCGCAGCAGTTGGGCGGCGGTCCAGTGGCCCCGGGCGCGGGTGCGCAGCCGTTCGTGGAGTTCCAGGGCGCGGGCCTCTTCGAGGAGGTCGATGACGGCGTGGCTGTCGCTGCCCAGGCTGAGCGGGCTGCCGGCGCGTTCCAGGGCGGCGGCCGGGCCGATGCCGTCGGCGAGGTCGCGTTCGGTGGTGGGGCACACGCAGACGCCGGTGCCGGTGGCGCCGAGGAGGGTGATGTCGTCGTCGGTGAGATGGGTGGCGTGCACGGCGGTGGTGCCGGGGCCCAGGACGCCGTGGTCGGCGAGCAGCCGGGTCGGGGTGGTGCCGTGGGCGCGGTGGCAGGCGTCGTTCTCGGCGGGCTGTTCGGACAGATGGAGGTGGAGCGGGGCGCGGCGGTCGCGCGCCCAGTCGGCGACCGTGGCCAGCGCGGCGGCGGGTACGGCCCGCACCGAGTGGATGGCGGCGCCGATCCGGGCGTGGCCGCTGTCGGTGAGGGCGGTGGCGCGGGCCGCCCAGGCGTCGGCGGTGCCGTCGCTGAAGCGGCGCTGCCGCGGGGTCGGCGGGGTGTTGAAGCCGGCGGCGAGATAGCAGGTGTCGAGGAGGGTGATGCGGATGCCGGCGGCGCCGGCGGCGGCGATCAGGGCCTCGCCCATGGCGTTGGGGTTCTGGTACGGGGTGCCGTCGGGGTTGTGGTGCACGTAGTGGAACTCGCCGACGCAGGTGATGCCGGCCAGCGCCATCTCGGCGTAGACGGCGCGGGCGAGTTCGTAGGCGGATTCGGGGGTGAGGTGGGAGGCGGCCAGGTACATGGCTTCGCGCCAGGTCCAGAAGGTGCCGCCGCCGAGCTGGGCGGTGCCGCGCAGCGCGCGGTGGAAGAAGTGGCTGTGGGCGTTGGCGAGTCCGGGGATGGTGAGGCCGCCGAGGGCGACCGCGGCGACGGGCGGCTCGGGGACTCCGGTCCGCACGTCGGTGACCCGGCCGTCCGGTCCGGTGGAGATCACCACGCCGGGTTCGGCCGTGCCGTTGAGCCAGGCGTGGGCGGCCCAGTAGGTCTGCGCGCTCAGCGACACACCAGTTCCTCCAGTACCTCGGCGAGGGCGGTGACGCCGGCCTCGCAGTCGTCCTCGGTGGCGTGCTCGGCGGGCGCGTGGGAGATCCCGGTGGGGTTGCGCACGTAGAGCATGGCGGTGGGCACGGTGGCGGACAGGATGCCGGCATCGTGTCCGGCGCCGGTGGGCAGCAGGGGCGCGCCGCCGAGCCGCCGGGTGAGCAGGGCGGCCAGCCGGTCGCGCAGCCCGGTGTCGAACTCGACGAGCCCGGTGCGGGATTCCTCGGTGACGGTGACGGTCACGCCGTCCCGGCCGCCCCGTTCGGCTGCGGCCCGCTCGATCTCGGCGACCATGGCGTCGAGGGTGGGCCGGTCGGCGGCCCGGGCGTCCAGCCAGCCGCGGACCAGGGAGGGGATGGCGTTGACGCCGTTGGGTTCGACGGCGACCTTGCCGAAGGTGGCCAGCGCGCCGGCCAGCCGCGCCTTCTTGCGGGCGCCGAGCACGGTGGTGGCGTAGGTCAGCATCGGGTCGCGGCGGTCTTCGAGGCGGGTGGTGCCGGCGTGGTTGGCGGCGCCGTGGAAGTCGAACCGCCAGCGGCCGTGCGGCCAGATCGCGGAGGCGACCCCGACGGGGTGCGGGGTGTGGTCCAGGGCCCGGCCCTGTTCGATGTGGAGTTCGACGAACGCGCCGATCCGGGCGAGGCGTTCCGGGTCGGGCCCGATGCCGTCCGGGTCGTGGCCGGCCCGTTCCATGGCCTGCGGCAGGGTGATGCCGTTCGCGTCGCGCAGGGTGCGGGCGTGTTCGGGGGTGAGGGTGCCGGTGGCCAGTCGGGAGCCGACGCAGGCGACGCCGAACCGGGCGCCCTCCTCGTCGGTGAAGTTGACGATCCCCAGCGGGCGCCCGCCGGCCGGCAGCCGGTCGAGCGCGGCGAACGCGGACACCACCCCGAGCGGTCCGTCGAAGGCCCCGCCGTCGGGCACCGAGTCGAGATGCGAGCCGGTGACCACGGCGTCCCCGAGCGCGGGATCGCCGCGCCAGGCCCACTGATTGCCGTTACGGTCCACCTCGTACCGCAGCCCGCGCAGCTGGGCCTGGTCCCGGAACCAGTCCCGGCAGTCCCCATCGGCCCCGCCCCACGCGTACCGCCGGTAACCGCCGGAGCGGGAGTTCCGCCCGATCGGCGCGAGCTCCCGCCACATTCCGCCGAAACCGTCCGCCATCATGCCTCCCCACCCGCCACGAGAACGCCTGCCCCGGCTCGCCGTTCCGGCACGCCACCGGTTCTGCGGAAGGGGCCCGGCCGTACGGAGGGCCCGGCCTCCGCGCTCGGCACGGCCGCCCCCCGCATCCGGTCAAGCCCCGCCCGACCCGCCCGCCCGACCGGCGCCAAGCGCCCACCCCGCCAACACCGGACACGGGCCCCGGCCACCACCACCGCCAGGGGCGAGCCACCGACCCGGCCGCACGGCACGAAGCGCCCACCCCGCCGACACCAGACACGAGCCCCGGCAACACCCGCCGAGAACCCACCCCCGACCCGCCCGAACCACGCAAAGCCGCCGTACGCGCAACACCCGACACGAGCCCGCGTAACGGCCGCCAGGGGCGAGCCACCGACCCGGCCCCACGGCACGAAGCGCCCACCCCGCCGACACCAGACACGAGCCCCGGCAACACCCGCCGAGAACCCACCCCCGACCCGGCCAAACCACGCAAAGCCGCCGTACGCGCAACACCCGACACGAGCCCGCGTAACGGCCGCCAGGGGCGAGCCACCGACCCGGCCGCACGGCACGAAGCGCCCACCCCGCCGACACCGGACACGAGCCCCGGCCACCACCACCGCCGCCGGGGGCGAGCCCCCGGCCCGGGCGGCCACCATGGTGGCCCCGGACGGCACGGAGCGCTCATCCGGCCGGCCCCGGGCCGGCCGGCCCGGGCCGGCGGCGGACGTCCGTCCGGGCACCGCGCCATTCGCCGCGGCTCTCCCGCGGGGACGCACCGGCGCCGTGCCCCGGCGGACAGCACCGGCCCGGCCGGCCGCCGTGGTGGTGACCCGTGCCGCGGCGTGGCCGCCCGGCCGGGTCCGCGTCACCCGGGCCGGGCCGTCCGCCCGGCCATCGGCCCGGGCGGTCGGCGCCGGACGGCGCGTGGCGCCGGTCATGGTGCCTCCCGCATCGGGATGCGGACGCCGTGGTCGGCGGCGGTGGTCTCGGCGGTTTCGTAGCCGGCGTCCACATGGCGGATGACGCCCATGCCGGGGTCGTTCGTCAGGACCCGCTGGATCTTCTCGCCCGCCAGCCGGGTGCCGTCGGCGACGGTGACCTGGCCGGCGTGCAGGGAGCGGCCCATGCCGACGCCGCCGCCGTGGTGCAGGGAGACCCAGGTGGCTCCGGAGGCGACGTTGACCATGGCGTTCAGCAGCGGCCAGTCGGCGATCGCGTCGGAGCCGTCCCGCATGGCCTCCGTCTCCCGGTACGGGGAGGCGACCGAGCCGCAGTCCAGGTGGTCGCGGCCGATGACCACCGGGGCGGCCAGTTCCCCGGCGGCGACCATGTCGTTGAAGCGTTCGCCGGCCCGGTCGCGTTCGCCGTGGCCGAGCCAGCAGATCCGGGCCGGCAGCCCCTGGAAGCGGACGCGTTCACCGGCCAGCTTGATCCAGCGGGCCAGCGACTCGTTCTCGGGGAAGAGTTCGAGGACGGCCCGGTCGGTGGCGGCGATGTCGCGCGGGTCCCCGCTGAGCGCGGCCCACCGGAAGGGGCCCTTGCCCTCGCAGAACAGCGGCCGGATGTACGCGGGCACGAACCCCGGGAAGTCGAACGCCCGCTCGTACCCGGCGAGCCTGGCCTCGCCCCTGATGGAGTTCCCGTAGTCGAAGACCTCGGCGCCCGCGTCCTGGAAGCCGACCATCGCGGCCACGTGCCGCGCCATCGACTCCCGGGCCCGCGCCGTGAAGCCGGCCGGGTCGCGCCGCGCCTCCTCCGCCATGTCCTCGAACGCGGTGTCCAGCGGCAGATAGGCCAGCGGGTCGTGCGCGCTGGTCTGGTCGGTGACGATGTCGATGGGCGCGCCGAGCGCCAGCAGCCTCGGTACGGCTTCGGCGGCGTTGCCCAGCACGCCGATGGACAGCGGGCGCCGCGCGTCGCGGGCGGCCTCCGCCTGCCGCAGCGCGTCCTCCAGTGAGTCGGCGCGGACGTCGAGGAAGCCGTGTTCGATGCGCCGGGTGATGGCGCGCGGGTCGCAGTCCACGCAGATGGCGACGCCGTCGTTCATGGTGACGGCCAGCGGCTGGGCGCCGCCCATGCCGCCCAGACCCGCCGTCAGGGTGATCGTGCCGGCCAGCGTCCCGCCGAACCGCTTGGCGGCGACGGCGGCGAACGTCTCGTAGGTGCCCTGGAGGATGCCCTGGGTGCCGATGTAGATCCACGATCCGGCGGTCATCTGCCCGTACATGGTCAGGCCCAGCTGCTCCAGGCGGCGGAACTCCTCCCAGTTGGCCCAGTCGCCGACCAGGTTGGAGTTGGCCAGCAGCACCCGGGGCGCCCACTCGTGGGTGGTCAGGACGCCGACCGGCCGCCCGGACTGCACCAGCAGCGTCTCGTCGCCGCGCAGGGTGCGCAGGGTGCGGGTGATGGCGTCGAAGGAGGCCCAGTCGCGGGCGGCCTTGCCGGTGCCGCCGTAGACGACGAGTTCGTCGGGGTGTTCGGCGACCTCGGGGTCGAGGTTGTTGTGCAGCATGCGCAGGGCGGCTTCCTGCGGCCACCCCCGGGCACTCAGCTCGCTGCCGCGCGGCGCGCGCACGGGTCGCGGTCCTGACATCGCCCCTGCCTCCCTGCTGAGGATTCGTATTCAGCCATCATCAACACTGAATAATTTCAGTCAACAACCCTTCTGCCCATCACGGCCCCGATCATGCTTATGTGGCCGTATGCCTGCCGTGCCGTCCGACCCGTCCGACGCGTCCCAGCCGTCCCAGCCGTCTCAGCCGTCCGTCCCGTCCGTCCCGCCCGCCGGCCGATCCGAGCGCCGCGATCTGGCCGTCGCCGCCGCCGTGGCCCACGACCTCCTCGACGACGAACGCCCGCTCATCGGCCTCCTCGACCTCCAGGACCTGCGCGAGCGGGTCTCCGCCCTCCATGCTGCCTTCGATGAGGTCACGGCGCCCAGCCAACACGTCCTGCACACCTTCGCCGTCAAGGCCGGCTCCATCCCCACCGTGCTGCGCCGGCTCAACGTCCTGGGCGTCGGCGCCGAGGTCGCCAGCCTCGGCGAGCTGGCCCTGGCCACCGCCGTGGACATCCCCCCGGGCCGCATCGTGCTCGACTCCCCCGCCAAGACCCGTACCGAACTGCGCGAAGCCCTCGTCCAGGGCATCGCCGTCAACGCCGACAACCCGCAGGAGCTCGACCGCATCGCCGAACTGATCACCACCGGCAACTACTCCCACGGCCCCATCGGACTGCGCGTCAACCCCCAGCTCGGCGGCGGCAGCATCGACGCCATGAGCACCGCCACCGCCACCTCCAAGTTCGGCGTCGCGCTCCAGGACGAAGGGGCCCGCGCCTGGGTGCTCGGCGCCTTCGCCGCGCACCCCTGGCTCACCCGGCTGCACTGCCACGTCGGCTCCCAGGGCATCGCCCTGGACCGGATGGCCGCCGGCGTACGCGCCACCTACCAACTGGCCGAGGAGATCAACGCCTCCCTCGGCCGGCCCCAGGTCGACGCCATCGACATCGGCGGCGGCCTCCCCGTCAACTTCGCCGGCGAGGAGACCACCCCCACCTTCCACGCGTACGCCCAGCTGCTGCGCCGCGAGGTGCCCGGGCTGTTCGACGGACGGTACGGCCTGATCACCGAGTTCGGCCGCGCGCTGCTCGCCAAGTCCGGGCTGATCCTCACCCGGGTGGAGTACACCAAGACGGCCGGTGGCCGCCCCATCGCCATCACCCACGCCGGCGCCCAGGTCGCCACCCGCACCGTCTTCGCGCCCGACGCCTGGCCGATCCGGGTGGCCGCGTACGACGCCAAGGGCCGCCCGAAGACCGGCACCCCGGTACGCCAGGACGTGGCCGGTCCCTGCTGCTTCGCCGGCGATCTGGTGGCCCGCGACCGCGCCCTGCCGCCACTCGCCCCCGGCGATCTGACCGCCCTGCTGGACACCGGCGCGTACTACTTCTCCACCCCGTTCGGCTACAACTCGCTCCCCCGCCCCGGCATCTACGGCTACGAGCGGGAGCCGGACGGCTCGATCGCCTTCACCATGCTGCGCCGCGCCCAGCCCCTGACGGCGCTGGTCGCCGAATCCGGCGGCGACCTCTGAAACAGACACGTCATTCCAGGAACAGCGAACGCTCCGCCGCCCGGGCGTCGAAGGACTCCAGCCGGGCGAGCGCGTCCGGCAGCGCGTCACACATCGCCTCCAGCAGCACCCGGCCCAGCAGCATCGGCGCGCACACCGTGTCAAAGGCCAGCATCGTGCTCACCGGAGCCGGCAACAGCAGATCGTCCGGGTGCGCCACCGGGGCGAACGCGCTGTCCGCCACCGTCACCACCCGCAGCCCGGCCGCCCGCGCCAGCTCCAGCGCCCGCCCCGTCTCGCGCGGATGGCGGGGCAGCGCGAAACACAGCAGCGCGCTCGCCCCGGCCGACACCGCCGCGTCGAGGCGATCCGCCAGCATCGAACCGCCCTCGTCCAGCAGCCGCACCTCGGGATGCACCTTGGCGGCGAAGTAGGCGAAGCCGCGCGCCTGGGCGGCTGCCGCCCGCAACCCCAGCACCGGCAGCGGCCGGGAGCCGGCCAGCAGCCTGCCCGCCTCCGCCACCGGCCCCGGATCGGCCAGCGAGGCCGCCAGCTGCCGCAGATTCTCGATCTCGGACGCCACCGCCCGCTGGTAGAGATTCCCCCCGCCGCTCTCCGGTCCGCTCTCCGGTCCGCTCTCCGGTCCGCTCTCCCGCCCGCTCCCCGCCGCCGCCACCGGCGCGCGCAGCGCCCGCCGCAGCGCCGGATACCCCTCGAAGCCCAGCGCCACCGCGAACCGCGTCACCGACGGCTGGCTCACCCCCGCCAGCCGGGCCAGCTCCACACTGGACAAGTACGGCGCTTCCTCGGCCCGCCCCACCATGCAGTGCGCGATCCGCCGCTGGGTCGGCGTCAGCCGGTGCCCCTCGAACAGCATCCGCAGCCGTGCGCTCGCCGTCTCACTCATCTGCATAAGTCTATGCAGCGGTCCGTCCGGCGCACCGGGAAGTGGGGTTAGCCCCAGTGCCGGGCGCACCCCGGCCGCGTACGGTAACGCCCATGAGCGACCCGGAGCTGGCGACCGACCTCGACGCGGCCGTGCAAACGCGCAAGGAACTGGGCGACGCCTACGAAGCGGAGCTGATCGAGTCCTTCCTGGAGAAGGTCGAACAGCGCATCGACACCGCGGTGGACAAGCGGGTACGCCGCCAGGTCGCCGAGCAGCAGATGGTGGTGGCCCGCGGCGGACGGCCCGAGGGCGAGGCGATACGGCGCCCGGGCGGCGGCTTCGAGGGACCCGGTGCGGCGCTCGGGCTCGCCGTGGTCTCGCTGGTGCTGGCCATCCCGCTGTCGGCGATCGCCTCCGCCAACCTGGGCCTGTCCGGCCTGGTGGCCTGCTGGGGCGGCATCGTGGGGATCAATGCCTGTTACACCTTCGGCGTCTCCATGCGCCGGGCGGAGCACGCCAAGGAGTAGAGAAGAGGTTGGCGGGGACCGCCGCACCCCGGTGAGATCACCAGGGGCGGGACGACGGCGGTCCCCGCGGGGACACGGGCCGGGTCGGGGCCGCGCGTCCGGGCGACCAGGGAGGTCCGGGAGCCGCTCCGGAGGTCCTTGGTGCCGACACCCAGAACAATGCCGGAGCGGTGTTAACGACGCGTTGCCCGGCCGTGACACTTCGGGATCGATCGCGAATACCGCCGCCCGCGCCCGTATCCCCGGCCCCACCCGCGCGTTACTTCTCGGGCCGCCGTTCGGCCGCCAGGAACGCCAGCAGGTCCTGCCGGCTGACCACACCCGTCGGCTTGCCCTCCACCAGCACGATCGCGGCGTCCGCCTGCTCAAGCACCGCCATCAGATCCGCCACCGGCTCCCCGGAGCCGACATGCGGCAGCGGCGCGCTCAGGTGCTTCTCCAGCGGGTCCTCAAGCCCGGCCCGCCCGGTGAACAGCGCGTCCAGCAGCTCCCGCTCCACCACCGAGCCGACGATCTCCGCCGCCATCACATCCGGGTGCCCGGCGCCCGGCTTGACCACCGGCATCTGCGAGACCCCGTACTCGCGCAGCACGTCGATCGCCTCACCGACCGTCTCCTCGGGGTGCATGTGCACCAGCGACGGCAGTTCCCCGGCCTCCTTGCGGCTCAGTACGTCCGCGACCCTGGTCTGCGGCTCGCCGCCCTCCAGGAAGCCGTAGTCGGCCATCCACTCGTCGTTGAAGATCTTGCTGAGGTAGCCGCGCCCGCTGTCCGGCAGCAGCACCACGACCACATCGTCCGGGCCGAGATCGCGCGCCGTCTCCAGCGCCGCGACCACCGCCATGCCGCAGGAGCCGCCGACCAGCAGCCCCTCCTCGCGGGCGAGGCGCCGGGTCATCTGGAAGGAGTCCTTGTCGGAGACGGCGACGATGCCGTCCGCCACCGTACGGTCGTACGCGGTCGGCCAGAAGTCCTCGCCGACGCCCTCCACCAGGTACGGGCGCCCGGAGCCGCCCGAGTACACCGAGCCCTCGGGGTCGGCGCCGATCACCTTGACCTTGCCGTCGCTGACGTCCTTGAGGTAACGCCCGGTGCCGCTGATGGTGCCGCCGGTGCCGACGCCCGCCACGAAGTGGGTGATCTTCCCCTCCGTCTGCTTCCACAGCTCGGGCCCGGTGGTCTCGTAGTGCGAGCGCGGGTTGTTGGGGTTGGAGTACTGGTCGGGCTTCCAGGCACCCGGCGTCTCGCGGACCAGCCGGTCGGAGACGTTGTAGTACGAGTCCGGGTGCTCGGGGTCCACGGCGGTCGGGCAGACCACCACCTCCGCCCCGTACGCGCGCAGCACGTTGATCTTGTCGGTGGAGACCTTGTCGGGGCACACGAAGATGCAGCGGTAGCCCTTGCGCTGGGCGACGATGGCCAGGCCCACTCCGGTGTTGCCGGAGGTCGGCTCGACGATCACCCCGCCGGGGCGCAGCTCGCCGGACTCCTCGGCCGCCTCGATCATCCGCAGGGCGATCCGGTCCTTGACCGAGCCGCCGGGGTTGAAGTATTCGACCTTGGCCAGGACTGTGGCCTGGATGTCCTCCGCCACGCTGGTGAGCTTCAGCAGCGGGGTGTTGCCGACAAGGTCGATCATCGACTCGTGATACTGCACTGTGGTCTCCGCACATCCGGGGCGGGTTCGTCCACCCACTGAGTGCACCCTATTGCCCCGCGCGTGGACGTGGACGCGCGTTGCGCGGCCCAGCACCCTGGGCAGACAACACGGCAGGGAACAGCAGGGAACGGCAGGGAACAGCACGGAGCGGAAGCCGGCGGGACGGCGGACGAGACGGGAGGCGTGGCGCCCCATGTCCAGCAGAGAGCGCGTGGCACGGCGGATCGCGACGGCGGCGGCGTACGGCGGTGGCGGCATCAGCCTGCTGGGCGGTGCGGCGGTCGGGCTGGTGCTGACGGAGGTGCAGCTGGCGCGGCGGCAGCTGCTGCGCAACGGCCGGGAGGAGCCCCCGCCGCTGGCGGACGGCGTATACGGCGCGGAGTACGCGTCCGGGCCGGGGGCCGGGGCCCGGGCGGCGGTGCCGTGGCGACTGGCGATGCTCGGCGATTCGACGGCGGCCGGGATGGGGGTGCACCGGGCCAGGCAGACGCCGGGCGGGCTGCTGGCCTCGGGGCTCGCGGCGGTGTCGGAGCGGCCGGTGGAGCTGCACAATGTGGCGCTGTCGGGGGCCAAGTCGGACGATCTGGAGCGGCAGGTGTCGATGCTGCTCACCGAGCCGGGGCGGGCGCCGGCCCCCGATGTGTGCGTGCTGATGATCGGCGCCAACGACATCACCGGGCGGATGGCGCCGGCCGAGTCGGTGAAGCATCTGTCCCGGGCGGTGGCCCGGCTGCGTACGGCGGGCTGTCAGGTGGTGGTGGGCACCTGCCCCGATCTGGGGTCGGTGGAGCCGGTGGCGCAGCCGTTGCGCTGGATCGCGCGGCGGGTGTGCCGGCAGCTGGCGGCGGCGCAGACGATCGCGGTGGTGGAGCTGGGCGGCCGTACGGTCTCGCTCGGTGATCTGCTGGGTCCTGAGTTCGCGGCGCACCCGGGGGAGTTGTTCGGCCCGGACAAGTACCACCCGTCGGCGGCCGGGTACGCGACGGCGGCGATGGCGGTGCTGCCGACGCTGTGCGCGGCGCTGGGGGTGTGGCCGGAGGAGGAGCGGGTGGAGTCGCTGCGCCGGGAGGGCTATCTGCCGGTGGAGCGGGCGGCGGCCGTGGCGGCGGCGGAGAGCGGTACCGAGGTGAGCGCGGCCGGGGCCGGGGAGGAAGCGGCGCGGCGCACCCCGTGGGCGCTGCTGAAGCGCCGCCGCCGCCGGCAGCTCCCGCCGGAGCGGCAGGAGGAACAGGAGGGCGCGGGGCAGGAGGGCGCGGGGCAGGAGCGGGGCCAGGACCGTGGGCAGCAGCAGGAGTTGTCGCCGTAGGTCTGGACGGAAGTACGTTACCTGCCGGTAGCTTATGAGGGCGTGCCCATCCGCACGACGCACTCGCACCTCGGAGGAAATTCCATGCCAGAAGCAGTGATCGTCTCCGCCGCCCGTACCCCCATCGGGCGGGCCGTCAAGGGCTCCCTGAAGGACGTGCGGCCCGATGATCTGACCGCCGGGATCGTGCGTGCCGCGCTCGCCAAGGTGCCCGCCCTCGACCCCGCCGACATCGACGATCTGCTGCTGGGCTGCGGCATGCCCGGCGGCGAGCAGGGCCACAACCTGGCCCGCGTCGTCGCCGTACAGCTCGGCTACGACCAACTGCCCGGCGCCACCGTCACCCGCTACTGCTCCTCCTCCCTCCAGACCACCCGGATGGCGATGCACGCCATCAAGGCCGGCGAGGGCGACATCTTCATCTCGGCCGGGGTGGAGACCGTCTCGCGGTTCGCCAACGGCAGCAGCGACGGCCAGCCGGGCACCCGCAACCCGCTGTTCGAGCCGGCCCGGGCCCGTAGCGCCGAGCGCGCCGAACACGGCGGCGTCGGCTGGCACGACCCGCGCGAGGACGGCGCGATGCCCGACATCTACATCGCCATGGGCCAGACCGCCGAGAACCTCGCCCGGCACAAGGGCGTCACCCGCCAGGACATGGACGAGTTCGGGGTCCGCTCGCAGAACCTCGCCGAGAAGGCCCTCGCCGACGGCTTCTGGCAGCGGGAGATCACCCCGGTGACACTGCCGGACGGCACGGTCGTCACCAAGGACGACGGCCCGCGCGCCGGCGTCACCATGGAGGGCGTACAGGCCCTCAAGCCGGTCTTCCGCCCCGACGGACTGGTCACGGCCGGCAACTGCTGCCCGCTGAACGACGGCGCCGCCGCCCTGGTGATCATGTCCGACACCAAGGCGCGCGAGCTGGGCCTGACCCCGCTGGCCCGGATCGTGTCCACCGGCCTGTCCGCGCTGTCCCCCGAGATCATGGGGTACGGCCCGGTCGAGGCGTCCAAGCAGGCCCTGCGGCGCGCCGGACTCACCATCGACGACATCGACCTGGTGGAGATCAACGAGGCGTTCGCCGCCCAGGTCATCCCCTCCTACCGGGACCTGGGCATCGACATCGACCGGCTGAACGTCAACGGCGGCGCCATCGCCGTGGGTCACCCATTCGGGATGACCGGCGCCCGCATCACCACCACCCTCATCAACTCCCTCCAGTGGCACGACAAGCAGTTCGGCCTGGAAACCATGTGTGTCGGCGGCGGGCAGGGCATGGCCATGGTGCTGGAGCGCCTCAGCTGAGTGATAGAAGAGAGGTTCGCTCCCGTGGCCCGCTGAGTCACCACCGGTCCAGGTCGCGGGGGCGAGACCGAAGTGTGCCCGGGATGTGATGCACGCCGCCATCCCGGGAGAATCCGCAGGTCAGCGGGGCGGGTGGGGTGGGCACCGGGACTGAGGTCCTGTCCATTTCGTGACGTTTCACCCTGCCCGGCGTGGCCGTGTCCCGGAAACCTGAGATAGGAAGTCAGGGACCGAGAGCACTGGGAGACAGTCAGTGAGCGCCATATCCGTCATCCTGCTGGTGACCGCAGGCACCTCCGTGGCCCTGAGTGCCGCCGCCCTGCACACCATCCGTGGCCTGCGGAGCGAAGTCACCGGGCTGCGCCGCGCGCCGGTCCCGGCCGCGCGCGGGCCGGTCCCGGCGGAGGAGATCCGCGCGGCCGTCGCCGAGGCGCTGGCCGACGAACGGGAGCGGGAGCTGGCGGAGGCGCGGGCCTTCTGGGCCGAGCAGGACGCGCGCGAGAGCGAGGGACCCGGGGCGCTGCTGGCCGGGCGCGGACTTGAGTACGAGGTGGCCGAGGCCGACGAGGACCTGCTGGACGCGCTGCTGGAGCGGTACCTGCTCAGTGACTCGGGGCAGGAGAGCGGCGACGGGATGGTGTTCGTACCGCGTCAGCAGGACGTGTGCGGGGCGATGGAGCAGCAGCCGCAGACCCAGCAGCCGGCCGCGGAGCGCGACCGGGACCGGGACCGGGACCGGGAGGCCGCGGAGGAGGAAGGCGAGTCCGCCGAACTGGCCGCCGCCCGCCGCCGGCACCCCTCCCACCCCGGCTACACCCTCACCGGCGAACCGGTGGAGGGCACCGGCCAGCGCCCCGGCATCGAGGAGCAGCAGCGCCGCACCACCGACCAGCTGAGCCAGCTGGCCGAGTCCCGCACCCCGCTGGCGGACGTACGCCCCGGCCCGCTGGGCACCCTGGACGTGTACCTCTTCGAGGACGGCACCACCCTGTGCCTGTCCCCCAGCCAGCAGGAGACGGCGGAACGGCTGGCGGCGGCGGTACGGGACGGCGAGGCGCCCGTCCTGATGGGCGGCTCCGGCATCTCCGGCGCGTACGCCCTGACCTTCGCCTGCGGGCAGGACAGCATCTACCTGCTGGCGGACCGCATCGTCTCCACCTGACCGGACGGCGCGGAGCTGCGGCGACGCCGCGCAGCGGGTTGCCTGGAGCACATGATCGAACCGCACCGGCTCACCGACCCGGCCGTCCGCGCCTTCGTGGCGGCGGTGAACGCGGGCGACCGCGAAGCGTTCACCGGCCTGCTGGCCGCCGGAGCCACCATGTCCGACGACGGCACCGACCGCGACCTCCACCAGTGGACCGAGCGCGAGATCTTCGGCGCGAACGGCCACCTGGACATCGACTCCGAGTCCGACGACGGCCGCTCCCTGATCGCCAGGTTCCGCAACGACACCTGGGACGAGATGCGGACCACCTGGCACTTCACGGTCGCCGACGACGGCCGGATCTCCCGCTTCGAGACCGGCCAGGCATGACCCCCGCGTGAACGGCGCGCGACCAGCGCGCGTGACGCGGACCACACCCTCTCCGGTCACACTCCCCCGCTCCCCCGTGTCAGTCAGACGCAAGGACCGAACGGAACGGAAACGGAAGCCGGGAGCCCCTCGTGGAAACTCGTCTGAACCCCTTCGCCGCCAAGACCGCCGGCAAGGCCCTGCGGCACCTCAACGCCGCCGGCCTGGCCCTCGCGGACTCGTCCCTCCCCCCGGCCACCCAGGAGCTGGTGAAGCTCCGCGCCAGCCAGCTCAACGGCTGCGGCTTCTGTACCGACATGCACACCAAGGAGGCCGCCAAGGCCGGGGAGACCCCGGTGCGGCTGCACCTGGTGGCGGTGTGGCGGGAGACCACCGTCTACACCGAGGCCGAACGCGCCGCCCTGGAGCTGACCGAACAGGGCACCCGCATCGCGGACGCGGCCGGCGGGATCACGGACGCGGCCTGGGCCGGCGCCGCCGAGCACTACGACGAGGAGCAGCTCGCCGCCCTGGTCACACTCATCGCCGTCACCAACGCCTACAACCGGGTGAACGTCATCGTCGGGCACCGTGGCGGTGACTACACCCCGGGCCAGTTCGGCTGATCGATAGAGTCGGGGCCGTGAACAACACGGAGGCGGACCTGACCGCCCTGGAGGAGGCCGTGGAAACGGCCGCCGGACGGCTGCGGGGGCTGGCGGAGAGCCGGCTGAGACAGGGGGCCGCGGCCGACGGCCTGACACTGGCCCGCGAGCTGGCCCGCCGCGCCCAGCTCATCGAACAGCCCGAGGCCGAGCCGCGGGTGATGCCCGACGCGGGCCTGTTCGCGGTCGGCGACCAGCTGGCCGTGGCCGGCCACGACCTGGCCCGGGCCCTGCGCGACCACCCCGACCCCGACGCCCTGGAGGCAGCACTGACCCTGCTGCGGCCGGGCGCGTAACGCAGGAACGACGGAAGAACGGGACAACGGAACGACGGAACGACGGAGGGCCCCACGGGACGCATGTCCCATGGGGCCCTCACACCGTCAGCCGGCCGTGAGCGATCAGTCACCCTGGAGGATGGCGATCAGCCGCAGGAACTCCAGGTAGATCCACACCAGGGTCATGGTCAGACCGAACGCGGCCAGCCAGGACTCCTTCTCGGGGGCACCGTAGGCGATGCCGTCCTCGACCATCTTGAAGTCCAGCGCCAGGAAGCAGGCGCCCAGGATGATGCCGACGACACCGAACAGGATGCCGAGACCACCGGAGCGCAGGCCCAGACCGTCACCGCCGCCGATGAGGGCGACGATCAGGTTGACGGCCATCAGCAGCATGAAGCCGATGGCGGCCGCCATCACGAACTTGGTGAAGCGCGCGTTCACCTTGATGATGCGCTGCTTGTACATGAACAGCACACCGGCGAACACCGCCATCGTGCCGAGCACGGCCTGCATCGCGGCGCCGGGCGCGAACTCGTTGATGTAGTTGCTGATGATGCCGAGGAACAGACCCTCGGCCACCGCGTACGACAGGATCAGCGCGGGCGACGCCTCGCGCTTGAAGGACTGCCACAGGCCCAGGCCCATGCCGACGAGGGCGAAGAGGATGCCCGCGCCGATGGGAAGGTCCGTGATCCAGGCGACGGCCGCCGCGACGATGACCGTGCCGAGGGTAAGGGCGGTACGCGAGACGACCGAGTCGATCGTCATCACACCCGGACGGGTGACCGGCGCACCCGGCGCCATCACACTGCCGTCGGGGCCCACCTGGGGCTGCGCATAAGGGTTGCCTGGCTGCGCGTAGGGGTTGCTCGGGCTGCCCGCGTACGGAGTCCCGGTCTGCGGCTGCGGTCCGGCGTTGAAGCCGGCGTAGCCGCCGTCCCGACTGAACCCCCGACGCGTGAAGACCGGGTTGCTGCTCCTCATCTCACTCCTCCATGGCCGCACGGCACGGCCTTGCGTATCAGAGTAATACGTTCGCAAAGACCGCACGCTAGTACACCCGTCATAACGGTCAACTGACCCGGCCGTAAATGACCGGGTTTGGAGGTAGTGCCCAGCTGGCTGCCGGGTGGGCTCCTCCGTCCAGACACCCCTATGGGGTGCCAGGGACGCGTGACTCACGCCCCGCTGTCCACGCGGCCTCGCCCTTGCGTGCGAGGTTACGGGAAGCGTTCCGATCCGCGTGGGCAACGACCCCGCAGTCCCGGCAGATGAAGAGAGCCTGGCTCACCCGGTTCTTCCTGTCGATATGGCCGCACTCGCAGCACTGCCGCGAGGTGTAGGCGGGATCGACGAAGACCACGGGCACACCGGCCCTGCGGGCCTTGTAGACGATGAAGTCTCCGAGCTGGGCGAAGGCCCAGGAATGGAGCGTGGCCCGTTGGGGCCTGCGGAGCCGTACCCTCTGCCGGATCCCCTTGAGGTCTTCCAGGGAGATCCCGGCCGAGGTGCGTTCAGCCTTGGTCACGATCGTCTTGGCGATGATGTGGTTGGTGTTGGCGGCGTGGCGCTGTTCACGCCGGCTGCGCATCCTGAGAAGGCGCTTGGCGGACTTGGTGCCCTTGGTCTGCAACTTGCGGCGAAGGCCGAGCTGCCGCTTACGGTGCCGGTTCAGGCCCCGTCCCGCTGCCCGGTAACCCGTGGATGTGGTGGCGATGTTGACGATGCCGAGATCGACGCCCATGAACCCGTCAGGCTCGTACCGCTCGGTCTCGGGGACCTCGCAAATGGCGATCAAGTAGAACGCGCCGTCACGTTCCATCAGGTCGGACTCGCCCCGCCGGTACTCCCTCAGTGTCTTGAGCGCGTCCGGAGAGCAGCCGAAGCGCACATTCCTCATGCGCCCGGCCGTGGTCCAGATCGACACCGTCCGCGCGTCGTACTGCCAGCTCAGGCACCGGTCGTCATACGGCTGCGCCGCCCGGGGCCGGAACCTGATGGGCTTCTCCCCGGCCTTCCGGCGCCGCCCGGAACCCGGACCGCCAAGGTTCCCCGCCCTGATGTTGGCTTCGAGCGTCGTACAGGCGTCCCGGACCTTCTTGATCACATGCTGCGCGGCCTGCGCCCCCAGCCCCCGCGACCTCAGCTCCGCATAGGTGTGCCTGCGCAACTCGTACTCACGCGGAACACCGCGCCCGAACGCCACCCCGGAAACCCAGTTCGCGGCCTCGTTGATCGCGTGCAGGGGTCGCCGACAGCGCGGCGGCCTGACCGGCCTCCGGCATCAGCTTCACCTGCACAACGATCTTCACGAGACTGATCTTAAAACCACAAGTCACCATGATGAGAACCAAATCCCCATATTCGCTGGGTCGAGCAGTCATCGACACCCTTCATGACCACTTGGCGCTCAGAGGTTCCCCCCAAATGCAGAAGCACTTGGCGGCTGGCTGATCCTGACCGTCAGATGGCGTGCCAGATGGTCACCGTGAGCGCGACGAGCAGGATCAGCAGCAGTGCCATGCTCGCCCCGATGGCCAGGCGGAGCAACGTCAGTTCCTTCTCTTCCGGGGGTTCCGGCAGCGGGTGTGCGGTGACCGTCCCGGTGGCGCGCAGTGTGGGGGCGGTGGTCCGGGGTTGCGTCGCCGTCTCCAATCGGACCCGGGGGAGGCAGTCGCCGCACACCAGGACCGTTGTGTACGGTCCGCCCCTCGCCGGTGGGCCGATCCAGGTGACGGGGTGGTCGCGGCGGCGGCAGTTGGCGCAGCGGCCGGCCTGCCACCAGCCGTTCACCGTACCGGCCGGGCCGGTACGGGGCTGGAGGTGGCGGCGGGGCGGCTTGGTCATGTGGCACCCTCGTCCGGGCGGTAGCGGTCGCGCGGCACCATGCAGCGCTGGCCTTCCGGTACTTCGGGAAGCTCCGCTTCCCCGGCGACCGTGTGGCAGCGGCAGCCGCAGTCCCGGTACATGGTGTAGCCACGGGTGATCGGTGTGGCGCCCGGGCCCAGGCAGACCCAGTGCCACCAGGGGAAGCCGGTTCCGTCGTCGGCCGCCTGGCAGAGGCTGGTGAGAGGGCGGTCCGTCACCGTTCCGCCCTCCTCGCCTGCCGGGCCGCCGCCAGCGAGGCGGTGGCGCGCAGTACGGCCGTCATGGTGTCCGCGCAGCCCTGGCAGGTGATCACGGTGACCGTGCCGCCGCCCGGGGCCGGGCCGGTGATGGTGGCCGGGGGCGCGGCGAGCTGGTGACAGCGGTCGCACCGTTCGGGCAGGCCGGCCAGCAGCACCCGCAGTGCGCCGGGGTCGGTGAGGCAGTCGCCGCGCGGCGGGGTTCGCCACGTCAGCCACCACCCGGTGCGCCACTCCCCCGGCGGCACGGGCAGGTGGTAGCCACGGCCGAGCACCTGCACCCCGCCCCGCCCCCAGCCGGCCGCCGTCCCGGCGGGCAGCAGCCAGGTCAGTACGTCCTCCGCCTGGTTCTCCAGCACCCCCGCGCCGGGCAGCTCCTCGGCGAGATCACGCTGCCGCGACCGCCGCACCTGCACCGCGTCCCACCACCGCCCACACGGCACCAGCCGGATGCCGTCCCCGGCTCGGGGAATCCATTGCAGACGCGTGCCCATACGCAGCTCCAGTGACGTGACGATCGCTGACCGTCAGCACTGTGCCGAAAGGGAAGGGCCCTGACTTTCCTCGCTCTGTGAAAGTCAGGGCCTCATCGATGAGTTCACGACGTGCTACACGCCCGCCCACCGGGCGTAGCCGGACAGTACGCGGGAAGGGGTGCGTTCGCGGCGCAGCAGCGCCAGCACCGTCTCGCGGGTGGTCGGGTGGTAGCGGGTCTGCACCGGGGCCGCCACCTTGGCCTCCATCAGCGACTGCAAGGCATCCGCGGGGCGGCTGAGCTTTTCGTAGGCCCGCGCCATGTCCATGTGGTGGTGGCCGGAGCGGTTGAGTGCCCAGCCGGCCGGGAACCTCAGTCGCTCGCCGTGTTCCGCCGCGCCGCCGACATCCCCGAGGTCCACCTTGGTAGAGGTGGCGTGGACTTCGACGTTGGAGCGGTCGAAGGTGAGCCCGTACGGATCGGGATGGCCGGTGAGACGCCCGGCCAGGTCCCGGGCCTCCCCGATGCGGGCGTTGACGTCGGCGGTGGAGGTGGGCCGCCTGCGCCGTGAGTGCATCACGGCCGCTTTGAGATGCATGGTGCCCATCAACGACAGCGCGCGCGGATCACCCCGCCCGACGGGGTCGGCCAGCAGTTCCTCCACGCCGGCGATCTCGCGCAGGCCGATGTCGTAGGCGCCGTGGTGCAGGAAGTAGTTGCTGCGGTAGTGGCACACCACGGCGGCCAGGTAGGGGTCCGGGCCGTGGCTCACGGCCTGTTCCATGCGGTCCAGGGCGAGGAGCGCGAGATCGAGGAAGCCCAGCTTGTAGACGAACGCGTGGGCCACCCGGTACGTGCTGGCGAGGGTGCCGTGAATCCGTTCGCGCTCGCGTCCCTCGGGGGTGGTGTCCGCCAGGTGCAGCAACTCGTCGATGAGCGCGGGAGCGGTCGTTCCGATATCCATGTACTCGCCCCGCAGCCGGGACTCGTCGAGGGCGACCATGTCGGCGTGAATCGCGCCGAGTTCGCGCGGCTGGATGTCCCCGACCGGCAGCATGGGGTTGGCGATGGCGTGCCGGATGGGCTGGATCAGTTGTTCCAGCTGGTCCTGTTTGAGGGAGTCGAAGAACGGCTGTCCGGTCAGGTCCGTGACCGGCACCCGCAGCGCCCGCGCACAGGCGGCGGTGAGGGTGGGGGTGGCCGCGCGGTGGCCGGATTCGACCTTGGTGATGGCGCTGTACGAGACGTGGGCCCGCTGGGCGAGGCCCTGCTGGGTCAGCCCGCGCTGGAGGCGGATCGCCTGGATCCGCTTGCCGATCGCCGCGTCGTACCGGCTGCTGTCACTGCTCTCGGACATGATGAACTCTCCCATCCGAACGGGACATTCAGACGGTACCGCCCGGCGCGACCCGGACAACAGTGATCGGCTCGGCGGCCCAGGCCGGCCCCACTTGCTAACGTGCTGCGATGGCCGATATTCACGAACTCATGTTCGCGATGGACTTGCGTGGCGACCTGTCCGGATCCGAGGTCGCCGAGTTGCGCCGGCACCTGGGGCTCGACGCGGGTGGCGACCGGGTGGTCGAGGAGTTCCCCGGGCCGGTGTGGGAGGACGGTTCGCCGTACGCGGGCTCGAAGATGGCCGGTGCCGGCTTCTCGACCCTGGTTCGCGGGGGTGACCGTGACGACGACGATCGCTGGGCGCTGACCTGCCGTTGGGAGGTTCACCCCGACCAACACGCGGACCTGGCCGAGCTGATCGGCTGGCTGGTCGCCCGGCTGCACAGGAACGAGTCCTTCTTCGGCTACCAGCGGTGGTACGAGGACCCGGAGCCTGAACTGCTCAGCCTCCGTGATGGGAGGGTCGTGCTGTACAACGACGGTGCCGACCCGTTCTGGGCTGATCTCCACGCCTGAGTGGCGGCCGGGATCACACTGCGGGAGCTGCTTCAGGCACCTGCGGCTTCGGCGGCCAGGGACCGCAGTGGCGCTTCCAGCTCGGGGTGGTCTCCCCGGTCGACGGATTGCAGGAGTTCGGCGGCGACGATCAGCTGGGCGGCGCGTCCGGCTGGGGTGGAGAGGAGATTGCTGAACTCCTGGCGTACCTGTGCGGCGGCGGTCGGCTCTCTGAGGGAATAGCCGAGGAGCAGGGCGGCGTCGTATCCGGCGGGGGCGAGACCCCAGCCTTCCCAGTCCAGCAGGGTGCCGCCAGTGGTGATGTTGGCGAAGTGGAGATCGCCGTGGGCGGTGGCCCATTCGGTGACGTGCGGGGCTCTGTGGCCGGTCATGGCCGGTACCGTGCGGGCGATCCATTCCTCTCGTACCGCTACCCGGTCGGTCGGCGTGGTCGCGATCACCTCCAGGTCGATACCCAGGCCCTTCCACCAGCTCTCGGGCAGGTCTGCCAGGGGCGTGTGAATCACCGGATCGGGGGACACCGTGGGCGAGGTGATGAACTGCGTCAACTCGGCGCGGTACACCGTGCCATCGGCCACGTGGTCGTGGACGGCGTACAGGCGGGGCTTGTTCACCCGCCCGTCGAGGACGGACGCCGCCGCGGTTCCCTCCCACAGCTTGCTGCCTTCCCGGCCGGCTGGGGCGGAGGCCAGCCGCAGCCAGCGCTCACCCCGCCCGGGGTGTTCGGCACGATGGGAGAGCGTACGGCCGTGCCAACCCCAGACCGGGGGTCCGGCCGGAACGACGCCGAGTGCGTGGGCCGCGGTGTGGAAGGCGTCGCGCATGGCGCGGCCGGTGGCCGGGTCAGTGGGGGGCGAGTACATCCAGGACCGTCCGGAGGTGGTCGGGAGCGAGCGGGCCGCCGGTGAGAGCGGCCAGGGCGTCGTCCCAGTGTGCCGCCGTGGAGGCGGCGAGCAGCACTTTCGAGACTCCGGGGCAGGAGGCGACGGTCAGCAGGCAGGCGCCGGCGATCGTCAGCCCGGGGCGGATCAGGTCGGCCAGTGCCCGGGTGGCCAGGATGGGCAGTTCGCCGCCGTGGAGGGGTGCGGAGGCGTACACGTCCAGGCCGGCCGTTGCCGCGCTGGTGATCGGACCATGCCCGTCGATCGCGGCGGTGAGCGGGCCGGCCAGGACGAGGTTGACCGGGAGCTGCACGGCGGTCAGGTGGTGGGCCGGGCCACCGGCGGCTGCGGTGGCCAGGTCCAGCAAGTGGGGCACGCTGAATGCTCCGGAGGCGAAGCCGGACCAGGTGGCCACTCCGTAGCCGCCGATGCGGCCGGCCGCCGCCTCGTCTTCGAGTACCGCGAAGGCAGCCGCCAGTTGTTCTCGGGCCCGGCCGCCGGTTTGCTCGGGGTTGTGGACGAACACCACGTCGAGGCGTTCGCGGCCGAGTTGGGCACGGTTGCGGCCGATCTGCCAGCGGATGTAGTCGGGGGCGAGGCTGTGGCCGGTGACCGCCTCGTGGGCAGACAGTGCCCCGGCCCGTACCGCGTCGGCTGCCTCGGCGGCCGGGATGAAGCCGGTCTTCGTGGAGACCCCCATGTCGGGGTGGGCGGCCAGTACGGGAGCGAGCAAGGCGTGGGCCCGCCCGCCGAGGTAGTTGGGGGCGGTGTCCACCCAGGGGTGCGGGCCGGTGGCCGCGCGCCGTGCGGCGGCGGCCACCTCCCGGCACCGGTGGGTGCCCAGTGCCAGGGTCGCCACTACCGGCGCCCGGTGAGGGTGGCGACGTGCCCGTCCACCAGTTCCTCCACCACGGCGGCGACCTGTTCGACGGTCAGCTCCCCGGCGCCGGCGAGTTCGGCGAATGTCCGCTCCCCGCCTGCCAGGAGAAGCCGCAGCAGCGGCGCGGCCCCGGCCCGGAACTCCCATTCGGAGCCGGCGCCGGCGAGGACGACGCTGCCGTCGTCGCGGTCGGTCAGGCGGGCCCGGGCGGTCGTCAGCCGAACCACCAGGCCCGGGTCGGGCGGCGGCGGGCCCAGATACGGGAGGGAGGGCCGCAACCTGCCGGCGTCAACCGCGTCCCGCGCATCGGCGTACCGGCCGATCAGCCCGGGATCGCTGAGCGCGGCGTCCAGTTCCTTGCGCATCAGCTCCAGATGCGCGGACTGCTGCGCGGGGGTGCCGTGGACGGGAAGGTCGGCGCGTACCAGCTCGGAGCCGCGCAGGATGCCGCCCAGCCAGGTGAACAGATCCGCCCCGGTGTGGGTGTGCAATCCCGCCGTCAGGTGCAGGGAGTGGGTGCCCTGGTCGGCGACCACGGCGTGTCACCAGCCGCGCGGCAGGTACAGCACGTCACCGGCGGACATCACCAGGTCGGCGACGGGCTCTTGTGGCGGCTGCTCGGGCTGATCGGTGTCCACGGCGAGCGGCGCCCGCCGGGTCGGGCCGTGGATCCGCCAGCGCTTGCTGCCCTGGAGCTGCACCACGATCACGTCGTGGTCGTCCCAGTGCACGCCGAATCCCTCTTTGGCGGTCCAGGAGGCGTAGAGGTTGACCTGTACGCGGGTGCGCAGCCACCGTTCCAGTTCCTCGGCGAGTTCCCGTACCCGGGGGTGGAGTTCGTCCACCGCATCGATCACCAGGCTCGCGCCCTCGGCGAGGCGGGTGCGCAGTTCTGCGGGCTGGAGCCGGTGCCACACGGTACGGCGGCGGGTGACCTCCGCCGTGGCGTAGCGGTGCTGGGGCAGCATCTCGCCCTCCGCGCTGAGCCGCAGGCGTGGCGTCTCCAGTCGGTGGACGGCGAGCAGGTCGTTGATGTCGGTGAAGGTCATCAGCGCGCCGGCGCCGGGAAGGGCGCCGGGAGCGTACCGGTAGGTGTGGCCGAGCGTCTGGGCGAGGAACGCGTCCACGCCCAGGCGCTCCGCGATCGACTGCGTGGTCATCGCGAGTTCGGCCCTGCTCAGTCGTTGGTGTCGGTGCGGCCGGTGCCACCGCCGTCGGACTCCGACAGGGTGGCGCGGTCACGGGCGACGGTGATCTGCCGCCGGGCCACCAGCAGACCCTCGGGCCCCGAAGTGGTGGTGCCGGCGCCGGGTGCCGCCGCTTCGGCGGCCGGCGCGGTGGTCATGGACATCGAGGTACCTCCTTGTTCCGCCGGACCCGGGTGGCCCGGCCGTTCCAGATTCGGGGGACCACGACCCGGTGTCATTGCGGGCGCGGGAGGCGAACATTGCGGGCATACCGCAATGTTCGCGCGCCCCCCTTTGCGCCCTGCCGCGTCCGGCCCGGCAGCGCTACGGTGTGCTGTCCGAGCGGTTGCTTCCCCGGGGGACGTCATGGCTGTGATCACCCGGTCCCGGCGCGCGGCGATCGTGCGCGAGGCAGCACGGATCCGCCGCGATGCCCAGCGCCAAGGCCGAACGACCGGGCAGATCGCCGGCCGTCTGCGTCGGGAACTGCCTGAGTTGAGCGCGCTGGAAGCATGGCGGCTGGCCCTGGGCTGGTCCCGGGCGGAGGCGATCGACTCCCTCCGCCACGTGTGAAGGTGGCTACTACACCCCCACCCACCGCGCGAAGCTGGACAGGGTGCGGTGCGGCGTGCGGTGGCGGCGGAGCAGTGCGAGCACCGTCTCCCGGGTGTTGGGGTGGTAGCGAGTCTGCACGGGGGCCGCTGCCTTGGCTCGGGTCAGGGACCGGAGGGCGTCTTCGCTCCGCCCCAGACGCTCGTAGGCCCGGGCCATGTCCATGTGGTGGTGGCCGATCCGGCTCACCGCCCACCCCTTGGGCACATGAACGCGCTCGCCCTGCTCGACGGCGGCCCCCAGGTCGCCGAGATCGACCTGTATGGCGGCTGAGTGGATCTCGACATTCCATGAGTCGAAGACCATGCCGTAGGGGTCGGGCTCCCCTGCGATGCGACCGGCGATGTCCCGGGCCTGCGCGACGCGGGCGGCTGCGTCGGCCTTTGAGCTGACCGTGTGCCTACGGGCGTGCAGGATCGCCGACTTCAGATGGATGCTGCCCTGCACGGACAAGGCCCGGGTGTCTCCCCTGCGGACCGGCTCCTCCAGGGCCGACTCCGCTCGGGCCATTTCCCGCAGGCCCAGGCCGTAGGTGCCGTGGTTGAGCAGGATGATCGACCGCTTCTCGGCCACCACGGACGGCAACAGGGGGTCGGCAGCGTGTTGGGCGGCCTGGTCCGCCCGTTCCAGCGCCAGCAGCGCGAGATCGTGGAAGCCGAACTTGTAGGCAAAGGTGTGGGCGAACCGATAGACGACGCCGAGAAGGTCGTACAACTGCTCACGATCGTGTCCCGGCCGGCTGTCGTTGATCAGTATGAGGAGTTCGTCGATCAGGGCCGGCAGGCCAACCCCGACCGCCATGTAGTCCGCGCGGAGTCGCGCCGCGTCCAGTACGTCTATGGCGTCCTTGATCGCCGCCGGGTCACGCGGTCGGAGCCCTTCGTCCTCCGGCGGCAGCATGGGGTTGACCACGGCGGCCCGCACGGGCTGGACCAGTTCCTCCAGCTGATCCTGGCGCAGGGAGTCGAAGAACGGCTGTCCGGTCAGGTCCGTGACCGGCACCCGCAGGGCCCGGGCGCAGGCGGCGGTCAGGGTGGGGGTGGCGGCCCGGTGGCCGGATTCGACCTTGGTGATGGCGCTGTACGAGACGTGGGCCCGCTGGGCGAGGCCCTGCTGGGTCAGCCCGCGCTGGAGGCGGATCGCCTGGATGCGCTTGCCGATCGCCGCGTCGTACCGGCTGCTGTCACTGCTCTCGGACATGATGAACTCTCCCATCCGAACGGGACATTCAGACGGTACCGCCCGGCGCGACCCGGGCAACAGCGATCGGCTGCCTTCGCGCACCGCGCGAGCCGCGCACCGGGTGTTCTTGACTCGTTCGTGGTGCGTTCGGGTCGGTGTGCGAGCCTTCGGCGGCGGCGCCGCCGGTGCGTGGCCGTTTTCGCAGGTCAGTCGCTTGGGGGGTGGTGTGCCCGGAGCCGGACTTGAACCGGCACGACCCGAAGGTCAGCGAGTTTTAAGCTCACCGTGTCTGCATTCCACCATCCGGGCACAGAATCCCCAAGCCGTACCAAGCGCGTGCGCGCAACAGGGTGAGTCTGAGCTTATCCGGGTCACGAGCTGCTAACACCGGTGCCTGGCACCGTTGTTGTCTGATTTTATGAGCCCCTGATGGTCCATCAGCTGCGGACCCGGCCCTCAGCGGCCTCTCCGCCCGTGCCCGACCCCCTGAGGAATGACGCAAATCAACCCTCGGAAGCACCAGGGGTGACGTCATACCCAGGGATGACGGGCCGGTCCCGCCCGTAGCCCTCAAGAAGGCCACACAACCACCAGCGGGACGGATCCCAGGGGGGCGGGCGGGCGGAAGGATGGGGCGTGGGGATTCGTGGGCGCGCCGTCCGCGCCGCCCGTCACCCGCAGCCCGTCCCATCCGACAGGAGACCACCGTGTCCACCATCGTCACCGAGACCCCGACCACGCCGACCGGCTCCGCGGCGGCCCGGGCCACGGACCTCACCAAGATCTATGGAGAGGGCGAGACCAAGGTGGTCGCGCTCGATCATGTGTCGGTGGAGTTCCGGGCCGCCGAGTTCACCGCGATCATGGGGCCCTCCGGGTCCGGCAAGTCGACCCTGATGCACTGCATGGCCGGGCTCGACTCCATCTCCGCCGGGTCCGCGCGGATCGGCGACACCGAGCTGACCGGGCTCAAGGACAAGAAGCTGACCCAGCTGCGCCGGGACCGGATCGGGTTCATCTTCCAGGCGTTCAACCTCCTCCCCACCCTGAACGCCCTGGAGAACATCCGGCTCCCCATGGACATCGCCGGCCGCAAGCCCGACCAGGAGTGGCTGGACCGGGTCATCGAGACCGTCGGGCTGTCCGGGCGGCTCAAGCACCGGCCCGCGCAGCTCTCCGGCGGCCAGCAGCAGCGCGTCGCCGTGGCCCGCGCGCTGGCCAGCAAGCCGGACATCATCTTCGGTGACGAGCCCACCGGAAACCTCGACTCCCGGGCCGGCGCCGAGGTGCTGGGCTTCCTGCGGAACTCGGTGCGCGAGCTGGGCCAGACCGTGGTGATCGTGACCCACGACCCGGTGGCCGCCTCGTACGCGGACCGGGTGGTCTTCCTCGCCGACGGCCGCATCGTGCACGACATGGCCGAGCCCACCGCCGACCGGGTGCTGGAGCACATGAAGCAGTACGACGCGCGCGGCCGTACCAGCTGACCCGAGCCACCCACCCCGCTTCCGCAGACTTCACCCACCATCTCCCGGGACCGCTCCATGCTCCGTACCGCCCTGCGCAATGTGCTCGCGCACAAGGCCAGGCTGCTGATGACCACCCTCGCCGTACTGCTCGGTGTGGCGTTCGTGTCCGGCACCCTGGTGTTCACCTCGACCATCTCCTCCGCGTTCCAGAAGAGCGCCGAGGAGGGCCTGACCCATGTCGATGTGGCCATCCGGCCCGACAACGACGCGAAGGCCGCCGGACCCGGCGGCGCCGCCGACCTCAGCCAGGATCTGCTGACCGAGGTCACCGCGCTGCCCGGCACCGGCACCGCCATAGGTGAGGCGTCCGGCTTCGCCGCCCTCGCCGGCAAGGACAACAAGCTGGTCGGCGGCGGCTTCGACTCCCGGGGCGCCAACTACTACCCGGGCCCGGACGGGGCCGGCGAGGACTCCCGCTACCCGATGGCCTCCGGCCGGGCGCCCGAGCAGGCCGGGGAGATCGCTCTCGACGCCAGGACCGCCGAGCGCACCGGCTACGCCGTGGGCGACACCGTCCGGCTGTCGGTCAACGGCCCGGTCCGCGAGGAGACCGTCACCGGCATCTTCACCACCGACGACGGCAATGTGGCGGCCGGCGGCACCCTGGTGCTGTTCGACAACGCCACCGCGCAGAGCCTGTACACCGCGCCCGGCGCGTACGACCAGATCACCGTCGAGGCCGCCGAGGGCACCACCCAGCAGCAGCTCAAGGACGCGATCACCGCGCTGCTGCCCGCCGACGCCGAGGCCATCACCGGCCAGCAACTGGCGGACGACCAGGCCGCGATGATCAACTCGCAGATGAGCGTGCTGCGCACCGTGCTGCTGGCCTTCGCCGGCATCGCGCTGTTCGTCGGCATCTTCATCATCGCCAACACCTTCACCATGCTGGTCGCCCAGCGCACCAAGGAACTCGCCCTGCTGCGCGCCGTCGGCGCCAGCCGCCGCCAGGTCACCCGGTCCGTCCTGATCGAGGCGCTCGTCGTCGGCGCGGTCGCCGCCGTGTCCGGGCTGCTGATCGGCGTCGGCGTCGCCGCCGGGCTGCGCGGGCTGATGAACGCCTTCGACCTCACCGTCCCGGACGGCCCGCTCGTCGTCACCGGAATGACCGTCCTCGCCTCGGTCCTGGTCGGCGTCGGCGTGACCATGCTGGCCGCCTATCTGCCGGCCCGCCGCGCCGCGAAGATCCCGCCGGTGGCCGCGATGAGCAGCGTGCACGCCGCCGCGACCACCCGCGGTCTGCTGGTACGGAACACCCTCGGCTCGATCCTGGCCGCCGGCGGTGGCGCCCTGGTGCTGGCCGGCACGACCATGGACGACAACGGCGCCACCATGGGCCTGGGCGCGGCCGTGCTGGTGGTCGGGGTGTTCGTGCTCACCCCGCTGCTGTCCCGCCCGGTGATCGCCGCCGCCTCCCCGCTGCTGCGGATCGGCGGGATCTCCGGCAAGCTGGCGCGGCTCAACGCGGTGCGCAACCCGCGCCGTACCGCCGCCACCGCCTCCGCCCTGATGATCGGGCTCACCCTGATCACCGGGATGACGGTCATCGCGGGCAGCGCCCAGAAGGCCATCGACAAGCTGGCCGCCGAGTCGATCACCGCCGACTATGTGGTGTCCACCGCCAACTTCACCCCGCTCGCCCCGGAGGTCGCCGACACCCTCGCCGAGCGCTCCGACGTCACCGCCGTCTCCCCGCTGCGCGCCGCGCCCGTCTACCTGGACGGCTCCACCAAGGACGAGTATCTGACGGGCGTCAACGGCGACTCCATCGCCGGCCTCGTCAAGCTGCCCTTCGACGCCGGCTCCTTCGACGGCCTCACCGGCGACAGCGCGGTGGTCGACTCCGACACCGCCGAGAAGCACGGCTGGCAGCTCGGCGACAGCTTCGGCGTCACCTACGAGGACGGCACCCCGGGCGAGCTGACCATCACCGGCGTCTACGAGGCCAACGAGATGATCGCCGGGATCATGCTTGACAACGCCACCCTCGCACCGCACATGCAGCGCGTGCAGGACTTCCAGGTGATGGTCAGCACCACCGGCGGGGTCTCGGACGCCACGAAGACGGCGCTGGAGGAGGCGCTGGGCAACAACCCGGCGATCCTCGTCCAGGACAAGCAGGACATCTCCGAGGACATCGCCTTCATGTTCACCCTGATGCTGAACATCCTGTACGGGCTGCTCGCGATGGCCGTCATCGTCGCCATCCTGGGCGTCATCAACACCCTGGCCATGTCGGTCTTCGAACGCCAGCAGGAGATCGGCATGCTGCGCGCGATCGGCCTGGACCGGCGCGGCACCAAGCGGATGGTCCGTCTGGAGTCGGTGGTGATCGCCCTGTTCGGCGGCGTGCTCGGCATCGGCCTGGGCGTGTTCTTCGGCTGGGCGGTGGGCGAGATGATCGGCGCCTCCATGGACACCTACGAGCTGGTGCTGCCCTGGGAGCGGATGGGTGTCTTCCTCGCCCTCGCCGCGCTGGTCGGCGTCCTGGCCGCCCTGTGGCCGGCCAGGCGCGCCGCCAGGCTCAACATGCTGATGGCGATCAAATCGGAGTGATCCAGTCGCGGGTGCGCAGCGGCATGCCGGACGATCCGCCGGGGGTCATCCGCACCGCGAGAACCTGGTTGACGCCGATGCGCGCCCGCTCGAACGCCAGCGCCGAGGCGGCCATGTACAGGCGCCACACCCGGGCCCGGCCGGGGGTGGTCAGCCGGGTCGCCTCGGGCCAGCGGTCCTCCAGGTTGCGGACCCACTCGCGCAGTGTGAGGGCGTAGTGCTCGCGCAGCGCCTCCACGTCGCGCACCTCGAACCCGGCCGCCTCCAGGAGGGACACGGTGCGGCCGACCGGGGCCAGCTCGCCGTCCGGGAAGACGTAGGCGTCGATGAAGGCGTCCACGTGGTACCGCTTCTCGCCCCGCTCCCCGCCGGGAGCGGGGCGGCGCCCGATCTGGTGGTTCAGCAGCCGGCCGCCGGGGAGCAGCAGCTCGTACAGGCGGGCGGCGTACTCGCGGTAGCGGTCGGCGCCCACGTGTTCGGCCATGCCGACCGAGGAGATGGCGTCGTACGGGCCGTCCCCCGTTTCGCGGTAGTCCTGGACCCGGATCTCGACCCGCTCCTCCAGGCCCTCCTCGGAGATCCGGCGGCGGGCGTGCGCGGCCTGCTCGGCGGAGAGGGTGATGCCGGTGGCCCGCACCCCGTAGTCGCGGGCGGCGTGCAGGACGAGGGCGCCCCAGCCGCAGCCGACGTCCAGCAGCCGCTGGCCCTCGCGCAGATCGAGCTTGCGGCAGATCAGGTCCAGCTTGGCCCGCTGGGCCTCCTCCAGGGACGCGGTCTTGTCGTCCCACACGGCACACGAATAGACCATGGACGGGCCCAGCACCAGGCGGTAGAAGTCGTTTCCCACGTCGTAGTGGTGGGAGATGGCGCGCCGGTCGCGGCGCAGCGAGTGCAGCGGGCCGCCGCGCCGGTGCCGCATCTCCTCGCGGGGCGGGGGCGGGGGCAGTCCGGGGCCGGCCAGCGCGGCGAACTCCCGTACGGCGGCGAGCCTGCGCCGCCCGGTGGGTGCGGCGACATCGCCCGCGGCGCGCTCCCACACGAGGGGGGCGAGGGCGCCGAGCACCTCGTACAGGTCGCCTTCGACGTCGATGTCGCCGGCCACCCAGGCGCGGGCGAGGCCCATCTCTCCCGGCTTGTACAGCAGCCGGCGCAGGGCCCGCCGGTGCCGCAGCACGATCACGGGCCCGCCCTGGTCCCGGTCCCCCGGCGGCCCCGCCTCGCTGCCGTCCCAGGCCCGGATCCGTACCGGCACAGTGGCGCCGAGCATCTGCTCGGCGAGAGCGACAAGGCGAGGGGCAACGGCCATGCGGACACACCTCCGTCACGGGGAGTGGGGCATTCCCACCCACCATGGCATGAACACCCGTGTTTTCCGGGAGATTCCGCCAGGGGTGGTGCGCCGCGGGGCGATCCGGGGCCGGGAATGACGAAGGGACCCCGGCTTCCGCCGGGGTCCCTCGTCTGGGGTGCTGGTCGGTGTGTCAGCCGGCCGTGGCCTTGGGCTGGTCGGCCTTCTTGGCCTGGGCCGCCGCCGTGACCGGGGCCGCCGCCTCGTAGAACTCCTCGCGCGGGTTCTCCATCGCGCCGAGCGAGACGACCTCGCGCTTGAGGAACATGCCGAGCGTCCAGTCGGCGAAGACCCGGATCTTGCGGTTCCAGGTGGGGACCGCCATGCCGTGGTAGCCGCGGTGCAGATACCAGCCGATGCGGCCCTTGAAGCGCAGCGTCATCTTGCCGAACTTGAGCGCCGCGACGCCCTTGTGCAGGCCGAGGCCCGCCACCGCGCCCTTGGAGGCGTGCTTGTACTCGCCCTGCGGGAAGCCGCGCATCCCGGAGATCACGTTGTCGCCCAGCGCCTTGGCCTGGCGCAGCGCGTGCTGGGCGTTCGGCGGGCACCAGGCGTTCTCGACGCCCTGGGCGCGCAGCACGAGGTCGGGGACCTGGGCGTTGTCGCCGGCCGCCCAGATGTAGTCGGTGCCGCGGACCTGGAGGGTGCCGTCGACGTCGACGTGGCCGCGCGGGCCCAGCGGGATGCCGTAGCGGGCGAGCGCCGGGTTGGGCTTGACGCCGGCCGTCCACACCAGGGTGTTGGAGTCGACCACGACGCCGTTGTTGAGCTCCACGTGGCCGTCGACGCAGGAGTTGAGGGAGGTCTTGAGGTGGACCTCGATGCCGCGCTTCTTGAGGTGTTCCAGACCCCACTCGCCGAGCTTGGGGCCGACCTCGGGGAGGATCTTGTCGGCCACGTCGACCAGCAGGAAGCGCATGTCCTCGCGCTTGATGGAGGCGTAGTACTTCGTGGCGTCGCGGGCCATGTCCTCGACCTCGCCGATGGTCTCCGCGCCGGCGAATCCGCCGCCCACGAAGACGAAGGTCAGCGCCTTGCGGCGGACCTCCTCATCGGTGGTGGAGTCGGCCTTGTCGAGCTGTTCCAGCACGTGGTTGCGCAGCCCGATGGCCTCTTCGACGCCCTTCATGCCGATGCCCTGCTCGGCGAGCCCGGGGATCGGGAAGGTACGGGAGACGGCGCCGAGCGCCACCACCAGGTAGTCGAAGGGCAGTTCGTACGGGGCGCCGACGATCGGGGCCACCGAGGCGACCTTGCGGTCCTGGTCGATGGAGGTGACCCGGCCGGTCAGCACCTCGGCCTTGGGCAGAACGCGACGGAGCGGCACCACCACGTGCCGCGGGGAGATGCTGCCGGCGGCAGCCTCGGGGAGGAAGGGCTGGTAGGTCATGTACGACCGCGGGTCGACGACGGTGACAGTCGCCTCGCCGTAACGCATCTTCTTCAGGATGCGGCGGGCGGCGTACAGACCGACGTACCCGCCACCCACGACGAGGATTCGGGGACGCTCCGTGGTGCTCATGCCATCGAGTATCCACCCACCCCCGGGGGGCACCTCGTGAGGCCCTTCACAAGGTTCACAGACCCCTCTGTTACACTACGCGCCCCTTTCGGGGCCTTACCCCCGCGACCTGCGGAGTTGTCCCCCGGCCCGGGGGCGGATGGCGGGTGGGCCGGTGGCCCGGGGGCCGGGTGGATCACGATTCGGCCGTCCCCGCGCACTCACCACGGCGCGCCCATGTGAAAAACTTCACGAAGGTCCTCGCCGGTCGGGCGCCCGCGCCCGGACCCCTACGGTGAAATCCTCCACCGATCTACGGAAGGACCGTTCGCCGTGCCCGAGTTCTCCACCCGCCCGCCGGCGCCCGCGCCGCCGCCACGCCCGATCGCCGCCCCGATCGACCGGCTGCTGGTGGGCGCCGGCTGTCTGCTGGTGATCGGGGCGCCGCTCTTCGCGCTCGCGTCCTGCACCGTGTGGCGTTAGGCCGTCCCTAGGGCCTGGGACCCCGCTCCACCGCGCTCCACAGCAGTCCGTCCAGGATGTCGTGCTCCGACACCACCACCTCCGCCGCCCCGCTGCGCGCCATGATCCGGGACAGGATCAGCGCGCCCGCGCCGATCACATCGGTGCGGCCGGGGTGCATCACCGGGATCGCCGCGCGCTCGGCATGGCTCGCGGCCAGCAGCCGGTCGGAGATCGCCCGCACCGTGCCGGCCGGAATCCGGGAGTGGTGGATCGCCGCCGGGTCGTACGCGGGCAGTTCCAGGGCGATCCCGGCCACCGTGGTGACCGACCCGGCCAGGCCCACCAGGGTGTCCGCCTCGGTCAGCGGCACGTCCCGGGCCGCCTCGTCCAGCGCGGCATCGATGTCGGCGGTCATGGCGGCGAGCTGAGGAGCCGTCGGCGGATCCGCCAGCGCGTGCCGCTCGGTGAGCCGTACGCAGCCGATGTTCACGCTGCGGGCGGCACGTACCGCCCTGTCCCCCAGTACGAATTCGGTCGAGCCGCCGCCGATGTCCACCACCAGCGCGCTGCCCAGGCCGGCGCCGGACAGTTCCCGGGTCGCGCCGGTGAACGACAGGGCCGCTTCCTCATCCCCCGTGATGACTTCGGGACTCACCCCCAGGATGTCCCTGATGCCCGCGACGAACTCCGCCCGGTTCCGGGCGTCCCGCGTCGCCGAGGTCGCCGCGAACCGGATCCGGTCCGCCGGCACTTTGTGTTCCTCGATCGCCGCCGCGTACCGGCGGCAGGCCGCGAACGTACGCTCCAGCGCCTCCGGCGCCAGCCGCCCCGTACGGTCCACGCCCTGCCCCAGCCGGACGATCTCCATCCGGCGGTCCAGCTCCCCCAGCGCCCCCGTGGCCGGGTCGGCGTCCGCGATCAGCAGCCGGACGGAGTTCGTACCGCAGTCGATCGCCGCCGCCCTCATGCGGCCGGCTCCTCGGCGCTCACACACGGGCCCTTGCGCCACCACTGGGGAAGCATCGCGATCGCCTCGTCGCCCAGCGGGTTGACCCCCGGGCCGGCCGCCAGCGAGTGCGCCACCAGCACATGCAGGCACTTCACCCGGTCCGGCATCCCGCCGGCGCTCGGGAAGCCCTCCAGCACCTCGATGGCGTCCCGGCGCGCGAGATAGTCCTCGTGGGCCGCCCGGTACGCCGCCGCCAGCTCCGGGTCGGTGGCCAGCCGCGCCGTCATCTCCTTCATCACCCCGTTCGCCTCCAGGGTGCCGATCGCGGACGCGGCCCGCGGGCAGGTCAGGTAGTACGTGGTGGGGAAGGGGCTGCCGTCCTCAAGCCGGGGCGCGGTCTCCACCACATCCGGGTTGCCGCACGGGCAGCGGTGCGCCACCCCGCGCAGCCCGCGCGGAACCCGGCCCAGCTGGGCCGCCACCGCGGCGGTGTCGGGGTCGGTGGCGGCGTCGGTGGCGGCGTCGGTCTCGGTGTCGGTGTCGGTGTCCGTGTGGTTCTTCATCGCTCTCATTGTTTCAGGGGGGCCGCTCGGTCGGCCTTGTCGATGCCGTCCCACAGATTGTCGTACCAGGGGCGGTTGGCCGGGGCACCACGGTTGCGGAGCCGGTCCTCCGCGGCCTCCTCCTGGGCGCCGGGCGGATCCGGCAGGATGAAACCGGTCTCCCCGGGCCGTACGTAATGGAGGTGACGGCGCGCCTGCTGCTCCACGTACGCCGGGTCCTGCCAGCGGGCCTTCTCGTCCCGCAGCTCCTCCACCCGTTCCTTCGCCTCCGCCGCCTTGCGGCGTTCGTCGCCGATCTCCGAGCGCTGGGACACGTACTGCCGCAGCGGATAGGCGAGCGCAACGATCAGCGCGCAGATCACCAGCGCCAGCAGCGCCGCCCGCCCGGTGAGCCGGCTGCGGCGTACGGGGCGGCGCAGCCGCCGGTTCTGCGCCCGGTAGACGCGGGCGGCGGCCTGCTCGCCCAGCGCCCTGATCCGGGTCGCGGTGGAGAACCGGTCCCGGTTCGCCGCCACATCAGCCTCCCCGTCGCCCCTGTCCTGTACAAACAGCTGTCCCCGCCACCGTACGGGACGGGTGGCGGGGACGGTGGCAGCGGCGTCGGGGTTCGGTCCCGGATCAGCCCTGGAAGCGCGGGAAGGCGCTGCGGCCCGCGTACACGGCCGCGTCGTCCAGGATCTCCTCGATGCGCATGAGCTGGTTGTACTTGGCGACCCGCTCGGAACGGGCCGGCGCACCGGTCTTGATCTGGCCGCAGTTGGTGGCGACGGCCAGGTCGGCGATGGTGACGTCCTCGGTCTCGCCGGAGCGGTGCGACATCATGCAGCGGTAGCCGTTGCGCTGGGCCAGCTCGACGGCGTCCAGGGTCTCGGTCAGCGAACCGATCTGGTTGACCTTCACCAGCAGCGCGTTGGCGGTGCCGGCGTCGATGCCGCGCTGGAGCCGCTCGGGGTTGGTGACGAACAGGTCGTCGCCGACGATCTGCACCTTGTCGCCGAGCTGGACGGTGAGGGTGTGCCAGCCGTCCCAGTCGTCCTCGTGCAGCGGGTCCTCGATGGAGACCAGCGGGTACGCCTCGACCAGCTCGGCGTAGTAGGCGGTCATCTCCTCGGCGGTGCGGGACTTGCCCTCGAAGGTGTAGACGCCGTCGCTGTAGAACTCGCTGGCCGCCACGTCCAGGGCGAGCGCGATGTCCTGGCCGGGGGTGTAGCCGGCCTTCTGGATGGCCTCGATGATCAGGTCGAGGGCCTCGCGGTTGGAGTCCAGGTTCGGGGCGAAGCCGCCCTCGTCGCCCAGGCCGGTGGACAGGCCGCGCTCCTTGAGGACGGCCTTGAGGGTGTGGTACGTCTCGGCGCCCCAGCGCACCGCCTCCGAGAAGGACTCGGCGCCGATCGGGGCGATCATGAACTCCTGGATGTCCACGTTGGAGTCCGCGTGCGAACCGCCGTTGAGGATGTTCATCATCGGCACCGGCAGCAGGTGCGCGTTGGGGCCGCCCAGGTAGCGGAAGAGCGGCAGGTCGCGGGACTCGGACGCGGCGTGCGCCACGGCCAGCGACACGCCGAGGATGGCGTTGGCGCCGAGGGAGGACTTGTCGGCGGTGGCGTCGAGGTCGAACATCGCCTGGTCGATCAGGCGCTGCTCGGTGGCGTCGTAGCCGACCAGCTCGGGGCCGATCTGCTCGATGACGGCCAGTACGGCCTTCTCCACGCCCTTGCCCTGGTAGCGGCCGGCGTCTCCGTCGCGCAGCTCAAGCGCCTCGAAGGCTCCGGTGGAGGCGCCCGAGGGGACAGCGGCGCGGCCGGTACTGCTGTCGTCGAGGCCAACCTCGACCTCGACCGTGGGGTTGCCTCGCGAGTCGAGGATCTCGCGGGCTACGACGACGTCGATGGACGGCACAAGGGGCTCCTTCGTCTGGCTGGACGTCTTATGGCGTCTTGAAACCCTCTGAGCCTAACCGGCCGCCGTCCCGGCGCCGCTCACAACCTCGCCACAATCTGCCGGATGGTTGGCATTTCCGCTGGTCAGGTGCGGTTTTGGCGCAAGGCATCTTTTTGTTTAAGAGCGGAAGAAAACCCGGCGCGGGGCGGCTGAACGGCAGATTGCGCTGCCGTACGAGCCGCCCCGCGCCGCCGGGTTGCCGATCGCGTCCGCCAGGGTGCGGATCGCGTCGCCGATCACGTCGCCGATCGCGTCGCCGGTCGGGTCAGAGGGCGAGCTCCTGGCCGGGGAAGATCAGGTTGGGGTCGTCGCCGACGACGGACTTGTTCTGGTGGTACAGCTGCTGCCAGCTGATGCCGTGGGCGGCGGCGATCTTGGACAGCGTGTCGCCGGACACCACCGTGTAGGTGTCGCCGGAGGCCGCCGGGGCGCTCTCGCTGACGGTCTCGGCGGCCTGCGGGGCGGGCGCCGGGGTCTCCTCGACGGGGGCTTCCCGCACGGGGGCCGGGGCCTCCTCGGCCGGGGCCGGGGTCTCGGTGGTGGCGCCGCCACCCGGGTTGACGTCGGCGGCCGGGCCGCCGGCGGACAGACCCGCCCGGGCGCCGCACACCGGCCAGGCGCCGGGGCCCTGCATGGACAGCAGCACCTCGGCGGTGGCGATCTGCTGCTCCTTGGTGGCCTGGTCGGCCTGGGAGGCGTACTGGGTGCCACCCGCCGCCGCCCACGAGGAGTTGGAGAACTGGAGGCCGCCGTAGTAGCCGTTGCCGGTGTTGATGGACCAGTTGCCGCCGGACTCGCACTGGGCGACGGCGTCCCAGGTGTCGACGGAGGCGGCGTGGGCGCCGGTGGCGCCGATCAGGGGGATGGCGACGGCGGCACCGGTGACACCGGCGGCGGTCGCGAGGCGGGTCGGCTTGGAGGGACGGCGGTGACGGCCCTTACCGGAGAACAGCATGACGATCCTTCTCACCGGACGCCTGCGAGGTGAGCTGTCGGGTTCGGGTCAGTGAGTTGCCCGGCCGGGACGGATGGGCTCCGTCCCGGCTTCACCCCAAGCCGCTCCGGTCCGGCCCGCTCCGGGGAGGAACGGGTCGTTCTCGGTTCGGCGTTCCGCTTCCCCGGCTGCCTGCTGGCCGCCGGGTGACGGACTGGGTCCCCCGCTCCTGCCAAGCGGTTGTGGCGCAGTGGTGGTCCCCCGGCCGGCGGCAGGATTCGGCGTACGGCCAGAGCACCCGGTGTGTAAAACCGAGCGGGGGACACTAAACACACGCCGAATCACGATTCAAGAACGATGAAGATCGCGGCGCGGGCGTGGCTTGACTCCGAACGGGGGATGTTCGCGCAGGTCAGCGGGGAAACGGACAGTGTGGACCAGTCGGGCGGCATCGTCTCATAAGGAGACGATGGTCACACTTAACACCATCCGGAAGTCGCTCCCCGCCACCGGCCCTTAATCGCCCGTTACGCCCAACTCAAGCTGAAGACCTGGGACTATATGATCGGGGTTGTCCCCAATGACCGATTCATTCGCCGCGTAGAGCGCCGGCCAACCACCGTCCACCGTGAGGGCATCGGCGATCCCGGAGAGCGTGTCACCGGTCAGCACCTCGTACGGGCCGCTCTCGCTCTCACCCTCGGCGGCGTCCGGGGCGCTGTCGCCGGACTGCTCACCCGTGGCGGGCTCGGTGCGCTCCCCCGCGCGGTCGGCCGGGCGATCGGCGTGCCGTCCGGCGCCGTCCGCGTTCTCACCCGGCTGGCTGTCCGGTTCGGTGGCCGCGCCACCCCGGTGGCGGCCGGTGCCGGAGCCCTCCGTCGTGCCCTCGGCGGACGCACTGTCGGCCGGCGCGTCCGCGGCCGGATCGGTGGCCTTCCCGGTGGACTTCTCACCCGCCGGGTCCGTCGCCCCGCCGGCCGGCGCGCCAGTGGCGGGCTTGCCGGTGCCGGAACCCGCGTCGCTCGCCTCGTCCGCCGCCCCGCCGGGCACCGTGCCGCCGCCGATCCCGCTCTCGGTGGCCTCCGGGGCCCCGGCCGGGTCGGCCGGGACCCCGGCGTCCGCCCCGGCCTCCTCGCCGCCGGTGCGGAACTCCTGCCACAGCCCGGTGGACACCGCGCAGCTGGGGAACGCGGACTTGCCCTGCGCCGCCAGCATCCGCTCGGCCACCGTGATCTGCTGCGCCCGGGAGGCGAGGTCGGGGCGCTCGGCGAAGTCGGTGCCGCCGTGCTCCTCCCACTGCGCGAGGGGGATCTGGAGCCCGCCGTAGTAGCCGTTGTCGGTGTTCGCGGTCCACACCCCGCCGCTCTCGCACTCGGCGGCGGCGTCCCAGGTCTCGGGGGTGACCGCGCCGGCGGATGTCGCGCCCAGCAGGGGCAGTGCGAGACCCGCTCCGGTGACGCCTGCTGCCACCACGAACGCGGGGGCCTGCTTGGGACGACGATGACGACCTGTGCCGGAGCGCATGTGACTGCCTCTCGTGCGAACGACGTGGAAACGGTGCTGCGATGACGCGATGGTGCGATGACGCATGGCCGCAGTGGTGCGGTTGAGCGCAGAACCTAGCTCGCCCGCCTGTGCGATCACAAGCTGATCCCGTGGAGATCACATACAGATCACACTACTGACTGTGCGTCACATGGCTGGATGTGAACTCTACCGGCAGTGAGCGCAGCCCCCGCATGATCAGGCCACCCCGCCAGCGCAGATCATCCGGATCCACCGCAAGCCGGATATCCGGCAGTTCGGTCAGCAGCATCCCGATCGCCGCCCGCCCCTCAAGCCGCGCCAACGGGGCGCCCAGACAGTAATGAATGCCGTGCCCGTACCCCAGATGCTGATTGTCGCGGCGGCCCAGATCCAGCACATCGGGCCGCTCGAACCGGCGCGGATCACGGTCCGCCCCGGCCAGCACCACCAGCACCGGATCACCCGCCGCCACCGGCTGACCGCCCAGCACGAGCGGCTCCCGCGCGAACCGCCAGGTGGCCAGCTCCACCGGGCCGTCGTACCGCAGCAGTTCCTCCACCGCGCTCGCCAGCAGCGCCTCCTCACCGGCCGCCAGCGATCGGCGCAGACCGGCCAACTCCGCCGGATGGCGCAGCAGCGTATACAGGCCATTGCCGATGAGATTGACCGTGGTCTCGAACCCGGCGAACAGGAGGATGAACGACATGGCCGCCGCCTCCTCCTCCGTCAGATGTTCGCCGTCGTCCGAGGCCCGGATCAGCTCAGAGATCAGGTCGTCGCCGAGATCCGCCCGCTTGCGGTGGATCAGCTCGCCCAGATAGGCCCGCATCCGCTTCACCGAGCGCCCGACCCCGCCCCGCTTTCCCGACGGATGCAGCATCATCCCGGCCCAGTCGCGGAAGTCGTCCTGGTCCTCCGGTGGGACACCGAGCATGTCGCAGATGGCGTAGATCGGCAGCGGGAACGCGAACTCATGGATCAGATCCGCCTCGCCCCGCCCCGCGAAGGAGGCGATCAGGCCGGCCGTCAGCTCCCGCACCCGCGGCTCGAAGGCCGCCACCCGGCGCGGCGTGAACGCCTTCGCCACCAGCCGGCGCAGCCGGGTGTGATCGGGCGGATCGATGTTCAGCAGATGCGTCATCACATTGGCGCCGCGCTCCCCCGGGATACCCACTCGCCCGCTGTGGTGCGCCTGGGCGCTGTGCCGGTCCGGGTTCTTGCTCAGCCGCGGATCGGCGAGCGCGGCCCGGGCGTCCGCGTACCGGGTGACCAGCCAGGCCGCCACCCCGCTGGGCAGCTCCGCCTTGTACACCGGGGCGTTCTCCCGCAGCCAGGCGTACGCGGGATACGGGTCGGCGCCGAATTCCCGGCTGAACAGGGCGGGCGTCGGGGACGGGCCGGGCGAAGGGGGTGGGGTCGTCTGCACCCGTACGACGCTAACCGGCCGCCGGCACCGCCCGGACGGCGGCCGGGGAACGGTCCCGGTCCGGGATCACCGCCGAGACCCGGAAGCCGCCGCCGTCCACCGGCCCGGACACAAAACCGCCGCCCAGCGCGGTGACCCGCTCCCGCATCCCCACCAGGCCGTTGCCGCCGGACGGCAGCGCCGCCCGGCCACCGCCGGGGTCGCCACCGCCGAGCGGGGCCGGCGCCTCGTTGAGCACCTGCACCGCCACCTCGCCGTCCCGGTGCGCCAGCCGCACCCGGGCGGCGGCGCCGGCCGCGTGCTTGTGCACATTGGTCAGCGCCTCCTGCACCACCCGGTACGCGGTGGACTCCACCTGCGCCGCGTAGCAGCGCGGCTCGCCCTCCACCGACAATTCCACGGCCATCCCGGCCGCCCGGGACTGATCCACCAGTGAGGCCACCTCACTCAGCCGCGGCCCGCCGGCCGCACCGCCGCCCACCCCGCGCCGCCCGGCCGCCGCGATCTCCGCCAGCCGGGCGGCGGCATCCGCGCTCCCGCCCGCGCCCGCGCCGGGCCCCGGCTGCTCGCCGGGCGTCTCGCGCAGCACCCCCAGCATGGTCCGCAGCTCGGTCAGCGCCTGCCGCCCCATGTCCGCGACCAGGCCCGCGTTCTTCTCCGCCTTGCCCGGATCCTTGGCCACCACCGCCTGGAGCGCCGCCGCGTGCACCACCATCAGCGACACCCGGTGCGCCACCACGTCGTGCATCTCGCGGGCGATCCGCCGCCGCTCCTCGCCGCGCGCCCACTCGGCGCGCTCCTCGGCCCGCTCGGCGAGCAGCCCCAGCTCCCGCTCCAGACCGTCGGCCCGGTCGCGCAGCGACTCCACCAGCCGGCGGCGGGCGCGTACGTACATGCCCAGCAGCACCGGCGGCACGGTGGACGCCACCCCGAACAGAATCGCCACGAACGGCTTGAACCACATCGGTATCGGCTGCTCGCGCAGCCCGGCGTCCTGGTCGATGAGGAGGAAGGTCACCAGGGCGGTGCCCACGCACAGCATGGACGCCATCGCCCCGGTGATCCGGCGCGGCGCCTCGGTCGCCGCGAGGGTGTACAGACCGATGACAGCCATGGCCATGCCCATCTGGGCGGGCAGCACCGCGATGGACACCAGGATCACGGCGAGCGGCCACCGGCGCCGTACCAGCAGGGTGGCCCCGGCCAGCGCGCCGAGCAGCGCGGCCGGCAGCACGGGCAGCCCGGTACGGCCGGCGAACGATATCCCCTGGAGGGTGCACTCGGCGGCCGAGCCCAGCGCCAGCACCACATCCAGCGCGACCGAGCGCCGCCGCTCCCACCACCACAGCACGGCGCCGCCCCCCGGCCCCGCCTCCCCGCCCCTGTCCGCCCCCGGCTCGCTCATACCACCCACCCTACGGGCGCGGTCCACCCCATTTCCGCCCCCCGACCGAATCGCGCCCAGCCACGTGGGCAGCGAGAAAGGTCTGACCACGGCCCAGCGGGCGGCCTTTCTGATGGTCGTCGCGCAGTTGGCCGCCGACCTCCGGGAAGGCGTACCGCCCCGCCCGTCGCCGCGGGTCAAGAAGACGCAGGGGCACGACGGGGGGTGGGAAATCTCCTGGGCGCCGGACGAGCCCGCCACCTTTCCGTACGGCGAGCCGCTTCACAAGGGCGACCCGCACATCATGTGGCGGCGCATCGGCACCCACGCCCGTCTCCGTCCGGCCCTGAACCCCGCCAGGGGCGGTGAAGTGCCGTTGGGGGGCGTGGATTCCGAGTGGTGGGGTGGGCTCGGGTAGGGTCTGTCCCGGCGATCCGCCGTGGGGTAATCGGTAGCCCGCAGGACTTTGAATCCTTGTAGTGCTGGTTCGAGTCCAGCCGGCGGAGCACAGCCGCAGCGGGGCCCGGTCACCGGCCGGGCCCCGCTCTTTCGCGCCCGCCTCGCCGCGTCAGCGGTGACCCAGCAGCCGCAGGCACTCCGCCTCGTCCGAGCGCAGCTGGATCACGGTCTGGTCGTACGGGCCGCGCTCGGTGGTGAAGTCCTGGAGCAGCCGCTGGATCTCCGGCAGCGCGCGGGCGTACTGGGCGGTGGCCATCAAGGTGGCGGCGTACTGCTTGCGCAGCGTGCGCACCACCGGCGAGTGCTGGCCGTAACGCACGGCCGCCCGCGGCAGGGTGTGGCTGAGCAGTTCCGCCGCCTGCGCGTAGTGGTGCTGGGCCAGCAGCCGCCGTACCTCCTCCACCACCGCCGACAGATCCTGCTCGCGACCGCGCGGCCGGGTGGCGGGCCAGGGCGACATCGGCTGCCGGAACGGCCGGCTGGGGTCCATGGGGACGGCGGGCGGCGCCCCGGCCATGCCGGGGGCGGGCAGCAGCGGGGTGAGCGCCGCGAAGACCTCGTGGGCGTCGGCCGGGCGGCCGAAGGGGTCCTTCGCGAGCAGCCGGTGGATGAGCACGGCGAGCGAGGGCGGGGCGTCGGGGCGCAGCTGCTGGAGGGGCAGCGGGTCCTCGTGCAGCTTCTTGTAGAGCAGCCCGGCGGCGTTCGGGGCGCGGAAGGGTGCCTGCCCGGTGAGCAGTTCGTAGCCGATGGCGCCGAGCGCGTACAGATCGGCGGCCGGGCCGACCGGGGGGCCGCCCACCGCCTGTTCGGGGGCCATGTAGACGGGGGTGCCGAGCAGCGCGCCGGTACGGGTGAGGCGGGTCTCCTCGTGTTCGCCGTGCACGGCGGCGATGCCGAGGTCGAGGATCGTGACCCGACCGTCCATGCGGATCATCACATTGCCGGGCTTGAGGTCGCGGTGGACGATCTCCACGGCGTGGACGGCGGCGAGCGCCGAGCACAGCTGGGCGAGCGTGGCCACGGCCCAGGGCCAGGGGTAGGGGTCGTGTTCGGCGAGATGGTCGGAGAGGTCGCTGCCGTCGATGAGCTGCATGACCAGATACAGCTCCTCGCCCTCACTGCCCGCGTCGTGCACGCCGACCAGCCCCGGGTGGTCGATGCGGGCGGTGGCGCGCGCCTCGCGCAGAAAGCGGCGGCGCAGCTCGTCGGGGTCGGTGGTGCCGGACAGGGAGGCCAGCCGGTTGGCGTGCAGCAGCTTGACGGCGATGCGGCGCGCGCCGAGCGCGGTGTCGTGGCCGGCCCAGACCTCCCCCATCCCGCCCTTGCCCAGCGGCTCGGTCAGTTCGTAGCGGCCGGCCAGCAGCCGGGGGCTCACCGGTTACCGCCTTCTTCGTCCTTCCGGAGGTACGCGCCCAGTTCGTCGAGTTCGTCGGCGACCTGCCGCATCCGGGGCGAGGCGGGCGGGGCGGGGGTGTGGGGCGGGTGGGGTGCGTGGGGTGCGTGGGGCAGGGGCCCGGGCTGGAGCGGTGGCTGGGCCCCGTAGTGCGGCGACGGTGCGTACTGCGTGGGCGGTGCGAACCGGGTCGGGGTGTACGCGACGGGTGCGGCCGGGACGCGCCCCGGGCGCTCGAAGCGGTCACCGCGTACCGCGTGAACGGTGGCGACCACGATCAGCGAGAGCCAGCAGAAGGCGAACAGCGAGGACACTTCCGTGACGTCGGAATCGTCGCCCGAGGCCGCCTTCACCCCAGCGCCCGCGCCCGTGCCGGTGCCCGTCCCGGTGCTCGGGAAGGATTCCAGCCAGAGCAGCAGACCGACCGACACCAGCACGTACCCGCACAGGACCGCCCAGTCCACGCCGCGCTTGCGCTGGAGGGCGAAGCGCAGCATGGGCACCCAGGTCAGCAGCCCGAAGGAGAGGGTGGGGATGGCGGCGAACAGTGCGCGGACGATGAGCGCCCGCGCACCGGGGCCCCTGGGTGGTGCGACCGGTCCCGGCTTCGGCACCGGCGGGGGGCCGGCCGGCGAAGGCGGCCCATACCCGTACATCTGCATTCCCCGTCCACCCGTTCGGTCAATTCTCGCGGACGAGGATGATATCCGGGGCCGGGCGGTACGGTCGCCCGGTCATTCGCCGGGCGGCAGTGTCCCCTCGGTGAGGCCGTCGACCGTTCCCTGGGCCAGTTGCCGGCCGAGATCGGCGGCGTGCCGCAGCGCCTCCTCGAAGGCGGCCAGATCGCGGAACCGGCGGCCGTAACGGCGCTGGGTCGCCAGCGGCAGCCGGGGCACCTTCAGCCGGCGCACATCAACGCGCGTTGCGCTGGACGCGTAGCTGCTGGCCTGCCGGGTGTTGGCGGTGCCGCGCAGAAAGCCGGCCAGGAACCAGGGGTCGAGGGCGGCGGTGTCCGGGCGCAGCAGCGACACCCGGCGGTCCGGCTGCTCCCCGCCCGCGTCGTCGGTGACGACCTGGGTGGGGGAGCCGTCCAGCAGCAGCGGGACGAGAACGTCGCCGGGGCGGGTGGCGGGGGGCGGTTCGCCGGCGGCGGTGTGGGCGTGCAGTTCGAGGGCGCCGGTGCGGATCAGTTCGCCGATGGTGACGGTGGACCAGTGGGCGCCCGGCGAGTCGGCGTCGATGTCGGGGTGGACGACGGCGGCCAGGGAGTGGGTACGGCGCAGGGTGCCGCGCAGTTCCTTCTGTACGGCGGTGAGCGCGGCGGTGCCGGTGGCCTCGGCGGGCGGCGGGAGATGGCGGGCGGGGGCGAGATCGACCTCGTCGTCGAGGAGGTCGATGACGGGCAGGGCGCGCCGGGTGCCCGGGACGGCGCCGATGTCGCCGTCCCGCTGGAAGTCGTGCCAGGCGTCGAGGATCGTACGGCGCAGCCCGTCCCAGTCGAGGTCGGCGCGGGCGCCGCTGGGCGGGCGATAGGTGGTGGCGGTGTCCACGACCAGCAGCCGGGGGTCGGGGGTGGCGGAGCCGTCCGGCTTGCGCAGCACCCACAGATGGAGGGGGAGGCTGTGCGGCGCGGCGGCACCGGCCGGCAGCGCGATGACGGCGCGCAGGGCGCCGCGGCGCAGCAGGGCGCCGCGGACCCGGCGCCCGGTACGGCGGGAGGCGGCGGCGGGCGGCATCAGCACGACGGCGGTGCCGCCGGGGCGCAGCCGGGCCAGGGCGTGCTGGACCCAGGCCAGTTCGGACTCGGCGCGGGCGGGCAGGCCGTACTCCCAGCGGGCGTCGTAGGTCAGCTCGGCGTGGCCCCAGTGGCGTTCGTTGAACGGAGGGTGACACAGCACGGCGTCGACCGTGAGGTGCGGGAAGGCGTCGGCGAGCAGGGTGTCGCCGTCCCTGACCTGGACGGTGGCGGCGCCGCGCAGCGCCAGGCGCAGGGCGCCGAGGCGGGCGAGGACGGGGTCGGTGTCCTGCCCGTACAGCTCGGTGGGCGCCTCGCGCTGCCGCCGGGCGGCGGCGAGCAGGCCGCCTGCTCCGCAGGCGGGGTCGAGCACGGAGCCGGCCGGGCCGGCGAGGGCGGCCATCAGCGCGGCGGTCTCGGGCGGGGTGAGCGTGAGCCGGGCGGCGGCGCCGTCGGTGTAGCGGCCGAGGGCGAACTCGTACGCGTCGGCCGGGCCGATCTCCGCGGCGAGCGCGGCGGCGGCGGCGGTGAACGGGCTCTCGCCGGCCACGGGGGTGGTGGCCCCGGGTTCGGCGTCGTGGGCCAGGTAGTGCTCGCCCAGGGCGATGAGGGCGCCGGTCTGGCCGGCCGGGTCGGCCTCGATCAGTTGCCACAGCCGTTCCCGTGGCGGTACTTCGGCGAGCTTGCCGTGGTCGCGCAGCCACTGCTCGATCTCGGCGAGGGAGAAGGTGGGGCTGGTGTCGGTGCCGCCGACGGGGCGGGGGAAGTGTGCGTAGCGGCGCCGCCAGTTGCTGACGGCGGCGCGGCCGACGCCGGCGAGACGGGCGATCCCGGCCGCGGTGACCTCGGTGACCTCGGTGTTGTGCCCCGGCACCTGCATCACTCCCATCCCTCTTCCTGTTGTGTAACGGACCTTACCTACCCCAACCTGCCCACTCGATACACGGGAGCCAAAGTTCTACTCATTATTTCTCGTGTTGACTCGGTTCACAGGCTGTGCTGTGATTACGCCATCGGTCCACCAAAGGCCGTGACAGCACATCAGGAGGGGACTCACCATGACCGCCACCGTCACACCGCAGCAGACGCGGACCCGGACCCGCGCCCAGATCCGTACGCCCTTCCGCCGGCAGCGGCTCCAGGCCCTCGCCGGCCTCGCGGCCGTCACCCTGGCCATGGGCGCGCTGACCGCTTGCAGCGAGGACCAGCCGGTGAAGAGCGACGGCGGAACGGAGAGCACGGGCAACGGCGGCGCCGCCGGCGGTGGCGGGACCGACGACGCGGGCGACGACACCTCGGCCGACACCGGCTCCGACACCGGCTCCGACACCGGCTCCGACACCGGCTCCGGATCGGACTACTTCGACCTCGACAGCGTCGCCATCTGGGAGGACACCGGCCTGGAGATCAGCGTCAACGAGATCTCCGCCTACACCCCGGGCGAGTACGCGCTGCTGGAGAACGAGGACTACGACGCCTACAAGGTGGAGTTCAGCCTCACCAACAGCGGCACCGAGCGGCTCAGCACCCTGCTCATCCTCCCCACCGGCTACGACGAGAACGGCGTCGAGGCCGCCCGCATCTACGACGGTGACGTCGGCATGGGCTTCCAGGAGAACGTCGACCCCGGGGTCACCGTCACCGCCGAGTACGCCTTCGAGGTCCCGCCGGGCAGCACCTCGTTCACCGTCGAGATCGGCGACCTGCTGGACGAGCCGGCCGTCTGGAAGTTCGAGCTCTGACGCCCCCCGGCCGACCCGGCCGGCCCACCCCTCACAGCCGGGGTGCCGTACCGCTCACGGCACCCCTCCTCACCCAGCCCCACTCCAGCAAGTCCCACGACCAAGGACTCTGATCTCATGTCGCACGCGCCGAACGCCGCGTACCAGCAGCAGCCGCAGCACCAGCAGCAGTACCCCGCCGCCCCTCCCCACCACGGCCGGGGCGGCACCGGCGGCACCCCGAAGAAGCCCGCCACCCTGCTCGCCATGCTCGGCACCGGACTGCTGAGCGCGCTGGTGGCCGTCATCGGCTCGGTCATCGTCATCAGCGGCGGCTCCGACCTCGCCAAGGACAACCTGGAGAGCATCTTCGGACCGCTCGGCGACCCGGACGACTACTTCACCCAGCTGCTCGTCGACGAGCGCAGCGACCAGCTCATGGCCCGCGCCATCCTCGTACTCACCGGCGCCCTGTTCATGCTGCTCTTCGTGCTGCTCTCCCACAAGGGCGCCACCTGGGCCCGGGTACTGACCACCCTCAACGCGCTCGGCCAGATCGGCTCGCTGATCGTCTTCGTCGGCGACGAAGCCCCCGGCTCCATGGTCGCCACCGGCTGGATCGCGCTGATCGCCGCCGCGGCCCTGATCGTCACCACCTGGCTGCCGGCCAACGGCCGCTATGCCAAGGAGCTGAAGGCCGCCCGCCGCTGACCGCACCGCACCACTTCGCGGCGCACCAAGGGCCCCCGGTACGTACCGTCGTACGTACCGGGGGCCCTTGGCCGTGCGCTCAGGACCCGGGGATCGTGGTCAGGAACTCCCCCGTCCACGCCAGCAGCTGCCGCCCCGTCAGCGGCTTCCCGCCGATCTTCGCCGTCGCCGGCCTCGGCACCAGCACCTGCCCCGTCGCCCGCTTCACCACCGACCCCGGATACACCCGCGTCAGCCGCAGCTCCTGCGACTCCCGCAGCTCCACCGGCGAGAACCGGATCTTGTTCCCCTGGAGCGTGATGTCCCCCACCCCGCACGCCCGCGCCAGCATCCGCAGCCCCGCCACCAGCAGCAGATTCTCCACCGGCTCCGGCAGCGGCCCGTACCGGTCCGTCAGCTCCTCGCGCACCGCCGCGATGTCCGCCTCCGTCGTCGCCGCCGCGATCGACCGGTACGCCTGCAACCGCAGCCGCTCCCCCGGCGCGTAGTCGTGCGGCACATGCGCGTCCACCGGCAGCTCGATCTTCACCTCAAGCAGCGACTCCTCCGGCTCCCCGCCGCCGGCCCCCGCCTCCAGCGTCGCCCGGTAGTCCGCCACCGCCTCGCCGACCATCCGCACGTACAGGTCGAAGCCCACCCCGGCGATGTGCCCGGACTGCTCCCCGCCCAGCAGATTGCCCGCGCCCCGGATCTCCAGGTCCTTCATCGCCACATACATGCCCGCGCCCATCTCGGTGTGCTGCGCGATGGTGGCCAGCCGCTCGTGCGCGGTCTCCGTCAGCGGGCGCTCCGGCGGATACAGGAAGTACGCGTAGCCGCGCTCCCGCCCCCGCCCCACCCGGCCGCGCAGCTGATGCAGCTGCGACAGACCGAAGGTGTCGCCCCGCTCCACGATCAGGGTGTTGGCGTTGGAGATGTCGATCCCGGACTCCACGATCGTCGTCGACACCAGCACATCGAACTTCTTCTCCCAGAAGTCCACCACCACCTGCTCCAGCGCCGACTCGCTCATCTGCCCGTGCGCCGTCGCGATCCGCGCCTCCGGCACGATCGCCCGCAGCCGCGCCGCCGCCCGGTCGATGGAGTCCACCCGGTTGTGGATGTAGAAGACCTGGCCCTCGCGCAGCAGCTCCCGGCGCAGCGCCGCGCCGATCTGCTTCTCCTCGTACGGGCCGACGAACGTCAGCACCGGGTGCCGCTCCTCCGGCGGCGTGGTGATCGTCGACATCTCCCGGATGCCGGTCACCGCCATCTCCAGGGTGCGCGGGATCGGCGTCGCCGACATCGTCAGGACGTCCACATTCGCCCGCAGCTTCTTCAGTTGCTCCTTGTGCTCGACGCCGAACCGCTGCTCCTCGTCCACGATCACCAGGCCGAGGTCCTTGAACCTCACCTCGGAGGAGAACAGCCGGTGGGTGCCGATCACCACATCCACGGTGCCGTCCCGCAGCGCCTCCAGGGTGGCCCGCGCGTCCGTCTCCGACTGGAAGCGGGACAGCGCCCGTACCGACACCGGGAACTGCGCGTACCGCTCCGAGAAGGTGCCGAAGTGCTGCTGTACGAGCAGGGTGGTGGGCACCAGCACCGCCACCTGCTTGCCCTCCTGCACCGCCTTGAACGCCGCCCGCACCGCGATCTCGGTCTTGCCGTACCCGACATCGCCGCAGATCAGCCGGTCCATCGGGACGGACTTCTCCATGTCCTCCTTGACCTCCCCGATCGTCGTCAGCTGATCGGGGGTCTCGGCGTAGGGGAAGGCGTCCTCCAGCTCGCGCTGCCAGGGGGTGTCCGGGCCGAAGGCGTGCCCGGGCGCCGCCATCCGCGCCGAGTACAGCTTGATCAGGTCGGCGGCGATCTCCTTGACCGCCTTCTTCGCCCGCGCCTTGGTCTTGGTCCAGTCCGCGCCGCCGAGGCGGTGCAGGGTGGGGGCCTCGCCGCCCACGTACTTGGTGACCTGCTCCAGCTGGTCGGTGGGCACGAACAGCCGGTCGCCGGGCTGGCCGCGCTTCGCCGGCGCGTACTCCACCAGCAGATACTCGCGGGTTGCGCCCTGCACGGTGCGCTGCACCATCTCGATGTAGCGGCCCACCCCGTGCTGCTCGTGCACGATGTAGTCGCCGGCCTCCAGGGTGAGCGGGTCCAGCGTCTTGCGGCGCCTGGCCGGCATCCGGGCGCCGTCCCGGCCGGCCGCCTTCTGGCCGGTGAGGTCGGTCTCGGTGAGTACGGCGAGGCGCAGCGCCGGGTCGGTGAAGCCGTGCTCGACGGCGCCGCGCGCCACATGCACGACGGACGGGGCGATCGGGTCCCCGGCCGGCAGGCCGCTGACCGCCGGCCGGGCGGCGATGCCCTCGCCGGTGAGCACCTCGGCGGTACGGGCCGCCGGCCCCTGCGCCTCGGTGAGGTAGACGACGCGCCAGCCGTCCGCCAGCCAGCCCTTGGTGTCGGCGAGCGCGCGCGCCATGTCGCCCCGGTAGGACTCGGCGGCCCGCAGGCCCAGCCGGATGGTGTCGTCCTCGGCGGTGACGTCCGCGCTGAACGGGCTGACCGTCCACCACGGCATGCCCAGCTCGGCGGCGTGCTCGCGCACCTCGGCGATGCCGCGCAGCGAGGCCGCGCCGACATCGATGGGCGCCTCGCCGCCGCCGGCGGTCGCCGCCCAGGAGGCCATCAGGAACTCCTGGCTGGTGGCGACCAGGTCGGCGGCCCGGGTACGGACCCGCTCCGGGTCGCACACCACCGCCATCGATCCGGCGGGCAGCACGTCCAGCAGCAGCTCCATGTCATCGACCAGGACCGGGGCGAGGGACTCCATGCCGTCCACGGCGATGCCCTCGGCGATCTTGCCGAGCAGTTCGCCCAGCTCGGGGTGCAGCTCGGCGAGCGCGGCGGCCCGCTCCCGTACGGCGTCGGTCAGCAGCAGCTCGCGGCAGGGCGGCGCCCACAGGCCGTGTTCGGCGATCTCCAGGGAGCGCTGGTCGGCGACCTTGAAGTAGCGGATCTCCTCGATCTCGTCGCCCCACAGCTCGACCCGCAGCGGGTGCTCCTCGGTGGGCGGGAACACGTCGAGGATGCCGCCGCGCACCGCGAACTCGCCGCGCTTCTCCACCAGCTCGACGCGCTGGTACGCGGCGGCGGCGAGGGCTGCGGTGACGGCCTCCAGCTGTACGGTCTGGCCGCCGCGCAGGGCGACCGGCTCCAGGTCGCCGAGCCCTGCCACCTGGGGCTGGAGCACGGAGCGGATCGGCGCGACCACGACGGAGACCGGCCCGGCGCCCGGGTCGTCGGTACGGGGGTGGGCCAGGCGCCGCAGCACGGCGAGCCGGCGGCCGACCGTGTCGGCGCGCGGCGAGAGCCGCTCGTGCGGCAGCGTCTCCCAGGACGGGAACTCGGCGACCGTGTCCGGTGGCAGCAGCGAGCGCAGCGCGGCGGCCAGGTCCTCGGCCTCCCGCCCGGTGGCGGTGACGGCCAGCACCGGGCGCCCGGCGCCGCGCGCCAGGGCGGCGACCGACAGCGCCCTGGCGGCGGGCGGCCCGACGAGATCGACCTGCCGCCGGCTGCCGCCGCGCGCGGCGGCGACCGCCTCGGCGAGGGCGGGGTCTTCGATGACGGCGTCGAGCAGGCCGTGCAGGCTCATGGGAGATCCATCCGGTCCGGTCACGGGGGCGGGCGAGGCGGGGGCGGGGCGCCACGGGGGCACGCGCAACAGCCCGGTACGGGCGCCGCACCGGGTTTCCTTCAGCCTACGCCCCCACACCTCCACCCAAATGGGTGCATCGTGCAAGCGGATGGATACGGGGGGTGAGCGGTGGTAGAGGGCGCCGGGGACGGGGAACGAACCCTGTGGGTCGTTCGCGTCAAAGCTACGGGGTGGTCGGGTGTACAGGCAGCGGGGCACGTACGCGCGTACCCGGCGCCGCAGACCGGGCCGGGGCCGGGGCCGCCCGCTCACCTTCCGCTCGCTGGCGGCGATCGCGCTGGGCATCACGCTGGGCGCCTTCGCCGGGCAGTGGTACCTGGACCGCACGCTGAACCACGCGGCGGGCGGCTGGCGGGAGAGCTCGTGCGAGGAGGCGTACGCGGCGGCCGGCTTCGACCCGCCGGCCGACCCCACGGACACCCGCTGCGCGGCGCGCCGCACCGGCGGCTACGCGGCGGTGTTCACGGTGCCCGGCGAGGAGTTCGAGGACTGGCTGCGCCGCGAACACGGCCTGACGGAGACGGCACTCCACCACCCCCACCCCCGCCCCCCGGCGGACACCTCGGCGGACCACACCTTGAACTGGTCCCCGCCCGACCGCGCCCCCCTGCTGACCCCCACCCTGGGCGGCGTGACGGTCACGGCGTATGTCACGGACGACGGCACCACCCGGGTCCGCTGGCTCTTCAACGGCTGAGCAGCAGGTCCGCCTCGATCTCGATCTTCGCGCCGATGGACTCGGGCAGAACGAGCGACTCCCCCGGCCGGTACACGGACCGGCTGCGATACTCACCACCCACCGGACCGGTGAGAACGACGACCTCGTTGTGCTTGCGGTCACCGATCAGATAAACCGGCACGGAGGCGGCGGCATACGCATCGCGCTTGCGGTGCAAGTCGTCGCGCCAGTTGGAGGAGGTGATCTCGACCACCATCCGGAAGACGGAAGGCCGGTAACAGTTGAAGCCGACCAGATGATCCTTGTAGTCGTCGTCCACCACCGCCAGATCGGGGGCGGCATGGTCCTCCCGGCCGGTGGGCAGCCAGAGCCCGATGGCTTGGATGACCTGGGTCTCACCGCCGTGCAGCGACGCCAGTGCCAGCGTCAGACCGGTGAGCGAGGAGCCGTGGGGTCCGTCTGCGGGGGGATTCACGATGAGCTGCCCTTCGAGGATTTCCGAACGGTAGCCGGGCAGTACCTGGTTGGTCAGCTCGGCCAGATCCATGAGGGTCTTGGCGCGCGCCACCACGGGCAGATCCGTTCGCTCGGGGGCAACAGTCATGTCGTTCCTCCTGCGGGACTCGTCGGCCATATCGCCTCTCCTTCCATCATGAAATCCGCTCACTCCCACCCGAATCGATTCTGCTACGCGGGACACGTCAACGGGGGGAGGTGGTCAGACCGTCCAGGAGGAAGTCCAGGCCGGTGTGGAATTCCTCGGCCGGGGGGACGGGGCGGGCCTCGGTGGCGGTCGCTGTCAGGAGGGGGTACGTGTCCGGGGGGAGGGCCGTCAAGGCGGTCGTCGCCGGGCCGGTCAGGGGGGCCAGGTGTTCGTTCTGGAGGGCGCCGGTCAGGTACGCGAGCAGGGCGCGCAGGGCCAGGGCGCGGCGGCGGGGGGTGAAGCCGGCGGTGGTGAGGATCCGCAGGGCGGCCTCGGACCACCGCTGGACGGCGGCCGAGGTGTGCCGGTGGGTGACGGTGAGCGGTACGACGCCGGGGTGTACGGCGACCGCCGCCCGTACCCGGTCCAGCAGGGCGGCGAGCTGGCGCTGCCACGGCTCGCCGGCCGGCGGCGCCGTGTCGACGGCGCCGAGCACCAGGTCGACGACCTGCCGCTCCAGGGCCTCGCGGTCCGGGACGTAGCGGTACAGCGACATGGTGGCGATGCCCAGTTCGGTGGCCACCGCGCGCATGGACAGGCCGCCGAGCCCGTCGCGGTCGATGACGGTGAGGGCGGCGGTCGCGAGCTGCTGCGAGGTCAGCGAACGGGGACGAGGCACGGCGGAAAAGCGTACACCATACGCTCACCGCTGCCCCGTCCCTCCCCTTACTCCGTGCCGATCGCCGACAGGATGTTCATCCGGCCGGCCCGGAACGCCGGGGCCAGCGCCGCCACCAGGCCCACCAGCGCCGCCCCCGCGAACACCGCCGTGATCACCGGCCACGGGATCTCCAGCACCGGCATCCCCTCCAGCGCCATCAGCCGGTGGCTCGCCCACGCCCACGCCAGCCCGAGGCCGAGCCCCAGCAGCGCGCCGAACAGCGCGATCACCACCGACTCCAGCCGGATCATCCGCCGCAGCTGCCGCCGCGACAGCCCGATCGCCCGCATCAGACCGATCTCCCGGGTGCGTTCCACCACGGCCAGGGCCAGGGTGTTCACCACCCCCAGCACCGCCACGATGATGGCGAGCGCCAGCAGCCCGTACACCATGTTCAGCAGCTGCCCGATCTGCGCGCGGATCTGCTCCTTCAGCTCGTACTGGTCGAGCAGTTCCATCTGCGGGTACGGCTCCAGCGCGGTCTCCAGCGCCGCGCGCGCCGCGTCCGCCTGCCCGCCGCGCGCCGTGACGAACAGCATCCGGGGCAGCGGCAGCGCCTCGTCCGGTACGTGGGCCCGCGCCGTCTCCAGCGAGATGGTCCATACGCCGCCCTCCAGCGAGGACTTCTCGGTGATCGCCCGCACCGTCAGCGTGGCGGTCGCGCCCCGGTCGAAGGCGACGCTCAGCTCGTCACCCACGCCCAGACCGAGATCGGCCGCCGCGTCCTCGTCGATGGCGATGCCGTCGCCGCCGGCCTCGTACACCCGCTCCTGGTCACCGGCGGCCGTACCGATCGTCAGATCGGACAGCATGCTGGGCTGCGCGGCGGCCAGCTGGCGCCGCGTCACCTTCCCGTCCGGCGTGGTGGCCTCGGCGGCCAGCACCCGGTACTCGGTGACCGAGGCCAGCAGGCCGTCCCGCGCCCGTACGTTCTCCACCGCCGCGCTCACATCCGGCAGCACCGGGCCGAAGTTGGCCGGGCTGAGCATGAAGTCCGCGCCCACCGAGGCGTCGATCTCGCGGGTCGCCGAGGCCACCATCGAGGAGCCGACCACCGAGAGACCCGACACCAATGCCAGTCCGATCATCAGCGCGGAGGCGGTGGCCCCGGTACGGCGCGGGTTGCGCAGCGCGTTCCGCTCCGCGAGCCGCCCCACCGGCCCGAACACCCGCAACAGCAGCAAGCTCAACACCCGTACCACCAGCCCCACCAGCACCGGAGCGGCCAGGATCAGACCGACCAGGCTCAGCACAATGCCCAGCGCCAGATACGGCACCCCGGCCGAGGCCACCTCCACCGTCGCGGTCCCGGCCAGCAGCGCCAGGCCCGCCACCGACAGCACCCCGGCGACCACCACCCGTGCCCGCCCCGCCCGGGTATCCCCGGGGGTGCCGGCGTCCCGCAGCGCCGCCATCGGCGTGATCCGCCCGGCCCGCCGGGCCGGCACATAGGCGGCCAGCACCGTCACCAGCGTGCCGACCAGCACCCCGATCACCGGCACCGACCACCCGATCGTCAGCTCATCGGTGCTGAGGTTCATCCCGAACGCCCGCAGCGCCGCCATCAGCCCCACCGCCAGACCCACACCCGCCGCGAAGCCCAGCACCGAGCCGATCAGCCCCAGCAGCAGCGCCTCGGTGATCACCGAGCGGTTCACCTGCCGCCGGTCCGCCCCGATCGCGCGCAGCAGCCCGATCTCCCGGGTGCGCTGGGCGACCAGCATCGAGAAGGTGTTGACGATGAGGAAGACCCCGACCAGCAGCCCGATCCCGGCGAAGCCCAGCAGGATGTACTGGAGGACGTCCATCACCTGGCCGATGGCGTCCCGGCTGTCCTCCACATACTCCTGGGCGGTACGCAGCTGGTACGTGTCCGGGCCGACCGCCGCCGCGACCGCGTCGCGCAGTTCGCCGTCGGTACGGGAGCCGTCGCCGTCCACGTACAGCTCGGTGTAGGCGTCATCCCCGCCCAGCAGGAACTCCCGCGCGGTCGGCAGATCGACGTACAGGACGGTGGCGCCCGGGTTGGTGACGGTGAACGCGGCGATGCCGCTGATCCGTACCGGGAAGTCGCCGAACGCGGTCAGCACCCGCAGCGGATCGCCCACCGACAGGCCCTTCCTGCCCGCTGTGTCGGCGTCCACCATGATCTCGCCAGGACCGTTCGGCGGCGCCCCCTCCCGTACCTCCATCGAGCGCAGCTCCACCTCCGACCAGCTGCTCGCGATGGTGGGCGCGCCGGTGGTCGGCCCGATGCTCTCGTTGGCGGCGTCCACGACCACCGCGAGCGGCGAGGACACCGTGCCGGTGACCCCCGCCACCCCCGGTACGGCCGCGATCTCGCCGGCCAGCGCGGCCGGTACGGTGTCGGGCTTGCCGACCGCCGACGGCATGTCGAAGCCACCGCCCCCGCCGGAACGTTCCGCCGTCGCCGGACCCACCATCACATTGGAGGCCGTGGCACCGAACAGCCTGTCGAACGTCGTGTACATGGTCGCCGTCAGCACCAGCGTCCCGCACACGAACGCCACCGACAGCAGCACCGCCATCCCCGACAGCGCCATCCGGCCCTTGTGCGCGTACAGGTTGCGCACCGAGGTTCTGAGCACGGTCATGCCGCCACACCCCTCCGCCCACTCCACTCAGGCAAACTCCGCCATTCAGGCTAGAAGCCGCCGTCTCTCCTGTCGTCGTCCGCCCGGACGAGACCCCGGCACGCCACTACCTAGGGGCGATCCAGGGGCCGCCCCTGACCCGGTACCGCCCGTTCACCCGGGCGTTCCCCGCCGTGCATCCAACGGCGCCCCGGCCTCGCTAACCTCCCCCGGCCCCATCCCGTTGTCCCGCCCCGCCAACCCCCGCCAACCCGAGCCATCCCGAGCCATCCCGAGCCATCCCGAGCCAACCCGAGGTCGCCCGCCATGCGTCTGCCCATCCCCCGGCAGCGATTCCGCACCCGTGCCAGCCGAGCCAGCCGCGACCCGCACTGGGACAACATCCGCTATTTCTCCGGCGTCCTCGTCGTCTTCGGACACACCATGGACTCCATAGCCGACCGCGACGGACTGCGCTGGCTGTACCTCGCCAGCTGGGCCATGCGCGTCCCGGTCTTCGTCATGGTCGCCGGCTACTTCTCCAGCGCCGGCGCCCTCACCCCCCGCGAGGGCCGCCGGCTCCTGGAATCCGTCCTGGTCCCGTACCTGGCGATCGGCCTGCTGCACACCCTCCAGCGGCACTACTACGACGACAACGGCGAATGGACGTACTACACCGTCGAACCCGCCTGGGGCCTGTGGTTCCTGCTCTCCCTGCTGGTCTGGCGGGCCGGCCTGCCCTACCTCGCCCAACTGCGGTACCCGCTCGCCACCTCCGTCTTCGTCGCCCTGCTGGCCGGCTACGTCGCCGACTTCGGCACCGCCTTCTCCTTCTCCCGCACCCTCACCTTCCTCCCCTTCTTCCTGCTGGGCTGGCGACTGCGGCAGGGCCTGTTCCAGGACGCGATGCGGGCCGCCTGGAGCCGGTACGCGGCCCTCGCCGTCCTCGCCGCCACCCTCGTGCTGACCTGGGCCTACCGCCACGACATCAAGCTCGGCTGGCTGTACATGAAGGGCCCTTACGGCAAGGGCCACCTCTTCGACGCGCCCTGGGCGTGGACCACCCGGGCCGGCGTCCTGGCGGCCGGCGTTCTCATCGCGCTCGCCTTCATCCGGCTCATCCCGCGCCGCCGCATCCCCGTCATCACCTACCTCGGCGCCGGCGGCCTGTACATCTACCTGCTGCACCCCCTGATGCTGCGCCCGCTGCTGAACCGGTACGGCGTGGACTGGGTGGGCCCCTGGCCCGAGCAGGCCGCGCTGCTGCTGTTCGCCATCGTGCTCGCCTCGCTGCTCGCGACCGCGCCGGTACGGTGGCTGGCCCGCCCGCTGGTACAGCCCAGGCTGGGCCGGCTGTTCCGGCCCGAGACCGCGCCGCGCCCCAAGGCGCCCGCCGACAAGCCGGACACCTCTGGTTCACCCACACGCCAACCGGAGGTCGCGCAACGGGTGTAGACATGGACGGCGCCCAGCACGACCGAGGACCTCGCGTCCCATCGAAGGGAAACGTAAACAGAGATGGGAAGCGGAACCCCACGCGTCGTCGTTCTCGCCGACTCCGACAGCCGCTGGAAGTGGGCCGCCTCGGTCGCCAGGCGGATCGCCCCCGAGCACGCGATCGACGCCCGCTTCCTGGCCGTCGCCACCACCCCCACCGCACGGCAGATCGCCGAGGTCGGCATCGTGCCCGACACCACGGCCGTCGTCAGCTGCGTGGAACTGCTGGCGGACCCCGCCGTGCACGCCGCCGACCTGGTGGTGCTGGGCACCACCGGCGGCACCGTGCTCTCGCTCATCCACTCCCTCGGCGTCGCCTGGGAGGGCCGCCCGCACCGCCCGCTGCTGGTCACCGGCTACGTCGGCGTCGTCTACGAGAACCTCGTCGACGGACTGCTGCTGCGCGTCGGCTCCGATCTGGTCCTCGCCAACTGCGCCCATGACGCCGAACGGTTCAGGGGCGTGTACGCCAGCATCGGCGCCGACCCGGCGGACATCGTCGAGGCCGGCCTGCCCTTCCTCGGCGGCGCCCCGTACGACCCGCCCGCGGTCTTCGGCTCCTTCGGCCGCAAGGACGCCACCCGGCCGTTCACCGTCACCTTCGCCGTACAGCCCTCCGTGCCCGGCACCCGGGCCGCCCGGCTCGGCATGCTGGAGAAGCTGGCCCGGCACGCGAGCCTGCACCCGGACCGCGAGGTCCTCATCAAGCTCCGCAACCGCCCCGGCGAGGCCGTCACCCACACCGAACGCCACTCGTACCAGTCGCTGTACGAGGAGCTGACCGCCCCGCCCGCCAACCTCACCCTCCAGTACGGCGACATGGGCGAGGTCCTGGACCGCACCGACCTGCTGGTCACCGTCTCCTCCACCGCCGCCATGGAGTCCATCCACCGGGGCATCCCCACCGCGATCCTCACCGACTACGGGGTCCGCGAGGCGCACGGCAACCACTACTTCATCCACTCCGGGCTGCTCGCCTCCTGGGCCGAACTCGACAAGGGCCTCATCCCCACCGTCGATCCCGAGTGGGCCGCCAGCCGCGGCGTGGGCCACCCCGACCCGTACGCCGCCGCCCGCGCCCGGATCGCCGAACTGCGCGCCGCCGCGCCCGGCACCCTCCCCGCCACCCGCCCCTACTACACGCCGCGCAGCGCCGCCGACTACCTGGAGACGCTGCTCAACCGGCGGGGCCTCGGCCTGGACGGCAAGGCCCTGCCACCCAGCCACGACCGCCCGGACACCGCCGTACGCCGCCTCATCCGGCGCGGCGCCGGCGGCCTCTACCAGGTCGGCCGCAAACGCGTCGCCCCGGTGATCCGGCGGCTCGCGAAGGGTTGAAAGCGGGGCCGCTCAGGGTAGTCAGCGCGGTGCAGCCTGCTTAAGATCGATCCGACCCGGATAGACCGCCACTCGCGGGGAGCCGCAATGAAGCGCCGCACCACTGCCCTGTCCGTCACAGCCGCCGCCGTGCTGGTGGCCGCGCCGCTGCTCACCGGCTGCTCCACCGGCGCCCATCCGGGCGCGGCGGCCGTGGTCGGCGGGGAACGTATCTCCATCTCCCAGGTGCAGGGCCAGGTCGAGGCGGTACGCGCCGAACAGCGCGAGCAGCCCAACGCCGACGAGCTCATCGCGGCCAGCAGCACGCTCACCAGGGAGACCGTCAACTTCCTCGTCTACCTCCAGGTCGTGGACCGCGCCGCCCAGTCGCAGGGCGTGGAGGTGACCCGCCGCCAGGTGCAGGAGGCCCGCGCGGAGGCCGAGGCCAACGCGGGCGGCCCCGAGGCGCTGGCGCAGAGCGCGCTCACCGCGCAGGGCGGGCTGCCGCTGACCTCCGCCCAGATCGACGACGTGCTGCGCAGCAACCTCCAGATCCAGGGCATCGCCGCCCGGCTCGGGGTCCTGGAGGACCCGCTGGGCGGCGAGAAGGTCGGCCAGTTGCTGGCGGAGACCGCCGAGGAGGTCGGGGTGGACATCAATCCCCGGTACGGCACCTGGGACGCGCAGACCGTGGGCCTGGTGGACCTGCACGAGCCCTGGCTGCGGATCACGGACCGCGATCAGCAGGCGGTTACGCTCGGCGGGTGACTTCCGTCGATTCCACCGGGTCCGCCGGGTCCACCGGCCGCATCGTTCTGCTGACCACCAGCCACCGGGTGGCGCCCGGGCTGCTGTCCTGGCCCGCCTGGCAGCTGCTGCGCACCGCCGACCGCGTGTACGCGCGGGACGGGGGTCATCCGCTGCTGCCGTACCTCAAGGAGGCGGGGGTGACGGCGCACGGCGCGGCGCCGGGCGCGGCCGGGCTGCTGGAGGAGTGCGCGGGCGGCCGTACGGTCGTGGTGCTGGCCGGCGCGGACGGCGAGCGGCGGCTGACCGACGAGCTGGCCGCCCTGGCCGGCTCGGGCCGGCATCCGATGCCCGCGCTGGAACTGCTGCCGGGCGCGTACGACCTGCCCGGCGCCCGGCTGCTCGACCTGGTGCAGGTGATGGACCGCATCCGCAGCGAGTGCCCGTGGTCCTCGACGCGGACCCACCAGGATCTGGCGAAGCACGGCCTGGAGGAGATGTACGAGCTGGTCGAGGCGATCGAGGCCGGTGACCGGAGCGAGCTGCGCGAGGAGCTCGGTGATGTGCTGCTCCAGGTGGTCTTCCACGCGCGGATCGCGCAGGAGGACCCGGAGGAGCCGTTCGACGTGGACGATGTGGCGGGCGGCCTGGTGGCGAAGCTGATCCACCGGCACCCGCACATCTTCGGCGACGAGCACGCCGAGACGCCGGAGGAGGTACGGGAGTTGTGGCTGCGTACCAAGGCGGAGGAGAAGCGGCGCGACTCGGTGACCGAGGGCATCCCGCTGAGTCAGCCCGGCCTGGCCCTGGCGGCGAAGCTGGCGGGCCGGGCCCGCACGGCCGGGCTGCCCGCCGAACTCCCCGCCCCCACCGGCCCCGACGACTTCGGCGCGCGGCTGCTGGCCCTGGCGGCGGAGGCGGAAGCGGCCGGCGTGGACCCGGAGACGGCCCTGCGCACGACGGCTCGCGCCTACCGGGAGACGATCCGTGCGGCGGAGACACCGGCCTCGTGACGTACCGCCGCCGAGGGCGGGCCGGGCCGCCCTCGGCGGGACGGGTTCCCGGTTCGTGTCGTGGATACCGTCGTCCGTGAGCGCCGGGCGATCGCGCGATGCCCCGCGCGCCGGTGCCGGCTTCCCGGTCAGGCCGGGACGCGCGCCGTGGCGTCCCCGGGGCCGGCGGTGTGGCGTTCCAGGCCCGCGACGAGGAGGTCGAGGCCGAAGCGGAACTCCTCGGTGAGGGGTACCGAGGTGAGGGCGGTGGCGGCCCGCGAAATGGCCGGGTACGCGGTGGGGTCCAGGTTCCGGTAGAAAGCGGCGAGTTGGGGGGCGGCGTCGGGTGACGCGGCCGTGGGGCCGTGCTGCTGGGCGGCGAAGCCGATGACGTAGTGGCCGACGGCGGTGAAGGCCCGGGCCGCGAGGCCGGCCGGGACGCCGTGGTGCAGCAGGGCGCGCAGGACGTGTTCGCGCCGGGCGAGTCCGTTGGGACCGACCGGGACCTGGGCCATGAGCGGCGCGACGATGTTGGGGTGACGACACAGGGTGTCGTAGAAGCGGTGCGCCATGACGGTCAGCACTTCTTGCCAGGTGTCGAGGGCGTCGAGGGTGTCGAGGGTGTCGAGGGCGTCGGGGTCGCCCGGGCCGGTTTCCCCCAGGACGCGGTCGACGAGGTGGGCCAGGATCTCGTCCTTGCCCGCGAAGTGCCGGTAGAGGGTGGCGGTGCCGGAGCCGAGGGCGTCGGCGAGCATGCGCAGGGTGAAGGCGTGGACACCGTGCGCGTCGACGAGGCGCAGGGCCGTGGCGATGATGTGGTCGGCGTCCAGCGCGGGGCGGCCACGGCGGGGGGTGTCGCGCGCGGCGGGGCGGTCGGCCCACCAGGCCGGGCTGCCGGGTGCCGCCGCGCCGGCGGGGGTGTCCGGGGTGGCGGCGGTGGTCATGTCCGGGAGCCTTCCGGTCGGGTGTGCCGCGGGCCCGCGTCGCGTTTTGGTCATGGCGTAGCCACATTACCGTCCGTCGCTCCGGTGCCGCCCCTGGGGCGGGGGCCCGGCGTGGACCGCGCCACTAAAAACGGCTACGGTGTAACCATAATTGTTTCGGATACACCGTAGCCGCTGAAGAGGGCGCGGCAGGCCCGCGGCACTCCGCGCCGCCCTCCCCGGCGAGACCACCGGAGAACGATCACCATGAACGATCAGCGCAACGACATCGACGTCCTCATCGCCGGAGCCGGCCCGACCGGCTCCACCCTGGCCGCCGACCTGCTCCGTCGCGGCCTGCGCGTCCGCCTCATCGACAAGGCGCCGCACGCCTTCACCGGCTCCCGCGCCAAGGGCCTCCAGCCCCGGACCCAGGAAGTCCTCGAAGACCTCGGAGTCCTGCACGAAGTACTCGCGGAAGGCGGCCCCTACCCACTGGCCGGTCTGCACTTCGGGCCACTCACCGTGCCGTGGCGCATGCAGCGCACGTACCGGCCGACCCCCGACGTGCCCCACCCCAACATCTGGCTGCTGCCACAGCACCGCACCGACGCCGTACTGCACCGCCACCTCGACCGCCTCGGCCTGCGCGTCGAATTCGGCACCGCGCTGGAGGACTTCGGGCAGGACCCCGGCGGCGTGACCTCCACCCTGGCCTCCGGCGAACGCGTACGCAGCAGCTACCTGGTGGGCGCCGACGGCGGCGCCAGCACCGTACGGAGCCGGGCCGGCCTGCGGTTCACCGGAGAAACCGATGACTCCGACCGCACCCTTCTCATCGACGGCACCATCGACAACCTGTCCCGCGACCGGTGGCACATGTGGCCGCGCACCCACGGCACATCCGTCGGAGCCTGTCCGCTGCCCCACTCCGACCAGTTCCAGATCATGATCAAGCTACGGCCGGACGAGACGGTGGACCTCGGCCACGCGGCACTCGCCGCCCGTCTGCGCACACTCACCGGCCTGCGGCTGCGCGACATCACCTGGACCTCGGTCTTCCGGCCCAACGTGCGCCTGGCCGAGCACTACCGCACCGGCCGCGTCTTCCTGGCGGGCGACGCCGCCCACGTCCACACCCCGGCCGGCGCGCAGGGACTCAACACCGGAGTGCAGGACGCGTACAACCTGGGCTGGAAGCTGGGCCAGGTGATCGCGGGCGCGCCCGAAACCCTCCTCGACAGCTACCAGGCCGAGCGGCGGCCGGTCGCCGCCCGCGTGCTCGGCACCTCAAGCGAGCTCTACCGGAACCTCCGCCGGCACCGCCTGGCCGGCCTCAAGCGCGGCGACGAGGAGCGACAGCTCTCCCTCTCCTACCGGGGCGGCCCGCTCGCCCCCGCCCCCGCCGCCGACACCACCGCCGCGTCCAGGACCCTGGCCGCGGGCGACCGGGCACCCGACGCGCCCTGCGCCGGACCCGGCACGGCGCGCCGCCTCTTCGACCTCTACCGGGGGCCGCACTTCACCCTGCTGGCCTTCGGCGCCGAGGCCGCCGCGGCGCTCCCAGGACTGACCTGGCCCACCGGCGGCGCCGCGCTCCACCGCTACCGGGTCGGCGGCCACGACGGGCCCGGCGACACCGTCGTCGACACCACCGGTGCCGTGGCCGACCGCTACGGCATCACCGGGGGCCTGGTCCTGGTACGGCCGGACGGATATCTCGCCGACATCATCACGACCGACCGCATCGCCGCCTTCGGCACCACGGTCACGGCGCTGGCCCCGGCCTGAGCCGACTGCGGGACGGGCGCGGGCGCCGGCGGCGGCCCGCCGGACGTCAGCCGGCCTCTCCCGATCCGGGCACCGGGCCGAGCAGCCGGGTCGGTTCCGCGCCGGTCAGCAAGGTGGTGAGCGCGGTGCGCAGGTCGGGACCCAGGTACCAGTCACCGGTGTGGTCCAGGGCGTACACCCGCGCCTCCCGGTCCATCGCCAGCAGCGCCGTGCCGCCGCCCTCCGCGCCCAGCGGGCACAGCTGTGTCCCCAGCGCCCGGCCCAGGTCGCCCAGGGTGCGGGCCCAGTGCAGGCCGCGCAGCGGGTCGATGACCACCGAACTGGGCGCGTACCGGCGGCCGGGTCCCATCGGATGCAGCCGCAGGCCGCCGAACTCGGCCCAGGTCTCGAACGCCGCCGGGAACAGCGCGTGCGGATGGCCCAGCGGTGAGCGGTGGCCGCTGAGGGTGTCGGCCCAGCGCTCCGCCTGTTCGATCAGCCGGCGGCCGGGGTGCCAGCCGGCGTAGCCGAGCACCTGATCCAGATCCGGATGCGGATCGGGGTGCGGATCCGGATCCGGGTCCGGGTCCGCGCGCTGCCGGGTCGCCTCGGCCGGCAGCCGCAGGGTCAGCGTCGGGCCGGTGGCCCCGGCCGCCGCCTCCGGCGCGCTCCCGCTGACGCTCTCCACCCCGAAGTGCGCCAGCAGCGCGGTGCAGGAGCGGCAGTGCGGCGCGTACGTGCCGTGCCGCGGGTCGCCGTCCTCCCTGATGTGCCGGGTGGTGATCACCGCGCCGCGCAGCAGCCGGGCATCACCGCCCTCGCCCAGATGCCGGGAGATCAGCGCCACCTCGGGGCAGCGCCCCGCGTGCCGCTCCCGGTCGGCGGCGCCGAGCCGGTCCAGTAACTCCCGCACCTGCGGATGCAGTCCCGGGGCGGCCCCGGCCGACCGGATCGCCGCCGTGCCCTTGAGGGGCTGCTCCCGCCCGGGCAGGGACAGCGCGGCGGCGGTGGTGGGCAGGATGCCGTCCCGCCGGTGTCGCAGCGCGGGGGCGGCGGGCCCGGCAGCCGCCCGGCCCTGGCTCTCAAGATCCCGAATCACCCGGCATCCTCGCCTTTCCTCCCCCGGTCCTCCCCACATTGCCGATCAGCTTGCCACAACCGGCTGTCACAACGGCTTAAGCAGCCCTGGGGCAGTGCCCATGACACCTACACCTCGTAGGCTGTCCGCGAACAGCGTGACCGCGCGCAGGAGCAGCAGGGGGCCAAACGCCATGACGACAGGTCGGCTCGGGCAGCACGCCGCGCCACCGAACGGGGCCTATGCGGGACAGCTGGTGCAGTTCCCGGACCCGGTACGGGCGGCCCGCTTTCCGCAGGGCGTCCGGGTGGACGCGGAGGGGTTCCCGGACTTCTCCCCGTTCGCCAGAGCCGCCGCCGAGATCGCCGAGCCCCCCGAGGGCTTCGGCATCGACGAGCTGCGGCTGACGGACTACGTCTCGGCCAACGCCGCGCTGCACGCCGCCGGACACGAACTGTGGGCCGACCTGCCGCCGGTGGCCACCCCGCACGGCTGGACCTGGCACCATGTCGCCCGCTCCCGCCGGCTCGAACTGGTCCCGGTCGAGGTGAAGGCGCTGCTGCGGCACCATGCGGGCCTCGCCACCACGGCCGTCGACCAGAACAAGCGCGGCACCCGCCCGCTCCAGGACCCCAAACCGGTGCATTTCGCCGCCCCGTACTCGGTGGCGGTGGAGGAGGACCGACTGCGCGCGGCCGAGGACAAGCTGGGCTACCGGCTGCCCGGCGCGTACCGCTCGTTCCTCAAGGCGGCCGGCGGCTGCGCCCCGGTGGGTCTGGCGCTGGACGCCGAGCTGGGGCTCCTGATCGACCAGCCGTTCTTCACCCTGAGGGAGGAGGCGGCGGTCAACGATCTCGTCTACATCAACAAATGTCTGCGTGATCATCTGACGAAGGACTATCTCGGGGTCGCGTTCGTCAACGGCGGGATCATCGCGGTGAAGGTCAAGGGCGACGACGGCATCGGTTCGGTGTGGCTGTGCGCCTACGACGACGCCCGGGACCGCGACGGGCTGACCGTCCAGGAGCGGGTGGAAACCCTGCTGCTGCCGTGCGGGGCCGATTTCGACGAGTTCCTGCTGCGACTGGCGGGCCGGCCGCCGGAGCTGGAGACGGTGGCCGATCTGATGGTGGACGGCGGCTTCGCCCGCGCCGTCCCGGTGGAGGGGTGAGGCGGCGATGGTGACCTTCGCACAGGCGCAGGAGCGCGCCGACCGCTGGGTGAACGGCTCCACCACCGGGGAGCGCAGCCGCGAGGTGCGGGTGCGCGAGTTCGATCTGGGCTTTGTGGCCTGGGCCGAGGACTGCGGCGGCAAGCTGGTGATCGCGCGGGACAGCGGTGAGTCCACGCTGTGGCCGGCGCTGCCGGTGAGCGAGGTGATCCGGCGGTACGAGGAGACGTACGGCGCGGCGGTCGCCGCCGCACCGGCGGCGGGTGACGGCGCGGCCGGGCGGATGGACCTGGAGGCCACGTCGTTCCTGCTGACACCGCCCGACTGGCTCCAGGCGGCGGCGGACCGGGCGAGCGGGGCGGCATCCGCGCCGGATGCCGGCGCCGACGCGTGGGCCGGCACCGACACCGGCGCGACGCCCTCCCCGGGCGGCCAGGACCCCGGCCCCGACGCCGGGCCGGCCGCCTCCGGTGACCCGGGTGAGGACGCCGATGCCGAGGCGGGCACCGGCACCGGCGCCGGCCCCGACGTGTGGGCTGGCACCGACACCGGCGGGGCGCCTTCCCCGGGCAGCCAGGACCCCGGCGCCGACGCGTGGGGATCTTCGCCGGGCGACTGCGAGGCCGAAGCCGACTCCGGAGCCGAGGCTGCCGAAGCCGAAGCTGCCGAAGCCGAGGCCGACCCGTGGGCCGGCACCGACACGGGAGCGGGGGCGCACTCCGCCGGCGGATCGGTGTGGGACGCCACCGACACCTCCGGCAGTGGTACGGACATGGCGTCCGTGGCACCGCCCGCCACCGTGTTCTCGCCGCCGGTCGTGCTGGACCGGGAGCCCCCGGCCGGGCTCGGCGGCCAGGAGAAGCCGGCCCCGGCGCAGCTCGCCTCGGAGGCCCGTACCTCCGTGATGCCGCAGGGCAGCGCGCTGCCCAGGACCGCGCTGCACGACGCGCTCCCGCCGGGCGCCCCCGCGCAGCAGCCGCCCGTACCGCCGGTGCCCGCGCCGGCGGTCCGCACCGGCGGCGGGGCGGCCGATCTGGCCTCCGCCGACACCGCCAAGGCGGCCATGGCGCCCACCGCCCCGCAGGGCGGCCCGTCCCGGCCCGGCCCCGGGGTGCCCCCGCCGCCGCCCCCCGCGCCCAGCCTCCCGGGGGCGCCGGGCGGCACCACCGGCGGTGCCGGAGCCGGTGGTGGCGGCGCCGACGCGTATATCCCCACCCAGCAGGTCACCCCGGAGGAGATCGCCGCGCTCAAGGCGGCGGCCTCCCGGCCCACCTCGCCCAACCCCGCCGTTCCCCCGCCGCCCGGCGGCCCGACCGGCGGCGCCGCCGCCAACGTGCACGCCGCCGCCACGATGCTCTCCCCCGCCCCCGGCGGCCCGGGCATGGGCGACACCGGTGGCGTACCGTTCCCGCCCCCCGCACCCGCCGGGCCCGGCCACGGCACCCCGCCGCCGCCACCCCCGGGACCGGCGATCCAGGCGCCCGGCGGCCCCGGCACGCCACCACCGCCCGCCCCCGCCGTGCAGGGGTACGGCTATCCGCACACCGGCCTGCCCACCGTCGGCTCCGGCTACATGGCGGTGCTCCGCTACCGCGCGCCCGACGGCTCCGAGCAGCAGCTGATCCGCCGCTCCGCCCCCGGCATGCCGCACCCCGAATGGCAGCTGCTGCGCGAGCTGCACGCCATGAACGTGCCGCCGCACCAGGTCCTGGAACTCCACACCGAGCTCCAGTCCTGCGAGCTGCCGGGCGGCTACTGCGCCCGGATGATCCGCGACAACTGGCCGCAGGTGCGCATCACGCACACCGCCCCGTACGGCCACGACCACACCACCCGGCAGGCCGGCGTCCGCCACCTCGTCGAGCACCAGGACGAGCTCCAGCAGTTCGCGGACGGCCCGCCGCGCTCCGCCCCCGTACGGGCCCCGCTGCCGCATCAGCAGCCGGCCCCGGCCGTCGGTCTCGACGTCATCGGGCAGGAGCTGGCCGAGGCGTACGGCCCGCAGGCCGTCTTCCGCTACGACCAGCAGTCGGTCTCCCGGCAGGGGGTGCCGGAGATCGTGGCGCACACCCTGCTGTGGTCGGGGCTGCCGCTGGAGATCGCGCCGATCTTCTGGGCGCACGCGCAGCCGGGCCGGCTGGTGCCCACCCTCGCCGAGGTGGCGGTGGAGCGCGGCGTGCAGCCGGCGCCGGACGCGGGTTCGTACCTCGTGATGGGCACCGACTTCGGCAAGCAGCTGTGCGTGCAGTACGGCACGGCGCACATCGTGGCGGTGCCGCTGGAGGCGGGCCCCGGCGGCGCGGTGGCGACGCCGCAGTTCGTGAACGCCTCGCTGCCGCAGTTCGTGCGGTCACTGGCGCTGCTGGGCCGGATGTGGCGCCTGCGGTACGGGCTGAACCCGGAGCAGGCGGGGCGCTGGACGACGGACTTCCAGGCGCAGCTGGCCTCGCTCGACCCGCAGGCGGTGGCCGATCCGGAGAACTGGTGGTCGGTACTGCTCGAACAGATGTGGGACGGTCTGCTCTAGGGGGTGGCGATCGGCCGGATGCCGCGGGACCTCCGGGTCGGGGGTCCTGCGGTTATCCTGCGGGAACCGGCCATTTCCATCGAAGGGCACAGTCACGTGAGTTCCGTTCGTCCGGCAGCCGTCATCGTTCTCGCAGCGGGCGCGGGGACCCGCATGAAATCCGCCACCCCCAAGATGCTGCACGAGATCTGCGGCCGGTCACTGGTCGGCCATGTGGTGACCGCCGCCGGTGAGCTGGACCCGGAGCGCCTTGTCGTGGTCGTGGGCCACGCGCGGGAGCAGGTCACGGCCCATCTGTCCGAAATCGCCCCGGCGGCCTTGACGGCGGTGCAGGAGAACCCGAACGGCACCGGCCACGCGGTCCGGGCCGCGCTCGCCGAGCTGGGCGGGGCGGGTGAGCTGTCCGGCACGGTCCTGGTGACCTGTGGCGACACCCCGCTGCTGACGGCCGGCACGCTGGCGGACCTGGCCGGTACCCACGCCGCCGAGGGCAACGCGGTCACGGTGCTGACCGCCGAGGTGCCGGACCCCACCGGCTACGGCCGGATCGTGCGCGACCCGGCGGACGGCTCGGTGACGGCGATCGTGGAACAGCGCGACGCGGACGGGGCCCAGCTGGCCATCCGGGAGATCAACTCCGGCGTCTTCGCGTTCGACGCCCGCCTGCTGGGCGAGGCGCTGGCGCAGCTGTCCACGGACAACAGCCAGGGTGAGGAATACCTCACCGATGTGCTGGGCATCCTGCGCGCCGCGGGCCACCGGGCGGGCGCGGCCCGGGCGGCCGACCACACCGAGATCGCCGGGATCAACAACCGGGTGCAGCTGGCCGCCGCCCGCCGGCTGCTGAACGACCAGTTGCTGGAGCGGGCGATGCTCGCCGGCGTCACGGTCATCGACCCGGCGACGACCTTCATCGACGCGACCGTGACGTTCGAGCCGGACGCGGTGATCCACCCGGGCAGCCAGCTGCTGGGCACCACCCACATCGGGGGCGGTGCCGAGATCGGGCCGAACACCCGGCTGACGCACACCTCGGTGGGCGAGGGGGCCACGGTCTCCAACACGGTGGCGGACAGCGCGCGGATCGGCGACGGCGCGAGCGTGGGCCCGTACGCCTATCTGCGCCCGGGTACGGTGCTGGGCCGTTCGGCCAAGGCGGGCACGTTCGTCGAGCTGAAGAACTCCACGGTCGGTGAGGGTACGAAGGTGCCGCATCTGACCTATGTCGGGGACGCCACGATCGGTGACTTCACCAACATCGGTGCGGCGAGCGTCTTCGTGAACTACGACGGGGAGTCGAAGCACCACACCACGATCGGTTCTTACTGCAAGACCGGCGCGGACAATATGTTTGTGGCGCCGCTCACGGTCGGGGACGGTTCTTATACGGCGGCGGGTTCGGTCATCACCAAGGATGTGCCGGCGGGTTCACTGGCGGTGGCCCGTGGGCAGCAGCGGAATGTGGAGGGCTGGGTGGCCCGCAGGCGCCCGGATTCCCCGGCCGCGCGGGCGGCCGAGGCGGCCCGGGCGGCCGGCGAGCACAAGCCGTCCGACAGCTGATCGGCGGGCCGGCGCGGGGGCCGGGTCCGTGCCGGGCGCTGTCCGAAGGGCGAACCGTGCCAAGCCGCCGCGATGGGCGGGAAGTACCGTAGAGGTGCCCCGAACGGGCCGATACGCGCAGAAGCGGACTCCAAGGAGACACACTGTGACCGGGATCAAGACGACCGGCGAGAAGAAGATGATGCTCTTCTCCGGCCGCGCCCACCCCGAGTTGGCGAAGGAGGTCGCCGCCGAATTGGGCGTGGGTCTGGTCCCGACCACGGCCAGGGAATTCGCGAACGGCGAGATTTACGTACGTTTTCAGGAGTCGGTGCGCGGTGCCGACTGTTTTCTGATCCAGAGCCACACGGCGCCGATCAATACCTGGATCATGGAACAGCTGATCATGATCGATGCCCTGAAACGGGCCTCCGCGCGCAGTATCTCCGTGATCATTCCGTTCTATGGCTATGCCCGGCAGGACAAGAAGCACCGGGGCCGCGAGCCCATCTCGGCCCGGCTGATGGCGGATCTGCTGAAGACGGCCGGCGCGCACCGGATCATCACCATGGATCTGCACGCCGACCAGGTGCAGGGCTACTTCGACGGCCCGGTCGACCACCTCTTCGCGCTGCCGGTGCTCACCAACTACATCGGCGGGCGGGTCGACCGCGACAAGCTGACCGTGGTCTCCCCGGACGCCGGGCGGGTACGGGTCGCGGACCGCTGGGCGGACAAGCTGGGCGCGCCGCTGGCGATCGTGCACAAGCGGCGTGACCCGGATGTGGCGAACCAGGTGACGGTGCACGAGGTGGTGGGCGATGTGGACGGCCGGGTGTGTGTCCTGGTCGACGACATGATCGACACCGGTGGCACCATCTGCGCGGCGGCGGACGCGCTGTTCGCGAACGGCGCGGAGGACGTCATCGTGGCGGCCACCCACGGGGTGCTGTCGGGGCCGGCCGCCGACCGGCTGAAGAACTCCAAGGTGTCCGAGTTCATCTTCACCAACTCGCTGCCCACCCCCGGTGAGCTGGAGCTGGACAAGGTCACCGTGCTGTCGATGGCGCCGACCATCGCCCGCGCGGTGCGCGAGGTCTTCGAGGACGGCTCGGTGACCAGCCTGTTCGAGGGCGACGCGTAAGACGCGTAGCCGATTCGGGCGCCGCCTCCCCCGCCGGGTAGACTTCCCGGGTTGCTCGGCGAGGGAGGCCCTTCGGGGTCGTCCGTAATCGACGCGCTCATGCTGTACACAGCAGGTCGCAGCAGGTCAGGTCCCTACGGGCCGGGTGACACGAGTACCGTCCAGCACCCGATACCCAGGGAGAACACCATGGCCGATGTGAAGATCGCCGCCGAGATCCGCGAAGAGTTCGGCAAGGGCGCCTCGCGCCGCATCCGTACCGCCGACAAGGTTCCGGCCGTCATCTACGGGCACGGCGCCGACCCCGTGCACGTCACCCTGCCGGGCCACGCCACCATGCTGGCGCTGAAGAACTCCAACGTCCTGATCACCCTGGACGTCGCCGGCCGCGAAGAGCTGGTCATCCCCAAGGCCGTGCAGCGCCACGCGCTCAAGGGTCACCTCGTCCACCTCGACCTGCTGGTCGTGAAGAAGGGCGAGAAGGTCAACGTCGAGGTGCCGCTGCTCACCGAGGGCGACCTGGCCCCGGGCGCCGGTCTGCTGGAGCACGTGCTGTCCGCGCTGCCGGTCGAGGCCGAGGCCACCCACATCCCGCAGTCCCTCACCGTCTCCGTGCAGGGCCTGAACACCGGCGACTCGGTGCTGGCCAAGGACGTGCCGCTGCCCAAGGGCACCACGCTGGCCATCGACGGCGACGACATCGTCGTGCAGGTCGTGCAGGCGCAGGCCGAGGAGCCGGCGGCGGGTGCCGGCGAGGGCAACGGCGAAGAGGCCGCGTCCGCCTGAGCCGACCGACCGGCTCACCCGGTGAACCCGGGCCCGCGATCGCAGGATCGGAGGATGGAAGGATGCGGAGCATGAGTGAAAGCACCTCACCCTCCCCGTCCCCCTCCCCCTGGCTGATCGCGGGCCTGGGAAACCCGGGGCCGCAGTACGCGGGCAACCGCCACAACGTCGGCTTCATGGTGGCCGATCTGCTGGCCGACCGGATCGGCGCCACGTTCAAGGCGCACAAGTCCCGGGCGATGGTGGCGGAGGGGCGGCTCGCCGGCCACCGGGTGGTGCTGGCCAAGCCGATGACGTACATGAACGTCTCCGGCGGCCCCACCGGCGCGCTGAGCGCCTTCTACAAGATCCCCGCCGAGCGCGTCATCGCCGTCCACGACGAACTCGACATCGGCTACGGCGTGCTGCGCCTCAAGCTGGGCGGGGGCGACAACGGCCACAACGGTCTCAAGTCGCTGACCGCGACGCTGGGCCGCGACTACCACCGGGTCCGTTTCGGGGTGGGCCGCCCGCCGGGGCGGATGGAGGTGGCGGCGTTCGTGCTCAAGGACTTCTCGGCCGCCGAACGCAAGGAACTGGACTACTTCGTGGACCGCGCCGCCGACGCGGTGGAGGCCCTGATCGCCGAGGGCCTGGAGCGGGCGCAGGGTACGTACAACGGCTGAGGGGGTTGACCCCGCGTACGGGCTTGGCCAAGGATCTGCGCCATGCCCGTCAGACGCAGCCGACTGCGGCGAGCAGGGGAGAGCGCGTTCGGCGCGCTGCTGCTCACCCGGATCATCGTGATGACGTTCCTCGCCCTGCTGCTGATCGTGGGCGGGGCCTGGAGTTCGTGGGACACCGCGCGGCACGCGCTGCGCTCCGCGGACCGGGAATCGGGCGCCATGCTGCTGGATGCCTGCGACCGCGAGCGCTGCACCGGCCGCTTCGAGCCGACCGGTGAGACCGTCGTCCTCAGGCAGCCGATCGCCCGCGCGCCCGGCGAGACCGTGCCGGTGGCGCTGCGGCCCGGCACGGTGGAGGCGGTACGGACCGGGGCGCCCGGCGTGCTGTACGCGTCGCTCCCGCTGGCCGGTGCCCTTCTGCTGGCCGCCGTGGTGATCGCGGGCGGGCTGCGGATGTACCGCACCGCGTGGACCACGGCCGGCGCGGGCGTCGCGCTGCTGGCGGCGGCGTTCGTGCTGTGGTGAGTCAGCGGGCGGTTTCGGGCGCGGCCTCGGGCGCGGGCGCCGGGGCGGGTACGGCCGTACGGTCCCGGTCCCGGGGCCGGGAGCGGGAGACGGCGACCCCGGCGAGGCACAGCACGCCACCGAGCAGGCCGAGGACACCCGGCACTTCGCCCAGCAGCACCCAGGCCATCAGCACCACGAGCGCGGGGACCACATAGGTGGTGGCGCTCATCTTCCCGGCGGTGGTGCGGGCCAGCGCGTACGCCCAGGTGGTGAAGGCCAGGGCGGTGGGGAACACCCCCAGATACACCATGTTGAGCGTGGCGGACGCCGGGGCGTCGGCGACCTCGGCCACCAGTTGCCCGGTGAACGGCAGCGCGGCGACGAGCCCGGTCAGCGCGCTGAAGGTGACCACCTGGAGCGGCCCGGCGTGCGCGAGCGCCGACTTCTGAAGCACCACGCCGGCCGCATACGACAGGGCGGCCAGCAGACAGAGCAGCACCCCGAGGCTGGACGCGTCTCCCTCACCGGACAGCGAGAACCCGACGACGATCGCTCCGAGGAAGGAGACCCCCATCCCGGTCAGCAGGGTGCGCGGCAGCCCCTCCCCCAGCATCCGGCCGCCGATGACCGCGACCAGCAGCGGCGCGACATTGACCAGCATGGCGGCGGTACCGGCGTCGACCTCCTGCTCGCCCCAGTTGAGCGCCACGTTGTAGACCCCGAACCACAGAAACCCGGAGGCCAGGATCCACGGCCAGGCCGCCCGGGCCGGCCACCCCACCCGGCGCACCAGACAGAACACCGCGAGCACGACCACGGCGGCGAGCAACCGCCCCAGCGTCAGCGCCCCGGGGGAGTAGGCTTCCCCCGCACTGCGGATGGACACAAACGCCGAGGCCCACAGCACCACGGTCACCCCAGCGGCGCCCAGCGCCAGCCACTTCTGCCGCCCGCTGTCAGGCGCATCGCTGCTCATGGTGCTGACATTAGACGGTGGTTGCCCGCCCCTTCAATACACTTCCGGCATCCGCTGCCGGCTCGGCCGGGGGCCTGATCCCCATCACCAGCAACGCGGCCAGCGCACACAGCACCCCCGAGGAGATCCAGGCCAGGTCGTAGGAGCCGGTGACATCCCGGATCGCCCCGGCGCCGAAGGCCACCACCGCCGCCCCCAACTGGTGGGAAGCCAGCACCCAGCCGAAGACGACCGCGCCGTCCGCGCCGAAGTGCTCCCGGCACAGCGCGATGGTGGGCGGCACGGTCGCCACCCAGTCCAGCCCGTAGAACAGGACGAACAGCAGCATCGGCGGATGCACGTTCTCGGCGAAGAGCGCGGGCAGGAACAGCAGCGAAAGACCGCGCAGCCCGTAGTAGACGGCCAGCAGCAGACGCGGATCGAACCGGTCGGTCAGCCAGCCGGAGAAGACCGTCCCCGCGATGTCGAAGACCCCGATCAGCGCCAGCAGCCCGGCCGCCACCGGAACGGCCATGCCGTGATCGTGGGCCCCGGGCACGAAGTGGGTGCCGACCAGGCCGTTGGTCGACGCCCCGCAGATCGCGAACGTCGCCGCGAGCAGCCAGAACACCCGGCTGCGCACCCCGGTGCGCAGCGCGCCCACCGCCCGCCGCCCGGCCCGCTGCGTCGGCGGAGCCGGCGGCGTGTAGCCCTCGGGCGCCCCGTACGGCAGCACCCCGGCGTCCTCGGGCCGGTCCCGCATGACCCACACCACCAGCGGAACGACGGCCAGCGCCGCCAGCGAGACCACGACCGCCGCCGTACGCCAGCCGGGGCCGTCCGCCAGCAGCCCGACCAGCGGCAGGAACACCAGACCCCCCGCCGCGCCGCCCGCCGTCAGCACCCCGGTGACCAGGCCCCGGCGGGCCACGAACCAGCGGCCCGCGATGGTGGCGGCGAACGCCAGCGCCATCGACCCGGAACCCAGCCCCACCAGCACCCCCCAGCACAGGACCAGTTGCCACTGGCTGGTCATGAAAACGGTGAGCCCGCTGCCCGCCGAGATGAGCACCAGCGCCCCCGCGACCACCCGCCGCACCCCGTACCGCTCCATCAGCGCCGTGGAGAACGGCGCGGTGAACCCGTACAGCAGCAGATTGATGGAAACGGCAAAGGAGATGGCCCCCCGCGACCAGCCGAACTCCTCGTGCAGCGGGTCGACCAGCACCCCCGGCGTGGCCCGGAACCCGGCCGCGCCGACCAGCACCAGGAACGCCACCACAGCCACCCACCAGGCGGGATGCACCCGCGACATCGCCTTGTTCACCCCCCGATCGTGCGCCGGTGCACCGATCCCATCGAGTGGCCCGAAGGACACACTGTGCAAAGATCGGGCCATGGCCACCCGACGGCATCAGGTGGCGGTCCTCGTCCGCCACGGACTGCTCCCCATCGAACTGGGCATCGCGCACCGGCTGCTGGGCCGCGCACGCTCCGCGACCGGGGAGCCGCTGTACGACGTCCGCACCTGCACGGCGACCCCCGGCCCGGTCCGTACCGACGCCGACTTCACGATCAACGTCGAGCACGGCCCCGAACTCCTGGCCCGCGCCGACACCGTGATCATCCCCGCCGCGCACGAGCCCGACGAGACCTACACCGCGGGCACCCTCCCCGCCCCGCTCGCCGACGCGCTGGCCCGCATCCGGCCGGGCACCAGAATCGCCTCGATCTGCACCGGCGCCTTCGTCCTGGCCGCCGCCGGACTGCTCAACGGCCGGACCGCCACCACCCACTGGGCGGAGTGCGACCGCTTCCGCACCCTCTACCCCGCGGTGGACCTGCGCCCGGACGTCCTGTTCACCGACGAGGAACACCTCCTCACCTCGGCGGGCGTGGCCTCCGGCATCGACCTGTGCCTCCACATGATCCGCAAGGACTTCGGCTCGGCGGTCGCCGCCTCGGTGGCCCGCCGCACCGTCGTCCCGCCGCACCGCGACGGCGGCCAGGCCCAGTACATCGAACACCCCCTGCCACCCCCCGGCCGCCCCACCACCGCCGACGCCCGCGACTACGCCCTGGCCCACCTCGCCGAACCGCTGACCCTGCGGCAACTCGCCGCCCGGAACGCCATGAGCGTGCGCACCTTCACCCGCCGCTTCCGCGAGGAAACCGGCGTCTCCCCCCAGCGCTGGCTCACCCAGCAACGCCTGGACCGCGCCCGCCACTTGCTGGAGACCACCGACCTCCCGATGGACCGCATCGCCCACACCACCGGCTTCGGCACCGCCGCCTCGCTGCGCCACCACTTCCACACCGCCCTGTCCACCACCCCCACCACCTACCGCCGCACCTTCCGTCCCTGACCATCGCTTTGCCCGGTGGTCGGTAGGGTGCGGGACGTGGTGATCGATGACAACCGGCTGGCCGCACTGCACAACGAGGCGGTGACCGGGAATCCGGCGGCGGCCTGCGAGCTGGGACGGCTCCTGTGCCTCGTTCCGGGCGAACGGGCCGACGAGGACTGGCCGTTACCCCAATGGCCCGGCGAACCCTGGCTGCGCGCGGCGCTGACGGCCCGCCCCGGCGACGCCGTGGCCGCCGTCCTGCTGGCCGGGGTGCTGGCCCAGCAGATCGAGCTGAGTTACGTGCAGGGCGACCCCGGCTCCGCCATCGCCCGCCGGCAGGGCGAGGCCCTGCATCTGTACCGGTCCGTACTGCGCGCCGACCCCGACGACCCGGCGGCCCGCGCCGGCCTCCAGGCCCTGCGCCGCCCCGCCGCCGCACCCGCCTGCGACGCCCCGTACGCGTACTACCGGCTGGACGCCACCCTGGCCGGCACGACGGCCCGGCTGATCACCCCGGACCCGCACGAACTCCGCTGGGCCGCCCAGCCACTCCTGGGCGCCGCCGACGAACTGACCCTCACCGTCCACACCCCCGACGCCAAACCCCACACCACCCCCCTCCCCACCCAACTGCCACCCCTCCCCGGCCCACCCCTCCCCCCGGGCCACCCCGTCCACCTCACCCTGGACCACGCCGACGTGATCGCCCACTACGGCTACGGCCTGAGCCTGTCACCGAGCCGAACACCCACCAGCGCGGAGCCGCCGCATGACTGATCTTCCCTACGTGCTGCTGTCCTGCGCGGCTTCCGTGGACGGCTGCATCGACGACACGAGTGATGAGCGCCTGCTCCTGTCGAACGACGAGGACTTCGACCGGGTTGACGAGGTGCGAGCCGGCTGTGACGCGATCCTGGTGGGTGCGAACACCATCCGCCGGGACAACCCGCGCCTGCTGGTACGCTCCGCCGCCCGGCGCGCGGCCCGCGTGGCGGCGGGCCGGGGCGAGAGCCCGCTGAAGGTGACCATCAGCGGCTCCGGCGACCTCGACCCTGCGGCACGGTTCTTCACGACCGGGGCGGTGGACAAGCTTGTCTACTGTGACGGTGGAGGCGTCCACAAGGCTGCCGAGCGGCTGGCGGAAGTGGCCACGGTCCTGAACGGCGGCCAACCACTCGATCTGAAGCTGGTGTTGGCCGACCTCGGGAAGCGCGGGGTGGAGCGCCTGATGGTGGAAGGCGGCAGCACCCTGCACACCCAGTTCCTCCGGGCCGGCCTCGCCGACGAACTCCAGCTGGTGATCGCGCCGTTCCTCGTGGGCCAGCCGACGGCCCCCCGCTTCGTCGGCTCCGGCCCCTTCCCGCAGAATGCCGGAAGCCGCATGCGGTTGGCCGAGACACGGCAGATCGGAGACTGCGTGCTGCTGCGCTATCTGCCGGGAAGGGAAGTGCGCCAGTGAACGGCCCCTCCCACGAGCAGTGGATGCGCGAGGCCATCGCGCTGTCCCGCCAGTGTCCCCTCTCCGAGACGGCGTTCTCGGTCGGCGCGATCATCGTCAGCGACGCGGGGGACGTTCTCGCCACCGGCTTCTCCCGCGAGGGCGGACCCCACAACCACGCCGAGGAAGCGGCCCTGGCCAAGCTTCCGCCGGCCGATCCCCGGCTGGCCACGGCCACGCTCTACAGCTCACTGGAGCCGTGCAGCACCCGGGCTTCCCGCCCGCTGACCTGCACCCAGCACATCCTGCGCGCCGGCCTGCCCACCGTGGTCTTCGCCTGGCGGGAGCCGCTGCTCTTCGCCAACTGCGACGGCGCCGAGGCCCTGGCCGCGGCCGGGGTGCGGGTGGTCGAACTACCCGCCCTGGCGGACGAGGCCCGGGCGGTCAACGCGCATCTGCCGCCAGAACCCCCCGCCTGACGGCGGCCAGCAGCCCGGCCACCCGACCGGGCGTCGCCACCAGTTCGACGGCGGGGTCGGCGCTCTCGCGGACCAGGACAATGCGTTCTGGCACGATCGCGGTCTGGAGGCAGGCATCCCCTTCACCGCAGAACGATGACTGCTGCCAAGCATGAGTCAACACAGTGACCTCTTTCATAGTTCACGTGCCAGGCGATGGATGAAGTCGCGCGAATCGTCTGGGTCAAGAGCTGCGGCTTCCATCTTGTCCAAGAGCAAACGGTATCTCGCCAACTGAGCCTCCGCGTCCAGAAACAGGAGGCCATGAGACTGATCCACCTGAACCGTGTCCAGAAGGGGCACCTGGCCCGACGCGTAGCAGATGGAGTGCCCAGCGTGCCCTGACCCCAGATACGCGCCGGCTGAGAAGGGGATTACACGAACACAGATGTGATCTCGCTCGCTCATCTCCACGATATGGCTCAACTGCCGTTTCATCGCATCGGCGCCTCCAAAGGGGATGAGGAGGGCGGATTCATGAATGACCGTGCTGTAGTTGACTGGCGAAGCCCTATAGATCACGTCTTGGCGCTTCACGCGAAAAGAGACCCGATGTTCTGCCTCCGAGGGAGTCAGCGGTGGAACAACCACGCTGAAGATCCCTCGCGAATGTTCGGCCGTCTGCAACAGGCCGGGAACGTGGGTGCTGTAGGCGCACCGCAAGGCAGTGGCGTGATCTTCGAGTTCCGCCAGATCCAGCATCCCAGTGGGAACGATCTCTCGGTACTGATCCCACCATCCACGCCTGCGGCCCGAAGCCATGTCAACCAAGGCATCGATGAGTTCGCCGTCATCGCAGTTGTAAATCCGGGCCAGGGTACGCACCCGCTCGGCGCTCACACCGTACCGGCTGGACTCTATGTTGCTGATCTGCGCCGGTACGGTTCCCAAACCGCGTGACGCCTCCGTGACATTCAGTCCCGCCCGCTCGCGCATCTTGCGCAACTCCACGCCGAGTCGCACACGACGTCCGGTCGGAGCGGCCCGTACGGCAGCCATCCGCAACCACCTTCCTCCAGCACCATGCCTGGTCATCCACTCACACGAGTGAAATGCATGAGATTTTTTCAATCTACGCCAAAATTTAATGCCATTGCCCTAGAGTCTACGTCAGGCAACTCCCCTCTGGCACAGGAGGCTTCCATGAGCGATCCGATCCCGCCGACCCCTTCCCCGTTCCTCCAACGTCTCAATGATCCTGAGGTCTACGAACGCGACCTCACCGCCATGGTCAACGACACCGCGCCACGGATGTTCGCCGTCGTGGCCGATGTGGTCGAGGAGGGCGGCATCCGTAACGGGTGGGTGATGTCCTGGGGGTTGCAGCACCCGGACGGCGCGACCCAGGTGATCAGCGACGACGGGCAGCGCCTGATGCGTCTGCGCTCCCCGGAACGGATCCCGTTCCTCTTCACCCAACTGCTGGGCGGCGACGGCACAGCTCGCCTGAAGTGGGTGGACTGACCCACTCCGCCGGAAATCATCACCCCGTACGACACACCCATCCACTGATCAGCACCCACCTCGCCACTGGGGTTCGGCCGGCCTCGGCCGGACCCCTTCGCAGCATGGAGACCGGAGACCTTCACGCTCGCCCTGCGCCCGACGCCCTATGCCTCCACCACCTGGACGTACGACAACGGCAGTTACCTCACATCGGACCGCACCGGTGCCGTCACACCGTACAACCACCCCATGCTCGAACATCTCGCTGTGACTGACGGTGCGCGCACACTGCTGGTCGTGCGGGAGAGCGGCTCCGAGACGCTGTTCACCGGAACTCGGCGACTCACTGAACGCTCCACCGCCGTCTTCGGAGGCGACCTGCATCTGCGCTATCCCGCACCAGCCCTGCACAGCAGCCCCCGGACCTTGGCTCCGGAGGCTGATGTCCTGGCAGCCTTTGGCGAAGCGATGGACCAGTCACTCGACATCCACCCCTGGGAACCGGAGTCCACGGTCTTCCACCTCACCGGCGGCTTCGATTCCGGGACCACCGCCACCCGAGCCGCCCAGCGCGTTCCGGGAACGCTGGACACTGCCGCCCTCGGAGTCACCGGTGTCGGACGCAACCAGCAGATCCGACGTCGCAGGGAAATGCGGGCGACCTGCCCTTCGGAACACGATCACCACTCGGGTAGTTCCTCGATCGGCTCGGCCCGGCGGCCGAGCAGGTAGAGGCGGTACTTGGTGCGTTCCACCTCGTGCACAAGGCTGAATCCCTGGGCCGTGTAGTAGCGCACCAGCTCCGGCCGCACGCAGTCCCGACGTACCCAGGTCCGGCCGGCGCGGGCAGCGCGGTCCACCGCCCACAGCGCCATCAGTGTGCCCGGCCGCAGATGGCGCAGCTCGGGGTCGGTCACCGAGGTGTTGAGGTAGTGGGCGGGCTCCGCCCGCTCCGCTTCCGTCCAGCCCCAGGGCGGACCCTCATCCTGGACAGTCGTCCGGCCGACAATCCGCGAACCGTCCATCTCCAGCAGCCACACGTCCCCGCATGGGTTGTCACACTGACCGGCGAGATCGTCCACGCTCTCCCGCCAACTGGGCAGACCCCGTTCCTCCATCCAGCAACAGCGCGCGCGGATCATCTCCGCTACCGCCGGAATGTCGGCCGACACCGCAGGACGCATCACCAGCACGGCCATTCCTTCCCTTCAACACCACCGAGGCCCCGCCCGGCACGGTAGCCGGGCGGGGCCTCGGAAGGGTGCCGTCGTGGTCAGCCGGTGTTGCGGAGGCCGGCCGCCACCCCGTTGACCGTCAGGAGGAGGGCCCTGGTCAGCAGCGGGTCGGGGGTTTCGCCGCGTTCGGCGGCCTCGCGCTGGCGGTGGAGGAGGGAGACCTGGAGGTACGAGATCGGGTCGAGGTACGCGTCGCGGATGTGGAGGGTGCGGCTCAGGGCCGGGTTGGCTTCCAGCAGCTCCGACTCGCCCGTGATGCGCAGCACTTCGGACACCGTCAGCGCGTGCTCCGCCTCGATCACGTCGAAGATGTGCTGCAACTCCTGCGGCACCAGCGTGTCCACGTAGTGCCGGGCGATCCGCAGGTCCGTCTTGGCCAGCGTCATCTCCACGTTGGAGAGGAAGTTGCGGAAGAAGTGCCAGCGGGTGAAGGCTTCGGCGAGCGTGTCCTCCAGGCCCGCCTCGCGGGCCGCCCGCAGGCCGGTGCCCGCGCCGAACCAGCCGGGCACGATCTGCCGGGACTGGGTCCAGCCGAACACCCAAGGGATCGCCCGCAGTCCGTCCAGCCCCGCGCCGCTGTCCGGGCGGCGGGAGGGGCGGGAGCCCAGGTGCAGCTCCGCCAGCTGGTCCACCGGGGTGGCCGCGAAGAAGTACGCCGGCAGGTCCGGGTCCTCCACCAGCTTCCGGTAGGCGCCGTGCGCCGCCTCCGAGACGGTGTCCATCGCCGCGTCCCACCGCGCCAGGTCCTCGTCCGACTGACGGGGGGCGGTGTGCAGCGCGGATGCCTGGAGGGTGGCGGCGACCGTCAGCTCCAGGTTCTCCCGTGCCAGTGACGGCACCAGGTACTTGTCCGAGATGACCTCGCCCTGCTCGGTCACCTTGATCTCGCCCTCCAGCGTGCCCCACGGCTGCGCCAGGATCGCGTCCTGCGTCGGCCCGCCGCCGCGCCCCACCGTGCCGCCGCGGCCGTGGAACAGCCGCAGCCGTACCCCGTGCCGGTGCGCCACATCGCGCAGCCGGCGCTGCGCCCGGTGGATCTCCCACTGGGAGGTGGTGATGCCGCCGAACTTGGAGGAGTCGCTGTAGCCGAGCATGACCTCCTGCACGTCGTCGCGCAGCGCGACAAGACGGCGGTAGGAGGGGTCGGACAGCATCGCGTCCAGCAGCTCGTCGGCGATCTTGAGTTCGTCCGTGGTCTCCAGCAGCGGGACGATGCCGATCTTCGCCCAGCCGGCGTGCAGGTCCAGCAGCCCGGCCTCGCGCGCCAGGATCGCCGCCGCGAAGACGTCGTCCGCGCCCTGGCACATCGAGATGATGTACGACTCGATGATCTCGGGGCCGAACGCCTCCAGCGCCTTCCCGATCGTCCCGAAGACGCCCAGCGTCTTCGCGCCCGCCGCGTCCAGCGGCGCCGGGGAGGGGGCCAGCGGGCGGCGCGAGCGCAGTTCCTTCGCGAGCAGCTTCAGCCGGTACTCGCGCGGCATGTCCGCGTACCGCCACGACTCCTCGCCGAGCCGGTCGAAGAGCTGCCCCAGCGCGTGGTGGTGGGCATCCGCGTGCTCGCGTACGTCCATCGTGGCCAGTTGGAGCCCGAACGCCGCCACCGTACGCATCAGTCGCTCAAGGCGCCCGTCCGCGATCAGCCCGCCCCGGTTCTCGCGCAGCGAGCGCTGCACGACGGCGAGGTCGGCCAGCAGCTCGCCGGTGCCCAGGTAGTCGTGCCCGGGTACGTGGACGGCGCCCGCCGCCAGCCGGGTGCGGGTGTTGAGCAGCTTCTGCCGGACGCAGGTGACCTTCAGCCGGTAGGGCTCCTCGGCGTTGAGCCGCTTGTAGCGCGGGGTGATCTCCGGCAGCGCCTCCAGGTCGGCGGCGAGCGAGTCCAGCAGTTCCTCGGTGGCGCCGCTGTTGCGGATGGAGTTGGACAGCGCGCTGCGCAGCTGGTCGATGTGCTCCAGGGCCATGGTGATGCCGTGCTCGTGCTGGAGCAGCAGCACGTCCCAGGTGACGGACGGGGTGACGTTGGGGTTGCCGTCGCGGTCGCCGCCGATCCAGGTGCCGAAGGTGAGCGGGCGGGAGCCGGCCGGGAGCGGTGCGCCGGCCCGTTCCAGCTCGTCGGCCAGGTCCTCCAGCAGGTCGCCGACCGCGCCGTGGTGCAGCTCGTCCAGGTAGTAGACGGCGTTGCGGGCCTCGTCGGTGGGCTCGGGGCGGGTGACGCGCAGTTCGTCGGTCTGCCAGATGAGGTCGATGTTCTCGGCGAGCCGCAGTTCGGTACGGCGCCGGTCCGCGCCGTACAGCTCGCTCTCGGGGCGGTCCAGCAGTTCGGCGATCTTGCGGAGCTTGGTGAGCACCGAGCGGCGGGCCGCCTCGGTGGGGTGTGCGGTGAAGACGGGCCGTACCCCCAGGTTGGCCACGGTCTGCCGCAGATGCGCGGGGTCGGCTTCCTTGAGCATGTCGGCGGTGCGCGACAGCGGCCCGCCCTCGGTCGCCCGGCGGGCCGCCAGTTCGCGCCCCCGGTGCACCTGCTCGGTCACATTCGCCAGATGGAAGTAGGTGGAGAACGCGCGTACGAGCTTGGCCGCGGTCTGGAGATCGGTATCCCCGAGCAGGGCGGCGGCGGCCTCGCCGTCCGTACGGGTCAGGGACCGGACCCGCTCGACGAGGTCGAGCAGTTCAGGACCGTCCTGCCGGACCAGCGTCTCCCCGAGCAGGTCACCCAAACGACGGATGTCCGCGCGCAGCGCGCTACCACTTTCGGGGCTTTCCACTCTCTCCGGCTTACTGTCGGCACTGCTCACAGTTGCGGCTCCTCGCAGCTGAATGAAGCTGAATGGGCAGGAATCTGGCAGGTCACGGACCGCGCTGTCCGACGGACCCCCATGGTAATGAGGCCGCCCCGCAAGGGAGGGGGCGCTTCAGGGCGTGAGATGACCTCACGGATTGCAATACATACGTCGCCGTAGGTTACGGTCCCGTAGGTAAGCCGTAGACGCCGACATCAGCCTCTACGTACCCCCTTTCCCCCCTTTCCCCATTTCCCTCACCCGAGGAACGCTGAGGAACGCTGCCGATGACGACCAGCCCCGACCTCGTACCCTCCCAGGCGGCGCCCCCCGACCCCGCCGACGACCCCACCGACTCCCCCGCGCCACCACCTCCCCCGCTGTCCGGCACCCTGGGCGGTGAACGGCGCGGCACGGTGGAGCAGGTGGCCCTCACCGTCTTCATCGTCCTGCCCTTCCTGGCGCTGCTCGCCGCCATCCCCGTCGCCTGGACCTGGGGCGGGGTGAGCTGGCTGGACCTGGGCCTGCTGCTCGCCTTCTACTTCACCGGCTGCCACGGCATCACCGTCGGCTTCCACCGCCACTTCACGCACAGCGCGTTCAAGGCGAAACGCCCGCTGCGCATCGCCCTGGCCATCGCCGGCTCGCTGGCGCTGGAGGGCCCGGTGGTGCGCTGGGTCGCCGACCACCGCAAGCACCACCAGCACTCGGACGCCGAGGGCGACCCGCACTCCCCGTGGCGGTACGGGGAGACCGTCCCCGCGCTGCTCAAGGGCCTGTGGTGGGCGCACACCGGGTGGCTGTTCAACGTGGAGCAGACCCCGCAGCACAAGTACGCGCCCGACCTGATCAAGGACCCGGACGTACGCCGCGTCTCCCGGCAGTTCGTGCTGTGGGCCACCGTCTCGCTGGCGCTGCCGCCGCTGATCGGCGGGCTGGCCACCTGGTCCTGGCAGGGGGCGGTCACGGCCTTCTTCTGGGGTTCGCTGGTACGGGTGGCGCTTCTGCACCACGTCACCTGGTCGATCAACTCGATCTGCCACGCCACCGGCAAGCAGCCGTTCCGCTCCCGGGACCGGTCCGGCAATGTGTGGTGGCTGGCGGTGCTGTCCTGCGGGGAGTCCTGGCACAACCTGCACCACGCCGATCCGACCTGTGCCCGGCACGGTGTGGACCGCGGGCAGCTGGACTCCAGCGCCCGGCTGATCAGCTGGTTCGAGAGGGCGGGCTGGGTGTACGACGTGCGCTGGCCGAAGCCGGAACGGCTGGCGGCACGGCGTACCGGGAGCGGGCCGGGCACCGTGGAGCCGGCCGCTGGGCGAAACCCCGAGGAGGAGGGTTCCGCCAAGACGGCATGATGGTGGGGTGGCGACCGACGAGAGCAGCAGCAGCAGCGGCAAGGAGCAGGCGGTCCGGGGCGGCAAGGAGCGTCCGCCCCGGCGCGCACGCCGGCGGATGACCGGCACCGAGCGCCGTGAGCAGTTGCTCGACATCGGTCGCACCCTGTTCGCGGAGCGCGGCTTCGACGGCACCTCGGTGGAGGAGATCGCGGCGAAGGCCGGCGTCTCCAAGCCGGTGGTGTACGAGCACTTCAGCGGCAAGGAAGGGCTGTACGCGGTGATCGTGGACCGCGAGATGACCCGGCTGCTGGACATGGTGCAGGGGGCGCTCACCGCCGGGCACCCGCGCGAGCTGTGCGAGCAGGCGGCCTTCGCGCTGCTGGACTACATCGAGCAGTACACGGACGGCTTCCACATCCTGGTACGCGACTCCCCGGTCGCCCAGTCCACCGGGACCTTCGCCTCCCTCATCGGGGACATCGCCACTCAGGTCGAGGACATCCTGGGCCTGGAGTTCCAGGCGCGCGGCTTCGATCCGAAGCTGGCGCCGATGTACGCGCAGGCGCTGGTGGGGATGGTGGCGCTGACCGGTCAGTGGTGGCTGAACGTCCGGCGGCCGGAGAAGTCCGAGGTGGCGGCGCATCTGGTGAATCTGGCGTGGAACGGCCTCCAGGGCCTGGAACTGCACCCGCGCCTGGTGGGCCACCGCCGGGTGTGATCGCCCGGCGGGCGGGCCGGCGCCGGCACAGGGGGAGCCCCGAAGCACCGAAGCAGAGAAGCAGAGAAGCACAAGGGAAACCGCCCCCCGGCTGTGTGCACAGCCGGGGGGCGGTTTCGATGCGGGGCATTGCCGCCGGGGTGCCGGGCGGCGCCGGGGCCGTACCGGAGGTAGTACGGGCCCGGCGCGCCGGCGATCCGGCGGGCTTGGTCAGCCGGAGCTGGATCAGCCGTTGCCGACACCGTTGTTGGAGAGGATCCCCAGGCCGGTGAGGACGTGCGACAGCGGCGCGTCGCCCTGAACGGAGCTGGAGTTCTCGGCGCAGGTCTGGTTCTGCTTCTGGGTGAGCAGGTCCTGGATGCCGACGTTGACCAGGCCGACGACGTTCTGCACGTCGACGCTGTTCAGCGGGACGGCGATGCACGGCTTGTTCAGCGAACCGTTGATCAGCGCGAAGTTCGGGGAGAACTTGCCGCTGGTCGTGGTGTTGCCGTAGATCTGGTCCGACGCGTTGCCGTTGGCCGAGATCGGGCCCAGCTGGTTGTCGGTGGCCATCGCCGGAGCAGCGGCCGCGCCCGCCATACCAACAGCCGAGGCGGCGACAGCGACCGTGGCAAGGGTCTTCTTCACGAGATGTTCCTTCCGTGTGTGGATGCCCCGCTGCGGGAGCACCTTGAACAACACGGCAGAGCGGATTCGGTTGTCATTGTTCACTCGGTCGGACCTCTTACGTACCCCTTTCAGGGGAAATGCAGGATTCAACCATTACCTGTTCACTCCCCCGTGGGAGCGGCGAGCGGTGCGGTGAAGGCGGTCGGCCGGGGCGCGGCGCCCATCCCGTGCCCGAGGTAGAAGCTGGTGTGCGGCGGCTGGTTGTACGCCGTGTTCTGCCACGCCAGACCGGTGCGGTACATCCGGTCGTGCAGCAGCGTGGTGATCTTGCGGTCGGTCTCGATCGGGGTGGAGTAGATCCGCAGCGCGCTGTTGTTGCTGGTGCGCCAGATGACCTCCTCGCGCCAGTCGCCCAGGATGTCGCCGGAGAGCACCGGGGTGGCCTTCGTCCCGTTGTTGGACGCCACGCCCGAGCCGGTCAGCAGCCGGGTGTCGCCGCTGGGCCCGTACTTGTCGATGCGGGTGTCGTCCAGCAGCTCCCGCACCGGATCGCCGTCCCACCACACCAGGAAGTTGATGCTGGAGGGCTTGCGGCCGATCTCCTGGCCACTTATGTTCCGCAGCTGCCCGTCCCGCGCCGACCACATCTGCGCGCCGACCGAACCGGACCAGATGTTGCCGGCCACGCCGCGCCCGTTGTCGCCGTTGGGGGCGGTCTGCCAGCGGATCTGGCCGTTGGCCGGGTTGATGTAGAGGGAGGACGGCTGGCTGCTGCCCTCGGAGACCTTGAAGTAGTCCAGGCCCGAGGTGTTGGGGTTGAAGTTGCCCAGGTGCTGGGCATCGCCGTGGCCGGTGCGGGTGGTCCACAGCCGGTAGCCGTTGTCGTCGACGGCCATCGCCCCGTACACGATCTCGTCGCGGCCGTCCCCGTCCACGTCGCCGATGGACAGGCTGTGGCTGCCCTGCCCGTCGTAGCCCTGGCCGACGTTGGTGGAGCTGTTGGTGTCGAAGGTCCAGCGCCGGGTCAGCTGCCCGTTCCGCCAGTCCCAGGCGGCGATGACGGTGCGGGTGTAGTAGCCGCGCGCCATGATGATGGAGGGGCGGGAGCCGTCGAGGTACGCGGTGCCGGCCAGGAAGCGGTCCACCCGGTTGCCGTAGTTGTCACCCCACGAGCTGACGGTGCCGCGCGGCGGCACGTAGTCGACGGTGGCCATGGCGGCGCCGGTGAGGCCGTTGAAGACGGTGAGGTACTCGGGGCCGTCCAGCACCCGGCCGGCGCTGTTGCGGTAGTCGGCGTTGGCGTTGCCGATCACCCGGCCCGTACCGTCCACCGTCCCGTCGGCGGTCTTCATGACCACCTCGGCGCGGCCGTCGCCGTCGTAGTCGTACACCTGGAACTGGGTGTAGTGCGCGCCGGAGCGGATGTTACGGCCCAGGTCGATCCGCCACAGCCGCTGCCCGGCGAGGGTGTAGGCGTCGATGATGGTGTTGCCGGTGGTGCCGTCGTTGGCGTTGTCCTGGGAGTTGGACGGGTCCCACTTGAGGACGATCTCCAGCTGGCCGTCGCCGTTGAGGTCGCCGACCGAGCCGTCGTTGGCGTTGTAGGTGTAGCCGGAGCCGCCGGGGGGCTGCTGGATGGGGATGTCGTAGTAGCCGTTGCGGAACTGGATGGCGTGCGGCGAGAACGGCTGCTCGACGCCGCCCACGACGGCCCGGACCCGGTAGTCGGCGCTGTTGGGGACGTCGCGGTGCAGGAAGTTGGTGGAGCCGGTGATGGGCTGGTCGGTGACCTTGATGTCGCCCCGGTAGACGTTGAAGGCGACGTTGTCGGGGTCGGTGGCCAGATAGCGCCAGCTGACCAGGTTGTTGCCGCCGGAGTGCACGCTGATCAGGCCGCGGTCGAGGTTCTCCAGCTGGGAGGCGGCGACGGTGATGTCGCCGGGATCCTCGGCGGCGACGGCGGCGGGCGCGGTCGGGGCGGCCAGCACCCCGGCGAGCAGCGCCGCCCCCAACAGGATCCATGAGCGGCGCCGGGTTCGGGGATTGCGTGGAGGGGCCACGGTCTCTCCTCGGTAGGTGGGGGGTGGACTTCACGCGATACGTGCCGTGCAAGCGACACGAGCGAAAAGAAGTCGCCACACCCCACCAAAAGGTTGCCGAACCGCTCAGCTCTCTTCGTCCGGTTCGAGAAACTCCAGCCGGTTGCCCACCGGATCGTCCGCGTAGAACCGCCGGTACCCGGGCAGGTGCGGATCCCAGCCGACCGCCACGCCCCGCTCGGCCAGCCGGCGGCCGAACTCCTCGATGCCGGAGACGAGAATCCCGGGATGCGCCTTGCGCGCCGGTACGAACTCCCGCTGGATGCCCAGGTGCAGCACGCACGTCCCGGACCCGAACCAGCAGCCGCCCCGGGCCGCCAGCACCGGCGGCTTGGGCAGCTCGGTCATCCCCAGCACGCCCCCGTAGAACTCCCGCAGCCGCTCCTCGCTGCCGGGCGGGGCGGCGAGCAGCACATGATCGAAGCCACTGATCACGGCGCCACCGCCACGGCGAAGATCCGGCGGAAGGGGTACAGGGTGCCGTGCGGACCGGCCGGGTAGGCGGTGCGCAGCGCGTCGCGGTAGGCGAAGAGGAAGTCGACGCGGGCCTGCGGATCGTCGTCGAGGGCGGCGAGCACGGGCCGCAGCCCGGTGCCCATGACCCAGTCGAGGACCGGGTCCTCGCCGGTCAGCTGGTGCAGATAGGTGGTCTCCCACGCGTCCACGGCGCAGCCCTGGCCGGCCAGCGCCTCGAAGTAGCCGGCCGGGGTACGTACCGGCTCGGCGTCCCGCAGCACCCCGGCCAGCCGGTCCCGCCAGGGCGCACTCGCGGCCAGTTCGCGCATGAGGACATGGCTGGGCGCGTCGAAGTTCCCCGGCACCTGGAACGCGAACACCCCGCCGGGCGCGAGACCGGCCAGCCAGGCGGGGAAGCGTTCGGTGTGCCCCGGCACCCACTGGAGGGCGGCGTTGGAGATGATCAGCTCGTACGATCCGGGCCGTGGCGTCCAGCTGCCGAGATCGGCCGGCGCGAAGGCGATGGAGCCGTCGCCGTCCGTGGGCCCGGCGTACGCGGCGGCATCGGCGAGCATGGCGGGCGAGCTGTCGTACCCGGTGATCGCGGCGTCCGGCCAGCGGTCGGCGAGCAGCCGGGTCGGGGCGCCGGGCCCGCAGCCCAGATCGGCGATCCGGGGCCGCTCGCCGAGTCGTGGCACCCGGGCGAGCAGGTCGAGCAGCGGCCGGGATCGGTGTCCGCTGTAGCGCTGATATTGACCGGGATCCCAGAGATCACTCATGTCCCGACCATGCCCGGCCGACTATCTCGATGTCAAGATAAACGGCTTCAAGAGACTTCACGTCGACAGAACTACTACACTGCTCCCATGAAGGACGAGGTCGATCGACTGGTCGCGGCCTGGCGCCGGGAGCGCCCCGATCTCGACGTGGAGCCGCTGGAAGTGCTCAGCCGCGTCAGCAGGCTGGCCCGCCACCTCGACCGGGCCCGGCGCCAGGTCTTCGCCGACCACCAGCTGGAGTCGTGGGAATTCGACGTCCTCACCGCACTGCGCCGGGCCGGCACCCCCTACCAGCTCTCCCCCGGCGCCCTCCTCACCCAGACCCTCGTCACCTCCGGCACCATGACCAACCGCATCGACCGGCTGGCCAAGAAGGGCCTGGTCGAACGGCTGCCCGACCCCAGCGACCGGCGCGGCGTCCTGGTCCGCCTCACCCCCGACGGCCGCCACCACGCGGACGCCGCCCTGGCCGGCCTCCTCGACCAGGAACGCGCCATCCTGGCCGACCTCACCCACCCCGAACGCCAGAACCTGGCCACCCTCCTGCGCACCCTGACCGCCCCCTTCGACAACACCCCCGCCTCCTGACTCCGCCCGGCATCCCCGTACCTGCCGCACACTTTGGGTAGTCGTCCGATCAGCGGATAGCTAGGATCGGGGCTCGTCGTACACGCATCGCTCGATGCGGGAGGGGATACGCCGTGGCCGACCCGGGGGGATTTGCCATGCCCGCACCACCACCATCACCACCCACACCACCAACGTCACCGCCACAGGGCCCAGGACCGGGGCCGGAGTTGGGACCCGGGCAGGCGCAAGGGCGTGCGTCGCGCACACCATGGCCCGTCCTGCTGCTGGCCGCCCTGCTGACCTTCGCCATCGGCACCGGCGGCGGCTGGCTGCTCGGCCGGGGCGGCGACACCACCCCGTCCAGCGCGGGCGGCGCGCCCAGCATGCCGCGCGCCGACAAGGAACCGGCGGCGTTCGGCGGCCGGCTCGAAGGGAACTGGCGGACCCCCGACCTCCCCACCGCCGAGAACCCCGGCGGCTTCGGGTCGCCCACCTGGATCCAGAACGGGGTCCTCATCCGCCTCGACGCAACCGGCCCCAGAGCCCTGGACCCGGCCACCGGGGAATACGCCTGGGAAGCCACGCTGCCGGACGCCGCCGAAAGCCTGTGCGCCCGCATGGCCATGTCGCAGGACGAACGCCTCCTCGTCCTGGCCTTCCGTGGCAGTACGACAGCAGGCTGCGACGTCGTCGTCACCGTGGACACCACCAACGGCGAGGTCGTGTGGTGGGACACCCTGCACCACATCGAAGGCGGCAACGAAACAACGCGGTTGCTCGTCAGCGACCGCACCGTCGCCGTACTGCGGGCGGGCGGAGAAGCCGTCGTGGAGCGCTTCGCACTGCGCGACGGAGAGCCACTGGACCCGCTGCGGCCGGCCGGCTCGCGCGAGTGCTGGGGCGACCAGCGGTACCTGCCCGGCACGGACCACCTGCTGCTGTGGTCACGCTGCGAGAACCCGGCCGCCGCCGGACCCGGCGCAGGCGAGGGAGAGGCCGAACTGTGGCAGGTCGAGGCGTTCGCCCCGGACGGCGGGCCGCAGGACGGGCCCACCTGGTCCGTCCAGGTCGACACCGCCCCCTACTCGGTGCACGGCGTCCTGTCCGAATCACCACTCGTCCTCTTCCGGAGCGAAGGCATCCGCGCCTACACCACCAGTGGCGTCACCACGACGCCCGAACCCGTGTGGACCGCCGAGGAGGAAGGCACCGTCACCGAGACCCTGATCTCCCGGACCGACGGCCCGCCCCTGCTGATCCTCCTGCTCACCCGGCACGGCGAAACACTGCTGAGCGGCTACGACCTGACCACCGGCACCCGGCTGTGGGACGGGCAGGTCCACCGCCAGCAGTTGGTCGGCGTCGAGGGCGACCATGTGCTGATGGTCGATCAGCCGGCCGACGACTCGTTCCTGGATCTGTCCGGTGAAGCACGCGAACCGGACGAGCTACGGGTGCGATGGGTCGCCTTTCACGACGGCAAGCAGGTCATCGAGGGCTCCGTACCCGCGAACCTCGGGGACCCCGCGCTGAGCGGGGACAGCGACCACACGGCCGTCTTCGCCTGGGACCGCGACGGGTTCTACGTCACGGTCAGCGGCAGTGACTTCGTCCGCACCGTCAGCTTCGACCGCCAGCTCTGAGGGGAGCGAACCGCCATGGCCAACCCGCCCACTCCGCCCATGCTCCCGCCACCGCCGGCGCCACCGGCACCACCGCTCCCTTCCTTCCCACCCGTCCCGCCGGTACCGGAACGCCGCCCCGGCCGCGCCTGGCGCCGGTGGCTGCCGGCCGGCGCCGGGCTGGTCACCCTGCTCCTGCTCGGCGGTGCCCTCGGCAACTCGCTGGCCGAACGGGGCACCACAGCCGGTACGACCACCGGCCCGGACGACGGCGCCGGCGACGGCTCCGGCGACGGCTCCGCCCCGGCCGGCGAGAACGGCACCCCACCGGGCGGCACCATGCCCACCGCCTGGCACAGCCCGGTCGCGGACAGAACGGCAACCGGCGGGTACGTCACCGCCTGGCTCACCCCCGCCGACACCCTGGTGACCGCGAGCCAGAAACTCTTCACCGGCCATTCCCTGGCGGACGGCGAGGAGGTATGGCAGACCGGCCTCCCGGAGGGTGCCGACCAGCTGTGCACCGCGTCCCGCGAGATCAGCGAAACGGGCCTGGTAGCGGCGCTCTTCAGGGCCGAGGACAGTCCGCCACCGGACCCGGCGGACCGCCGGCTCTGGCAGAACTGCACATTGCTCTCCGCCATCGACACCGGCAGCGGCGAAGTCGTGTGGACCAAGGACCTCACCGAGCTGAAAGACGTCCGCCCGGCCACGTACGTCCCGGTCGCCGTGCACCCCGAGACCGTGTCCGTACTGACCGACGACGGCAGCCGGATCCACCGCTTCCGGTCCTCGGACGGCGAGCCGCGCGAGCCGCTGGTCATGACGGAACTCTGCGAGGACCGGAGTTCGATCGCGGTCGGCACCCGTCAGGTGGTCGCCTCCTGCGGCAACGGGGTGAGGTATCTGCCGCTCGCCGAGATCTACGACGTGGACACCGGCGAACAACTGCACCTGTTCAACGACCATGCCCGGCACGTCAGCGCCGTGATCTCCGAAGAGCCGCTCGTCGTCGAGATGGCCAACTCCTACGGGTGGGACTGGGCGATCCACACACTGCGGACCGAGCCGGGAGAAGATCCGCGGTGGGAATCCCTCACCCGGCTCAGAGACCGGGAATCCCCCGACCCCTCCTGGGCGCAGGGCGAAGGTCTGCTGGTGACGGCGGAAAGCGGCACCTACGATCAGGGGTTCACGGCGTACGACATGACCTCCGGCGTCAAGCGCTGGGAGATCTCGGCGACGGAGTCCGACCGGCTCGTGGAGATCGGGGAGGAGTACTCCCTGCTGGTCGCGGACGAGGGCGGGCGGGGCGGCCACTGGCTGTACCTCTCCCGGCTCAGTGAACGGTCCGGCATCCCGCAGATCGAGGGCAGCGCGCTCGTCCCGGGCGGGCTGGACGCCCTGGGAAGGGTACTGGTCCTCACCGACGAGAAGCGGATGTACGTCCACGTCGACGTCTACGACGGCACCCCGCTCTCCATCCACGCCTTCGACCGCAACCTCCCGGCGGCACCGGCGGAGACCGCCTGAGGCGCCCGGGCAGGACGTCTTGTACTGGAGCGCACTCCCAGCCGTACGGTGGCGGCATGACGACCACCACCACCGCGCAGCACCCCATCGGATCAGGGTTCGGCGCGCACAGTACGGCGCAGGACGTGCTGCGCGGCGTCGATCTGTCCGGCAAGCTCGCCCTCGTCACCGGCGGGTACGCCGGGCTCGGCCTGGAGACCACCCGCGCGCTGGCCGCGGCCGGGGCGGATGTCGTCGTACCGGCACGGCGGCCGGAGCGGGCGCGGGCGGCACTCGACGGGATCGCGGAGGTGGAGATCGCCGAGCTGGATCTCGCCGATCTTGAGAGCGTACGGCGCTTCGCCGACGCCTTCCTCGCCTCCGACCGCCCCATCGACATCCTGATCGCCAACGCCGGCATCATGGCCTGCCCCGAGACCCGGGTCGGCCCGCAGGGGTGGGAGGCACAGTTCGCCACGAACCACCTCGGCCACTACGCCCTCGTCAACCGGCTGTGGCCCGCCCTCGCCCGCGACGGCGGGGCGCGGGTGATCGCCGTCTCCTCCGCCGGGCACCTGCGCGGCGGCATCCGCTGGGACGACGTGCAGTTCGAGCACGGCTACGACAAGTGGCGGGCGTACGGCCAGGCCAAGACGGCGAACGTGCTGTTCGCGCGGCATCTCGACACCCTCGGGCAGTCCGCCGGGGTCCGCGCCTTCTCCCTCCACCCCGGCCCCATCATGACCACCCTCCAGCGGCATCTCACCAGCGAGGAGATGACGGAGCTGGGCTGGATCGACGAACACGGCACCCCCCGCACCGACTTCAAGACCCCCGCCCAGGGCGCCGCCACCCAGACCTGGGCCGCCACCTCTCCCCGGCTGGCGGGCGAGGGCGGCGCGTACTGCGTGGACTGCGACATCGCCGCCCCCGAAGCCGTACGAGCCTGGGCCACCGACCCGGCCCAGGCGGCCCGCCTGTGGACCCTGTCGGCCGAACTGACCGGAGTCAACGCCTTCGACTGAGGCGAACGGCCCGACCGTCCACGGGCGTTGGGCCCCTGCACGGCATCGGTCCGGACCCGGGCAGCGCCCGCCTCCTCCGACTACGAACACGAGAGACGGTGCGCCGTCTCCTCCTGTCCCGGACGGCTGGAGGTGGACCTCGGGTCCACCCCGGAGCCGGAGTTCGGACAGGTGGGGGACGGCGGCTTCAGCGTTCTGTGGGGCGAACCCGTGGCGCCGCGTCCGGGATGGGCGTCGATGTGGCCCATCTGCCCGGGCTCGCCCGGCACCACGTGCCGCACGCCCGCACCGCCATCGAACGCGCCCGCCCCGGCCACCCCAGCCACCCCGGCCACCCCGGCCACCCCAGCCGCTTGACCTTCCAGTCGAATCGAAGGTTTACCTTCGAGGGGTGAGCAGCACCACCCCGCCCACCGCCCCGATGCGGATCTCCCAGCTCGCCGAGCGCTCCGGCGTGCCGGCCACCACCCTGCGGTTCTACGAGACCGCCGGACTGCTGCCCGCCGGGCGCAGCCCCGGCGGGTACCGCCTGTACGGGGAGGACGCCGCCGAACGCCTCGCCTTCATCGGCGCGGCCAAACACCTCGGGCTGCCGCTGGAGGAGATCGCCGAACTGCTGCGGGTGTGGCAGTCCGGGGCCTGCCGGGACGTGAAGGCCGACCTGCGGCCCCGGATCGCCGAGCGCATCGCGGACGCTCAGCACCGCGCGGCCGAACTCGCCACCCTCACCGCCACCCTGCACCGCGCCCTGGACCACCTCGACGCGCTCCCCGACCGCGACGGCCGCTGTGATCCGCGGTGCGCCTTCCTCGCGCCCCGGGCCCGGGCCCACCCCGTGGCCTGCACCCTGAGCGGCGAGGCCGCCACCGAACGGGCGGCACGGTGGCATCAACTGCTGGCCGGCGCCGAACGCGCGGAGAGCGAGGGCGGCGGGTGCGTACGGCTGACCGTGCCGGCCGGCCGGGCCGGCCAGATCGCCGAACTCGCCGTCGCCGAGCAGCGCTGTTGCCCGTTCTTCGACTTCCGCCTCCACCTCGACGGCCCGGTGCTGCGCCTGGAGGTCCGCGCCCCGGCGGAAGGCGCCGCCATGCTGGCCGAGCTGTTCACCCCGGCGGGCTGATCTCATCCGCCCTTCCCCCTCTGCAAGGAGCAGGTACGTTGTCGCAGTCATCCGGCCTGGTAGCGGGCATGGAACGGCACCAGGTCGCCGTCTATCTGGGCGCGTTGGCGGCCGGGGCGCTGGTGGGACGGGTCGCACCCGGTGCGGGGCCCGGGCTTGAACACGCCATCAACCCGGTCCTGGCGGCGCTGCTGTATGTGACGTTCCTGCAAGTGCCGGCGGCGGAGCTGCTCCGCTCGCTGCGGTCCGGCCGGTTCCTGGTGGCGGCGCTCGTCGTGAACTTCGTCGTGGTGCCGCTGGTCGTCGCGGCGATGTTCCCGTTCCTCCCCGCCGACCAGGCCGTACGGCTGGGCGTGCTGCTGGTCCTGCTCGCCCCGTGCGTCGACTACGTGATCGTCTTCAGCGGCCTGGCCGGCGGCAGTAGCGAACGGCTGCTCGCGGCGACGCCGTTGCTGCTGCTCGCACAGATGCTGCTGCTGCCCGGCTTCCTGTTCCTGTTCCTGGGCTCGGAGCTGGGTGACGTGGTCGAGGCCGGCCCGTTCGTCGAGGCGTTCGTCGTCCTGATCGTCATCCCGCTGACGCTGGCCTGGCTCACCCAGGCGTGGGCCGCCCGGCGGCGCGGCGGCGCGCGGGCCGCCGACGCGGTGGGTACGACGATGGTGCCGCTGATGGCGGCCACGCTGCTGACCGTGGTCGCCTCCCAGGTGCCCAAACTCGGCGACAGCCTGGGCGATGTGGCCCGGGTCGTACCGTTCTATGTGACGTTCCTGGTGGTGATGGCCTTCGCCGGGCTGGGCGTCACCCGCCTCTTCCGCCTCGGCGTACCGGCCGGCCGCGCCATCGTCTTCACCGGCGCCACCCGTAACTCGCTGGTGGTGCTGCCCCTTGCCCTGGCCCTGCCGGACCGGCTGGCGATCGCCGCCGTGGTGGTGGTCACCCAGACCCTGGTGGAGGTGGTCGGCATGGTGGTGTACGTACGGGCAGTGCCGCGGCTGCTCCCGCCGCGGTGAACGGGCTCGAAGCGTCCTGACCAGGGACGTGGCGGCGGCTGGCCGGGCGGGTCGGAGGCACACGCGTTCCGGGCCCGGAATGTTGCAGGCCAACGGTGCACATCAGTGGTGGCCGCGGGGGCATCGAAGGGACAGAACCCCGACATCGGCGGGATCATTTGAAGATCGCATCAACCCTAGTGTTGTCCATGTCAGCACGACACACCGCAACCACAGTTGATGGAGACCTCCGATGAGCTCGCGCCGCGCCTCCCGCCACACCCGCCTCGTCCTGGCCATCGCCGCCGCCGCTGCCCTGACCGCCACCGCCACGGCGTGCGAGGCCGACGAAGCCGCTCCCGACAACTCCGCCCAGGAGCCGGGTGGTTCGCAGCAGGACATCGACAACCCGGACGCGGACGACACCGACATCGACATCGAAGACGACATGGAAGAGGGCGGCGGCCAGGCCTGCGGCACCACCGAGGTCACCTTCACGGTCAGCTCGGAGACCCAGGCCGGCGGCTACCTGCTGGTCACCGCCAAGGCCAACGAAGGTGTCTCCTGCGGCCTGTCGGGCACCTTCCCGGACGCCGCGTTCGGCTCCTCCGAGGACTCCCACGTCTCCCCCGACGGGCAGGCCGTCGGCGAGCCCTTTGAGCTCTCCGGCGACACCGTCGCCTACGCCGGCATCAACCCCAAGAGCACCAACACCGACTACGGCACCGAGTACGAGCAGCTCATCATCGCCTTCTCCGAGACCGTGAGCGACCCGGTGACCCTGCCCCTCGACGAGCCGGTCCTCGTCGACGAGCCCCTCGCCACCAACTGGGTCACCGACCCGGCCGACGCCGTCCCCTTCTCCTCTCGCTGACCCCCCGCGAACGAGCCGCCCCGCATCGCTCCGACCCCGTGCCGCACTCCCCGTGTCGGGTCGGAAGACGAAGGGACGGCGGGCGCGTACGGCCGAAGCCGATCTGCGAATGGGCCCACGCTCTCCGGAGCATGGGCCCGTTCGCATGTCCGCCCGCCCGCCCGCCCGAAAACGGGACAACCACCGACCACCGACCACCGGCCAACCCACCCGCACCTCTTCCGTCCCCGTGCCGGTGACGGCAGCGCGAGGCCGTCGTCGTCGAGCGACGCCCGCGTCAGTCGGCCGGCGGGACTCCGGCGCGGCGGGCCAGGGCGACGGCGGCCAGGGTGGAGTGCACTCCGAGTTTGCCCAGGACGTTCTGCATGTGGGTGCGGACCGTGTGCGGGGAGAGGTACAGCCGTTCCGCGACCGCCTTGCGGCCGAGGCCGGACAGCATGCAGCGCAGGACTTCCAGTTCACGCGGGGTCAAGGAGGCGACCAGTCGCTGGTGTTCGGTGCGGTTGCGGCGGTCGTGGGTGAGTTCGCGTAAGACGCCGGTCAGCAGGGCCGGCGGGACGTGGGTCTCCTCGCGCAGTACGCCGCGTACCACCACCAGCAGTCGGGCCAGTGAACTGTCCTTCGCCACCCACGCGTTGGCTCCCGCCGTGAGGGTCTGGGCGGCGCGGCGCGGGTCGTCGTAGGTGGCGAGCATCACCGGGCGCAGGTCACCGTGGCGTTCCCGGACGAGGGTGAGGAGGGTCGCCGAGTCCGCCATGTCGACGTCGAGGAGCAGGACGTCGTACGCGGCGCGTTCCAGTTGGTGCACCGCCGCCGGGACGGTGCCGACCGCCGCCGCCTCCACGTCCGTTTCGGCCGTGAGCGCGGTGGCCAGCGACTCGGCGAAGATGCGGTGCTCGTCCACCACCAATACGCGTATGCGATCCACTGGATTCCGCCCCCTGACGCGAACGGGCGGGCCTGGTGGGCGCAGTCGGGTACGGCCGCCGCCGTCCCGTAGCACCCACCGCTCTCGCCCCCTGAAAAACAGCTGTCGGCCCCCACCGATGCTGTCCCTCCAATGTACGGGCGGAAACGTCTGGGTGAAGGGGTTTGGCAGAAGTCAGCCATCCCGGAAAGAGGTACGAAGACGGGATCGCACGCCCCATCGGGCGCCGTGCTGTGCGGGGTGCACGCCTTCCGCGCACACCATTCATGCTATGGGATGGTTTATCTGATAGAGGGGTGGTATATCGCGCATCTGGGTAGCATGCGCCGTGGATACTCTCCCGCAGACAGATTCCGTACGCGTTCGGTCGAATTCCTTTCTGCGCAAGGCCGCTTACCCGTTCCTTCTGATCGCCCTCGTCGTCACCGTCTGGTCGACGCTCGCCTTCGGCTGGGATCTGAGCACCGCCAGCATGCCGTTCCTCATCGGCACCATCGCTTACCTCGCCATCCTGGAGCGGCTGATCCCGCACAACCCGGACTGGCATCCCAGCCGCCGCGAGTGGGGCCGGTACGGGATGTACTACGCCCTCACCACCATCGGCAGTGTCATCGCCGAACTCGCCGTGCTGGAGGGTGTCCAGTGGCTGTCACCCGACACGCCGCACCTCAGCCTGGGTGCCGAGATTCCGCTCGCCGTCCTCGTCGGGTCGCTCGCCAGCTATCTCATCCACCGCTGGGGCCACACCAACAAATACCTGTGGCGGCTGCACGGCGTGCATCACGCTCCGGACAAAGTCAACGTCGCCAATAACGGCGTCAATCACGTTCTTGACATCATGATCTCCCAGGGCATCGTGCAACTCGCCCTGGCACTCGCCGGGTTCTCGGCGCAGGCGGTGTTCGCCGTCGGTCTGTTCGTCGTCGCGCAGGGGTTCTTCGTGCACGCGAACATCGAGGTGCGGACCGGGTGGGTCGGCTATGTGCTCGCCAACCCGGAACAGCACCGGCTGCATCACAGCACCGATCTCGACGAGGCGGGGCACTACGGCAGCGATCTGTCCATCTGGGACACGCTGTTCGGCAGCTTCACCTGGTACCCGGGGCGGCGGCCCGAGCGAGTCGGGCTGCACGACCCCGCGTCGTTCCCCCCTACCGACGCGGTGGTCGCCAGCATGCTGCACCCCTTCCGGCCAGGCCGTCGCAGCCGTCGCAGCCGTCAGAGCGACAGGCGGCCCACGTCCAGCTGACCGGGGTCACCGGTGCCGCCGCGGTCGAAGGCGAAGAGCATGGAGTACGGGTCCTGGGCGTCGACCCGGACCGGCCGGCCCAGCCGTACGCACAGCGCCCGCGCCACCTCGGTCAGCCGGGTGCGCTCCTCCGGGGAGTACGCCGGGCAGCGCGCCCAGCTCTTCTCCTCCAGCTCCGTCGCGATGTGCTCCATCAGTACGGTGCGGAACCGCTGCTCCTCCTCCGCGGACAGCGGGCCGGGGTCTGCCACCGACCCCGGTCCACCGGTCATCTCACGCACGTTGTAGAGATCGCGGATCACTAACTCTCCCGTCCGGTAAGCGAGTTGGACGGCGCTCAGCGTACGGGCAGGCTCCGCGCGCCCGGCGACGGGATGGCGGTAAAGATCCGCGGGGTGGCGTACCCGGCCACCGCGAAGGCGTCGGATACGGCCTTTCCGGTCGCCTCCGCAGCGTCCTCCTCGATCAGCACGATCGCCGAGCCGCCGAAACCGCCGCCGGTCATCCGCGCGCCGAGCGCGCCCGCCGCCTCCGACACCTCGACGGTCAGGTCCAGTTCGGGGCAGGAGACCTCGAAGTCGTCACGCAGGGAGGCGTGGCCCTCGCTCAGCAGCGGGCCGATGTCGCCGACCCGGCCGGCGTCCAGCAGTCCGATGACCCGCTCGACCCGGTGGTTCTCGGTGACGACGTGCCGCACCCGGCGGCGGATCTCCTCGTCCGCCAACCGGGCCAGGGCGGCGTCCAGTTCGGCGAACGGGACATCGCGCAGTGCCCGTACGCCCAGGGCCGCCGCGCCCGCCTCGCAGGACGCGCGGCGCTTGCCGTACGCGCCGTCCGCGTGCGCGTGCTTGACCTGGGTGTCCACCACCAGCAGCCGCAGCCCCCGCGCGGCCAGGTCGAACGGGATCTGGCGCTGCGTCAGATCGCGGGTGTCCAGGTGCAGGGCGTGGCCCTCCGTACAGCAGGCCGAGGCCATCTGGTCGAGGATGCCGGTCGGGGCGCCGACGTACGCGTTCTCCGCCCGCTGCCCGATCCGCGCCAACTCCTCGCGGCTCAGCCCGAGACCGTACAACTCGCTCAGCGCCAGCGCCGTGACCACCTCCAGCGCGGCGGAGGAGGACAGGCCGGCGCCGACCGGGACGTCGGAGACGTAGTGGATGTCCGCGCCGCCGACCAGGTGGCCGGCGTCGCGCAGCGCCCACAGCACACCGGCCGGGTAGACGGCCCAGCCGCCGGTCGAGCCGGGGGCGAGGGTGGCGGGGTCGATGGCGATCGGGCGCGAGTCGATCTCACGGGAGTGGACGCGCAGCACGCCGTCCGTCCGGCGCGAGACGGTCGCCGTGGTGCTGTGCGGCAGGGCGAGCGGCATGACGAAGCCGTCGTTGTAGTCGGTGTGTTCACCGATGAGGTTGACCCGGCCCGGGGCGGTCCATATGCCGTCCGGGGCGACCCCGTACAGCTCCTGGTGGGTCTGCGTCTGCGTCCGCGTCGGGGACTGGGTGGTCATGCCGTGCTCTCCTGGTGCTCCTGCTGCCGGGCGAACGTCCACGCGTCCTCGATGATCCCGGCCAGATCGGTACGGGTGGGGTGCCAGCCGAGCACGTCGCGGGCACGGTCGGCGGAGGCCACCAGGACGGCCGGGTCGCCGGCCCGGCGCGGGGCCTCGGACTCGGGGATCTCGCGCCCGGTGACCTTGCGGGCGGTCTCGATGACCTCGCGCACCGAGAAGCCGTTGCCGTTGCCGAGGTTGCAGACCAGATGCTCGGCGGGGCGGGCGGCGGTGAGGGCGAGCAGATGGGCCTCGGCGAGGTCGTCGACGTGGATGTAGTCGCGCACGCAGGTGCCGTCGGGGGTCGGGTAGTCGGTGCCGAAGACGGAGATGGAGTCGCGGTGGCCGAGCGCGGTGCGCAGGACGAGCGGGATGAGGTGGCTCTCGGGGTCGTGGCGTTCGCCGTACGTGCCGTGCGCGCCGGCCACGTTGAAGTAGCGCAGGGAGACGGCGGCCAGGCCGTGGGCGGCGGCCTCGCTGGTGATCATGTGATCGACGGCGAGCTTGGTGGCGCCGTACGGGTTGGTGGGCGCGGTGGCGGCGTCCTCGGTGATGGGGGTGGTGGCGGGTTCGCCGTACACCGCCGCGGTGGAGGAGAAGACGAGGGTGCGCACGCCCGCGTCGCGCATGGCGGCGAGGAGTTCGATGGCGCCGCCGACGTTGTTGCGCCAGTACTTGGCGGGGTCGGTGACGGACTCGCCGACCTGCGAGCTGGCGGCGAAGTGCAGGACGGCGTCGTACGTGCCGTCCAGGTGCCGGGCCGCGTCCTGGACCCGGCCCTCGATGAACTCGGCGCCGGCCGGGACGCCCGCGCGGAAGCCGGTGGACAGGTCGTCGAGGACGGTGACCCGGTGGCCGGCCGCCAGCAGATGGGCGGTGACCACGCTGCCGACGTAGCCGGCGCCGCCGGTGACCAGGTAACGGTTGCTCATGCGGTAGCCACCTCTCGCAGCCGGGCGGCAGCGGCCTCCGGCAGGGAATCACTGACGAACACATTCATACCGGACTCGGAACCCGCCTGATACTTCAGCTTGCCCGGGCCGCGGCGGATCGTGAACAGCTCCAGATGCAGAGCGAAATCGGCGCGCGCCTCGTCCGTGATGGAGCGGAAGGGGGCCTGGTGCCAGCCCGAGATGTACGGGGTGGGGCCAAGTCCCGGGCCGAAGATCCGGTCGAAGCGGCGCAGGATGTCGAGGTAGACGGTGGGGAACTCGGCGCGGGCCGCGGCGTCGAGGGCGCGCAGGTCGGGGACGCGGCGGTTGGGGTACAGGTGCACCTCGAACGGCCAGCGGGCGGCGTACGGGACGAAGGCCGTCCAGTGGTCGGTGGCGAGCACGAGGCGGGAGCCGTCGGCGTGCTCCTCGGCGAGCAGATCGTCGTAGAGGTTGCGGCCTCCGGTGACGCGCCGGTGCTCGGCGACGGCGGCCAGGGCGCGTTCGGTGTGCGGGGTGAGGAACGGGTAGCCGTAGATCTGGCCGTGCGGGTGGGGCAGGGTGACGCCGATCTCGGCGCCGCGGTTCTCGAAGGCGTAGATCTGGGTGACGGCCGGGTTGTCCGCGAACTCGGCGGTGCGGTCCGTCCAGGCGTGCAGCACCAGGGCGGCCTGCTCGGGGGTGAGGTCGGCGAAGGAGTCGTCGTGGCGCGGGGAGAAGCAGACCACTTCGCAGCGGCCGAGGTCGCCGGAGAAGGAGGGGAAACGATTCTCGAAGACGACGACGTCGTAGTCCCCGGCCGGTATTTCGCTGAGCCGTTCGCCCTCGGAGGGGCACAGCGGGCACTCGTCGGCGGGCGGGTGGTACGTACGGGCCTGGCGGTGCGCCGCGTATCCGACGGACTCGCCGCGCAGGCGGTCGACGCGGATCTCGGAGGCGGGGGAGGCGATCTCCAGGGGTCGCCGGTCGAGCGCGGTGCGGTCAGCGTCCTCGCGGGAGTCGAAATAGATCAGCTCTCGCCCATCGGCCAGCTTGACCGTGGTCCTCTTCATGCCGTCCTCACTTGCCAGCACCCACTCGAACAGAATCAAACATAATGAAGCATACCCTTGCAGGGGGCGTCAACCGTGTACCGAGCCGCGGGTGAGTGGGGGAAGGGGTACGAAAGCGGGGCTTGCCCGCGGTGGGCTTGCGGGACGCCCGGAGGAGGGTGGGCCGCCCCGCCGACCGGCACCGCCGACCGGCGGGGCGGCGGGGTCAGGCGGTCGGCGGCAGGAGGTGGCTGCCCGCGCTGATGAGGGTGCGGACCGCCGTCGCCGTGGCCTCGGGGGTCAGGAGGGTGGTGTCCAGCGCGTACGCCTCGTACGAGCCCTCGCCGGAGTCAAGGCCCGAGTCCCGGCCCGAGTCCCGGCCCGAGTCCAGGTCCGCGAACTGCCCGTACATCGCCCGGATCGGGCCCGGATCGGTCAGCGGATGCCCCGTACGGGTGGTGCCCCGCAGCAGCGTCGTCCGCTCGTCCGGGCGCAGCACCACATAGTGCGCGGCCACGCCCGCCCGGTCGGCGGCCTCCCGGAACGGGGCGAGGAACCACGGACCGATGACCCCGTCGACCACCACCTCGTAGCCGCCGCGCGCATAGCCGGCCGCCGCCTCCGCGAGAACCCCGATGACCGTCTCGTTCTGCCGCTGGGCAGCCGGCAGGTGCGGCGGCACGCCCCGGCGGATGAAGGACCAGAAGTCGTCACTGTGCAGCCACACATCCGGCTCCAGCAGCTCCGCGACCGTGCTCTTGCCCGCGCCGGGCGGGCCGCTCAGCAGGATGACGCTCATGCCGGTGGTGGCTGCTCCCGTCCGGGGCGGGGCGGGAGGTGGTTCAGCAATCCCGTGCGGACGGCCAGTGCCGCCGCCTCCAGCCGGGACGCCGTGCCCAGTTTGGTCAGCAGCCGCTGGACATGGGTGCGCGCCGTGCTCGGGGCGACACCCAGGCCCGCCGCTATCAGGCGGGTGTCCTCGCCCTCCACGATCCGCAGCAGCACATCCGTCTCCCGCTCCGTCAGCAGCCCCGCCAGCCGCACGCCCTCCGCGTCCGGGCCGATGCTGGGGCTGAGCAGTTCGGCGAACGCCTCCCGCAGCAGCGCCGGCGCCACCGCCGCCTCACCCGCGCGGACCTTGGCCATGGCGCGCTCGACGCCCTCGATCCGCTCGTCGTGGCGGACGTACCCGCGCGCGCCCGTGGCGAAGGCCACCGCGACCCCGCGCGGGCTGGGCACCGGGCCCAGCACCAGCACACCCACCCGGGGCGCCTCGCGCCGCAGCCGCTGCACCAGGTCCAGCGCCCCCGGCGCCTCGGGCGCTGCCGAGCCGAGCAGGCACACCTCGGGCTGCTTGCCCAGCACCAGATCCGCGGCCCGCCCGGCCGGCGCGCCGGCCCCCAGCACCCGGTGGCCGCGGACCCGCAACGCCGAGGCCAGCGCCTCCGCCACCAGCCGCCGATCGTCGACGACCACAACCCGTACGCTCATCGGTAGACCAGCGCGGCCGGGGTGCCGGGCTCCTCATGGCTGTAGAAGCGCTCGGCCACCGCGACGAACGTGCCGTTGTGCCACCTGAGTACGTTGTTGTCGCCGAAGACATCTCTCATCAGCGTCCGTTCCACGTCCCGTTGCGCGCGGTCCAGCGTCATCAGCGGGGTGGCTTGCTCGGTTTCGGGATCTATGGCGACCACCATGCCCTCAGTCTGCGAGTCCGCGGGCTGATAGGCGAGGACTTGACCGTGCACCACCGCGAACGGCTTGATTTGGCCGCCGCCGACCGGCTTCACGTCGTACAGGGCGGTGCCGCTGCTGAGGTCGAAGGCGACCACCGAGTTCGAGTCGCCGTCCGGCCGGCCGGCCAGGAAGAGGAAGCCGTCGCTGACCATCGCGCCCCGGCAGTCCGCCAGGACGTTGACCGTGCACGGCCGCTGCTGCCGTTCCGGGTCGAAGTCGAGGATGTGCGCGATGTTCTCGTACGCGTCGTCGATCACCCAGATCTGCTGCACCGGGCTCTCGGTCATCTCCCCCACCCGGGCCACGACCACCAGCGGGGCGATCGACAGCACGGCGTCCACGCTGAACGGCTCCCCCTGGTGCTCGGCGCCGAACTCCCACTCCCACAGGTCCTCGCCGGACGGCGCGGTGGCGCGGACGCTGCCGCGGTCGAATCCCAGCATGCCGCCGCAGGTCATGAGCGCGACGAGGGTCTCGTCGATGTTCGCGTAGGACCGCTCGCGGCAGTCGTCGTCGGAGCGGGGCTCCCAGATCTTCTTGGCGTCGGTGACGCTGTAGCCGGAGCCGCCACTGGCGGTGCCGATGGCCACGATGTCGCCGACGATGGCGGGATAGTCCCAGCTGCCCAGGCCCAGACCGCTGTCGGTGGCCTCGTGCGCGATGGTGAACACCTCTTCCCCCGCGGCGATGTCCACCACCGTCAAGAACTCGCACTCCATGCCCTGGAGGACCGCCACCCGGTCCTGGGACGCGGTCACCGACGCCCGGCAGCCGCCGGCCTGGTGCTCCAGCGGTACGGTCCACAACTCGGCGCCGCTCACCAGGTCGTACGCCACCATGCCCGCGGGCATCAGCCGCACCAGATGGTCACCTGAGATCCAGGTGCCGACCGCGTCGACCAGGCCGTCGCCCACCTCGGGGCGGGGCTGCCGCCAGGCCAGCGAGGCGTCGACCGGCTCGGTGGGCAGCGGGTCCTGCTCCCGTGCCCACGCCGGGACGTCGCGCTCGCCGTCCTTGCCCTCGTCGCCGGCGGCGGCACCGCCCCGGTCGCCGAGCAGCCACACCGTGCCACCGCCGATCAGCGCCAGGGCCAGCAGCCCGGCCATGCCCATCAGCGCCAACTGCCAGCGGGGCCGCCGCGCCTTCCTGACCTCGATCACCGGCGGCCGGCTGTACGGGGACGGTGCGGGCAGCGGGGTGCCGGGCGCGGGCGGCGCGCCGGGGACGGTCGCGGGGCCGAACCCGCCGCTCGCCGGCCCGGACGGCAGGGGGGTGGCCGGGCCGAACCCGCCGCCGGGAGGGCCGGCTTGCGGGGGCCCACCGGGGCTGTACGGCGACGGCGACGGTGGTGGCGGTGGCGGTGGCGGTGGCGGTGGCGGCTGAGACATCTACTCCCCCTGGGCGGCTGCACGCCCGTTCTTTCTACCACCGCGCACCGACACCACGGACCGTGGTCCCGCGCCCACCAACCGCTGTCAGGCGCCCTCGGACAGCTCCAGCCAGCGGGTCTCCAGCTCGTCCCGGCGCGCCGCCAGTTCCCGCAGCTGGGTATCAAGACCGGCCACCCGCGTGAAGTCCGTGGCGTGTTCGGCCATTTCCTTGTGCAGCTCGCTCTCCTGGCCGTCGATGCGCTCCAGTTGCCGCTCGATCTTCTGGATCTCCTTCTGCGCGGCCCGGGACACCTGTGCCGGAGCGGGCGCGGGGGAGGCGCCGGCCGGTGCCGCGGCCTGCGGCTGCGCCGCCGCAGCCGTCCGGCGCGCCGAACGGCGCTCCAGGTACTCGTCGATGCCGCGCGGCAGCATCCGCAGCGTCTGATCGCCCAGCAGCGCGAACACCCGGTCGGTGGTGCGCTCCACGAAGTACCGGTCGTGGCTGATCACCACCAGCGATCCGGGCCAGCCGTCCAGCAGGTCCTCCAGCTGGGTGAGCGTCTCGATGTCCAGATCGTTCGTCGGCTCGTCCAGGAACAGCACGTTGGGCTCGTCCATCAGCAGCCGCAGGATCTGGAGCCGGCGCCGCTCACCGCCGGACAGATCGCCGACCGGCGTCCACTGCCGCTCCTTGCTGAAGCCGAACCGCTCGCACAGCTGCGAGGCGGTCATCTCCCGCCCCTTGCCCAGCTCGACCCGGGAGCGTACGGACTCCACGGCCTGGAGCACCCGCCACGACGGGTCCACCTCCCGTACCTCCTGCGAGAGATACGCCAGCCGTACCGTCTTGCCGGTCCTGATCCGGCCGGCCGTCACCAGGGCAGAGCCGCCCCGGTCGCCGTCCGGGTCGGCGGCCGACTCCGCCATCGCGCGCAGCAGGGTGGTCTTGCCGGCGCCGTTGACCCCGACCAGGCCGACCCGGTCGCCCGGGCCGAGCTGCCAGGTGAGATGCCGCAGCAGCTCCCGGCCCGCGCCCTCTTCGCCGCCGACCCGTACGGTCACGTTCTCCAGCTCGAAGACGGTCCGGCCCAGCCGGGCGTTGGCGAACTTCATCAGCTCGGCGGTGTCGCGCGGCGGCGGTACGTCGGCGATCAGGTTGTTGGCCGCCTCGATCCGGAACCGGGGCTTGCTGGTACGGGCCGGGGCGCCGCGCCGCAGCCAGGCCAGCTCCTTGCGCATCAGGTTCTGCCGCTTGGTCTCCTCGGTGGCGGCGATGCGTTCGCGCTCGGCGCGGGCGAACACGTAGTCGCTGTAGCCGCCTTCGTACGCGTGCACCGTGCCGCGCTGCACGTCCCACATGCGGGTGCAGACCTGGTCCAGGAACCAGCGGTCGTGGGTGACGACCACCAGCGCGGAGCGGCGGGCCCGCAGATGGCCGGCCAGCCAGGAGATGCCCTCCACGTCGAGGTGGTTGGTGGGCTCGTCGAGGACGATCAGGTCCTGCTCGGCGATCAGCAGCTTGGCGAGCGCGATCCGGCGGCGCTCGCCGCCCGACAGCGGGCCGATGACGGTGTCCAGGCCCTGCGGGAAACCGGGCAGGCCGAGGCCGCCGAACAGGCCGGTCAGCACATCGCGGACCTTGGCGTCGCCGGCCCAGACGTGGTCGGGCAGGTCGCCGATGACCTCGTGCCGGATGGTGGCGGCCGGGTCCAGGGAGTCGTGCTGGGTGAGCAGGCCGAGCCGCAGCCCGCCCACGTGGGTGACCCGGCCGGCGTCCGGTTCCTCCTGCTTGGCGAGCACCCGGATGAGGGTGGTCTTGCCGTCGCCGTTGCGCCCGACCACGCCGATCCGGTCGCCCTCGCCGACGCCGAGGGACAGGCCGTCCAGGAGCGTACGGGTGCCGTACACCTTGCGGACGGACTCCAGGTTGGCGAGGTTGCGGGGCGAGCGGGCAGAGGGGGTGGACAAGGTCAGACTCCTGAGATGGTGAGAACGCCGGCGCCGGGGGCCGGAGAGGTGGTGGCGCGGGCGGCGCGGCAGGTGCCGGAGCCTTCCAGCACGGTGGCGATACGGGCGGCGGTGGGGGCGTCGGCGGCGAGGAAGGCGCAGGTGGGGCCGGAGCCGGAGACCAGGCCGGCCAGGGCGCCGGCCGCGCTGCCCGCCTCCAGGACGTGTTCCAGGGCGGGGCGCAGGGATACGGCGGCCGGCTGGAGGTCGTTGCTGAGGGCGGCGGCGAGGGCGTGGGCGTCGCCGTCGCGCAGGGCGGCGAGGAGGGCGGGGGACGCCTCGGGGTCGGGGACCGGGGCGGTGCCGCGCAGCCGGTCGCACTCGCGGTAGACCTCGGGGGTGGACAGGCCGCCGTCGGCGAGGGCGAACACCCAGTGGAAGGTGCCGCCGACCGGGAGCGGGGTGAGGAGTTCGCCGCGCCCACGGCCGAGGGCGGCGCCGCCGACGAGGGCGAACGGTACGTCGGAGCCGAGCCGGCCGGCCAGGGTCAGCAGCTCATCGCGGGGGGTACGGGTGCCCCACAGCTCGTCGCAGGCGAGGAGGGCGGCGGCCCCGTCGGCGCTGCCGCCGGCCATGCCGCCGGCCACCGGGATGTCCTTGTCGATGTGGATGTGCACATCGGCCCGCTCGCGGCCGGTGTGCGCGGCGAGCAGTTCGGCGGCGCGGGCGGCGAGGTTCGTCGCGTCGAGGGGGACCAGGGAGCTGCCGGGTCCGGCGCAGGTGATGGAGAGCCGGGGCGCGGGGCGGGCGGTGACGCGGTCCTGGAGGCCGACCGCGAGAAAGACATTGGCGAGATCGTGGTAGCCGTCCGCGCGCGGCGGTCCGACGGCCAGCTGCACATTGACCTTCGCGGGGACACGGATGGTGACGGCCGGTACGGAGGCGGCGGGATGGGACATGCGCTACAGCCTAGGGCTTGCCGGCCGGGCCCCTGATGGCCCCGGGGGAACGGCGTCCGGCGGACGGCCGGCGGCAGCGGGCGGCCTGCGGGCGGTGGGAGGGAGCGACGGTCCGGCGGAGGGCCCGAGCCGTGCGCGGACGGGCCCCGGCGGACGCTCCGGCCGGCGGCCGGGGGGGACGGCCCGCCGGGGCCGATGCCCGCCGGCCGGGATCGCCGGCCGGCCGGAGCACCGGCGGGCGGCCGTCGTCTGCGGCTCGTGGCCCCGGCGTCAGGCGTCAGGCGTCAGCCGTCAGGCGGGGCCGTGTTCGGCGATCCTCGTGAAGTCCTCGACCGACAGCGCCTCGCCCCGGGCGCCCGGGCTCACGTCCGCCGCCCGGCAGGCCGCCTCCGCCGCCGCCGGGGAGCCGGCCCAGCCGGCGAGGGCCGAGCGCAGCGTTTTCCGGCGCTGCGCGAAGGCCGCGTCGATCACGGCGAAGACCTGTTCGCGGGTGGCGGTCGTGCTGGGAGGTTCGCGGCGGGTGAGGGCGACCAGGCCCGAGTCGACGTTCGGGGCCGGCCAGAACACGGTGCGGCCGATCGCCCCGGCCCGGCGGACGTCCGCGTACCAGGCGGCCTTGACGGACGGCACCCCGTACACCTTCGAGCCGGGTGGCGCGGCCAGCCGGTCGGCGACCTCGGACTGCACCATCACCAGGCCGTGCCGGATGCTCGGGAAGAGCGCCAGCATGTGCAGCAGCACCGGGACGGCCACGTTGTAGGGGAGATTGGCGACCAGCGCGGTGGGTGCCGGGCCGGGCAGCGCGGTGACGCGCAGCGCGTCCTGGTGCACCAGCTCGAAGCGGTCGGCGCGGTCCGGGAGCCGGGCGGCGACGGTGGCGGGCAGCGCGCCGGCCAGGGTGTCGTCGATCTCGACCGCCGTGACATGGCCGGCGGTCCGCAGCAGGGCGAGGGTGAGCGATCCGAGGCCGGGGCCGATCTCGACGACCACGTCGTGCTCGCCGACACCGGCCGCGCGCACGATGCGGCGCACCGTGTTGGCGTCGATGACGAAGTTCTGGCCGCGCTGTTTGGTGGGGCGTACGCCGAGCGCCGCCGCGAGTTCGCGGATGTCGGCGGCGCTGAGCAGTTCGGCGCCGTCCAGTGCGTCGGGGGCGTCAGTCATCGCCGAACACCCGCGCCGTGTTGGCCGCGATGTGCGCGGCGAGGTCGTTCTCGGGCATGCCCTTGATCTTTGCCATGGCGCGCAGGGTGACGGGGATGAGGTACGGGGCGTTGGGCCGGCCCCGGTGGGGGGCGGGGGTGAGGAAGGGCGCGTCCGTCTCCACCAGGAGCAGTTCCGGCGGGGCCGCCGCCAGCGCGTCGCGCAGTGGCTGGGCGCTGGCGAAGGTCACGTTTCCGGCGAAGGACATGAAATATCCTTCGGCCGCGCAGATTTCTGCCATCGCCGCGTCCCCCGAGTAGCAGTGGAATACGGTGCGTTCGGGGGCGCCTTCCTCTTTCAGAATGCGTAGCACATCGTCGTGGGCGTCCCGGTCGTGAATGACGAGTGCCTTGTCGTGTTCTTTGGCGATGGCGATATGGCGGCGGAAGGAGTGGTGCTGGGCCGCTTTTCCGTCTTCCCCGGTGCGGAAGTAGTCGAGTCCGGTTTCGCCGATGGCCCGCACCTGCGGCAGTGCGGCCAGGCCGGCGATCTCGTCGAGTGCGGCGGCCAGGCCGTCCCCGAGCCGGGGCGCCTCATTGGGGTGCAGGGCGACGGCGGCCCAGATCCGGTCGGGGTGCTCGGCGGCGGTCTTGGCGGCCCAGTGGGCGCGCTCCACGTCGCAGCCGATCTGCACGACGCGGGTGACTCCGACGGCGGCAGCGGCGGCCAGCGCCTCCTCGACGGTGGTGTCCTGCATGTCGAGGTGCGTGTGGGAGTCGGCGACGGGCACGGCCAGCGGCTCGGGCGGCGGAGGCGGTACGGACTGCTCCGCCTTCGCCTTGGCGGACTTGGGCATGGGGTCGATCCTACGGCGCCGGGCGCCGGGGGCTGTTCCCCGCCCTCAGCCCCAGGCCCGCCGGATGGCCGCCACCCGGCCGGGGCGCATCACCCGCACCCGGTGCCCGTCACAGATGGGACAGGTCGGGTAGGTGAGCGGGGAGCGGACCCGCTTTCCTTCCACGTAATACTCGACAATGGGCCGGCCGTGCGGGTCGCGCAGATGCTCGACGCTGAATTGCTGTTCCCAGCCGTGGCCGCACCGCAGACAGGCGAAGGAGTACGCGGCATGTGTCGTATAGCCTTCCGCGCTGCCTTCTTCGGGCGGCACATTCGGATCTGGATTCAGATTCGGATTCGGCTCGTTCATGGTGTTGGCTCCTTGGAGACCTCCACCCCATTTTAGTCCGCTTTCGCCGCCACCACCGCGTCGAATACGTCCCGCTTGGGCAGCCCGGCTTCCTTGGCCACCTCCGCGATGGCTTCCTTCCGCCGCTGTCCGGCCTCCTCGCGGGCCGCGACCCGGCCGGCCAGCTCGGCGCCGGTCAGCTCGGCGGGCCCGGCGGCCGGGGCGCCCTCGACGACGACGGTGATCTCGCCGCGTACCCCGTCCGCCGCCCAGCGGGCCAGCTCGGCGAGCGGCCCGCGCCGTACCTCCTCGTAGGTCTTGGTCAGCTCCCGGCACACCGCCGCCCGCCGCTCGGGGCCGAACGCCTCGGCCATCGCGGTCAGGGTGGCGGCCAGCCGGTGCGGGGACTCGAAGTAGACGAGGGTGCGCGGCTCGCCCGCCACCTCGCGCAGCCGCGCCGCCCGCTCCCCGGGCTTGCGCGGCGGGAAGCCCTCGAAGCAGAACCGGTCCACCGGCAGCCCGGACAGCGCCAGCGCGGTGAGCACGGCGGACGGCCCCGGGACGGCGGTGACCCGTACCCCGTGCTCCACGGCGGCGGCGACCAGCCGGTAGCCGGGGTCGGACACCGAGGGCATCCCGGCGTCGGTGACCAGCAGCACCCGGGCGCCGCGCACCAGCTCCTTGACCAGCTCGGCGGTACGGACCGTCTCGTTCCCCTCGAAGTACGACACCACCCGCCCGCCGGGCTGCACCCCGAGCGCCTGGGCGAGACGGCGCAGCCGGCGGGTGTCCTCGGCCGCCACGATGTCGGCCGCCGCCAGTTCGGCGCCCAGCCGGGGCGGGGCGTCCGCCGGATCCCCGATCGGGGTGCCCGCCAGCACCAGGGTGCCCAGCTCCCCCTCGTACGCCGTGTACTGCGTCTCCTCCGTCATACGCCCCATCCTCCCAGGCCCGGATGTCAAGATGGCCCGCGTGAGGAGTAGCGAGAGCGGCCCGACGCTGACCGGCACCCCGCCACCACCGCCCCACCCCGACCCGGGTGGCACCGGAGGCTGGGCGCGGCGGCTGCGCGCCTTCGGCTACTCCCCGCCGCCCGGTCCCGGCGGGGTGCGCGAGCGGCTGGTGCCGCCGTACCCCACCCCGGCCGGCCGGCTGTGGCGCTACTTCGGTATCGCGCCGAAGCCGGCCGCCGCGCTGGCCCGCGCCATGGGCTGGATCGGCCCGCTGCTGGTGGCGGCGCTGGCCGGGGCGCTGCGCTTCGCGCGGCTCGGCGAGCCGGACGCGGTGATATTCGACGAGACGTACTACGCGAAGGACGCCTGGTCACTCCTCCAGCACGGCTACGAGACGGTGTGGCCGGAGGACGCCAACCAGCGCATCATCGACGGCGACATCCCGGTCACCGACGCCGCCGCGTACATCGTCCATCCGCCGGTCGGGAAGTGGATGATCGCGCTGGGCGAGTGGGCGTTCGGCATGAACCCCTTCGGCTGGCGCTTCATGGTGGCGCTGCTGGGCACCCTGTCGGTGTTCCTGCTGTGCCGGATCGGCCGCCGGCTGTTCCGCTCCACCACGCTCGGCTGCCTGGCCGGGCTGCTGATGGCGGTGGACGGGCTGCACTTCGTGATGAGCCGCACCGCGCTGGTCGATCTGGTGCTGATGTTCTGGCTGCTGGCGGCGTTCGGGGCGCTGCTGGTGGACCGCGACCGGACCCGCGCCCGGCTGGCCGCCGCGCTGCCCACCGCCGCCGAGCCCGTACTGCGCCCGGACCGGCGCACCGCCGAGCGGCTGGGGCTCGGGCTGCGCCCGTGGCGGCTGACGGCCGGGGTGTGCCTGGGGCTGGCGTGCGCCACCAAGTGGAGCGGGCTGTACGTGCTGGCCGCGTTCGGCATCCTGACCGTGCTGTGGGACGCCGCCGCCCGCCGTACCGCCGGCGCCCCGCACGGCCCGCTCGCCGCGCTGCGCAAGGACGCGCCGCCCGCCTTCCTCTCCCTGGTGCCGGTGTCCCTGGCGGTCTATCTCGCGTCCTGGGCGGGCTGGTTCGCGACCTCCGGCGGCTACTACCGGGACTGGGCGGAGCGGGCCGGGGCCGGGCCGAGCGACTGGGCGTGGGTGCCGGGGCCACTGCGCTCGCTGTGGCACTACACGAGCGAGGTGTACAGCTTCCATGTGGGGCTGACCTCGGCGCACTCCTACGAGTCGCACCCGTTCAGCTGGCTGGTGATGGGCCGCCCGGTGCTGTACTTCTACGAGTCCCGCGACCCGGGCGAGGACGGCTGCGGGCAGAGCGGGGGCTGCGTGCGCGAGGTGCTGGCGCTGGGCACCCCGCTGCTGTGGTGGGCCGCGTGCGCGGCGCTGGGGTACGCGCTGTGGCGCTGGCTGCTGCGCCGCGACTGGCGGGCGGGCGCGGTGCTGTGCGGGGTGGCGGCGGGCTATCTGCCGTGGTTCCTGTACCAGGAGCGGACGATCTTCTCCTTCTACGCCGTGGTGCTGGTGCCGTTCCTGTGCCTGGCGGTCACGCTGCTGATCGGCGCGCTGCTGGGGCCGCCCGGCTGCTCGGAGCGGCGGCGCGCGATCGGGGTGGTCGCGGCGGGGGTGCTGGTGCTGCTCATTGTGTGGAACTTCATCTACTTCTACCCCATTTACTCCGGGCAGGAGATCCCGGTGGACGGCTGGCGCGCGCGGATGTGGCTGGGCACCTGGGTGTGAACACAGCGTGTCAGCGGGTGCTTGTAGGCTGCCGCACGCGGGGTGGATCGAGGGGCAGGGACGGATGCGGAACGGGCAGAAGGTTGCCGTGATCGCCGGGGTTTTCGTGGCGGTGGCGGCGGGCGCCGGGTTCGGTGCCTACAGCATGCTGAACGGCGACGACGCGGACGGCGGGCAGCAGAACACGTCGGCCACCTCGGACGGGAAGCCGGACGTGGACGCGGGCGCGCCGCCGTCGGCCGCGGAGGTGCTTGAGGTGTCCGGGGAGTTCCTGGACGCCTGGGCGGCCGGTGACGCGGCGGGTGCGGCGGCGCTGACGGATGACGCGGCGGCGGCCCAGGAGGCGCTGGGAGCACTGGCCGGGGACGCGTCGGTGACGGAGCTGACGCTGAGCGCGGGCGTCCCGGACGGCGAGTCGGTGCCGTTCAGCGTGGCGGCGAGCATCGGCTACCAGGAGCTGCCGGAGCGCGAGTGGAGCTATGACTCCGAGCTGACGGTGGTGCGGGACGCCGCCTCGGGCGCGGTCCTCGTGGACTGGGAGCCCCAGGTGCTGTATCCGGGTCTCGCGGCGGGGCAGCACATCGAGACGGGGCCGAGCGATGAGCTGCCGCCGGTGACGGTGCTGGACGCGGAGGGCGGTGAGCTGACCGCCGAGGCGCATCCGACGCTGAAGGGCGTGCTGGAGGACATCGCGGAGCGGTTCGCCACGCACTCGGGCGGCAGCCCGGCGATCGTCACCCGGATCGCGGACGGCGAGGGCGGGACGGTCGAGGAGCTGCTGGAGCTGGCGGAGCCGGTGGGCGGCGAGGTGCCGACCACGATCGTGCCGGCGATCCAGGCGGCGGCCGAGGCGGCGGTGGCGGACAAGGACCGGGCCGCGGTGGTGGCGATACAGCCGAGCACCGGCGCCATCCAGGGTCTGGCCAACGCCCCGGCGGACAGCTTCGACATCGCGCTCCAGGGCAGTTACGCGCCCGGCTCCACCTTCAAGATCGTGACGGCCTCGCTGCTGATAGACGAGGGTCTGGCGTCGGCCGGGGCGCAGCATCCGTGTCCGAAGTACTTCGAGTACGGGGGCTGGAAGTTCCAGAACCTCGACGAGTTCGAGATCAAGAACGGTACCTTCGCGGACTCCTTCGCCCGTTCCTGCAACACGGCGTTCATCAGCCAGGCCGGTGAGCTGTCGGACGACGCGCTGGGCAACCAGGCGCGGGACGTGTTCGGGCTCGGGATGACCTGGAGCGTGGGGGTGGCCACGCTGGACGGGGCGGTGCCCACCCAGTCGCAGGCGCAGATGGCGGCCTCGCTGATCGGGCAGGGCGGGGTGCGGATGAACCCGATGACGATGGCGTCGGTGTCGGCGACGGTGAAGTCGGGGGCGTTCCGGCAGCCGTATCTGGTGCCGGTGGAGATCGGCGGCCGGGAGCCGGCCACCGCCGCCGGGCCTTCGGCGGCGACCGCCGAGGAGCTGCGCGCGCTGATGAACCGTACGGCGGTCAACGGCACCGCCGCCGAGGCGATGGCCGGGCTGTCCGGGGACATCGGCGCCAAGACCGGCTCGGCCGAGGTGGACGGGCAGGACAAGCCGAACGCCTGGTTCACCGCGTACCGCAATGATCTGGCGGTGGCCGCCGTGGTGCCGGACTCCGGCCACGGCGGGTCCAACGCCGGGCCGGTGGTGGCCCAGGTGCTGCGCGCCGCGCCGTGAGCCGCAACGACAGAACGGGAACGGAACCATGCGGGACATCGTGGTCTTCGGCGGCAGTGCCCATCCGGAGCTGGCAAAGGAGGTGTGCGCCCAGCTGGGGGTGGAGCTGAGCCCGGTGCGGGTGGACCGGTTCGCCAACGACTGCCTCCAGGTGCAGTTGCAGGCGAACTGCCGGGAGCGGGATGTGTATCTGATCCAGCCGCTGGTGCGGCCGGTGCAGGAGAATCTGGTCGAGCTGCTGTTGATGCTGGACGCGGCCAGGGGCGCCTCGGCGGCCCGTACCACGGTGGTGATGCCGCATTACGCGTACGCCCGGTCGGACAAGAAGGACGCGCCGCGGATCTCCATCGGCGGGCGGCTGATCGCCGATCTGCTGGTGGCGGCCGGGGCGGGGCGGGTGCTGGCGATGACGCTGCACTCGCCGCAGGTGCACGGCTTCTTCAGCGTTCCGGTGGACCATCTGCACGCGCTGCGCGAGCTGGCGGCGCACTTCAGGGGCCAGGATCTGTCCAACGCGGTGGTGGTCTCGCCCGATCTGGGCAACGCCAAGGAGGCGGCGGCGTTCGCGCGGCTGCTGGGGGTGCCGGTGGCGGCGGGTGCCAAGCAGCGGTTCAGCGACGACCGGGTGTCCATCAGCGCGGTGATCGGCGACGTGGCGGGGCGGGATGTGATCGTTCTGGACGATGAGATCGCCAAGGGTTCCACGGTGCTTGAGCTGCTGGAGCGGCTGCGCGAGCTGAAGGTGAACTCGGTGCGGGTCGCCTGCACGCACGGGCTGTTCTCGGCCGGGGCGCTGGAGCGGCTGAGTGGTCAGCCGGAGGTGGTGGAGATCGTGTGCACCAACACGGTGCCGGTGCCGGACGCGGGGCGCACCGGGAAGCTGACGGTGCTGTCGATCGCGCCGGCGCTGGCGGAGGCGATGCGCCGGATCCACAACGGGGAGTCGGTCAGCGCCCTGTTCGACAGCTGAGGACGCCGCCGGGCGGAACGGCCGGAGCCCGGCGCCCGTACCCCGCGAGGGGTTCGGGTGCCGGGCTCCGGCCGGTTCACGGTCCCGGGCGGTCGGCGGTCAGCTGACGCCGGCCGGCTCGGGCTCCCTGGTGGTGACGTCCTGGCGGCCCTTGCCGTTGGACTCCAGGTACTTCTCCAGCGTCTCGCCCTCGACGTCGACGTTGGGCAGGACACGGTCCAGCCACTTGGGCATCCACCAGGCGCGCTCGCCCAGCAGGCCCATGACGGCCGGCACGATCGTCATGCGGACCACGAAGGCGTCCAGCAGGATCGCCATCGCGAGGCCGAAGCCCATCATCATGACCATCGACTCGCCCATCGTCATGAAGCCGGCGAAGACCGAGATCATGATGACGGCCGCCGCGGTGACCACCCGGGCGTTCAGGTTGAAGCCGGTGATGATCGACTGCTGCGGGGACTCGCCGTGGACGTGGGCCTCGCGCATCCGGGTCACCAGGAACACCTCGTAGTCCATGGCGAGACCGAACACCACACCGATCATGAAGATCGGCATCATGCTCATGATCGGCTGCGGTTCGGCGCCGAACGCGCCGAGCCAGCCCCACTGGTAGACCGCGACCACGGCGCCGAGCGCGGCGAGCACCGAGAGCAGGAAGCCCAGGGCGGCCTTGAGCGGCACCAGCACGGAGCGGAACACCAGCATCAGCAGGACGAAGGCGAGGCCGACGACCAGCGCCAGATAGGGGACCAGCGCGTCGCTGAGCTTCTGGGAGAAGTCGCTCTGGGCGGCGGTCTGGCCGGAGACCAGGATGTTCAGGCCGGTCTCGGCCTTCAGCTGCGGGGCGAGGTCGCTGCGGATCTGGGAGACCAGGTCGGTGGTCTCGGCGCTGGAGGGACCGCTGCCCGGGAAGACCGTCATCATCGCGACGTTGCCGGTCTCGTTGGGGAACGCGGGGGCGGTGGCCACCACGTCGTCCAGTCCGCCGATGGCCTCGGCGACGCGGTCGGCCGAGGCCATCACGTCACCGCCGTCGGGGGCTTCGAGGACGATCATCAGCGGGCCGTTGAAGCCGGGGCCGAAGCCGTCCGAGAGCATGTCGTACGCCTGGCGCTGGGTGGTGTCCGTGGCCGCCGTGCCGTTGTCGGGCAGGCCGAGTTCCAGGCTGGCGACCGGGGCGGCCAGCAGTCCGAGGCCGGCCACGGAGGCGATCAGCACCAGCTTGGGGCGGCGCAGGACACCCTTGGCCCAGCGGGAGCCGAAGTTCTCCTGGCCGTTGCGGCTGAGGGTGGTGGGCACGCCGGTCTCGGGGTTCTGGTTGCGGAGCTTCTTGCCGAAGATCCGCTTGCCGATGATGCCGAGCGCGGCGGGCACCAGGGTGAGGGCGACGAGGACGGCGACGACCACGGTGGCGGCGGCGGCCAGGCCCATCTTGGTGAGGATCGGGATGCCGACGACGGCCAGCCCGGACAGCGCGATGACCACGGTGAGGCCGGCGAAGACGACGGCCGATCCGGCGGTGCCGGCGGCGCGGCCCGCGGCCTCCTCGCGGCTGTGCCCGGCCATCAGCTCGGCGCGGTAGCGGGAGGCGATGAACAGGGCGTAGTCGATGCCGACCGCCAGGCCGATCATGGTGGCGAGGATGCCGGTCATCTCGGTCAGGCCGAGGGTGGCGGACAGCGCGGCGATGCCGGAGACGCCGATGCCGAGGCCGATGAGCGCGGTGACCAGCGGCAGTCCGGCGGCGACCAGCGAGCCGAAGGTGATGACGAGTACGAAGGCGGCGACGATGATGCCGATGATCTCGCCGCTGCCCATGTCCATGTCGGCGGTGACGAGCTCGCCGCTGGACTCGACGGTCAGACCCGCCTGGGTGCCGGTCTCGACGGCGGCGGCGAACTCGTCGCGCATCTCGTCGCTGACATCGGCCCACGAGCCCTCGTAGGTGACGTCGACGTAGCCGACGGTCTCGTCGGGGCTGAGCTGGCCGCCCTCGTACGGGTCGGTGACGGATATGACCTTGTCGGCGGTGGCCAGCTGGTCGATGACGGCGTGGACGGCGTTCTCGTTGGCGGCGTCGGTGAGGGTCTGGCCCTCGGGGGCCTGGAAGACCACCTTGGTGCTGAGCGCCTCGGCGTTGGCCTGGGGGAATTCCTCGGCCAGCAGGTCGAACGCCTGCTGCGACTCGGTCCCGGGCAGCGAGAACTCTTCCTCTGCGGGGTCTCCGGCGGTGGCCGACGCGGCGCCGATGGCGACCAGGACCGCCAGCCACACCGACACCACCAGCCACCGGCGCCGGAAACTCAGGCGGCCGAGCTTGTATAGAAACGTAGCCACTGGGCAGGTTCTCCTGTCCGGGTATCAGGGTTGAGCAGGGATGAGGGGGAAGCAAAAGTGTCAGTTCATGCCACGAGACGCCCGACCCGGCGGGCAGGATGAGAGAAATAGCCATAATGTGGCCTAGATCACATGAACTGATCCTTCACGAGTTGCCCTGGGGCATGCTGCGCCGAAGCATGGAACCGTGAGCGACGAAGCCGAACACGTAGACAGCTATCTTCGGTTCCCGCATCTGAACGGTGCCCTGGTGTGCTTCACCGCCGAGGACGACCTCTGGCTCGCCCCGCTGCCCGCACCCGGCCACCGCACCGACCGCGCCTGGCGGCTGACCGTGGACCGTACCCGGCTCGGCACCCCGCGCTTCTCACCGGACGGCACCCGGATCGCCTTCACCACCTGGCGCTCCCTGGACCCGGAGATCTACCTGGCCCCGGTGACGGGCGGCCCGGCCCGCCGGCTGACGTACTGGGGATCCTCCGACACCCGGGTCTGCGGCTGGACCCCCGGCGACTCCCCGCACGAGCCGCGCATCCTCGCGGTCGGCTCGCACGATCAGCCGTTCTCCCACTTCACCTGGGCGTACCAGGTGCCGCTGGACGGCGGCCCCGGCGAGCGGCTGCCGTGGGGCCCGGTCGCCGACATCGCGGTCTCCGGCTGCGGCGGGGAGCGGCGCACCCTGCTGCTGACCGGCAAGGCGCCGCACGAGCCGGCCGCCTGGAAGCGCTACCGGGGCGGCGCCACCGGGCAGCTGTGGCTGCACGGCGAGCGGCTGCTCCCCGACCTGGCCGGGCATGTCGAATGCCCGATGTTCGTCGGTGACCGGATCGCCTTTCTCTCCGACCACGAAGGGGTCGGGAATCTCTACTCCTGCCGGCCCGACGGCGGCGACCTGCGCCGGCACACCGATCACGACGCGTTCTACGCCCGGCACGCCGCCACCGACGGCGAGCGGGTCATCTACAGCTGCGCCGGGCAGCTGTGGATCGCTGAGGACCTCACCGACCCGGCCGCCGTACCGCGCCGCCTGGACATCCGCCTCGGCGGCCCGCGCGCCGGGCGCCGCCGCTACCAGGTGCCCACCGGCAGCCACATCGACTCCCTCGCCGTGGACACCACCGGGCGGGCCTCGGCCGTGTGCGTACGCGGCGGCCTCTACTGGCTCACCCACCGCGACGGCCCGGCCCGGGTGATCGCCGCCACCCCCGGGGTACGGGTCAGGCTGCCCGAGATGCTGGGCGACACCGGCCGCATCGCCTACATCACCGACGCGGACGGCGCCGACGCCATCGAGATCGCCTATCTGCCGCGCGCCAGCGGCGGCCGGGATCCGCGCCGGCTGCGTACCGGGGAGCTGGGCCGGGTGCTGGAGCTGATCGCCGCCCCGGACGGCAAGACCCTCGCGGTGGCCTGCCACGACGGCCGGCTGCTGGTGGTCGCCGTCCCCGAGGCCGAGGAGGAGCCGGACGACACCGCGCCGCTGGAGCTGATCCGCTCCATCAACGGCCCGGTCCGCGATCTGTCCTTCTCCCCCGACTCCCGCTGGCTGGCCTGGGCGCACCCCGGGATCGGCCGCTCCCTCTCGCAGATCAAGATCGCCCGCTGGGCGGAGGCCGAGCGCACCGTCCTCGATGTCACCGACGGCCGCTTCGAGGACGAGGAGCCGGTCTTCACCAGCGACGGCCGCTTCCTGGCCTTCCTCTCCTGGCGCGGCTTCGACCCGGTGTACGACGTGCACAGCGGCGATCTGTCCTTCCCGCTCGGGTCGCGCCCGTATCTGGTGCCGCTGTCCTCGGCGACCCGCTCGCCGTTCGCGATCACCCCGGAGGGGCGGCCGGCGGCCGGCGGCCTGGACCCGGACGAGACCAGCAGCGCGACCGGGGCGGACGGCTCGGTGCGGGTGGAGGCGGAGGGGCTTGCCAGCCGGGTGGTGCCGTTCCCGGTGTCCGCCTCGAAGTACTCGGCGCTGTGCCCGGTCAGCGGCGGCGGCCTGGTGTGGCTGCGCTGGCCGATCTCGGGCGCGCTGGGCGAGACCTTCCTCAACCCGGCCGACACCTCGGGCAAGCCGACGCTGGAGCACTTCGACCCGGTGAAGGCCAAGCGCACCGAGCTGACCGACGACGTGGACTGGTTCGCGCTGAGCGCCGACGGCACCCGGATGGTGGTGTGCGAGGACGACGAACTGCGCGCCATCCCGGCCACCGAGCCGGGCGACGGGGACTCCATGGTGCAGCTGGATCTGCGCCGGATCGTGCACGAGGCGGATCCGGCGGCGGAGTGGCGGCAGGCGTACGCGGAGGCGGGCCGGATCGTACGGGCCTACTTCTGGGAGCCGGACATGTGCGGCATCGACTGGGACGCAGTGCTGGCGCAGTACCGGCCGCTGGTGGAGCGGGTGGCGACGCCGGACGAGTTCGCGGATCTGCTGCGCGAGGTGATGGGCGAGCTGGGCACCTCGCACGCCTATGTGACGGGTGCGCGGCGCAGCGAGGGGCCGCGGCACTATCAGCGGGCGCAGGGGCTGCTGGGGGCGGATTTCACCCGGTCCAAGGAGGGTGAGTGGCTGCTGGCGCGGATTCTGCCGGGTGAGTCCTCGGATCCGAAGGCGCGGTCGCCGCTGGCGGGCACCGGGGTACGGGAGGGGGCGGCGCTCACCCATGTGGACGGGCGTCCCGTCGATCCGGTGGCGGGCCCGTATCCGCTGCTGGCGGCGACCGGCGGGACCTCGGTGGAACTCACGTTCACGGAGGAGGGCGGGGCGGGGGCGCGCCGGGTGGCGGTGGTGCCGCTGATCCATGACCGGCCGCTGCGGTATCAGGACTGGGTGGCGCGGCGGCGGGCGGTGGTACGGCGGCTGAGCGGCGGGAAGTGCGGCTATGTGCACATCCCGGACATGGGGGGTTCGGGCTGGGCGCAGTTCAACCGGGATCTGCGGCGGGAGTTCGCGTATCCGGCGCTGATCGTGGATGTCCGGGGCAACGCGGGCGGTCATATCAGCGAGCTGGTGGTGGAGAAGCTGACCCGGACGATCGTGGGCTGGGACCTGACGCGTAACGCGCAGCCCGTCTCGTACGCCTCGGACGCGCCGCGCGGTCCGGTGGTGGCGCTGGCGGACGAGGCGACCTCCTCGGACGGTGACATGATCACGGCGGTGTTCCGGTTGCAGGGGGTCGGCCCGGTGGTGGGCAGCCGCACCTGGGGCGGGGTGGTCGGCATCACCGGGCGGCACCGGCTGGGCGACGGCTCGGTGATCACGGTGCCGATGAACGCGGCGTGGTTCGAGGGCTATGGGTGGGGCGTGGAGAACTGGGGCGTGGCGCCGGACATCCCCTCCGGGCGGACCCCGCTGGACTGGGCGGAGGGCCGGTACGGGGTGCTGGATGTGGCGGTGCGCACCGCGCTGGATCTGCTGGAGCGGCATCCGCCGCTGGCGCCGCCGGACTACCGGGAGGTGCCGGACCGGCGGCGGCCGGTGCTGCCGCCGCGGGCTGCCGGGATGCCGGATTAGACCGTTCGTGGGACGGTGGATAAAAGGGATGCGACGGACATTTCTTACTGCCGACTCTGCGAAGGAGCACCGATGGGTATCGGAGACCAGTTCAAGGACAAGGCGCAGGAGCTCCAGCAGCGCGCCAAGGACGCCATGGACAAGGACAAGAACAAGAACCAGAACTCGGACGACAACCAGCCCGAGCGCGGTCAGCAGCAGGGCTCCGAGCAGGACCAGCAGGGCTACCAGGACGATCGGGACGACACCTGACCGTCCCGCGCCCTTCCGTGCGCCGTGCCCTCCACCCTCCGGTGGGGGGCACGTGCGGTGGCGGACCCCGGCCCCACGCGCCACCGTGGAACCATGACCGGCACCCGCGATGAGCCGCTGACCTCGCTCGATGTGCGCTACAGCAGCCCCGGGGCGCGCGCCATGCCCTGGGCCGAAGCCTGGACGATGCTGGAACGGGCCGAGCTGTACTGGCTCTCGACGGTACGGCCCGACCACCGCCCGCACGTCACCCCGGTGCTGGCCGTCGCCCACGCCGGCGCGCTGTACTTCACCACCGGCGAGCAGGAGCGCAAGAGCCGCAACCTCGCCGCCAACCCGGCCTGTGCGCTGACCACCGGCCGCAACTCCGTCGAGGAGGGCACCGACCTGGTGGTCGAGGGGCGCGCCGAGCGGATCACCGGCGACGCGCTGCTCCAGGCCGTCGCCGACGCGTACCTGGCCAAGTACGGAGGCGGCTGGCGGCTCACCGTGCGGGACGGATTCCTGGTGCTGCCGAACGAGGGGCCCCGGGCGGCGGCCTACGAGGTACGCCCCGCCACCGCCTTCGGCTTCCGCAAGGGCGTCTACGGTCAGACCCGCTGGCGCTTCTGAGCGTCCCCGTTCCCATCCCCGTCCCGGGCCGCGGCCCGCAGCAGCTCCGCCGTCTCCGCGTGCCCGCCGGCCTCCGCCCACTCCAGCGGGGTGTGCCCGGTGCCGCCGTCCTCGCGCAGCGCCGGATCGGCGCCGCCCGCCAGCAGGACGCGCACCGCGTCCGTATGACCCCAGCAGGCCGCCGCGCACAGCGGAGTGCCCTCGTCGCCGTGCCCGCTCTCCGCGTCCGGGTCGGCCCCGGCCGCCAGCAGCACGGCGGCGGTGTCCGCCGCGCCCTGCACCGACGCCACGTACAAGGGAGTGCTGCCCTCCGCGTTGGCCCGGGACGGGGACGCGCCGCCCCGCAGCAGCCGCGCGGCGTCGGCGGCCGTACCGAACCAGGCCGCGCGCACCAGCGCGGCGGTCAGCTTCTTCGCCCGGCGGTTGTTCATCCGGCCCTCAGCCCCTGACGCCCTCGAAGTCGCTGCCGACCGTGAGCGTGAGCACCCCGGGCAGATCGTCCGTGGTCTGCCGGGTCTCGGCGCCCGGCACCCGGGAGCCCAGCACCTCGGCGTGGCCCTCCAGGCCCTCCGGGTAGCTGATGGTGGTGGTGTCCGTGTTGACCTCGGCGTTGCCGGTCGACACCACCTGGAAGCCCAGATTGCGCAGCCGGTCGGCGACCTCGCCGGCCTGGCCGGGGGTGCCCGTACCGTTCAGCACCCGGACCCGGACCTCGGACGGCGACGGCGCGGACTCGGCGGCCCGCTCCAGCTGCTCCTTGGTGATCTCCTCGTCCTTGGCGAGCGAGGTGAACAGCAGCTCGGTGGCCGGGTAGTCCCACACCACATTGGCCTTGTCGGTGGGGACATCCAGCTCACGCGGGTAGTTGGGCACCGTGATGAAGGTGAGCTTGTCCTTCGGCACCCCCTGGAGCTCGGTGGCCAGGCCGTACAGCGCGTCCAGGCTCGCCAGATCCGGGTCGGTGGTCAGCGACTTGGTGACCGCGTCCATGAACCCGTACAGCGAGGTGGGGCTGGTCAGCTTGGACTGCGCCTTCTCCGCCAGCGCGGTCATGAAGTCCTGCTGGCGTTCGATCCGGCCGATGTCGCTGCCGTCGCCCATGCTGTAGCGGGCCCGGACGAAGCCGAGCGCGTCCTCGCCCTCCAGCGTCTGGCAGCCGGCGTCCAGCTTGACGTGCGCCTTCTTGTCGTCCATCGGCTCGTCCAGGCACATGTCCACCCCGCCCAGGGCGTCGACCATGTCCTTGAAGCCGAGGAAGTCGAGAGAGACGAAGTTCTCGATCCGCAGCCCGGTGTTCTGCTCCAGGGTGCGGATGGTGCAGGCCGCCGCGCCGCCCGCGTCGCCGTTGATGCCGCCGAGCGCGAACGACTCGTTGATCTTGGCGTGGTGCGGCTCGGACATCACCCCGTCGCCCATGTCGCAGGCCGGGATCTCCACCCACGAGTCGCGCGGGATGGACACCACGGTGGCCCACTCCCGGTTCTCCGCGATGTGCAGGATCATCAGGGTGTCCGAGCGCATGCCCTCGACCGCGCCGTAGTCGTCCATGCCCTCGCGGGTGTCGGAGCCGGCCACCAGGATGGTCTTGGCGCCGGGGCTGAGGTCCTCGGGCCGGTCATCGCCCAGCTTGTCGTCGATCTTCGCCGAGGTGATGTTGCCGTTGAGCTTCTGATATATCCAGTACACGCCGCCGGCGCCGGCCAGGATCACGAAGGCGAGCACGGCCGCGGTCCACAGCAGGACGCGTTTGCCGCGCTTGCGCCCGCCCGACTTGGCGTCCGTGCCGCGCTTGCGTCGCGACGGAGTCGGTGCGTTCTTCGAGCGATGTGAGCCGGCCACGCTGCTCCCCCGTTACGACGTTACGCGCGTCAAGAGTCGTTCGATCCGACGCCCTGGGACGGACACCAGTTCCCCGATTGCGCAAACTCTAAAGTATGGAAATGGCGCTCCGGTAACGCGCCCTGGTGAAGCACAGTGCTCCGGCGTACAGCACGAGCACACCCCCCAGCAGCGGATAGTACGCCGGGGGCAGGGTCGCGGTCAGCCCCAGGGCCGGGGCGAGCGGGGACAGCGGCAGCAGCAGGCCGATCGCGGTCAGCCCGGCGATGGCCAGGGCGATGGGGGCGGGCAGCCGGCGCGCCGAGCCGGGCCGCAGCAGCCAGATGACCAGCGCCTGGGTGAGCAGATTCTCGGTGAACCAGCCCGCGTGGAAGACCGCGTGGGTGTCGAGCCCGGCGGCCGATGGCCTGCTCAGCAGCCAGCCGAGCGCGGCGAAGGTGGCCAGGTCGGCGGCGGCGTTCAGGGCGCCGAAGCGCAGCACGAAGGCGGCGAAGGCACGCGGGCGCAGCCCGGTGGGGCGGGAGCGGGCCGCGCCGGTACCGGCCGCGCCACGGGGCCCGGCCCGGTCGAAGGCGAAGGCCAGCTGGGCGGCGTCGAAACACAGATTCTGGGCCAGCACCTGGAGCGGCAGCATCGGCAGGAACGGCAGCAGCAGCCCGGCCACCAGCATCGCGATGACATTGCCGAGGTTGGAGGAGAGCACCACCCGCAGATAGGTGGTGATGTTGCGGGTGGTGTCCCGGCCGCAGGACACCGCGCGGTCGATCGCGGTGAGATCCTTGCCCGCGAGCACCACATCGGCGCTCTCCCGGGTCACCTCGGCCGCGCCGAGCGGGCAGATACCGACATCGGCGGCGCGCAGGGCGGGCAGATCGTTGACCCCGTCGCCCAGGAAGCCGGTGGGGCGCCCGGCGGCGCGCAGCACCTCCACGACGCGTGCCTTGTGGGCGGGGGTGCAGCGGGCGAAAACGGTACGGGCGCCGGCGAGTGCGGCCAGTTCGGCGTCGTCGAGGGTGTCGGTGTGGGCGCCGGTGACCACGGCGTCCGGCGGGCCCGGGTCCAGTCCGAGATCGCGGCAGGCGCGGGCGGCGGTGGCCGGGTGGTCGCCGGTGAGCACCTTGACGGCCACCCCGTGCCGGGCGAGCGCGGCCAGCGCCTCGGCGGCGCCCGGGGCCAGCTCGTCGCGCAGGGCGACAAAGCCCAGCAGGGTCAGCTCGCGCTCGGACGCGGTCGCGATCGCGGTGCGGGCGGCGGTACGGCCGGGGCGGCGGGCGATGGCGACGGCGAGCAGCCGCAGCCCGGCGGCGGCCTGGCGGTCGGCGAGCGCGAGCACCTCGGCCCGGCGTATCTCGTCCAGCGCGCGCTCCTCCCCCGCCCCCGTACGCAGGCGCGTGCAGCAGGGCAGCACATCCTCCACCGCGCCCTTCACGACCACGGTGTGGGTGCCGGGCCGGTCCGGCTCGCGGACCACGGCGGTGGCCCGGCGGCGTACCGGGTCGAAGGGCAGTGCCGCGATCCCGGTCAGCCGGCCGGGATCGCCCGCCCGCAGGATGGCCTCGTCCAGCGGGTCGGGGGCGGGCAGTTCGGCCAGCTGGAGCGTCCAGTGGGCGTTGACGGCGGCCCAGCGCAGCACCTCGGGGTCGGGGCGGCCCAGGGCGTCCAGCGCGCGCTCCAGCACCGGACGGTCCCGGGTGAGGGTGCCCGTCTTGTCGGTGCACAGCACCTCGATGGCGCCCAGGTCGTGCAGCGCGGGCAGCCGGCGGACCATCACCGAGCGCTCCCGGGCAAGCCGCACCGCGCCCCGGGCCAGCGACACGTTCACCACCACCGGCAGCATCTCGGGGGTGAGCGCCACGGCGACGGCCACCGCGAGCGGCACGGTGTCCAGGGCCGGGCCACGCAGCACGGTGTGCGCGGCCAGCACCAGCCCGGCGGCGCACAGCATCAGCCGGATCAGGGTCCAGGAGACACCGCCCATCGCCTGGTGGAAGGCGGTGCCGGCGGCGCGGCCCGGGACGGTACGGGACTGCTGGGCGCCGAAGGTGGCCGCACCGGTGGCGACCACCACCCCCGTACCGCTGCCGGTGGCCACGCTGCCGCCCTGGAGGCACAGTTGCGGCTGCTGGGGCAGCTCCCCCGGCGGCGGGGTGTCCACGGCGGTCCGGGGGACGGGGGTCGATTCGCCGGTGAGGGCGGGCTGGTGCACGGTCAGTCCGGTGGCGCGCAGCAGCCGGATGTCGGCGGGCACCACGTCGCCGGGCGCCAGCAGCACCACGTCGCCGGGCACGAGCTGGTCCACGGGCAGTTCGCGGACCCGCGGGGCGGCGGTGGGGGTGGGGCGGCGGCGTACGGTCGCGGTGGCGGCGGTCAGTTCGCGCAGTGCGGCGGCGGCGCGGTCGGCGCGGTGTTCGCCGGCGGCGCGCAGCGCGCAGCTGATGACCACCAGCACGGTGATGACGGCGGCGGTCGCCCAGGCGGAGACCCCGGCGGAGACCACGCCGAGGACGAGCAGCACGGCGCTGAACGGGTCGCGCAGGGTGCGGGCGAAGCGCCGGACGGTGCCGGGCGGGCGGGCGGCGGGGGGCGCGTTCTCGCCGTACCGCTCCAGGCGGTGCTGGGCCTGCGGTTCGTCGAGGCCGCGCGGTGAGGTGTCCAGGGCGCGCAGGACTTCGAGGGTGGTGAGCCGGCCGAGGGCGGCGGGGTCGGGGGCTCCCGGGGGTGCGGCGAGGTGGTGGTGCGGGGGCGCGGCGGGGCGCGCGGACGCTTCAGATGCCCAGGCCATGCGCGCGCCGGGGCGCCGGGGGGACGGCGGTCCGGCCACTCCTGCCGTTCCGGCCGCCGGTGCGGTCGGCGAGCTGGCCGACCATCAGCCGTACCACGGTGACCACATCGGGATCGTCCACCAGATAGACCACCCGGCGGCCCTCGCGCCGGGACCGCACCAGGCCGGCCAGCTTGAGCTTGGCCAGATGCTGGCTGACGGCCGGGAGGGTCCCGCCGACGCGTTCGGCGAGGCCGCTGACGTCGCTCTCGCCCTCGGCGAGCGCCCACACGATGTGCAGCCGGGCGGTGGAGGCCAGCAGCCCGAAGGCGGCGGCGGCCTCCGTCAGCAGCTCGGCGGACGGATCCCGCTCACCCTGCCCCGCCGCCCCCGCCGCTGTGCCCACCACGAACCTTCCGCCATCGGAACGCCTCCAAAGGCATCAGTCTATGGTCAAGGAGGTCAGCCCCCGAAGACCGTTGCGCAGCACGTCGGGTTGAAGATCGGGGGTGATCAGGGCGCGCTGGGTGAGGAAGCCCTGGGCGCAGGCGGCGATGGTGCGGGCCACATGCCCGGCGGGGATGTCGTCGCGCATGAGCCCCTGCTTCTGGTAGCCCTCGACGATGGCGGTCCAGGAGCCGATCACCGCGTTGATGCCGCGGTGGAGGATGGCGGCGAGTTCGGGGTTGCGCAGGGTCTCGGCCCAGACCTGGATGATCAGGGACGGCGGTACGTCGAGGGTGGCCAGTACCCCTTCCAGGGTGTCGGCGAGCGTGTCGCCGGGGTGGGCGGGGTGTTCGGGGTGGGCGGCGGCGCGGGCGAAGGCGCCGCCGACCCGTTCCAGGACCTCCAGGGCGAGCGCGCCGATGATCGCGTCCTTGGAGGGGAAGTAGCGGTAGACCGCCCCGGCGGAGAGCTCGGTCTCCTTGAGCACGTCCTGCATGGACGTGGCGTGGAAGCCGTCGCGCGCGAAGCAGCGCGCGGCGCCCTCCATGATCTGCCGGCGGCGGGCATCGAGATGTTCCTGGGAGACACGGGCCACGGGGTGGAGCCTAAAACGAACGTTCCTTCTTGACAAGGGGCGATCCCCGGTCGTAAAACGAATGCTCATTCTCTTTAGAAGCCGGAGCACCGACCATGCCGCCCTCCCAGACCCGGAAGCTGATCACCGTCGTGGTGGCGCTGCCGCTCGCCATCACCTTCGTCCTGTGGGCCTTCGCCTGGCCCGCCGCCAGAACCGCCCCCAACGACCTGCCGCTCGGCGTGGCGGGACCCGCCGAGGCGACCGCCCCCGTGGTGGCCGGACTCGAAGCCCGCGACGGGGCGTTCGACGTCCACCGCTACCCGGACGCCGAAGCCGCCACCGCCGCGATCCACGACCGGGACATCTACGGCGCGCTGGTGCTGGACCCCGACGGCGCCCAGCTGCTGACCGCGACCGCCGCCGGACCCAGCGTCGCGCTGCTGCTGGAGCAGGTCGCCGCCCAGGGGCTGCCCGAGGGCACCGCACTGACCGTCACCGATGTCGTACCGGCCCCGGCCGCCGACCCGCGCGGCGCCGTCTTCGGCGTCAGCGTGCTGCCCATGGCGATGGCCGGCATCGCGCTGGGCGCCCTCGTCACCCTGCTGCGCCTGCGCGGCCGGTACGCGCCGGCCGCGCTGATCGGTACGGCCGCCCTCATCGGCGTGGCCGGGGCACTGATCGGGCACAGCTGGCTGGGCGCCCTGACCGGCGACTGGTGGACGGTGGCCGGGGCGCTGGGCCTGATGGCGCTGGCCGGCGGGGCGACGGTGGCCGGGTTCGCGGCGCTGCTCGGGCCGCGCGGCATCGGGCTGGGCGCGCTGCTGTTGATGCTGCTGGGCAACCCCTGGTCGGGCGCCACCTCGGCACCGGAGATGCTGCCGAGCCCGGTCGGCACGCTGGGCCAGCTGCTGCCCACCGGTTCCGGGGCGACCCTGCTGCGCGACGTGTCCTTCTTCGACGGCGCGGGGGCGACGTACCCCCTGGTGGTGCTCACCGCCTGGAGCCTGGCCGGGCTGACCACGGTCGCCGTGGCCCACGCCCGCCGCCGCCCGCCCGTCCCCGAGCCGGCCGGCCCGCCCGCCGCCCCGAGCCCGGCGATGGCGGCCTGACTCAGCCCAGCGGCTTGGTGTAGCAGCGGCTGGTGTCGTACGTGCGGTAGTAGCCGAACTTGGCCTCGTCCGGGACCGCCGCGTAGCCGCTGGACTCGTACAGGCGGATCGCCTCGGGCTGCTTGGTGCCGGTCTCCAGCACCATCCGGTGCCGGCCGGCGGCGCGGGCGGTCTCCTCCAGGTGGGCCAGAATCCGCCGGGAGAAGCCGTGCCCGCGGGCCTCGGGGATGATGTACATCCGCTTGATCTCGGCGTCGCCGAGGGCGTAGCCCTCGGCGAGCGAGTCCTCGTCGTGGGAGCGCCAGCCGCCGGTGCCGACGACGGTGCCGTCGGTGTCGTACGCCAGGACGTACAGGCCGGCCGGCGGGTCGAACATCTCGGGGGCGAGCGGGGTGAGATCGCCGTCGTCCCCGTAGCGTTCGGCGTACTCCGCCTGGACCCGGTCGTTGAGCTTCCGGGCATCGGGGTGGTCGAACCGGACCGTCACCAGCTTCATGCAGTTCATCGTACAAACCGGGGGTGTTGCGACGGCACCGCACCGGGGAACCACTCCCCTACGGGCACCACCACGACATGAGAACCGGGGAGTGGGCATGGCGGAGCGCGAAACGGGCACGGTGAAGGGGCGGAACGCCGCCGGGCAGTGGCTGATCGGCCCCGAGCGGGACGGCGCCGACATCGCCGTGGACCCCGCGGCGCCGGCGGATCTCGGCCTGGGAACGCTCCGGGCCGGGCAGCAGGTGAGCTATCTCACCCGGGAGGGCATAGGGCCTGTCTGATGGATCCCGCCTGGCCCGCACCGCCTGGCACGGCACCTCGCTGCGTTGTCGAGACGCCCAAGTAGCCCACTACGAGGACGCCCCTCCGCCTTGCGATGCACCGCACCAGACGCCGCGGGCCCAACCGGCGCTATCCATCAGACAGGCCCAAGCCGTTGACCTGCGGCTGGAGGCCGGGAGCAGCGGCGCGGGCGACGACGGCGCGGTGCGGTCGCTCGCGGCGGGCGACAAGAAGGTGGACCACATCAAGTAGGGCGATTGATCACACTCTGGGCAGTTATCCCCCGGCTGATGCGGTGCGGTAGGTTCGCGCGGAATCCGCGTATCCCCGTACAACGGCATCAGCCGGGAGGACACTCACCGTGCAGCACACCGTCACCACGGTCAACGTCAACGGCTTGCGGGCCGCCGCCGCCAAGGGCTACCGGGAGTGGCTGGCCACCACCGAGGCCGATGTGGTCTGCCTCCAGGAGGTGCGCGCCGAGCGGGCGCAGCTGTCCGAGGAGGTACGGGAGCCGGCCGGCTGGCACGCCTTCTGGGCGCCGGCCGCCGCCAAGGGCCGGGCGGGGGTGGCGCTGCTCACCCGGCGCGAGCCGGACGCGGTGCGCACCGGGTTCGGCGTCGCGGAGTTCGACGACTCCGGGCGCTATCTGGAAGCCGACCTGCCGGGCCTGACCGTCGCCAGCCTCTATCTGCCCTCCGGCGAGGTGGGCACCGAACGGCAGGAGGAGAAGGAGCGGTTCATGGCGGCGTTCCTGCCGTATCTGATCGGGCTGCGGCGGCGCGCCGCCGAGCAGGGGCGCGAGGTGCTGGTGTGCGGCGACTGGAACATCGCCCACCAGGAGGCCGATCTCAAGAACTGGCGCGCCAACCGCAAGAACTCCGGCTTCCTTCCGGAGGAACGCGCCTGGCTCTCCCGGGTGTTCGCGGCCGGCGAGGGCGGCTACACCGATGTGGTGCGGGCGCAGCATCCCGGGCAGGAGGGCCCGTACTCCTGGTGGTCCTACCGGGGCCGGGCCTTCGACAACGACGCGGGCTGGCGGATCGATCTGCTCGCCGCGACTGCGGGGCTGGCCGGGCGGTGCGTCAAGGCGTACGTGGAGCGGGCCGCCGAGCACGGGGCGCGCTGGTCGGACCACGCGCCGGTGACGGCGGTCTTCGAGGCGGCGACCGCGTAGCGGCGTACGACGATACGACCGTTTGTTTCTGTCTGTTACTGGGTGCACCGCCGCTCCTGGGCCCCGTGGCGGATCATCGCAGCGATACGTTTGCTACCCCTCTCAACTGGCATTTCTGTCCGAACTGTTGACCTCTCCCAGCAATCGCTCTACCTTCCGTGAATCGTTTGAATCTGTTGGTTCCGTTGGGCAGATCGCTCTGAGCTGAGGGAGTGTTCGATGACGAGCACCGTCGAGCAGGCCGGCGGTTCCCCCGCCCCGTCCGCCGACCCGCCCGATCCGCCACCACCCGGCGGCCCCGGCACCGGCGGACGGGAGCCGCGCGCCGCCCGCTGGCGACGGCAACTGCGCGGCCAGCGCACCCTGCTGCTGCTCGCCGTCCCCGGCATCGCGTACTTCGTGGTCTTCCACTACGCCGCCCTGTTCGGCAACGTCATCGCCTTCAAGGACTTCGTGCCCTTCCAGGGCCTGTGGGAGAGCCCCTGGGTCGGTCTGGACAACTTCCAGCGGATGTTCGAGGACGCCGCCTTCTGGCAGGCCGCCTGGAACACCCTGGCCCTCGCCGTACTCCAACTGGTGTTCTTCTTCCCGCTGCCGCTCGCCCTGGCGCTGCTGCTGCACAGCCTGGCGCGCGGCGGGGTCCGCAAGCTCATCCAGTCGGTCGTCTACCTGCCGCACTTCCTGTCCTGGGTCATCGTGGTGGCCCTGTTCCAGCAACTGCTGGGCCCGACCGGCATGTTCGGCGGCAATGTGGCCTTCGTGACGGACGTGCTGTCCAACCCCGACGCGTTCAAGCCGCTCATGGTCGTCCAGATCATCTGGAAGGACTGCGGCTGGGGCACGATCATCTTCCTGGCCGCGCTCAGCCAGGTGAACCAGGATCTGTACGAGTCGGCCGCCCTCGACGGGGCGGGCCCGCGCCGCCGCTTCTGGCACGTCACGCTGCCCGCGATCCGGCCCATCGTCATCCTGCTGCTGATCATGCGGCTCGGCGACATCCTCACCGTCGGCTTCGAACAGATCCTGCTGCAACGCGACGCGGTGGGCCCCGAGGCCGGCGAGGTGCTCGACACCTTCGTCTACTACCAGGGCGTGCTCGGCGCCGACTGGGGCTACTCGGCGGCGGCCGGCCTCTTCAAGGGCGTCGTCGGCGCCGCGCTGGTCTTCAGCGCCAACAAGATCGCGCACCGGCTGGGCGAGCAGGGGGTCTACAAGTGAGCCAGAACAGTCTGCTCGACCGCGTCGCGGGCCCCAAGGAGCACCGCCCGTCCTGGATGGAGAAGCCGCACCCGCTCACCCAGGCGGGCAAGGCGGTCTCGCTGGTCATCATCTGCGCGCTGATCTTCGTCCCCATCCTGGTGGTGGTCTCCACCTCGCTCGCCTCCCCGGCCGAGGTGACGGCCAACGGCGGCTGGGTGCTCTTCCCCACCGAGCCGACGCTCCAGGCGTACCAGGACATCCTCTCCGGCGGCACCATCACCCGCTCGCTGGTGGTGAGCGTGGGCATCACGGTGGTGGGCACGGCGGTCAGCCTGTTCGGCACCATCACCCTCGCCTATGTGCTCTCCCGCGAGCACTTCAGCCTGCGCAAGCCGCTGCTGCTGATGGTGCTGTTCACCTTCCTCTTCCCGCCCGGGATGCTGCCCGGCTACCTGGTGGTCAAGGGCCTGGGGCTGCTCGACTCGTACTGGTCACTGATCCTGCCGGTGGCCATCAACGTCTTCAATCTGGTCATCATGCGCGGCTTCTTCCAGGGGCTGCCGCAGGAGCTGTACGACGCCGCCCGCATCGACGGCGCCGGCGAACTCACCGTGCTGCTGCGCATCGTGCTGCCGCTGTCCAAGGCGGTGATCGCGGTGATCGGCCTCTTCTACGCGGTCGGCTACTGGAACAGCTTCTTCTCCGCGATCCTCTACCTCAACGACTCCTCGAAGTGGCCGCTCCAGGCGGTGCTCCAGACGGTGGTCACCAAGGGCGCCAACCTGGGCGGCAACACGACGGACGCCCTGTCCGACTCGGGCGCGATCGCGGCGCCGCAGACGTACCAGATGGCCACGGTGGTGGTCGCGGTGATCCCGATCCTGATCATCTACCCCTTCATCCAGAAGTACTTCACCAAGGGCGTGCTGACCGGCGCCATCAAGAGCTGACCCGGAGGCCGGACACCATGACCGCGAACCCGCCTGCCAAGGCCCCCTCCCGGCGCCGCTTCCTGCGCGCCTCCCTCGGCGCCTCCGCCGCGCTGGCCGCCGGGCCCGCGCTGGTGGGCTGCGCCACCTCCCAGGTGCGCAGCGCCCGCAACGCCGGGACCGAGCCCGTACCGTGGCCCGAGTACGTACCGGTGGCGGGGCCCAGCCCCGATCTGCCGCCCGATCCGCGCGGGGTGGACGCCGGATTCCTGCGCTATCCGGACCGGCTGGCGACCTCGGTGCCGGAGCGGCCGGGCGGCGGTGAGACGGTGACCGCGATGGTGGAGACGTACGAGGCGCCGCCGCGCGGGCCCGGCTCGAACCGCTACTGGGCGGCGCTGAACGAGGCGCTGGGCGTCAACTTGAAGCTGCAACTGGTCCCCAGCGGCAACCTCAGCGCGAAGCTCGCCACGATGATGGCCAGCGGCGACATGCCGGACCTGGTGATGGTGCGCAACTGGATCCCGCGGATCGCCGACTACGCGGCGAATGTGGCGGCGGACCTGAGCGAGCACCTGGCCGGCCCGGCGGTGCGCGACTACCCGAACCTGGCGAATCTGCCGACCTATGCCTGGCGGGACATGGGGCTGATGGGCGGCAGGATCCGGGGCGTCCCGATCACCCGGCCACGGACCGGTTCGGCGATCCTGTCCAACCAGGAGGAGATGACCCGGCTGGCGGAGGGCACGTACAACGACTGGACGGCGGAGGAGTTCACCGACACCCTCAAGCGGGCCACGGAGGGCAAGCGGTACGGCTTCGGGGTGGCGTCGGGCGGCTGGCTGTTCGGGGTGCCGCTGCTGGCGTCGTGGCACGGCGCGCCGAATCTGTACGGGCTGCGGGACGGGGAGTTCGTCAAGGCGGAGCTGACGGAGGAGTACCGGGCGGCGGTGGAGTTCGCGCGGCGGCTGCACCAGACGGAGAAGGTGTACTACCCGGGCACGGCCACCATGCCGACCGAGACGATGAAGTCGCTGTTCTTCAACGGGACGGTGCGCGCGCAGCTGGACAATCTGCCGGGGTACCAGGCGGCGAACATCGCCGTGGGGGACGCGTTCACGGTGGATCTGCTCCGCCCGCCGACCGGCCTGGGGGCCGGGGCTTCCTCGCACTTCAGCGGCGGGACGTACGGCTACACGCTGGTGAAGCCGGCCGCGCCGGAGCGGATCCGGCTGATGCTGCGGATCATGAACTATCTGGCGGCGCCGTTCGGGACCACGGAGTACGAGCGGACGTACTACGGGGTGGAGGGGCAGCACTTCGAGCGGGTGGACGGGGATCTGGAGCTGACGGAGCTGGCGAAGACGGAGAACCCGAGCACGGTGCCGGTGAAGTACATCACCGCGCCGCCGCCGGTGCACTTCTACCCGGGCAATCCGGACGCGGTGCGGCGGGTGCACGCCTTCCAGACGCAGGATGTGGAGACCGGGATCGCGCCGCTGACCAGTGGTCTGGTGGTGCGGGACTCGCTGCGCCCTTACACCAGGATGCGCAAAATGTGGGAGGACACGGTGATTTCGGTGGTGCAGGGGCACGACTCGATGAAGCGGTGGGACGACGCGGTGCGGACGTGGCGCACCCAGGGCGGGGACCGGGTGGACGCGGAGCTGGCTGAGGAGTACGCGGCCGTCAATCAGACATAGCGCTGACCACTCGTTGGGGTGATCCTGCTCCCGGATCACCCCAACTGCCTTCACTTTGGGTAACGTAATCCGTGCGAATAGAAACACACAGTCACCATTGGGGAGTGGCTGAACCGACGCACGGGGGGCGTGCCATGGGGACCGACGAACAGTCGAACGAGCCGCGGAACGAGCCGCGGAACGCGCCGGCCGACGAGCCGACGCTGCGGGACAGCACCAACATCCAGGGCGACATCCTGGCGGGCTTCAAGAAGGACCACACCCGGCTCCTGCTGCTGCGCTTCGGCGACCGCCGACAGGCGCGGCAGTGGCTGGGCCGGCTGCGCCACCGCATCGCCACCACCTCGGAAGTGGCCGCGTTCAACGCGGCCTTCAGCCGGGCCAGGCGCATCGCGGACGGGGCCGACCCGGCCGGCACGACGGCGGTGTGGCGGGGCGTGGGGCTCACCTACCCGGGGCTCGCCGAACTGATCGGCGGCGATCCGCTCACCGATGTGCCGGCCGGCAGCACCCAGGAGGCGCTGGCACAGGGCTGCGCGCGCCGCAAGGAACTGCTGGGCGACACGGGTGCGAGCGACCCGGCCCACTGGCTGTTCGGCGCCGGGCACCAGGAGCCGGTGCACGCCGTACTGACCCTGGCCGCCGACCGGCCGGGCGAACTGCGCGGCGCCGTGGAGGAGGAGCGCGCCGAGTGCGCGCGGCACAAGGTGCACCTCGTCTTCGAACAGCGCGGCGCCACCCTGCCGGGCGCGCGGCGCGGCCAGGAACACTTCGGCTTCCGGGACGGCATCAGCCAGCCGGGAGTACGGGGCTTCGATCCACCCGACCCGGCCGACCCGGTCCACCAGAAGGGCAAACCCGGCACCCGGATGATCGCGGCCGGCGAATTCCTGATCGGCCACGAACCCGACCACCGGGTGGCGACCTGGCTGCCCGGCTGGATGCGGGACGGCACCTTCCAGGTGATCCGCCGCCTCGCCCAGGACGTGGCCGGCTGGTGGACCCAGGCCGAGGAACAAGCACAAGCGCTACGCCGGTCCGGGGCCATCCCGCCCGGCGCCACCAGGGAATGGCTGGCCGCCCGGCTGATGGGCCGCTGGCCCTCCGGCACCCCCGTGTGCCACTCACCGGACCGCGACATCCCCCTCCCACCCTGCGCGGCGGCGACCAACGACATCTCGTTCGCGGACGACCTGGACGGCCGGATCACCCCGCTCTTCTCCCATCTGCGCAAGACCAACCCCAGGGACGGCCTCAAGGCCACCGAGAACGACAAGGAGCCGCTGGCCCAGCAGGGCATCCTGGACGGCCGCCGGGTGCTGCGCCGGGGCATCCCCTTCGGCCCGCCCTACGACCCGGGACAACCGGACGCCGCCCGGGGCCTGCTGTTCATCAGCTACCAGTCGGATCTCATCGCCCAGTTCGAGTTCATCCAGCGCACCTGGGTGGACGCCGGGAACTTCCCCGAACGGCACAGCCCCGTCGGCCGTGACCCGGTGATCGGCGGTGAGGGCCCGGCGTCCTTCCCGACCGGAGAGTCCGGCTTCCATCCCCTGGACTTCAGGAAGTTCGTCCGCACCGAGGGCGCCCTCTACACCTTCGTCCCCTCGCTCTCCGCCCTGAAATGGCTGGCGGAAGGGATCATTCCGGTGGGCGGCGGCCCACTGGAGGACCAGGTCTTCGCCCCTCCCCTCACCCTGCGGCGCGGCGAAGTGATCAGCTCGGGAAAGGCCCGCCTCCGCTTCCAGGAGAGTGGCGACCTCACCGTCCACGACGCACACGAAACCGAACGCTGGCGCTCCACCACCAACAGCGGAGCGGTGCTGGCCCAATTCAAACCGACAGGCGAACTGGCCCTGCTCACGGACGAGGGCGAGCCCGTATGGACCACCCCCACCACCGGCGAGCCGGGAGCCACCCTGACCGCCCGCACCACCGGCGACGTGGAAATCCGGTCAGCGGACGGAAGGCTCCTGTGGCACACCGACACGGCCCACTGAGGCCGGAGCAGATCAGCCCTGCTGGTAGACGTCGGCGATCAGCTCGTAGCTCCGCAGCCGGGCATCGGCGCCGTGCCCCATGGAGGTGAGCATGAGTTCATCGACCCCGGTGCGCTTGGCCAGCGCGTCCAGTCCGTCGCGTACCGTCTCGGGGGTCCCGTAGACCACATTGCTCAGCCACTCATCCACCACGCTCTGCTCCATCTCGCTGTACGGGTACGCCTCGGCCTCCTCCGGGCTGGGCACAAGACCCGGCCGGCCGGTGCGCAGCCGGACCATCGACAGCGCACCGGTCAGCACCTGCCGGTGGGCCTCGCGCGGATCCTCGGCGGCCAGGGCGTTGACCCCGATCAGGGAGTAGGGCTCGGACAGCACCTCGGAGGGGCGGAAGGAGTGCCGGTACAACTCAAGAGCGGGAAGCGTGTGAGCCGAGGAGAAATGGTGGGCGAACGCGAAGGGCAGCCCCAGCCGCCCGGCCAGCTGCGCGCTGAACCCGGAGGACCCCAGCAACCACACCGAGGGCCGGCGGTCGGACTGCGTCCCGCCCTGGACCCGCCCCTGAATGGGCCCCGGGACGGCATGAATCCGGGAGTAGGGGTGCTCCTGCGGGAAGTCGTCGTCGAGGAACCGCACCAGCTCGGCCAGCTGCTCAGGGAACTCATCCGCACCATCGGCACGGCCCCGGCGCAGCGCGGCGGCGGTGGCCTGATCGGTGCCGGGCGCCCGGCCAAGCCCCAGGTCCACCCGGCCGGGCGCCAGGGCCTCCAGGGTGCCGAACTGCTCGGCGATCACCAACGGCGCGTGGTTGGGCAGCATGACCCCGCCGGAGCCGAGCCGGATCCGCTCGGTGTGCGCGGCGAGATGGGCGAGGATCACGGCCGGCGCGGAGCTGGCGACGCCGGGCATCGAGTGGTGCTCGGCCACCCAGAACCGGTGGTACCCGCGCCGCTCGGTGAGCTTGGCCAGCTCCACGGAGGTGGCCAGTGCCTGCGTCGACGTCCGCCCGCTGCCCACGGTGGCCAGGTCCAGCACCGACAGCGGTACCGGGGCCGTTCCGAAGCTGCGTCCCCTGATGGCGTCCGACAC